>NZ_BAAIHU010000008.1:0-230940 GCF_054590795.1 Kineococcus anabasis
GGCGCCCGCGGGACGTCCCCGCCCGAGGGGAGCACCAGGTGAGGCCGGCACCAGGCAGCACCAGGCCAGGCCGGGGCCGGGTCAGGCGCAGATGTCCTCCGTCGCCAGGCGCGCCTCGATCGTGGGAGCCGGCGTGGGGGCCGCCGGCGCCTTCGCGCCCGGGGAGGCCGGTGCCGCGCCGCCGGTGAGGCGGGGACGGACGTCCACCGGCGCCGGGGCGCCCGTGCCGACCTCCACCACGACCTTCCTCCCCAGGGCCGCGTCGAGCCTGCTGGTCGCGCCGGGGAAGGCGGCCGTGACGGTGGCCGCGCTGTCCGCCCGGTCCGGGCCGTAGCGCACGAGGACCCCCGACGGCGAGCCCGTCGGCTCCCCGTCGCCGGTGCCGCTGACGCCGAAGCCGAGGGCCGCGAGGGCGTCGGCCGCCTTGCGCGCGGCGCCCTGCTCCCCCCCGACGTTGAGGACCTCCACGGAGATCCGCTCCGGCGGCACGGTCAGCGCGGAGGACACCGACGGCCTCGTGCCCGGCGCCGGTGCGGGCGGGGCGCCGATGCGGGAGTCGGTGCGGATCTGCTTCCACAGCTCGTCCGCCGCGGGCGTCCACGCCACCCGGTTCGGGTCCCGGGTGTCGGGCGCGTTGGGGACGGTGATGAACTGCACGGCCCCGGGCGGCATCCTCTGCACGCTCATCGCCAGCTCGCGCAGGTAGTTCAGGCTCGCCAGCTCCGGGTCGGTCGTCACGGACTTCGTGGCCGCGTCGAGGAAGCCGTACAGCCGGTCCGGGCGCAGGAGCATGTCGGAGCTGGTGACCTTCTGGACCATCGACGACATCAGCGCCTGCTGGCGGTCGATGCGGCTGAGGTCGGAGCCGTCGCCGATGTAGCGCAGCCGCGCGTACGCCAGCGCCGTCTCCCCGTCGACCTCGCGCCGGCCGGCGGGCAGGTGCAGGTTCGCCCGCCTGTCGTCGACCGCCTTCGGCAGGCAGATGTCCACGCCGCCGAGGGCGTCGATCATGGAGCGGAACCCGCTGAAGTCCACGACCGCCCAGTGGTCCACCCGCACACCCGTGACGCTCTGCACGGTGCGCACCGTGCAGGCGGGCCCGGCCTCGGAGAACGCGTCGTTGAACATCCAGCGGCGGCCCTCCACGGGGGTGCCGTCCTCCCGCGTGCACGTCGGGATCTGCACGAGGGAGTCGCGCGGGATGCTCACCACCGCCGCGCTCCTCCGGTCCGCCGACAGGTGCACCAGGACGGTGGTGTCCGAGCGGGCCCCGGGGTCCGCGGCGGCACCGCCGTACTGCCCGCCCGTGCCGTCGGCGAGGTCGCGGGTGTCGCTGCCCATGACGAGGACGTTCAGCGGCTTGCGGCCCGTCGCGGGGTCCTCGGTCGCCTCGTCCGAGGGCGCCGCGCCGATGAAGCGGCTGAGGTCGCGGGAGGCGATGTTGCCCTCGAGCCGGTACCAGGCGTACGCCCCGCCCGCCGCGCCGACGAGGGCGACGGCGAGGGTGCCGATGCCGGCGGCCCGCAGCAGCCGGTAGCCCAGGCCGTGCTCGTGGGTGGCGTGCCGGCCGCGCGCTCGCAGACCGGCGCCGGGGACGTCGGCGTCGCGCCCGGCGGAGGTCCCTCCCGGGGAGGGCTGCGATCTCGGCACGCGCGTCACCATAAGCGACCGTTCGGCTGCTGCACGCCGCCGCTGAGCCCGGGGCGGGACTCCGCCCAGAACATCCACACCACCCCCGGACCCGCCCTCCTCCCGCGCCCCTGCCCCGCCCTCCTCCCCCTCTCCGCCCGTCTCCGGGCTCGGGCGCTCCCGCAGCCCCCCCGGGCCGCCCGAACCCGGAGACGGGCGGGAGAGGAAGCGTCCCGGAGCGCCCGAACCCGGAGATGGGCGGGAGAGGAAGCGTCCCGGAGCGCCCGAACCCGGAGACGGGCGGGAGAGGAGCCCTCCTGGGCCGCCCGGACCCGGAGACGGGCGGGCGGCGGGCTCAGGCGAGGTGCCGCGAGGCGTAGACGGCCATCGCGTCGCGGATCAGCTCCGCGGTCCGCGGTGCGTGCACGTCGTAGTTCGCGCGGAACCGGTCGTCGTCCACGTACATCTGCCCCAGGCCGGTGAACCACTCCGCCGGGACCTCCGGCTGGGTGGTCGTCAGCCAGTCGTGCAGGCGCCGCGTGATCGCCTGCACCTCCTCGCCGTCCGGGGCCAGCCCGGCCAGCTTCGCGCGCCCGAAGTCCGCGGCGATGTCGAGGTGCCGCCGCTGGAACGCCCGCTTCTCCTCCTCCGTCAGCGAGCGCCACCACTCGTCGCCGCGCTGCCACGCCTCGCGGCCCCAGCGCTCGGTGACCTCCTGCTCGTGCTGTGCGTGGTCGAACCCGTCGAAGACCTCCTGTGCCACGAGGGGTTCACCTCCTTCCACCTTGCGGAGCGTCGTCCGCACCGACTCGATCCGCCGCGCGAGGCGCTGCTGCTCCTGTTCCAGCAGCTCCAGGTGGCTGCGCAGCGCCGCGGGGGCGTCGCGCTCGCCGTCCAGGACCTCGCCCACGGCCCGCAGGCCGAGACCGAGGTCGCGCAGCAGGAGGATCCGCTGGAGGCGCACCAGCGCGTCCTGGTCGTAGTACCGGTAGCCGTTGGCGCCCGTGGTGGTGGGCGGCAGCAGGCCGAGCGCCCCGTAGTGGCGCAGGGTCCTGCTGGACACGCCCGCCGCGCGGGCCAGCTCCTGGATCGACCAGAGCACGTGGTTCCTCCCGTGGTCCCCCGCCGGTGTTCCGCACCGGCACCCACGACGCTAGGAGTTGACGCGACGTCAAGGTCAAGCGTTCCGGGTGACCGGACGGCGGGAGCGCCGAGGACGGGACGCACCGCGGCCACCGGGCCGGCGCACGGCGGGGAGGCGGAGGCCGACCGGGTGCTTCACGAGGCCAGGCGCTCCGGCCGCGACCGGGTGGTCGGCGGGACCTGGGAGCCCGCGCCCCGCACCCCGCGGTGGCGGCGGCACCCGGCGCAGCGGCAGCCCGGCCTCCTGCGCGCCGCCCGGTTCCACAGCGGCGCCGGGACCGAGGGGCGCCACACCCAGTGCCAGCCGCTCACGAGGCACCCCCGCAGCGCGCGCAGGTGCCGCGCCGGCGCAGCCAGTACGCGTACGCCGCGGCCGCCAGCGCCAGACCCCACAGCGGCCAGAACAGCTCCGGCAGCCACGCCATGACGTCCGCGTCCGCGCCGGGCAGCTCCTCCCCGAACCGCCCGGTGAGCACCATCCGCGTGAGCATCACCCCGGCGGACGTCACCAGGAGTGCGACCACGGCCGCGGGCACCACCGCCGCGGCCACCGGGACCCGGCGCCCCCGCAGCCCCGGCACCCACCGTGGGAACACCTCGCCCCACGGCCGCACCAGCCCCACCGTCAGCACCGCCCCGCCGAGAGCCAGCACCCCGAGCCCCGCACCGAACCACACCGCCTCGCCCAGCAGGTCGAGCAGGTCCCGGGAGACGCCCAGCGGGAACCCCAGCGCCCACGCGATGCGGGTGACGGCGTACCCGACGGGCACGACGACCGCGACGGCCACCGCCCAGCGGCCCCAGCGCGCCGCGGCCCGCGCCGAGCGCCACGACGGCTGCCCCGGTGCCCTGCCGCACGCCGCGCACGCGTACGCGTCGCGCCGGGCCGCGACCACCGCGACCGCCACCCACGCCAGCCCCGCGAGGGTGAGCAGCGCCATGTGCACCACCGGCCACGTCCACACCTGCACGCCGGGGTCCCGCCCCGCCAGCCGCAGCACGGCCAGCACCGGCGTGTACCCCACCGCGGCGAGCAGCCGGTAGTCCGGCAGGCCCACGGCGAGCACCCCCGCCAGGACACCCGCGCCGGCGGTCGCCGCCCGGTGCAGGTGCCCGCCGGGGGTGAGCACCGTGAAGCCCAGCGCCAGCAGGGCCCCGAGCACCCCGAGCCCGGTCAGCAGCGCCGCCCCGCCCTGCGGGCCCAGCATCCCGAGCGCGGACAGGTCCACCGCGTCGTCCACGGCCGGGTCGGCGGGGTTGCCCGGGGCGCCCAGCAGCCACGCCAGCCCGAGCCCCGTGCTCGCCAGCGACCAGGCGGCGGCGGGGACCAGCACGCGGTCCAGGGGGCCGGTGACCGCCCGTCTCGGCCTCTCCAGGAGCATCGTCATCGTCCTCGGTCTCCCCTCGTGGCGGCACCCGGGCGGTGCGTCCGGGACCGAGGCTCCACCTCGCCGGCGCGCCGGTCGTCGCCCTGGGAGGGCGCCCGCGTACGCCTGCGGGAGTACGCGGGTGCGCCCCCAGGGGCAGGGCGGGGCGCGGGGGCGGGACGCAGGACGCGGGGCGGGCTCTCAGGAGCCCGGGCGCACCAGGCCGCTCTCGTAGGCGAGCACCACCGCCTGCACGCGGTCGCGCAGGCCGAGCTTGGCCAGCAGCCGCCCCACGTGGGTCTTCACCGTCGCCTCCGACAGGTGCAGCCTCGCCGCGATCTCGGCGTTGCTGTCGCCGGTGGCGACCTCGGCGAGGATGTCGCGCTCGCGGGGCGTGAGGCGCTCCAGCGGGTCCGGGCCGCCGCGGGGGCCGGGCAGGGCGTCGGCGACCCGCGCGAGCAGGCGCCGCGTCGCCGAGGGCGCGAGGACGGCGTCCCCCTCGTGCACGGCGCGGATCGCGGCGAGCACGTCCTCGGCGGTGGCGTCCTTGAGGAGGAAGCCGCTGGCGCCCGCCTTGAGCGCCGCGAACACGTGCTCGTCGAGGTCGTACGTCGTCAGGACCACCACCCGCGGGCCCGAGGGGTGGCGGGCCACGAGGCGGCGGGTGGCCTCCACCCCGTCCAGGCGCGGCATCCGCACGTCCATGAGCACGATGTCGGCGGGGGTGGCGGCGACGACGTCGAGGGCCTGCGCGCCGTCCGCGGCCTCCGCCACGATGCGCATGTCGTCCTGGGAGTCCACGACCATCGCCAGGCCCGTGCGGACCAGCTCCTGGTCGTCGACCAGCA
The DNA here is from genome assembly GCF_054590795.1 of Kineococcus anabasis. Lineage (NCBI taxonomy): Bacteria > Bacillati > Actinomycetota > Actinomycetes > Kineosporiales > Kineosporiaceae > Kineococcus > Kineococcus anabasis. The sequence goes on from NZ_BAAIHU010000008.1 coordinate 4,988, forward strand.
CCACCCGGATCACGGTGCCGATCCTGCCGTGCCGGGGGCCGCCGCACCGGGTTCCGCCGTGCCGGGTCCGCGCGTGGGCAGGTCCGCCGCGACGTGGAAACCCCCGCCGCCGGCGGGACCGGCCTCCAGCCGCCCACCGGCGAGGGCGACCCGCTCCCGCATCCCCAGCAGCCCCCGCCCCGGCCCCGCGTCCCCGTCCCGCTCGGTGTCCCCGTCCCGCTCCGCGTCCCCGTCGCGGCCCGCGTCCCCGCCCCGGCCCGGGGCGCCGGTGCCGTCGTCGGTGACCTCCACCCGCACCTCCCCCGCGCCCCACCGCACGTGCACCCGCGCCGCGGCACCCGCCCCGGCGTGCTTGACGACGTTCGTCAGCGCCTCCTGCACCACCCGGTACGCCGCCAGGGACACGACCCGGTCCAGGTCGGCCGCCTCCCCGGTGACGGCGAGGTCCACCGGCAGCCCCGCCGCGCGGACCCGCTCCACCAGCGCCGGCACGTCCCCGGCGGTGGGCTGCGGGGCGTCCGCGGGCTCCTCCCCCGGGTGCAGCGCCCCCAGTGCGGTGCGCATGTCGGCCAGCGCCTCCCGCCCCGCGCCCGCGACCGCCGACAGCACGTGCGCCGCGCGCTGGGGGTCCTTCGCGGCGATGAGCCGGCCGCCCTCCGCCTGCCGCACGATGACCGCGAGGGAGTGGGCCACGACGTCGTGCATCTCCCGGGCGATGCGGGCGCGCTCGGCGAGGACGGCCTGCTCCGCGCGGCGCTCCTGCTCCCGCTCGGCGCGGCGCGCCCGCTCCTCCAGTGCCTCGACGTACGCGGCGCGCACCGCCCGGAACCGGCCCAGGCCCCACGGGGCGAGGACGGCGGCGACGAGGCCGAGGACCACGAACAGCCGCCACCCCCAGCCGTCCGCCGACCCCGACCCGGTGATCCAGTCGGTGTCCACCCACAGCCGCGCCGTCACCAGCGCCGCACCCGCCAGCGCCACCCCGAGGGCGCGCGCCGGCCACGGCGGGCGGGTCTGCGCGACGGCGTGCAGGACGACGAGGTAGACCGCGCAGCTCGGCAGCAGCACCGGCGGCACCGCCTGCGAGGCCAGCCCCCCGGTGCCCTCCCCCCGCAGGTCGGGGGTCAGCGCGAGCACCAGCATCACGGCGTTGCAGACCGCGAACGCCGCCCGCGGGGAGCGGCGGCTCGCGGCCACCGCGGCGTGCGCCAGCAGCAGCAGCGCCAGCAGCGCCGCCCGCGGCGGGGACGGCCACGTCGCGGACCACACGAGCGTCGCGGAGGAGGGCAGCAGCACGACGGCGAACGCCACGGCGAGGACGGCGTCGAGGACGCCCGGGTGCGAGCGGACCCAGGCGTCGAGACCGGCGAGGCCGGGCTGCCGCGGCGGCACGGGGCAACTGTAGGCGGAGGCCGGGGTGCGCGGCCGGACCCCGGCGCCCCCTCCGTGGCAGGGTGGACGCCAGGTGCGGCGGAGGTCGGGAGGACGGGTCGATGGGCGAGCGCGTGTCGTTCCGCAGTTCGGCGGGGCCCCTGCTCGCGGGGCGGCTCGACGTGCCCGAGGGCCCGGTGCGCGGCTGGGGCGTCTTCGCCCACGGGTTCACCCTGGGCAAGGACTCCCCCGCCGCGGCCCGGATCTGCCGCGGGCTGGCCGCCGAGGGCATCGGCATGCTCCGCTTCGACAACCTCGGGCTCGGCGACTCCGAGGGCGACTGGGGCGACGGCTCCTTCACGCACAAGGTCGACGACACCGTGCGGGCGGCGGAGTTCATGGCGGAGCGCGGGACCCCGGCCGCCCTGCTGGTCGGGCACTCCTTCGGGGGCGCCGCCGTCCTCGCCGCGGCGGGCCGGGTCGCCGGCCTGGAGGCGGTGGTCAGCATCGCGGCGCCGGCGGAACCGCGGCACGTGGAACACCACTACGACGCGCTGGTGGAGAGGGTGATGGCGGAGGGCCACGCGCAGTGGCCGGTGGGCGGGCGGGCGCTCACGCTGAAGCGCGGCTTCGTCGAGGACGTGCGGCGGGCCGACCTGCGCCGGGAGGTCCAGGCGCTGCGGGTGCCGCTGCTCGTCATGCACTCGCCCACCGACGCCACCGTGAGCATCGACAACGCCAGCGAGATCTTCCGGGCGGCCCCCCACCCGCGCAGCTTCGTGGCCCTGGAGGGTTCCGACCACCTGCTCCTCGCCCCGGGTCAGGCCCGGCGGGCGGCCCGGATCATCAGCGCGTGGGCGGACCAGTACCTGCGGGACGCCTGAGCGGGCCCTGCGCGAGGATCCCCCGCGACGAGCGCACGCCTGCTGCACCTGCCCGACAGGCACCTGCTGGGGGCGGCGCCCTGCACCAGGGCCTCGTGGGGGGCGCCGCCGCGCGGGGCGCCGCGGTGGTGTGGGCGGGATCGCGGGCGCGACCCTGGCCGATCGGCCGAGGCCGCGGTGCGCCCCGTGGTCGTGCGGCCGAGGTCCGCCCGGGCCGCGTCGGCGGAGGGTGGCGGCATGACGAGCACGCGAACCCCGTCCCCGCCACCGGTGCTGGCCGGTGAGGCGCTGACCAAGCGGTACGGCCCGACGACGGCCCTGGACGGCGCCTCGCTGGCGGTGGCGGCCGGGGAGTCCGTCGCCGTGATGGGGCCCTCCGGCTCGGGCAAGACGTCGCTGCTGCACTGCCTGGCGGGCATCGTGCGACCGGACTCGGGGCGGGTCCTGCTGGACGGCGTCCCCGTGCAGGGCTGGGGCGAGGCCCGGCGCAGCGAGCTGCGGCGCACGCGCTACGGGTTCGTGTTCCAGTCCGGGCAGCTGCTGCCCGAGCTGCCCGCCGAGGAGAACATCGCCCTACCCCTGCTGCTGGCGGGGCGGGACGTCCGCGACGCCGTCGCCCGGGCCCGCACCTGGCTGCAGCCCCTGGGCCTGACCGGTCTGGGGGGCCGGCGCCCCGGTGAGCTGTCGGGCGGCCAGGCGCAGCGGGTGGCGATCGCCCGCGCCCTGGTCACCGGGGCGTCGGTCGTCTTCGCGGACGAGCCGACCGGTGCGCTGGACTCGGCCACCAGCGCCGAGGTGATGGAGGTGCTGCGCGGCGCCACGCACGCCGCCGGTGCCGCGCTGGTCCTCGTCACCCACGACCCCGACATCGCGGCGTGGTGCGACCGGACGGTCCTGGTGCGGGACGGGCGCGCCGCGCCGGGCGAGCACCCCGGCGGCAACCGTGGCGGGGACCGTGGTGGGGACCGTGGCAGGCGCCCGGGCGCGGTCCGCGCGCCCGGGCCGCGCGCCGGGGCCGCACGGTGAGCGCCGCGGGCCTGTCGTGGCGGCTGCTGCGCGCAGGCGGCCGCCGGGGCCTGGCCACCGCCGCGCTCGCCGGCGCCGGGTTCGCCGCGACCACGCTGCTGCTCCTGCTGTGCGCCGGCACCCTGGTGGGGCTGGACGCCCGCGCCGACCGCACGCAGTGGCGCACGCCCCTGGCCGCGGACTCCCCCGCTGGAGCGCCGGCGGTGCAGCGCACGACGACGAGCGCCCACGACGGGAGGCAGGTGGTGGTCGTCGACCTCGCCGCCACCGGTGCGGGCACACCGCCCGCCGTGCCCGGCCTGGCCGCCTTCCCCGCCCCCGGGCAGGCGTACCTGTCCCCCGCCCTGGCGGAGCTGGTGCGCGAGCGCCCGGCGGAGCTGGGCACGCGGTTCGGGCCGGTCGCCGGTGAGCTCGGCGGGGACGCGCTGGCCTTCCCGGAGGAGCTCGTCGCCGTCGTGGGCCGAGCCCCGGGCGACGCGGCGGTGACGGCGCCGGCCTGGCGGGACCAGCGCAGCGCCGGCACCTGGACCGGGCCGGTGCCCGTCGAGGACCTCACCGGGACCCGGCTGCCGGACGGCCCGGCCGCGCAGTACCTGTCGCTGGCCGTCGTGGCGGTCACGCTCCTCGTCGTCCCCCTGCTCGTGCTGGCCGGGGCCGCTGCGCGACTGGGCCTGGCGCGCCGCGACCAGCGGCTGGCGGCGCTGCGCCTGGCCGGGGCGAGCCCGCGCCAGGTCGTGACCATGACAGCGGTGGAGTCGGCGCTCCCGGCGGCGGCCGGTGCGCTGGTGGGCGTGGTGGGGGCCCTGCTGCTGGTGCCCGTGGTGGCGCAGGTGCCGGTCGCCGGTGGCCGCTGGTACGCCGCCGACCTGGTGCCCCCGCCGCTCCTGCTGGCGGCGGTCGTCGTGGGGGTGGTCGCGCTGGCCGTGGGCAGCGCCGTGTCGGCGCTGCGCCGGGTGCTGGCGAGCCCGCTCGGGGTGGCCGCCGGGCACGCACCGCGCCGGCCGGGCCTCGTCCGGGTGCTGGTCCCCGTGGCGCTGCTCGTCGGCTTCCTGCGGTACTCCGAGTCGGGGAACCCCTCGACGACGGCCCTGGTCGGCCTGTTCGCCGCGGTCTTCGCGGCCCTTGCGGTGGTCGGGCCCTGGGTCGTCGGCGTCCTGGGGCGTGTCGTCGTGCACCGGGCGTCCGGCGCCCCGGCGCTGCTGGCGGGGCGCCGGATGCTGGACGACCCGCGCGGCACGTGGCGCGTCGTCGGGTCGGTGGCGATGACCGGGTTCGTCGCCGGCACCCTCGCGCTCTTCCCCACCGGCTCCGGTGAGCTCGTCTGGGGGGGCGCCGACCGGCTCGACGTCGCGCTGCCCGCCGCGACCGCCGGCGCCACGGCCGACCGGCTGCGCACCGAGCTGGCCGCCGCCGGCGTCGACGCGGACGTGCAAGGCCCCGGCACCGACCGCGGGGCGCTGCTGTTCCTCGACACCCGCGCCGGGCCGGCCGGCTTCGTCGCGGTGACGGTGGCCGGCCCCGAGCGGGACCTGGAGGTGGCGCGCACCGTCGTGGGACGCGTGGCACCGGCGTCCGTCGCCGCGACCGGCCGGGACGTCGTGATCGGGGAGGTCCGGTTCGCCACGGACTTCCGGGCCGCGTCCGTGCTGGTCCTGGCGGTCTCCTTCCTCGTCGCGATGGCCTCGGCGGGGATCACCTCGGCGGCCTCGGTGCTGGACCGGCGCCGCACCTACCGCCAGCTCGCGCTGGTCGGGGTCCCGCTGCGGGTCCTGGACCGGGCCCGGCTGCTGGAGACGCAGCTGCCGCTGGTGCTGCTGGCGGTGGGCTCCACCGTGACCGGGGTGGTGGCGGCCGCGCCGCTGACCCGCCTGGGCCTGGGCGGCGGGGGCGTCGACGTGTCCGGGTTCCTCCTGCTCGTCGGCTGCACGGCCCTCGGCCTGCTGGGTGTGCGCGTGGCCTCCGCCGCCAGCCGCCCGCTGCTGGCCCGGGTGTCGGCCGACCCGGCCTCCACCGCCGACTGATCCGGCGGGGCGGGGATGATGGGGCCGGTGGGGACACGGGTGCGGGCGCGCGCGGGGCGCCGCAGGGCGCTTACGGTCCTGACGGCGCTCCTGCTGGCCCTGCTCGCCCTGGTCGACGTGGTGGTGGTGTCCGCACAGTGGCCGGCGCTCCTCTTCCTGGCCGTCACCGCCCTCGCCGCCGCGGCGCTGCTGCACGGCGGCGAGGGCGGCCGGGACGCGGCCACGGCCGCCGCGGTGGTCCTCTCCTGCGCCGGGAGCGCGGTGCTGGCCGCCGCCGCCCCCGCCGCCTCCTTCGGCCTCGTGGAGACCGCCGTCCTGCTCCTGCTGCTGGTCTCGCGCTGGCGCCGGGCCGCCGGCCGGCGGGACCGGGTGCTCACCGGTGCCCTGGTCGTGGCGCTGCTGGCGCTGCCCCTGCGCACGTGGAGCCCGGACACGCCCCTCCTGTCCACCCTCGCCCTCGCCGTCGTCGCCGTCATGGTCGCGGTCGCCTCGGCGCTCAGGAGCGCCGACCAGCAGCGCCGCGTCGCCGTGGAGCAGGTGCGCGTCGCGGAGCGGGAGGAGATCGCCCGGGAGCTGCACGACGTCGTCGCCCACCACGTCACGGGCATCGTCGTGGCCACCCAGGCGGCCCGCGCCGTGGCCGGCTCCGACCCGGCGGCGGTGCCCCCCGCGGTGGGCGCGGCGCTGGCGTCCATCGAGACCGCGGGGACCGAGGCGCTGACGTCGATGCGGCGGCTCGTCGGGGTGCTGCGCGCGGGTCCCGGTGCCGTCCCGGAGGGGGGCGCCGCGCGGCTGCCGACGCCCGGGCTGTCCGACCTGGCCGACCTGGTGCGGCGCTTCCGCGGCTCGGGGTCGGCGGAGGAGGTCCGGCTGACGGGCCTGCCGGACGGCGCGGAGGACGCCGCGGACCTGCCGGTGGAGGTGCAGGCGGCCGTGTACCGGGTGGTGCAGGAGAGCCTCACGAACGTCGCCCGGCACGCCCGCGGCGCCGCGCGGGTGGACGTGGAGGTGACCCGGCGGACGGGGGAGGTGGTCGTGCGGGTGGCCAGCACCCGCGGCCGGACGGGCCCGGGGGAGGGCGGGGTCCCGGGCGGCGGGTTCGGGATCGTGGGGATGCGTGAGCGGGTGACGGCCCTCGGCGGCACGCTGGCCGCCGGGCCGGCACCCGGCGGCGGGTGGTGCGTGCGGGCCGCGGTCCCCGTGCCGGGGGGGAGGGTGCAGCGGTGACGACCAGGGTGCTCGTGGCCGACGACCAGGAGATGGTGCGGGCCGGTTTCGCGATGATCCTCGACGCCCAGCCGGGCATCGAGGTCGTCGCCTCGTGCGCCGACGGCGTGGAGGCGTTGGAGGCCGCGCGCCGGCTGCGCCCGGACGTGGCGCTGCTGGACATCCGCATGCCGCGCCTGGACGGGCTGGAGGTCACGCGGCTGCTCGCCGGCCCGGCCGTGGCCGACCCGGTCCGGGTCGTCGTGGTCACCACCTTCGATCTGGACGAGTACGTCTACGCGGCCCTGCGCAACGGCGCCGCCGGGTTCCTGCTCAAGGACGCCGGGCCCGCGCTGCTCGTCGAGGCGGTGCGCGCCGCGGCGGCCGGGGAGTCGCTGATCAGCCCCGCCGTGACCGTCCGCCTCCTGCAGCGGCTGACGGCGCCGGCGCCCACGACCGCCCGGGCCCCCGCCGAGCCGCTGACGCCGCGGGAGCTGGACGTGGTGCGCCTCGTCGCCCGCGGCCTGACGAACAACGAGGTGGCCGGCGAGCTGTTCGTGTCCCTGGGCACCGTCAAGGCGCACCTCGGCAGCGTCCAGACCAAGCTCGGTGCCCGCAACCGCGTCGAGGTCGCCGCCTGGGCGTGGGAGAGCGGCGAGGTGGGCGGCGGCTGAGCGCGGCCGGTCGGCTCCGCCCTGGCCGAACGGCCACCCCGGCGGTCCCGGGCCGGCCACCCGGCCGATCCGCGCGGCCCTGCGGTCCGGACACGGTGGGGGCATGCCGATCGAGCGCGCCGCACCACCCACGCCCGCCGCCACCGCCACCGCCACCGCCACGGCCCCGCCCGGCGCGCGTCTGGCCGCCCTGGACGTGCTGCGCGGGTTCGCGCTGTGCGGGATCCTCCTGGTCAACATCGGACCGGTGGCGCACTTCGGGTACGACGTACCGCACGGGCCGCCCACGCTGGACGACGCCGGCGGCTGGCTGCAGCTCCTGGTGCAGCAGCGGTTCCACCCGGTGTTCGCCCTGCTGTTCGGCGCGGGCTTCTCCCTGTTCCTCGCCTCCGCCGCCCGGCGGAGCGCGCGGCCGCGGGTGGTGCTGCTGCGGCGGCTGCTCGTCCTGCTGCCGCTGGGGGTGCTGCACCAGTTCTGGCACCCGGGGGAGGCGCTGGTGTTCTACGCCGTCATCGGCCTGCTGGTGCTGCTGCCCTCGACGTGGCTGCCGCGGTGGACGGTGGCCCTGGGCGCCGCCGTCCTGGTCCCGGCGGCGCTGACCACCGGTGGCGGCGTCGCCCTGGTCCCGGGGGTGTTCCTGCTCGGCTCGGCGCTCGTGCGCTACGGGGTGGTGGCCCGGGTCGAGGACTCCACCGGGATCCCGCTGCTGCTGTTCGCGGGGTTCGCGGCGGCGTCGGTGCCCGCCCTGGCGTGGCAGCTGCAGGACCTGGCGGGCTCGGGTTTCACCGCCTCCTCCGCCGTCGCCGGGTTCCTCCTGGCCGGCGCCTACGTCAGCGGCGTGCTGGTGCTGCTGCGCACGCCGTTGCGCGGGTTCCTGCGGGCGCTGTTCACCCCGCTGGGCCGGACGGCGCTGACGAACTACGTCGCCGCGACGCCCGTGGTGGTCCTGGCCGGGCACGTGCTGGACCTGTCGCACAGCCGGTCCTGGACGGAGCTGCTGCTCGTCGCCGTGGGTGTCCTGGCCGTGCAGTGGGTCCTGTCGGTCCTGTGGCTGCGCCGGTTCCGCCAGGGGCCGCTGGAGTGGTTGTGGCGCTGCGCCACGTGGGGGCGGCGGGAACCGCTGCGGCGCGCCTGAGCGGCCCCTGCGCGAGGATCGCCCCGTGACGAGCGCGCGCCTGCTGCACCTGTCGGACACGCACCTGCTGGGGGGCGGCGCCCTGCACCAGGGGCTGGTGGACACCACCGCCGTGCTGCGGCACGTCCTGGCCGGTCTCGCCGGGGTCGGGGACCTCGACGCGGTGGTCGTCTCGGGGGACGTCTCCGACGACGGCTCGGCGCAGTCGTACGCCGCGGCGCGGGACCTCGTGGGGGGGTTCGCCGCCGGGCGGGGCGCCGCGGTGGTGTGGGCGGTGGGCAACCACGACGTGCGCGGCCCGTTCGCCGAGGTGCTGCTCGGCCGGGCGGCCGCTCCGGCGGGGGAACCGCTGGACACCGTGCACGACGTGGCGGGGCTGCGCCTCGTGGCGCTGGACTCCTCCGTGCCGGGCCGGGGCTACGGGGAGCTTCGCCCGGGCCAGCTCGGCCGGCTGCGGGAGGTCCTGGCGCAGCCGGCGCCCCGGGGGACGGTCGTGGTGGTCCACCACCCGCCGCTGCCGGCGCCGACGGTGCTGCACGAGGCGCTGCGCCTGCAGGAGCCGGGCGCGCTGCTGGAGGTGCTGGCGGGCACGGACGTGCGGGCGGTGCTCAGCGGGCACTACCACCACCCGTACGTGGCGACCGCCGGGGAGCTCGCGCTGGTCGTGGCGCCCGGGGTGGCGAACCGCACCGACGTCCTCGTGGCGCACGGCCGGGAGCGGGCGGTGCGGGGCAGCGGCGCGTGCCTGGTGGAGCTGGGCCCGGACGGGGTGCGCGCCACGGTGCTGTCGGTGCCGGCGCCCGGCGACGGGGAGGAGCTGTTCGTCCTCGACGAGGAGCTGGTCGCGGCGATCGCGGCGGAGGCGGGGGTTCCCGCGATCGCGGCGGAGGCGGGGGTTCCCGCGATCGCGGCGGAGGCGGGGGTCCCGGGGCCGGCGGGGTCCTAGACCCGGGCGGGTTCCCCGTCGCGGGCCCGCACCGGCGCGGCTCCGCCGGGCGCGGGCGCGGCGAGGTGCGCGGTGAGCACGGCGAGGAGCAGCCCGAGGAGCGCCTGCACGAGGGGCAGCCCCGTCAGCAGCTCCAGATTGGGCGCGGGGACGGCCCCGGCCCCCGTGTAGACCCCGGCGAGGTACGCGCACCACGTCAGCAGGGGCGCGCAGAACCCGAACGCCCACCACCGCGCGGTGCGCCCGGGGGAGGGGCGCAGCACCCGGGCGAGGACGTCGACGAGGATCCCGCCGAGCAGCGCGCCGGTCACCGTGGCGAGGTTGGTGAACCCGGCGACCGCGGCGGACAGCAGGCACGCCGTGCCGTACACGGCGGTGGCCGCGCCGAGGGGGAGGCGCCAGCGGCGCGCCAGGACCAGCAGGGGCAGCAGCAGGACCGCGCTCGTGGCGGCGACGTCCGTGACGACGTCCGCCGTGACGGTGCCGTCGGTGCCGGACAGGCCGAGGGCCACGGTGGCCGGGTCGAGCACGAGGGCGTTGGCGTACTGCAGGAACAGCAGCACCAGGACGGTGCCGAGCGCCGTGGACAGCACGGCGGGCAGCAGCCGCAGGGAGCGCGTGCCGGCGTGCAGGCCGGGGTCGGCCCACGCGGAGCGGGCGGCGGTGGTGACGATGACCAGCATGGCCGTCACCAGCCCGAGGTGGGTGGGGCTGAAGAGGATCCGCCACGCCTCCTCGATGCCGAAGATGCTGTGCCAGAGCCAGTCCCCGGCACCGAACACCGCGAAGGCGGGCAGGGCGAGGACGGTGGGGACGTAGGCGCGGGGCATGGCCCGCAGCGCCCCGAGCCCGAGCGGCAGGGACCTGCGGACCGTCCACAGGACCCACAGCGCGGTCGCGGCGAAACCGGAGTAGAAGACGCCGTGCCAGGGCGTCAGGAACGACTCCAGGCCGGGCAGGTTGTTGTGGGCCCAGCTGTCCAGCAGCAGGCCCAGGGTGAACCAGGTCGCGAGCAGCGTCGTGACGAGGTCCGTCCGGAAGGACGTCGTGGGGAGGGCACCGGTGGTGGGGTCGTCGCGCACGTCTTCTCCTCGGCGGTCGGCCCGTCGCCGCGCCCCGCCGGCCGGCGCCGGGTTCCTGCGGATGCGGGTTCCACGCTAGGGCCGTTTCCGGTGACCCTGTGTGGTTTTCGCGGATGAACGTCCGGGGAACCGCTCCCTCCTCCGGTCCCCCGGACGTCCCCGCCTCCGGATCCCCCCCGGGCCCCACCCCGGGCCGCCGTCAGCCCACCGGCACCTGCTCCACCCGCCCCGTGGCCGCCGTCCACGTCAGCGAGCCGCGCTCGAAGTCCTGCCGGACACCGCCGGGCACCGGGCGCTCCTCGCTCGTGGGGTAGCCGAGGCTGCTGTTCTCCCAGCCCAGGGCGGCGTACCGGTCGCGGATCGCGCCCTTCACGAGGAACACCGGCCCCGGGTCGTCCAGGTAGCTGTTGCTGAACAGCGACCCGCGCTCGAAGTGCTGCGCCTTCCACTGCCCCCGCAGGTTCACGAAGGTGTCGGACGTCGGGTAGCCGAGGCCCTCCTCCCGGCCGAGCTGCGCCCAGCGCTGCGGGATGCTGCCGGTGTCGACCACGTGGTGCGCGCCCGTGGCGGGGCTCCACCACACCGAGCCGGACCCGAAGTGCTGCCCGAACCCGCCGCGCACCAGCGGCCCGAACTCGTCGGTGACGGGCATGCCGACCCAGCCGTGCGGGCCGCCGGAGCGGTCCCAGCCGTCGCGGACCGCGCCGCGCACGATCTGCGCGGAGGTCTGGTCGCTCCACGCCACGGTGCCGCCCTGGAAGTGCTGCACCCGGCCGCGGCTCCCGCGCAGGACGGGGATCTCGTCGCTCACCGGGTAGCCGAGCACCGAGCGCTCCCAGCCGGCCGCGGCCCACCTGTCCCGGATAGCTCCCTGCACGTGCCACACCCCGCTCGCCGGGCTCCAGTACAGCGAGCCGCCGGTGAAGTGCTGCCCGTACCCGCCGCGCAGCAGCGGGCCGAACTGCTCGCTGACCGGCAGGCCGACGGTCCGCTCGTACCCGCGCGAGGCGTACCCGTCGGCGATGCGGCCGGGGGTGACGGCGTGCGCGCCGCCCGCCGCGCTCCAGTAGACGGTGCCGCCGGTGAAGCGGGTGAAGAACCCGTCGAGGGTGGCGACGCCGAACTCACTGGTCAGCGGCTGCCCGAGCCGGCCGGTCGCGCCCCCCGCGCGCCGGTGGTGCTCGTCGATCGCGCCGCGCACCACGTGCGAGTCGCCGCGCCGGCCGGCGTAGAACGTGCCGTCCGCGGCGCGGAACACGCGGGTGCCGTCCCGCAGCGTGGCCGACGGGGTGCTCGCCAGGCGGGTGAGCGATTGCGGCGCGCCGGGTTCGTCGTCCTCGGAGGCGACGTAGGCCTCCCGGCTCGGCCAGCCGTCGCAGCCGCGGTCCGGCAGGGCCGGTGCGGTGGCGAGGGCGGCGCCCGAGGCGTCCACGAGCGTCCACCCGCGGCCCTCGGAGCGCCGCCCGCTCAGGTCGAGGCGGACGGGGCCGGGCGTGGCCGGCACGACGACGTCCGCCTCCCCCTGCTGCCGCAGGAACGCGGCCCGGCCGTCCTGCACGAGGGTGGCCAGGAAACCCGGCCTGCCCCCGGTGCAGCTGGACGTCACGGCGAGGCCGTGCCCCGCCGCCGCGGTCGCGGTGCCCCCCAGCACCGCCACCGCCACCGCCGTCGTGACCGTCGTGGTCACCGCCGTGGCGAGCGCCACGGGCGTGCGCCTGCTGCGCATGGTCCCCCCTGTGTCCGCGGAGCCCCCCGGCCCCGCACCCCCCTGGGAGGCGGCGACGTGCGCCGTCTCCCCCGACACCGTCAGGACGCGACGGGCGGGCGCGGTGTTGCACGGGTTGCGGGAGGAGTTCCCGGGAGTTTCCCCGCCGGGGTTCCCGGCGCGGTTCCCGGGGCCGGCCGCTCCCGCCGGTGCAGGTGCCGCAGCACCGCGGCGTCCCCCGGTGCGCCGCGGGCGGCGAGCCGGTCGGCGACGGCCCGGCGGCGCGCGGGGTCGAGGTTGCCGCCGACCTTGAACTTCCCCCGGACCTCGCGGGGGCGCAGGACGGCGCCGCGGATGCCGCGCAGCACCCCGGTGTGCGCGGCGGGGTCGGCGAGCGCGGGGTCGAGCCCGGCGAGCTGGGTGCGCAGCAGCTCCAGCAGCGCCTCCGGCTCGTCCACGACGTCGACGTCCGCGACGACCTGCACGGCGGCGTAGAAGGTGGTGGGCACGCCGAGCGCCGGGTCCTCCCCCGCCGCGGCCTTCCACGCGCCCGGCACGTAGGCCCAGTCCTGCGCGACGGACAGGACCGCCACGGGGCGCTCCGCGAGGGCCGCCCACACGGGGTTGGGCCTGGCCAGGTGCAGCAGGACGTGGTGGTCCGCGGTCACCGCGAACTGGGCGGCGGCGAGCACCGGCACCTCGCGGTCCGGGCCGCCGGGGGCGACGAGCGTGCCGAAACCCACCTGGCGCAGGTGCTCCCAGGACTCGGCCTCGTCGTGCGGGGCGTCGGGGCGGGGGACGAACACCTCAGGCCTCCCCGGCGGTGGGCGCTCCGACGGGCGCGAGGTCCCGGGCGAAGTGGTGGCTCGCGATGTGCATCCGCTCGCGGAAGTAGAACCGGTGCGCCTCGTGGCGGTGCACGCCGGAGTCCAGGGACAGCCTCGTGCAGCCGGCGTCGCGGGCGCGGCGCTCCAGGTCGCCGAGCAGCAGGGCGCCCACGCCGAGGGAGCGGGAGGCCGCGGCGGTCACGAGGTCCTCGACGTAGAGCTGGCGGACGGTGGCGGTGTTGGCCCACAGCCGCCAGCCGGCGACGCCGTGGCAGGTGCCGTCGTCGTCGAACGCGGCGCTGAAGCGCAGCCCCTGGGGTGCGCCCTCGTCGGCGACGGTGGCCAGCAGGGCGGCGTCGAGGTGGGGGCGCAGCTCGCGCAGGACGGGCAGGGCGGCCGCCCAGCGCGGGTCGGTGCGCGGGGGGCCGAGGTCGACGACGTGCACGGCGGGTGCCTCCTCCGGGTCCGGCTGGACGTCTCGGTCATGTACCAGTACAGTCCTGGTACTGTGTCGGAACAGGATGCCACAGGCTTCGCCGTCCGCGGCGGCACCGCCGCCGAGCTCGCCGCCTCCGTCGAGCACGGCGTCACCTCCGGCGCGCTCGCACCCGGCGAGGCCCTGCCCTCCGTGCGGGCACTGGCCGCCGCGTGCGGCGTCGCCCCCGGCACGGTCGCCGCCGCCTACCGCACCCTGCGCGAGCGCGGCGTCGTGGAGGCCGGCACCGGGCAGCGCACCCGCGTGCGCCGCACCCCCGCCGTGCACGCCCCCCGCTCCCGCCTCGCCCTGCCCGTGCCGCCCGGCGCCCGCGACCTCTCCACCGGCGGGCCCGCGCCGCACCTGCTCCCCGCGCCGCACCCGCCCCGCGACGGCGACCCCCGCGGCTACCCCGACAGCCCCCTCGACGCGGGCCTGCTCGCCGCCGCGCGCGAGCGGCTGCGCGCCGACGCCGTCCCGGACACCAGCGTGCTCTGCACCGGCGGCGCCCTCGACGGCATCGAGCGCGTCCTCGCCGCCCACCTACGCCCCGGCGACGCCGTGGCCGTGGAGGACCCCGGCTGGACGAACCTGCTCGACCTCCTCGCCGCGTGCGGGCTGCCCGCCGTCCCCGTCGCCGTCGACGACGAGGGCCCCCTCCCGCGGTCCCTGGCCGGCGCCCTCACCGCCGGGGCCCGCGCCGTCGTCGTCACCTCCCGCGCCCAGAACCCCACCGGCGCCGCCGTGAGCGCCGCGCGGGCCGCCGAGCTGCGCGACGTGCTCGCCGGGCACCCGCACGTCCTCGTCGTGGAGGACGACCACGCCGCCGAGCTCGCCGCCGTCCCCCTCGCCCCCCTGGCCGGTGCCGTGCCGCTGTGGGCGTTCGTGCGCTCGGTCTCCAAGCCCTACGGCCCCGACCTGCGCCTGGCCGTCGTGGCCGCCGACCCCGTCACCGCCGCCCGCGCCGCCGGCCGCCAGGGCCTGGGCCCCGGCTGGGTCAGCCACCTGCTGCAGCGCACCGTCGCGGCGCTGTGGGCCGACCCGGGCACGGCCGCGCTCGTGGCGGGGGCGGGGCGCACCTACGACGCCCGCCGCGACGGCCTCGTGGCGGCCCTGGCGCGGCACGGCGTGCGGGCCCACGGGCGCACCGGCATCAACGTGTGGGTGCCGGTCGACGACGAGACCGGCGCGGCCGCGCGGCTCGCGGCGGCCGGGTGGGTGCCCGCGCCCGGCGCCCGGTTCCGGCTGCGCAGCGGGCCCGGCCTGCGCCTGACCGTCAGCACCCTCGCCGCGGACGACGTCGAGCCGCTGGCCGCGGCGGTGGCCGGCGCCGTGCGACCGGCCGGGGGGCGCCCAGGGGCGTGAGCCCGCCGGAACCCCGGGAACGGCGGAGGGCCGCCCACCACGTGGTGGACGGCCCCCGGGCGACGGCCGGTCCGGCCGCTCAACCGGTCAGCTGCCGAGCCGCTCGTTGAGCTCACCCTCGTACTGCACCTGGCACTGCTGCTCGGCCACCGGGTCGCCCTGGGCCTCCTGGAGGCACCGGGCCAGGTCACCGAAGCCGAGCTGCGACACGAACCACGCCGACAGCGCGATCATCACGACACCGAGCACCAGCGCGATCGCACCGGTGATGATCCCGCCCAGGGCCACCCCACCGTTGGTGGCCTCGCCCCTCCTGGCGCGCTTGCGCCCGATGACCCCGAGGACGATCGCCGCGATGCCGAGCAGGATGCCGCCGACCACCGTCCACGACAGCAGGATGCCGACGATGCCGAGGATGAGGGCGGTCAGCCCCAGGCCGTTCCTCGGTGCGGCGGGCGGGGCGCCGTAGCCGCCCTGCCCGTACTCGGGTGGCGGGGGCGGCGGGTAGGACGACGACATGCTGCTCCTCCTCGTCGGGGTTGCGGAACGTATGCGTCCCGGAGCCTGTCAGCCTGCCGCACCGGCGGCACCGATGCGGCTCAGCGCGCCGAGAACGTCACCCGGCCGGTCGCCCACGAGTACGTCGCGACGCTGCGCTGGAACACCTGGCGCACCCCGCCGTACACGAGCTGCTCCCCCGTCACCGGGTACCCGTGGCGGCTGCGCTCCCAGCCGGCGCGGGCCCACGCGTCGCGGATCGCGCCGCGCACGAGCTGCGCGCCCGTCGCCGGGCTCCAGTACACCGACCCGCGCTGGAAGTGGTTGAACGCGCCGCCCGCGAGCGGCACCTCGCCCGTCACGGGGTAGCCGAGGACACCGTTCTCCCAGCCCGCCGCGCCGTAGGCGCCGAGGATCGCCCCGCGCACGTCGTGCGCGCCGGTCGCCGGGGACCAGTACACCGGGCCGCCGGTGAAGCGCTGCACGGCACCGCCACCGCGCAGCGGCACCTCCTCCCCCGCCGGGAAGCCCAGGGGGGAGGTCTCCCGACCGGCGGCAGCCCAGCGGTCCAGGATCGCGCCGCGCACCAGCTGCGCACCCGTCGCCGGGCTCCAGTACACCGAGCCGCCCTCGAAGTGGGTGAACGCCCCGCCCCGCACCGCGACCTCCCCGGTCACCGGCCAGCCGAGCGGCCCGTCCTCGGCGCCGGTGGCGCGGTAGCGGTCCAGGACGGCTCCGCGCACGACGTGCACGCGGCCGTCGCGGGTGTACGCCACCGACCCGTCCGGCTGCGCCACCACCGGCTGCTGGCCACCCGGCGCGTGCGCCGCCGCGGCCACCGCCGCCGCCACGTCGAGCTGCCCGCGCCCGTACCCGGCCGGCCACGTCGTGCGCGCCGCCGTCGAGCGCAGCAGCTCCTCCACCGCGGCCGGCGGCAGCTCCGGCGCGACGCCGCGCACCAGGGCGGCGGCCCCGGCCACCTGCGGCGCGGAGAACGACGTGCCGGTGCCGCTGCCGTACTCCGAGCCGTCGTACACGCCCGCCCGGCGCGGGGGCACGGCACCGAGGACGCGCTCGCCCGTGGCGGACAGGTCCACCCGGTCGTTGTGCACCGCCCACGGCGCCGCCAGCCCCGTCGGGGTGCTCGCGGAGACGGACACCACACCGGGGTACGCCGCCGGGTACATCACGGGGTTGCCGCAGCCGGTGCGCAGCGTCGCCGTGCAGGGCGAGCCGTCGTTGCCGGCCGCGGCCACCACGACGACCCCCGCCGCGACCGCCCGCTGCACCGCGTCGGCCAGGACGCGGCTGTGCTCGGTGCCCGCCACGGAGAGGTTGATGACGTCCGCGCCGCGGGCCACGGCGGCGTCGATCCCCGCGGTCAGCGCCCCGCTGGAGCACTCGGGCGCGCACACCCGCACGGGCAGCACCTGCGCCCCCGGCGCGACGCCCGCCCCGCCGGCGTCGTTGCCGGCGCGCGCCGCGATGACGGAGGCGACGAGGGTGCCGTGGTACGAGGGCGTGCCGTCCTCGTGGTCGTCACCGCGGGCGACGGTGTCCACCCCGGGCAGCAGCGCACCGCGCAGGTCGGGGTGGTCCGTGACGACCCGGGTGTCGAGGACGGCGACCACGACACCGGTACCGGTCGTGCGGGTCCACGCCCGGGACGCGCGGGCGGCGTACAGGTGCTGGGAGGCGCCGAGCAGCGGATCGCCCGCGGCGGGCCGGTGCGCGAGGGTCCCGCCGACCGGCCGGTACCGCACGGCCACGTCCGCGGCGAGGACGTCCCGGCGGTCCTCCAGCCGGTCGGCCAGCGCCTCGGCGGCGCGCCCGCCGGAGGTGGTGAGGGTGGTGGTGACGGGGCGGCCGTCGACGAGGCGCGTCACGTCCACGGCGGCGGGCTCCGCGGCGGGCGCGGCGGCGGTCGTCGCAGGAGGTACGGCGGCGGGCGTCGCGGCGGCGGGGCCGGGGAGGAGGCAGAGCGCCAGGACCCCGGTGAGGACGGTCCCGGTGCGGGCGGCTCGGGCGGCGGCGGTAGGGCGCCGGCTGCTCCGCACGGGCATGGTGGTGCTCCCCTCGGACGGTGACCCCAGTGGATCGGCAGTCCCCGGGCGGACCTGAGCCTACGGTCGCCCTCCGTCCCCGGTCACCCCTCCGCCCCGCGCCCACCCCCCGCGTGGCGGGTCAGGACCCCACGGTGCCGTCGTTGACGGGCAGCAGCGGCGCCACGGCCGGGAAGAGGACCGTCATGCACAGCAGCACCACCGCCACCGCCAGCAGCGCGCACGTCAGCACCCGCACCCACACCGGTCCCGGCAGGTGCCGCCACAGCCACCCGTACATCCCCGCTCCCGCCTCCTCCACCACGACCTCCGCCCGCGACCGGCCCGCTCGGCCCGGCACCGCTCAGCCCAGCACCTCGGGCGGGCCCTGCGCCCGCGGGCGCGCCGACTCCAGCTCCGCGTGGACGACGTACCGCTCCCGCGCGGAGTTCATCGGGTGGCACGCCGTCAGGGTGAGCAGCCGCCGGGTGGGCGCCTCCCCCGGCCGGTCCGGCACGGGGGCGATCACCCGCACCGCCGAGGGGCTCACCACCTGCCACCGCGTGACGCGGTACGTGAACCAGTCGGTGGCGGTGGCCACCACCACCGGGTCGCCCTCGCGCAGGTCGGCGATGAGGTGGAACGGCCTGCCGTAGGTGACGCGGTGCCCGGCCAGGGCGAAGTTGCCGACCTCCCCGGGACCGGCGGTGTCGTCGTAGTGGCCGACGCCGCCCTTGAGCGCCTCGGCGCCGGTGCCCTCCACGACCGGCACCGCGTACCGCTC
Organism: Kineococcus anabasis; assembly: GCF_054590795.1. Classification (NCBI taxonomy): domain Bacteria; kingdom Bacillati; phylum Actinomycetota; class Actinomycetes; order Kineosporiales; family Kineosporiaceae; genus Kineococcus; species Kineococcus anabasis. The sequence goes on from NZ_BAAIHU010000008.1 coordinate 23,029, forward strand.
CCCGAAGCGGGGGACGTACAGGATCGCGAACGCCTCCCCCTGCGGAGGGGTCGTGTCGACGGTGCGGGCGGGGGCGGGTGCCGGGGTGCTCGCGCCGGGGGCGGGCGCGGTGGCCGCGGCCTGCCAGGTGCGCTCGAGGTCCGTGACCGTGGCGCGCTGCACCCGGCCCGACGTCAGGTCGGTCCACCACACCTGCCACCCCACGAAGAGCAGGACGAGGACGCCGGCGGTCAGGAGCACCTCGCCGACGAGGGAGGCGGCCACCTGCCACGCCGGGCGCCGGGGGGCGGCGGGTCCGCTCACCGCGCGCCCTCCGCGGCGGGACCCTCCGCGGCCCGGCCCGGCAGCGCCCGCACGTGCTCCAGGCTCAGCGGCCCGTCGTACCCGGGCGCGCGCAGGGACCCCAGCGCCCGCACCCGGTAGCCCAGGCCGTAGGCGGCGACGTACTCGCGGTAGACGGAGACCTGCGCGGAGGCGTCCAGCGCGGCGCGCATCGCGGCCGGGTCCCCGACCGCGGCGATGCGGTACGGCGGGGAGTACGTGCGGCCCTGCAGGATCAGCACGTTGCCGACGCAGCGCGGGGCGCTGGTGGACACCACCCGCTGATCCATGATCGTCATCGCCTCGGCGCCCGCGGACCACAGCGCGTTGAGCACCGCCTGCACGTCCTGCTGGTGCACGACGAGGTCGTCCGGGCCGGCGCCCTCGGGGGCGGGCCGGTCCCGAGGGGCGTCGTCGAGGACGACCTCCAGCCCCGGGCCCTCCACGGGCGCGGTCCCCACGGACGGCGCGAGCCGCGCGGCCTCCTCCTCGGCGCGGACGACCTGCTGCGGTGACGCCGCGCGGGCGAGCTCCTCGACGGAGGTGCGCAGCCGCGACACCCGCTCCCCCTGGGCGGCCAGGCGGGTGGACTCCTCCCGCACGAGGCCGACGAGGTCCGCGGTCTCGGTGCGCAGGTCGGTGCCGCGGGAGGTCTGCGCGCTGGTCGCGAAGAGCAGCCCGGCGACGGCGAGGACGGCACCGACACCGAGCCGCCGGGCCAGCGGGGCACGCCGGCGCGGGGGGTGTGCGCCGGGAGCGGCCGGGGCCGGGGTCATCGGGGAGGACCGCCGACCACTGCTGCGGGCTGCACCCGCACTACGCTAGCCACTCGCCCGGAACGATCTGCGGAGGTTGAAGTGGCCGGTTCCCGTCGTCTGCGGCGGAAGTCCACCGACGAGGGCTCCACCGAGCCGGTGATCGCGCGCCCCACACCGCGCTGGTACGTGGTGACGATGGTCGGGCTGATGATCCTCGGCCTGATCTGGATCGTGGTGTTCTACATCTCCCAGACGCGGTACCCGGTGCCCGGGTGGGGCAACTGGAACCTCGTGGCGGGCTTCGGCCTGGTGCTCGTGGGCTTCGCCATGACGACGCGCTGGCGCTGAACGACGCGCCGGCGCCGGGCCGGCGGGCACCACGACGCGGCCTCCTCCGCCCCTGCCGGGGTTCCTCCCGGCGGGGGCGGCGCCACGTCCGGGGCCCTGCACCCTGTGGACGGCGGGCCGCCGTCCACAGGCTCCGTCCCCACCGTCGTCCACCACGGTGTCCACAACCTGTGGACAGCTGTGGGTAAAGGCCCCTGATTTCCACATCCGTCCACACACCTGGTGGATATCGGAGCGCTGTTCGCACACCTGTGCGAGAAGCCTGTGGACGGGGCGTGGCCCGTGGACGACCCTTCGGTGATCACCGCACGAACGGTGCACGGGCCCGCTCAGCCGACGTTCACGAAGGGCTGCACACCCGACATCCGGAACGCCGCGTAGGCGAGCAGCGCCACCAGCACCAGGCCCAGCACGCCCAGGCCCGTCCACTGCACCGCCGAGCGGCGCGCCCGCGGTGCGTAGGCGAGGACCGCCGCGGCCACCGCACCGGCCACCAGCCCGCCCAGGTGGCCCTGCCAGGAGATGCCGGGGAAGAAGAAGCCCAGCGCCAGGTTGATCGCGATGAGCACCGCCACCTGCCCGGCCTGCCGCCCCAGCCGGCGCGCGGCGATGAAGGTCGCGGCGAACAGCCCGAACACCGCACCGGAGGCCCCCACGAGCACGGTGTTCTCCGTGAACGGCAGCAGGGTGGCGCCCGCCGCCCCGCCCAGCGCCGAGAGCAGGTACAGCGCGACGAAGCGCGCCCGGCCCAGCAGCCCCTCCAGGTACGGGCCGGTCACGTACAGGGCGTACATGTTGAACAGCAGGTGCATCGGGGAGCTGGCGTGCAGGAACGCCGACGTCAGCGGCTGCCACCAGTTGCCCGCCGCGAAGGCGTTGGGGAAGACGTCGGGCGCGTTGACCAGCGCCAGGTGGTCGTAGAGACCGGGGGCGACGAACTGCACGGCGTACAGCACCACGCACAGCCCGATGATCACCTTCGTGACGCGGCCGTCGGCGGAGGACAGCTCGCCGCCGAACGCCGTGCGCGCCGTGCGTAGGCCCTTGTTCTGCTCGCGGACGCAGTCGACGCACTGCACCCCCACCGGCGCCTCGCGCTGGCACTCCGGGCACGCGGGCCGCTCGCAGCGCTGGCAGCGCACGTACGACTCCCGCTGCGGGTGCCGCGGGCAGACGGGGACGGGGACCGGGACGGAGCCGGGCACGGGCGAGGTCACGGCTGCTGCAACGCGCCGCGACCCCGCCGTGTGCCGGACAGGGCGATCAGTCGTGCTCGACGGTGACGGACTCGATGACCACGGCCTCGCGCGGGCGGTCCATCTGGCCGGTGGGGACGGCGGAGATGCGGTCCACGACGTCCTTGCCGGCCTGGTCGACGACCTCGCCGAAGATGGTGTGGCGGCCGTTGAGGTGCGGGGTGCCCACCGTGGTGATGAAGAACTGCGAGCCGTTGGTGCCCTTGCCCATGCGCTTGCCGGCGTTGGCCATCGCCAGCAGGTACGGCTTGGAGAACTGCAGGTCGGGGTGGATCTCGTCGTCGAAGTCGTAACCCGGGCCCCCGGTGCCGTTGCCCACGGGGTCCCCGCCCTGGATCATGAAGCCGGGGATGATCCGGTGGAACGTCAGGCCGTTGTAGAAGGGGTCGTTGCGCGGCTGCCCCGTTTGCGGGTCGCGCCACTCCCTGGTTCCCTCGGCAAGTCCCACGAAGTTCGCGACGGTCTTCGGCGCGTGGTTCGGGAAGAGCTCGATCCGGATGTCGCCGTGGTTCGTGTGCAGGGTGGCGTGCATGGCGTCATCCTTACATGCTGGGAAGATCACCGATCGGTGACGTCCGGCCGGTGAACGGCCGCAGGTGCGATCCGGGCCGCGCGAGCCGAGCGACCGCACGAGGGGGAGAGGGGAACGCATGTTCCGCAGGAGAACGGCACCGCCGGTGCCGCAGAACGACCTGGCGCACCGCGCCGGCGCCCTCGCGGGAGCGGCGCTGGCCGGTGCCGCGCTGGCCGAGAAGGTGGCGCCGAAGGTGGAGAGCGCCAAGGTGTGGGCGGCTCCGCACGTGGAGTCCGCCCGCGAGTGGGCCACCCCGCACGTGGAGTCCGCCGCGGTGAAGGTGGGCCCGGCCGTGGAGGCCGCCCGCGAGATGATCGTCGAGGAGGTCCTGCCGAAGCTGGCGGAGGCCGCCGCCGGGGCGACCGCCGTGGCGGGTGCCGCCGCCGTGGGAGGCCGGGAGTTCGCCGGTGAGGCGAGGCACCGCTCCGCCGACGCCCTGGCCGTCCTCAAGGGCGAGGCCGTGGTGCCCCGCAAGAAGAAGCAGAAGGGCCGCGGCAAGCGGTTCGTCGTGTTCGTGCTGCTGCTCGGGGGCACCGCCGCGGCGGCCGCCGCCGTGCAGAAGCGCCGCGGCGCGGAGGACCCGTGGGCGACCCCGGGTGCGACGTGGACCACCCCGAAGGCCCCCGCCGCGCAGACCACCCAGGACACCGAGGGCGGCATCACGGTCGTGGACAAGGGCACCGACACCGCCTCCACGCTGGGTGCGACCGGCACCGGTGGCGCGGCCGGCACCGAGGACAGCGCCGACGGCACCGATGGCACCTCGTCGGCGACCACCCAGGTCAGCCCCGCACCCGCGGCGGGCACCGGCAAGCGCGCCAAGCCCGGCAAGGCCGCGACGACCGACACGGCCGTCACGCCCGGGGACGGCGGCAGCACCGGCTTCGACGCCGGCACCGCCGACGCGTCCCAGGTCGAGCAGGCCGCGGACGCCGCCCGCGACAAGGGCCCCGGCCCCTTCCAGGGCAGCTGAGACCCGCACACCACGACGAAGGCCCCTCCCGCGGTGCGGGAGGGGCCTTCGTCGTGGTCCCGGTGGAGGCGATCGGACTCGAACCGACAACCCCCTGCTTGCAAAGCAGGTGCGCTACCAATTGCGCCACGCCCCCGGGTGCCGGTCCGACCGGCCGCGGAGCTCAGCGGATCGTGTCGGTGGCCTCCGCCCACAGGTCCCGCTCGGCCTTGTCGGACGCCCGCCGGCGCCACGCGAGGACCCCCGCGGCGACCAGCGCCAGCAGCAGGACCTTCTTCACGGGGAACCTCCAGGCGGATCGTGAGCGGCCCGTCCCGGGCCGGTGACCGTCCGAGGCTAGCACGCGGATCATGGACGGGCCTGGGCGGTCCGGGGGCTCAGGACCGGCCCGCGGCGTCCGATGGGGAGAGGACGGAGACCCCCGGATCCCGGAGGACCATGGACGAGACCCAGCCCGCGGTCGACGGCACACCACGCCGGGCGGACGCGCCCCCGGACGCCGCCGTCGCCGTCGTGCACGAGTGGATCGCCTCGCACGCCGGCGCCGAGCAGGTGTTCGAGGTGCTGGCGGGCATGTGGCCCACCGCCGACCTGTACGCGCTCTCCCGCGCCCCCGGGGTCGACCTCGACCTCCGGGGCAGGCAGGTGCGCACGACGCTGCTGGACCGCTCCGGCCTGCGCGACCGGCGGGGCCTGACCCTGCCGCTGATGCCGCTGGCGTGGCAGGCCCTGCGCGGACCCCGTTACGACCTCGTGATCACCTCTCACCACTCCTTCGCGAGCGCCAACCGGCTCGCCGGCGACGGCGTCCACCTCGCCTACGTGCACTCCCCCGCCCGCTACGTGTGGACCCCCGAGCTGGACGGGCGGGGCGCCTCGCCGTGGCTGGTCCCGGCACGCCGCGTCCTCGCGTCGGTGGACCGGCGGGCCGCCGCCCGCCTCACTGCCGTCGCGGCCAACAGCAACGAGGTCGCGCGGCGCATCGAGCAGACCTGGGGACGGCAGGCCCACGTCGTGCACCCTCCCGTCGACGTGGACTTCTTCGGCAGGCACGACGACGAAACGGGCGAGCAGGGCCTGCCTGCGCTCCCGGACGGCTACCTGCTCGGGCTCGGCAGGTGGGTCGGGTACAAGAACCACGCCACGGTCGTCGACGTGGCCGAGATGCTCGGGCGGCCGGCCGTGATCGCGGGCTCGGGGCCGATGGCGCGGGCCCTGCGCGCCCGCGCCGCGGAGGCGTCCGTTCCCGTGGTGGTCGTCGAGGGACCCACCCGGGCACAGGTGCGCCGGCTCTACCGGGACGCCGCCGTCCTGGTGTTCCCGACCTTCGAGGACTTCGGGATGGTGCCCGTGGAGGCCATGGCGAGCGGGACGCCCGTGGCGGCCCTCGGCCTGGGCGGAGCCCTGGACACCGTCGTGGACGGCGTGTCCGGGACGCTGGCGCCGGAGCACCGGGTGGCCGCCTACGCCGAGGCCGTCACCCGCGCCGAGGGCTGCACGGCCGCCGACTGCACGCGCCGGGCGGCGTCGTTCGCCCCCGCGCGGTTCCGCGAGCGCTTCTCCGCCTGGGTCGCGGAGCACTCCTCCGCCGTGCCGCCGGTCGCCGCCGCGGCACCGGCCGGTCCACGCTGACGTGGAGATCGCCGCAGCCGCCGCCGTCGTCGCCCTCACCGGCGTCCTGTTCTGCGTCACCGCCTCCGACCGCACCCGCCTGGCGGTGGCCGCCTTCCTGGCCGTGCCGCAGGTGTTCGCCGGTCCCCTCGGGCAGCTTTCCCTGCCGCTGAGCCAGTGCTGGGTGATCCTCATGGCCCTGTGCTGGCTGGTGGAGCGCAAGGGCTTCCCCCTGGGCGACCCGGTCCTGCGGGGGGTGTTCGTCCTCGCCGCCGTCAACGGCGCCGCCCTCGTCTGGTCCCCCGACGCCCTCGTCGGCGTCCTCGAGGTCGCCCGGCTCGCCTCGTTCGCGTTCCTCTACCTCTACGCGGTGCGGGTGGAGCGCACCGACCCGCGCGGGGCCCTGGTCGCGCTGAAGGTCGCGCTGGCGTGGACGCTGGCGGGCGCCGCGCTGGTGTGGGTGTTCCGGCTCTCCCCCGGCACGGAGACGGCGTTCCTGCGCTCGCCGCTGGCCTCGGCCGTCGCCGGGCCGGACGCGATGGCCGCGTTCTGGGGGGAGGGCGCCAACAACGTCATGGACCCGGCCAAGGCCGGCGGGTTCTTCATCAACGCCAACGTCGCGTCCATGTTCCTCGGGGTCGGCACGTTCGCGTGGCTGGTCCTGTTCACCCGCGAGCGCAGGCGCCGCCACCTGCTGGGGGCGCTGCTGACCTGGTCGGCCACGTTCGCGACGGGCTCGAAGACGGCGGCGGCCCTGGCCCTGCTGCTGCCGGTGGCGGTGCGGGGGGTGCGGCTGCTGGGCAGGCCCGCGGCGCGGTGGTTCCTGCCGCAGGCCGCGCTGGCCGTCGCGGGGGTGGTGTGGCTGCTGCCGGTCCTGCTGGCGCGTCTCGTCCCGGGCTACGCGGACGCCTCCGCGCACAGCCTGTCGAGCCGGGCGCCGATGTGGAACGCGGCGCTGGAGATGTTCGAGGAGCGCTTCCTGCTGGGCCTGGGCCACGGCGGCTGGGCGCTCACGATGGAGCAGTACGCGCAGTTCGGCGTGGCGGTCCTGCCGCCGCACAACCTGTTCATCGCGGCGTGGGCGGCGAGCGGGATGGCCGGTGTGGTGGCGCTGGCGGTGCTGGTGGTCGCGGTCGTGCGGCGCCTGGGCGGGGTGGTGCTCGCGCAGGTGGGGTCCGCGTCGGCGCGCACCGCGGCGTTCGCCCTGGGAGCCTGGACGTGGGCGCTCGTGCACGGCATGGGCGACAACACCGCGGTCTACGGGGAGTCGAAGTCGATGATCCTGCTGGCGCTGCTGCTGGGGCTGGTGACGGCGGCGTCCCTGCCCGCGCCGGAGCGGGCGGCCGTGGCGGCGCGGCAGCCGTGAGCGGGCGGGCCGCCGGGCACGGGGCCGGGTGCGGGGCCGGGCGACGGGCCGGGCGGGGCGGCACGCCCCGGCGCGGGGGGCGGCTGTGCCGCGCGTAGCCGTCCTGCGCCACCAGGTGGGGGTGCCCTCCGAGCCGTTCGTGCTGGAGCAGGCGCGCGCCTTCGGGCGCTGGGAGCCGCTGCTGGTGGCCCGCGACCCGCTGCCCGCCGGTTTCGACCCGGGCGTGCCGGTGGTGAGCCTGGCGGAGCGGTGGGGGCCCCGCGCGGCCGCCGCGTACGCCGCGGGGCTGGTGTCGTGGCCGCTGACGCGGACCCTGCGGGAGGCCGGCGCGGACGTCGTGCTGGCGCACTTCGGGGTGGAGGGCTCGTACGCGCTGCCCAGCGCCCGGCGCCTCGGGGTGCCGCTGGCCACGGTCCTGCACGGCTTCGACGCCACGTACACGCGGGCGGCGCTGCTGCGCGGGCGCCGGGTGTCGTGGGCCACGTACGTGCGGCGGCTGCCCGCGCTGCGGCGGCACGGGGACCTGTTCCTGCCGGTGTCGGACCACCTGCACCGGCGGGTGCTGGAGCGCGGGTTCCCCGCGGCGCGCACCGTGACGCACCACCTGGGTCTGGACCTGGCGAAGGTGCCGGACGCCCCGGGGCCGGGCGCCGCCGGGACGGTCGTGCATGTGGCGCGGCTGGTGGAGAAGAAGGGCACCGCGCACCTGGTGCGGGCCGTGGCGCTCCTGGCGGGCAGGGGCGTGGACGTGCGCCTGGTGTGCGTGGGGGACGGGCCGCTGCGGGCGGGGCTGGAGGAGCTGGCGCGGGGGCTGGGCGTGGCCCGGCGGGTGGTGTTCACCGGCGCGCTGGGCAACGCGGAGGTGCTGGCGGCCGTCGCCGCGGCGCAGGTGCTGTGCCTGCCGAGCGTCACGGCGGGCACCGGGGACCAGGAGGGTCTGGGGCAGGTGCTGCTGGAGGCGGGGGCGCTGGGCCGCCCGGTGGTGGCGACGGCGCACGGCGGGATCCCGGAGGCCGTGGTGGACGGGGTCACGGGTCTGCTGGTGCCCGAGGCGGACCCGCAGGCGCTGGCGGGGGCGCTGGGCCGGTTGCTGGGCGATCCGGCGCTCGCCCGGCGGACGGGCGGGGCGGGGCGCCGGCACGTGCGGGAGCACTTCGACGTGGTGGGCCGGACCCGGGTGCTGGAGGACCTGCTGGACGGGCTGGCGGCCGGGCGGCGCGGGAGACCGGCAGGTGCCCGGTGAGCGGGCTGGTGGTGCTGACCCGAGGGCTGCCGCGGCACCGGGTGGGCGGGATGGAGTCGGTGGCGTGGGACCTGGCGCGGGCGCTGGCGGCGGCGGGTTCGCCGGTGACGGTGCTGACCACGGCGCTGCCGGGGCGCGCGGAGGTGTTCACCGAGGACGGGGTGCGGGTGCGCGCCCTGGCCGGCACGCCACCGGGGCGGTACTCGCGGGCGTGGTGGCGGCTCTCCCGCCGGGCGCTGGGGGAGGAGCTGCGCGCGGGCCCGGTCGCCGGGGTGCTGTCGGTGAGCGCCGCCGCGTTCGGCTGCCTGGACCTGGCGGGGACGGGGCCGCGGTTCGTGATGCAGGCGCACGGCACGTCGGTGATGGAGCTGCGCTCGAAGCTGTCGGCGGGTGCGCTGCGCCCGCTGCTGACGGCGCCGCGCAACGCCCACGGGCTGCTGCGGGACCTGCGCTCCTACCGGCGCTTCGACGCCGTGGTGGCGGTGGGGCCGAGCGTGGCGGAGTCGCTGTCCTCGTTCCCGCTGGGCCGGTGGGCGGGGGTGCCGCCGGTGCGCACGATCACCAACGGCGTGGACACGGCGGTGTTCCGCCCGGACCCGGCGGCGGGGGCGGCGGTGCGGGCGGCGCTGGGGGTCCCGGCCGGGGCGCGGGTCCTGCTGGCGGCGGGGCGGCTGCACCCGCAGAAGCGCGTGGACCGCGCCGTGCGGTGCCTGGCGGACCTGGTGGGCGCCGGCGGCGGGCGGGAGGGGCCGGGGCCGTACCTGCTCGTGGCCGGGGAGGGCCCGGAGGAGGCGCGGCTGCGGGCGCTGGCCGGGGAGCTGGGGGTCACCGGGCGGGTGCGTCTCACGGGCGCGCTGGACCGCGGGGGGATGGCGGCGTACTACTCGGCGGCCGACGTGTGCGTGCTGACGTCGGCCTGGCGGGAGGGGCTGCCCATGTCGGTGCTGGAGTCCCTGGCGTGCGGGACGCCGGCGGTGACGCCGCTGACGACGGCGCCGGTGCAGGACGCGGGGGACGCGGTGACGCGGGTGGACGCGGGCGACGCGGGGGCGCTGGCGGGGGCCGTGGCGGGGGTCCTGGCGCGCGGCGGGCGGGGCGCGGCGGGAACGGGACGGGCGGCCGGGGAGGGGCCGCGGCGCTCGGTGCTGCCGCCGCGCTACGAGCTGGGGCGTGTCGCCCGGGAGTACGACGGGCTGTTACGGGGGATCATCGATCAGTGACTCCCCGTCGTCGGGGCGGGAGCACCCCGAGGACGGGAGCCGCCGGTGCGCCAGGCCGTGCAGCGGCTCTTCTGGGGCGGGCTGGCCGGCAAGGTCCTCGGCCTCGTGCGGGAGGTCCTGCTCGCCACGGCGTACGGCACCACCGCTCCCGCCGCCGCCAGCCGCATCGCCCAGACCGGCACGCTGGTACCGGTCAACTTCCTCCTCGCCGACGCCCTGGCCGCCGGGTTCCTGCCCCTGCACGCGACGCTGCGCACCAGCCGCCCCGCGCAGGCCGCCACCCTGTTCCACGTCCTGCGGGTGCTGCTGTGGGCGCTGTCCCTCCTGCTCGCCGCCGTCCTGTGGGTCGCGGCGCCGGGGGTCGTGCCGCTCCTGGCGCCGGGTGTGGACGCCCGCACCGCGGCCCTGTCGGCGGACTTCCTGCGCGTCATGGCCCTCGGCATCCCCAGCTACCTGCAGTTCGCCCTGCTGAGCTACCTGGAGATGTCGCACGGGGAGTTCCGCCTGGCCGGCGTGCGGGCGGTGGGGCAGAACGTCGGCATGGTGGCGGGCGTGGCGCTGGCGTGGTCGCTGTCGCGGCCCGTGCTGCTGGCGTGGGGCTTCACCGCCGCCTACCTCCTCCTGCACGCCTGGGCGCGGGGCTCGCTGCGCCGGCGCGGCCTGTGCCCGGGCCGGGCCGCCTGGGTGGGCGAAGAGGTGCGCGCCCTCCTCGGCAGGCTGTGGGTGCGGCTGCGCCCGCTGCTGCTGCTGCCGGTGCTGCTGCAGGGTTCCGTCGTGGCCGAGCGCGTCGTGGCGTCCCTGCTGGGCACGGGGACGGTCGCGGCCGTGGACTACGCGCGCTTCGTCGCCGACACGGGTGTCGCCCTGCTCGCGGTGCCCCTGGGCTTCGCGGGCCTGGCGGTGCTGGCCGGCCTGGGCGAGGCGGAGGCCCGCGCGCGCCTGGAGTCGCTGCTGCCGGCCGTCCTCGTGGTCGTCGTGCCCGCCTCCACGGTGCTGTTCCTCAACAGCACCCGCGTCGTGCAGGTGCTGTACGGGCGGGGCGCGTTCGACGCGGCGGCGGTGGCCACGTCGGCGTCGGTCCTGGCCGGTCTCGCCGTGGGCTTCTGGGCGCAGACCGTCTCCTACGTCCTGGTGCGGGCGCTGAACGCCCGCGACCGCAACGGCCGCGCGACCCGGGCGCTGGCGGCGGGGTGCGTGGTGGTGGTGCTGGTGGACGTGGGCCTGTACCGGGTGCTGGGCCCGCTCACGCTGGGGCTGGCGGCGTCGCTGGGTGCGGTCGTGACGACGGCGCTGGCCGCGTGGGAGCTCGGTGTGGCCGCCACGACGGCCCGCTGGCTGGGGCGCTGCGCGCCCGGGGCGGTGCTGGCCCTGGCGGCGGGCTCGGCGGTGTCGGGTGCGGGCCAGGGGTGGGCGGGGCTGCTGCTGTGCACGGCGGTGATGGGCGCGGTGTGGGCGGCGTACCTGGCGTGCGTGCCGTCGCTGCGCTCCGCGGCGCGGGGCGTGCTGCGCCGGCGCACCCCCTGACCGTGCCCTCCGGCCGCACCGCCCGGTCGCGGCGGGTGGGTCAGGCCGCGACGAGGGAGGCGAGCAGGGAGCGCAGCTCCTCCCCGCGGGCGGACCAGTCGTGCCCGGACGCCAGGGACCGGCAGCGCTCGGAGCGGCGCCGGTCCCACGCCGCGGCCAGCGTGCGCACCCGCGCCACGAACGCCTCGGCGCCGTCCTCCACCCACACCGCCTCCCGCACCGGCTCCACACCCGGCAGGGGCGTGGACACCACGGGCAGCCCCGCGGCGAGGTACTCGAACGTCTTCAGCGGCGTGATGCCCTGCGTGAGGGGGGTGCTGCGATAGGGCACGATCCCGACCGCGGCGGAGGCGTACTCCTCCGCGAGCTCCTCCAGCGGCACCGGCGCGACGACCTCGGCGCCGGCGTCGAGCAGCTCCCGCCAGCGCGGGTGCGCCGTGGCGCCGGGCGAGACGGGGCCGATGAGCCGCAGCCGCGCCGTGCCGCGCAGCCCGCGGGCCAGGGCCGCCAGCAGCTCCAGGTCCAGCTTGTGCTCGGTGACGGCACCGGCGAACACCACCACGGGCAGGCGCGGGCCGGTGCGGCGCTCCGCGGCGCGTGCGAACACCGCGACGTCGGCGACGTTGCGCAGGCACAGCGTGGAGCGGAAGCCCTGGGAGCGCAGGTGCTCCTGGATGGGCGCGCTGGTGCCGATGGCCACGTCCGCGCGCCGCGCCAGCTCCCGCTCGGCGGCCAGCAGGGACGCGCGGTCCACGCCGGGGTTCTCGTGGAGCAGGTCGACGAGGTGGTAGACGGTCGCGTCGGCCAGCTCCGCCAGCCCGTACGCGTAGGGCGTGTAGGTCCACAGCAGCCGCGGGCCGGGGTGCTCGACCCAGCGCCTGACCTGCGCGTGCAGGAGGCGGGAGTTCAGCGGCCGCACGGGGCGCCCGTGGGAGGGCACGAGGCGGGGGGTGACGACCTGCACGCCGTCCGGGACGGGGCGGCGGGCACCGGTGGGCGCCGAGGGCCGCAGCCGCCGCAGCACCCGGCGGGCGTCGGACAGGCGCAGGCGGCGGGTGCCGGTGCCCTCGGTGAACACCACGCCGAACCGCTGGGCGAGGGCGCGGGTGACGTAGTGCTGGTTGGTGCCGATGACGGCGTCCCAGTCGGCGGTCCCGAGCACGAGGACGAGCGGCTCCGTGCGGGAGCGCGCGTCGGACCCCGTGCGGGAGCGCGCGTCGGACCCGGGCTGCTGCGCGCTCACCCGCCCGCCGCCCGCACGACCTGCACGACGGTGCGCAGCAGGATCTTCACGTCCAGCCAGAGCGACCAGTTCTCGATGTAGTGGTTGTCGTAGCGGGCGCGCTCGCTGATGGAGGTGTCGCCGCGCAGGCCGTGGACCTGCGCCCACCCGGTGAGGCCGCACGGGACGCGGTGGCGCCACAGGTACTCGTCGTGGTCGACGCTGAAGCGCTCGACGAAGTACGGCCGCTCGGGGCGCGGCCCCACCAGCGACATGTCCCCGCGCAGCACGTTCCACAGCTGCGGCAGCTCGTCGAGGGACAGCCGGCGCAGCCAGCGCCCCACGGGGCCGACGCGGGCGTCGGTGGCGATGCTCCAGCGGGTGGCGCTCTCGGCCTGCCCGGTGGGCTTGAGGCTGCGGAACTTCAGGAGCTGGAAGCGGCGCCCGGCGAGGCCGACGCGCTCCTGCCGGAAGAGGACGCCGGGGCCGCCCTCCAGACGCACGGCCACCGCGCAGGCCAGCAGCAGGGGGCTGAGCACGACCACGCCCACGGCGGAGGCCACCACGTCGAACACCCGCTTCGCCCACCACGACGAGGCCCGCGAGGCGGGCCGGCGCAGCCGCACCACGGGCACCCCCCGCAGCACCTCCACGAGCCGGTGGCTGGTGTGGATCTGCCAGAAGCGCGGCACCGTGTAGATCTCCACGTCGAGGCCGTGGCAGCCGCGCAGGACGTCGACGAGGACGGGCTCGGGGATGTTGGAGTAGCCGACGACGACGACGGCGACGCCGTGCTCGCGCACGAGGTCCGGCAGGTCGGCGATGCCGCCCAGCACGGGCAGGGGGCGGTGCTCCAGGGACAGGCGGGGCTCGTCGTCGACGAAGCCGACGGGCACGAGGCCGTGCTCGCGGCGGGCGAGGATCCCGGCGAGCTGGGCGCCGAGGCCGCCGCAGCCGACGACGAGGGTGCGGTGCGCGATGCGCCCGGAGCGGCGGGCGCGGTGCACGGCGGCGTAGCCGGCGGCGCGGCCGGCGAGGAGGAGGCCGGTCTGCGCGGCGAGGGCCCCCACGAGCCGCGCGTCGACGTCCACGACGTGCAGGGCGACGTCGGCGACGGTGCTCGCGCCGAGCGCGGCGACGGCCCCGCCGAGCAGCAGGGGCAGGTCGTCGAGGACGCACAGCCCGAGGCGGGAGCGGTAGAGCCCGGTGAGGCCGTACAGGACCGCCAGCGCGAGGGTGAAGACGAGCACGCCGGGCCGGGCGGGGCCGGCGGCGGCGAGGACCGCGGCGGCGCAGGCGAGGTCGCCGGCCAGCAGCGCGGGGGTGAGGCGGGAGCGGGTGCGGCGTGCGGGCGCCGCGGCGGCCGGGGGCGCCGCGGGGACCGGGAGGGCTGCGGGGACGCCGGGGTGCACGGGCCGGCCCGCCTGCGCGGGCGTGCCCGCTGCCGGCTGGTCGGTCAGGGTCACGGGAAGGGTGCTCCGGTTCGTCGGGGAGGGCGCCGTGCTGCTCCAGCGCTCCTCGGAGGGCATCGGCGCCCCCGGCGGGCCGGTTGACGCGCCTCACCCGATCGGCCCCGTCCGCACGGACCCCGCACCGCGGTTCAAGGAGGGGGGCCGCTGCGCCGATGGGGTGAGGTCGGCCCGGACGCCACGTCCACCCCGGGTCATCCCCCGAGTCCTCCAGGAGTGCCGCCCGTGGACCTCGTCGACTACCTGCGGATCCTGCGCAAGCGCTGGGTGCTCGTGCTCGTGACCGCGGTGCTGGGCACCGGAGCGGCGGCGGGCCTGTCGGTCACGGCGACACCGCTGTACCGGGCGGACGTGCTGCTGTTCATCTCCATGCACGACGGCGCGAACACCGCGGCGATGATGCAGGGCGGGATGTTCACGACGCAGCGGGTGCAGTCGTACACCGAGGTCCTCGACAGCCCGATGGTGCTGCGGCCGGTCGTGGAGGAGCTGGACCTCGACGTCACGCCCCGCGGGCTCGCGGAGCGCGTGGGGGCGGACGCGCCGCTGGGCACCGTCGTGCTCGAGGTGACGGTGGAGGACGACTCCGCCGCCCTGGCCGCGAGGATCGCCGACACCACCGCGAAGCACTTCGCCACCGCCGTGAAGAAGCTGGAGCAGCCCGCGCCGGGCGTGGCCAGCCCCGTGCGGGTCACCGTGCTGCGCCCCGCGGAGGTCCCCACGGTGCCGCTGGAGCCGCGCACCACCCGCAACCTGGCCCTCGGCCTGCTCGTGGGCCTGGTCGCCGGTGCCGGCCTGGCGGTGCTGCGGGAGGTGCTCGACACCACCGTCCGCACCCCGGAGACCCTCACGGCGCTGGGTGCGCACGCCCTCGGCACCACCCTGGTGGCCGGCGCGGTCGGCGAGCGGCCGCTGCTGATGGAGGAGCACGCCCGCACCCCGCAGTCGGAGGCGATGCGGCAGATCCGCACGAACCTGCAGTTCGTGGACGTGGACAACCCTCCGCAGGTGGTCGTGGTGACGTCGCCACTGCCGCGGGACGGCAAGAGCACGACCGCGGCGAACCTGGCGCTGACGATGGCGACGGCGGGGCTGCGCACGATCCTCGTGGAGGCCGACCTGCGGCTGCCGAAGGTCGCGGAGTACCTGGGGGTGGAGGGCAGCACGGGCCTGACGACGGTGCTGGCGGGGCAGGCCGACGTGGACGACGTGCTGCAGCCCTACGGCGACACGGGCCTGTCGGTGCTGGCCAGCGGGTCGATCCCGGCGAACCCGTCGGCCCTGCTGGGCTCGCGGCACATGGCGGACCTGGTGCAGCGGCTCCGCGAGCGCGCCGACCTGGTGATCATCGACAGCCCGCCCCTGCTGCCCGTGACCGACGCGGCGGTCATCGCCCGGCACGCCGACGGCGTGGTCCTCGTCGCGCGGCACGGGCGCACCACCCGCGACCAGGCTGCGAAGGCCCTGGAGCGCCTGGAGGCGGTGGACGCCAAGGTGCTCGGCGGCATCCTCACGATGGTCCCCCAGCGCGGGACGGACCAGGTCTACGGCTACCACTACGGCTACGGCTACCGCCCGGGGCAGGCCGGGTCGGAGACCGGGTCGCAGGCCGGGTCGCAGGCCGGGTCGCAGGCCGGGTCGCAGGCCGGGTCGGAGCCGGTGCTCACCAGGCGCTGAGCGGGCTCAGCGCCCGGGCGGCAGGGCGGCGAACACCGCGTCGAGGGCCGCGCCGACCTGCCGGGCGGTGCGCTCGTAGTGCTCTGCGGGTAGGCCGTGGACGTCGGCGAGGTCGTCGGCGGCGGGGTCGCGCGGGGCGGTGGGCCCGCGCAGGGCGGGTGCGGCGGCGAGCAGCGCGCGCCAGGCGGCGGCGGGGTCCCCGCGGTGGCCGGTTCCGGGAGGGAGGCCGGGGGCGGTGAGCGCGCGGGCGATGCGGGCCAGCTCCAGCAGCGTGAACACCGAGCGCTGCGCCGCGGGCACCAGGGCCAGCACGTCCGAGCGGTGCTGCCGCGTCATGGCCAGCACGAGGTCGGCGCCGCGCACGAGGTCCGCGTCGAGCCGGCGGGCGCGGGTGCGCTGCGCGGGGCGGCCGGTGACCTGCGCCAGGACGTCCAGCACGGGCTCGTCCACGACGTCGCCGGGCACGGCGTGCGTGCCGGCGCCGGCCACGGTGACCCGCCGGGCCCGGGCACCGAAGGTGGTGTCGAGGCGGTGCCGCAGGAGACCGGCCACCAGGGGTGAGCGGCACACGTTGGCGGTGCAGACGACGAGGACGCCGAGACCGGCGGGCTCTGCCGGTGGCACGTCAGCGGCCGCAGCGGACCGGCGCCGGAACCGGGACCGGGGCCGGGGCCGGGGCCGGGGCCGGGGTCACGGCGCCATCTTCAGCAGCTCGCGGCGCTCGCGCAGGGCGTTGAGCAGGGCGGCGGTCTCCACGTGCGGGCGGTCCTCCAGGACGGCCTGCTTGGCGGCGCGCTCGGCGGCGGCGGCGACCTCCTCGTGGCTGAGGCCGCTGGCGGTGGAGGCCACGCGGGGCCACTCCACGGCCGACAGGTCGAAGCCGCGCAGCCGGCGGGCGACGAGCTCCTGCACGACGCCGGTGGTGGGCAGGGGGTAGTCGATGTGGGCGTCGAAGCGGCGCAGCACGCCGCGGTCGAGGGTCTGCGGGCGGTGGGTGGTGACGACGACGAGGCTGGCGGAGCCGTCCTGGGCGAGGAGGTCGAGGAAGGCCTTGGCGAGGTGCCTGGCCTCGCGCGCGACCTCCGGGTCGGGGTGGTCGAGGACGACGTCGACGTCGTCGAAGAGGTAGACGCCGCGGGTCTGGGCCAGCAGGTCGAACACCAGGTCGAGCTTGGCGGCGGCGTCGGGGCCGAACCTGTCCAACAGCGCGTCGAGGCGGACGGTGAAGGCGGGCAGGCGCAGCTCGCCGGCGAGGACGGCGGCGGTGCTGGTCTTGCCGGTGCCGGAGGGCCCGGTGAGGAGGAGCTTGCGCGCGGGCTCGAACCCGCGGGCGCGCAGGGTCTCGCTGCGGCGCTGCTCCTCCAGGACGCGCCCGAGGCGCCGGACGGGTTCCCAGGCGAGGGTGAGGTCGGCCAGCCGGGTGGCGGGGTACTCCACGGTGAGGACCTGCGCGAGCTCCCCGCGGGGCTGGGCCACGGGCAGGAGGGGGACCACGGCGGAGCCGGGGCGCGAGCCGGGCCCGGCGGCGCGGATGGTCTCCACGAGGGTGCGCAGCTCCTGGGCGAAGCGGATGCGCCCGCGGTGGGCGGCGTTCTGCGCGATCTCCAGGGCGGTGGCGTAGAAGCGGGCGTCGTCCCCGGCCCCGTGGCTCTCCACCAGCGCCTTGATCTGTGCACCCGTCGCCATCCGGCCCTCCCGCGCTCGGCCGCCAGCCTACAAGGAGCACCGGATCAACTACTGCCCGTCACTCCCTGCGTCCCGGCCACCGCCGCGGTGCCGTCCCCCGGCACTCCCGCGCGCACCGTGATCCGGTCGCGGCCCGCACGCTTGGCCTCGTACAGCGCGTGGTCCGCCAGGGCGATGAGCGTCTCGGGGTCCCCGCCCCGGGCGGGCACCACGGCGGCCACGCCCACGCTGGCGGTCAGGATCCCCGAGGAGGAGCCGCCGTGGGGGACGGCCGCCGCGCGCAGCCGCCCGGTGAAGCGGCGCGCCACCGTCAGGGCCGCCTCGGAGTCGCTGGCCGGCAGCAGCGCGCAGAACTCCTCCCCGCCGAAGCGGCACGCCAGGTCCGAGGGGTACAGCAGCGCCTCCTGCAGGCACCTCGCCACGATGCGCAGCGCCGCGTCCCCGCGCAGGTGCCCGTAGCGGTCGTTGTAGGACTTGAAGTGGTCCACGTCCACCATGAGCAGCGCCAGCGGGCGGGCCCGCTCCGTCGCCTCCCCCCAGCACGCGGGCAGCTGCTGCTCCAGGGCCGTGCGGTTGGCGATGCCGGTCAGCCCGTCCCGCAGGACGAACCGCTCCAGCTCCAGGTTGGTGCGGCGCAGCTCCAGCTCCGCCTCCCGCCGCTGGGCGACCTCCAGCTCCAGCTCCCGCGTGCGCTCGGCCACCAGCGCCTCCAGGTGCTGGGAGTGCGCCGCGAGCTGGGCGGTGCTGCAGACGATGTCCAGCGCCCGGCTGAGGTTGATCGTGAGCGTCTCGACGAACACCGCGGGGCTGTGGGCGTGCTCGAACAGCAGGTACCCGAGCAGGCCGCCGGAGCCCAGCAGCGGCTCGTACGCCAGGAAACCGCCGGGCCCGTCCCCGACCCCCGGGGGCAGCAGGGCGGGGCCGGAGAAGCGGACGGGCGCCTCCCCGCCGCCCGGGCCGTCGTCCGAGCGGTCCCGGTGGCCGAGCAGGACGCGCCGGGAGCCGTGGGCACCCACCGCGCCGTCCACCGCGCCGTCCACCACGCCGTCCACCGCGTCGACCACCACGAAGTACCAGCGCCGGAACCCCAGGACGGGCAGGTACTCCTCCAGCACCCGGCAGATGTCCTGCCGGGTGCGGCAGTCGGTCAGGGCCCGGCTCAGCGCGAGCAGCTGGCTCTGGGTGCTGAGGTGCCGCTGCGCCGCGCGGGCCACCTGCTCGGCGGACACCGGGGGGCTCAGCCGCGCCCCCCGGCCACGCGCGGTCGACCTGCGCACCACGAGGTGGCACGGCGTGGTGACGTGGCGGCCGGGGCGCCCGCCCGCCAGGAGCCGCAGCACCTCCCGCGCGGCCACCGCGCCCTGCCCGCCGAGGTCCTGGTCGACGGTGGTGAGCGCCGGCCAGCCGATCATCCCCACCGGGTAGTTGTCGAAGCCGGTGACCACCACGTCCTCCGGGACCCGGACACCGGCGTCGGTGAGGGCCTCGACGACTGCGGTGGCGCTCCAGTCGTCCATCGTCACGACGGCGTCGAGGTCGCGGCGCACGGCGAGCAGCCGGGTCATCTCCCGGCGCGCCACGTCCCGCTCCGAGCGCCCCTCCAGGACCAGGGACTCCTCGAGCCGCAGCCCCCGCACGGCCAGCTCCGCGCGCAGGACCTCCTCCCGCTCGCGGTGGTCGACGAGGTGGGGCAGGCCGCGCACGAGCACGGGGCGGCGCACGCCGCAGTCGTCCAGGAGGTGCCGCACCAGCTCCCGCATGCCCTGCACGTTGTCCGCGCGCACGCACGACTGCCCGCGGGTGTCCTGCCCGATCCGCACCACCGGCAGGCCGCGCTCGGCGATGACCCTGCTGAGGACGTCCTCGATCTCCTCCGTGGGGGAGTTGGTGGAGATGACGGCACCGGTGCTCGGCCGGCTGAGCAGGCCGACGAGCACGGGGTCCACGGCGGTCCGGTTGCAGTGGTTGACGTGCGCGACGACGGAGACGTCCTCCCCCGCCAGGGCCGTGACGACCCCGTGCAGGAGGGCGTCCTGGTAGGCGTCGAGGCCGGTCATGGACACGACGACGACCGGCGCACCCCGGCCGGACGTGACCACGGCACCTCCCCAGAGCTCGCGACCGGTCCCGCCGGGGCGTCCCGTGCCGGCCGGTGGGTCAGGGGCGCAGTTGAGCACGTCGTCGTCCGGTCCTCAACCTTCCCGGCGGTTCCGCGCCCGGTGGGGGAGGTGCGCCCGCGCGGCCTCCCCCCACCGGGCCTGCGCGGGGCCCCGGCCGCGGGAGGTCGCGGGGAGCGCGCCGAGGACCTCGGACAGGGGCCGCGGGTGCGGTCACGGTTCCTCGTGGGGGTCGCGGTGGCGGGCGTGCACATCCTGCCCGGAGCCCGCGCAGGGGCGGGCGCACGGTGCCGCCGATCCAGGGCGATCCGGTGAACCGCTGTTCTGACGCGACGCTGCGGTGCATGCTGTGAACGCACGGTGACCAGCACTGGAGCCGACGGTGCAGGACGGGTCCCGTGCACCGACCTCGCGGGAGCCTGCATGAGCGCGGAACCGCAGGAGCGGACGTGGCAGCCCGGCACGGACCGGGAGCAGGAGCGTCTAGAGGCCCTGCACCGGTACCACGTGCTGGACACCGCGCCCGACCCGGTCTTCGACGACCTCGCGGCGCTGGCCGCGGAGATCACCGGCTCCCCCACCGCGCTCATCAGCTTCGTCGACGCCGACCGGCAGTGGTTCAAGGCCGCCGTCTCCTTCCCCTTCAAGGAGTCCCCGCGCAGCATCTCCTTCTGCGCGCACACGATCCGCCAGAGCGACGTCGCGGTGGTGGAGGACGCCACCGCCGACCCGCGCTTCGCCCACAACCCCCTCGTCACCGGCGACCCGGGCATCCGCTTCTACGCCGGGGCCCCCCTGGTCACCCCCGACGGGTACGCCCTGGGGACGGTCTGCGGCATCGGCTACGAGCCCCGCACGCTGGGGCCCTCACAGCGCGAGGCGCTGCGCCGGCTGGCCGGGCAGGTGGTGCGGGAGCTGGAGCTGCGCAGGCAGGCCGCGGAGCTGACGGCCACGGTGACGGGCCACCGCCGCCCCGACCCCCCGGAGATGCTGCAGGACGTGCTGGACGGCTCGCCGGCGCTGGTGTCCGTGAAGGACACCGCGGGGCGCTACCTGCTCGTCAACCGGGCCCTGCAGCAGCGTCTCGGCCTGCCCCGGGAGCGCATCCTGCGCAGCACCGACGAGGACCTGTTCGGCGGGTGGGCGGCCGCCGTGCGCCGGCGCGAGGACCTCCTCACCCTCAGCGGCCCGGACGCGCGGGAGAGCGTGGAGCAGGTACCCCCGGGGACGGAGGACCGCCTGTGGTCCACGTCCCGGTTCCTGCTGCGCGACTGGCGCGGGGAGTCCTACGCCGTGTGCTCGATCTCCTCCGACGTCACCGACCGCGTGCGCGCCGAGGAGGCGGCCCGGCGCAGCGGCGCCAGGGCGGACAAGGTGATGGCGGAGTCCCTCGACGGGGTCGTCACCTTCAGCGCGGACGGCACCGTCGTGCAGCTCAACCCCGCGGCGGAGCGCATGTTCGGCGTGCGGGCCGGGGAGGTCGTCGGGCGGGACGTCACGGCCGAGCTGGTCGCGCCCCTCTTCCGCGAGGACGTGCGCCGCGCCCTCGACGCGTACGCGGACGGCGACGCCCGCGAGCTGGTGGGACGGCGTCTGGAGATCCTGGGCCGGCGCCGCGACGGGGAGCTGTTCCCCGCCGAGATGGCCGTGGGCGACGCCGGTGAGGACCCCGGGCGTTTCATCGCCTTCGTCCGCGACGTCAGCGACCGCCACCACGCCGAGCAGCAGCTGCGCCACCTCGCCGAGCGCGACCCCCTCACCGGCCTGGCGAACCGCGCCACGTTCTTCCGCTCGCTCTCGGCGCTCAGCGGGGACGGCGTGCCCGGCGGCGAGCTCGGCAGCCTGATGCTCGTGGACCTCGACGCCTTCAAGCACATCAACGACACGTTCGGCCACCGCGCCGGGGACGACTGCCTGCGCCACGTCGCCGCGGTCCTGCACGAGCGGGTGCGCGAGCGGGACGTGCTGGCCCGGCTCGGCGGCGACGAGTTCGCCGTGCTGCTGCCCGCGGTGCCCCCGTCGTCGGCGCGGCAGGTGGCGGCCTCCCTGCTGGGCCTGCTGCGGGAGCGGCCGCTCGTCGTGGACGGGCGGCCGGTGCGGCTGACCGCGAGCATCGGGGTGGCGCCCGTGGTGGCGGGTTCCCCGCCCGAGGACCTGCTCCAGGCGGCCGACGCGGCGATGTACGAGGCGAAGCAGGAGGGCCGCGACCGGGTGGCCGTCTACGGGGACGTGGCGCTGGCCGCCCGCAGCTCCGCGCTGCGCAGCAGCTCCACCCAGCACCTGCGCGACGCCCTGGCGGAGGAGCGGTTCACGCTGCACGCGCAGCCGATCGTGGACCTGCGCTCCGGCGCGGTGGCGTCCTTCGAGCTGCTGGTGCGGATGCTCGGGGAGCACGGGGAGCTGGTGCCGCCGGGCGCGTTCCTGCCGGCCGCCGAGCGCTTCGACCTGGTGCAGCGCATCGACTGCTGGGTGGTGGAGCAGGCGGTGGGGCTGCTGGCGGGCCTGGGCGGGCTGGACGGGGGCGCGCCGCCGACGCTGCACGTGAACCTGTCGGGGCGCTCGCTCAGCGACCCCTCGGTCCTGGCGTGCATCGAGCGGCACCTGTCCGGTGCGGACGCGAGCCGCCTGGTGTTCGAGGTGACGGAGACGGCCGCGGTGACGCACCTGGACACCGCGATCTCCTTCACCCGGCGCCTGGCGGAGCTGGGCTGCGGGCTGTCGCTGGACGACTTCGGCGCGGGGTACGCGTCGTTCTACTACCTCAAGCACCTGCCGGTGCAGTCGGTGAAGATCGACGGTGACTTCGTGCGGGGGATCCTGACCGACAACCTCGACCGGGCGGTCGTGCGCGCCACCGTCACCCTCGCCGAGGACATGGGGTACCGGACCATCGCGGAGTACGTGGAGACGCCGGAGCACCTCGAGGAGCTGCGCGGCTACGGCATCGACCTCGTGCAGGGTTTCCACACCGGCGCCCCGGTGGCGGCGGGCGTCGCGCTGGCCGCCCACCGGGCCGCCTGACCCGCCCCGGCGCGCGCGCCGCGACCCGGGCCGCGACCCGAGCCGGGGACCTCAGCCGTGCAGGACCTGCCAGCCGAGCCGGACGACGAGGACGGCGACGACGACGAGGAACACCGTCCGCACGAAACGGCTGCCGGCGGCGACGGCGGTGCGCGCCCCCAGGTACCCGCCGAGCAGGTTCGCGGTGCCCATGACTAGGCCCAGCGCCCACAGCACGGAGCCGTGCCAGGCGAACACGGCGAGCGCCCCGAGGTTCGTGGCCAGGTTCACGATCTTCGCGGTGGCGCTGGCCTCCAGGAACGCGTAGCCGAGGAGGCCGACGAGGGTGAAGACGAGGAACGCCCCGGTGCCGGGCCCGGCGATGCCGTCGTAGAAACCGATGACCGCGCCGGTGAGGCCGGCGACCACGGTGTGCCGGTGGCCGCTGAAGCGCAGGGCGGTGGCACCGCCGAGGTCGGGCTTGAGCAGCGTGTAGGCGGCGACCAGCACGAGGGCGACGAGGATGACGGGGGTCAGCACGCCCTCCGGCACGGCCGCCGCCGACAGCGCCCCCGCGGCGGCGCCGAGGGCCGCGACGAGCGCGGTGGGCAGCGCGGTCCGCAGGTTCGGCCGCACCCGGCGGTAGTACGTGACGGAGCTGGTGGCGGTGCCCATGGCGCCGGCGATCTTGTTGGTGCCGAGCGCCTGCACCGGGTCCATGCCAGGCACCAGCAGCAGCGCGGGCAGCTGCACGAGCCCACCGCCGCCGACGACCGCGTCCACCCAGCCCGCCAGGAACGCGGCGAGGACGAGCAGCACGACCGTCAGCAGGCCGAGCGAGGCGAGGGTCACGGCGCCAGCGTAGGCGGCGCCCGGGTCGTCACGGCCCGCGCGGGGCGTCCTCCAGGAACGCCGCGGCGGAGCCCACCACGTCGCGCAGGACCTGCGCGAGCGGCATCGCCCGCACCTCCTCCGAGGCGACCTCCACCCCCCAGGGGCCGTCGTAGCCCAGGGAGAGCGCGGCCTCGGCGTACCCGCGCACGTCCAGCTCGCCCCGGCCGGGCATCCGCCGGTGCAGGAACGTGTCCAGCAGCGGGTGCGCCTCCTGCGGGGCGGCGGCGCCGTCGGCGAGCTCCACGTGGGCGACGCACCCGGGGGGCAGGGCGCGCACGGCGGCGGGAGGGACGCCGAGCCGCGCCAGGTGCCAGGTGTCGAGCACGACGCCGGCGCCGGCGGCACCGCAGGCCCGCACCAGGTCGACGGCGGCGGCCGGGGAGCGCACCACGGGGTCGAACACCGTGACCTCGTAGGCGACGACGGTGCCGGAGCGCTCCGCCGCGCGCCCGCACAGCGCCGCGAGCTCCTCCGCCAGTCTCTCCGGCGGGCAGGCGGTCCCGGAGAGGTTTCCCACCTTCACGTGCCGCGGGCGCAGTCCGGCGGCGGCGTCGAGCAGGAGGTCGCGGCGGGCGTCGGCGGCGGCCCGCTCCGGGGTCCCGGGCTCGCAGAACCAGTCGGTGAGGAACTCCAGCTCCACCTCGTGCACCCCGTGGTCGTCGGCGATGCGGCGCATCTCCTCCGCGCCGCGCAGGCCGAGCTGGTGCTCCAGGTCGGCGTGCCAGAGGCCGAGCCCGCCCACCCCGGCCGCCTCGGCGGCGGCGCACCGTTCGGGCCAGCCGACGAGGCTCCACTCCCGCACGCCGAGCTCCACCGGGCCGGAGACGGTTGCGGCGGAGGCGAGCAGCCTCGGGTGTGCGTCGGGCGTCGGGTGTGGGTTCGGCACCGGGTGTGCGGGCACGGGGTCTCCTCGGGTTCTCGCGGGCGGCCGTCGCGCCCGCCGTGGACACCGGGGGAACTCCCGCGTCGCGGGCCCGGTTCGCCGCCGCGCGACTGCTGCACGGCCCCTGCACGGGCGCTGCACCGTTGCCACACAGGAGTTCCCGGCGCATGCCGGTCCGGCATCGGGGAGCGCGTTCCGGTCATGGACACCTCCTCGCGGTCGGGGCGACGCAGGGAACCTCCGCCACCGGGAGGGTGGGTTCGCGGGGGATGCCGCGGAAACCCCTCAGAGCGGCTGGAGCAGCGCCGCGTGGCTCGCGACCACGGCGGCCCGGCCCGACTGCCGCAGGATGTCGTGCCGGCGCGCGGCGGGGATCCTGCGCAGGGCGTCGCGCTGCCGGGTCTGCTCCTGCACGAAACCGACCCGGGCGCCGCGCGCCGCCGCGTACCGGCCGCCCACCAGGGGGAGGTTCCCGCCGGGGGCGGCCTGCGCGACGAGCCGGGCCAGCACGACGGCGTCCTCGAACGCCATCGCGGCCCCCTGCGCCGTGTTGGGGGAACTGGCGTGGGCGGCGTCCCCGGCGAGCAGGACCCGTCCCGAGGACCACACCGGCGGGGACAGCTCCACCAGCAGTCCGGCGTGGGTGGGCTCGGCCCCGGCGAGCAGTTCCCGCACATCCGGGGTGTACTCCTCCAGTACCTCCCGCCAGTCCGGCGGGACGGGTCCGTCGCCGGCGAGGTCGACGTCCACGTAGCAGTACACGAGGCGCGGGCCGAGCGCGACGGTCAGGACGCTGCTGGAGCGGCCGAGCCGGACGGTCCACCCGTCCGGGCCGTCCGCCGGGACGAGGAACCGCCAGCTCCACCACTCCAGCGACCGCGGCGCGGGGGCGGCGGGGAACACCATCTCCCGCACCGAGGAGCGCAGGCCGTCCGCGCCGACCACGAGGTCGTACTCGCCGGTGGAGCCGTCGGAGAACCCGACGGGCACCGCACCGTCCCGCCCGCCGCCGACCCGCCCGTCGCCGTCCCGCCCGATCGAGCGGGGGTGCAGGCCGTACCGCACCGCGCCCTCCCCGACGGCGTCCAGCAGGACGCGGTGCAGGTCGTGCCGGGTGAGGGCGACGCTGTGCCCCACGCCGTCCCACAGCTCCGCCGTCGCGGTGACGGTCAGCTCCTCCCCCGCCGCGGTGAGCATCGTCTGGGTGGACACGGGGTGGGCGAGGGCCGCGACCGGCTCCCACAGCCCGAGCAGTTCCAGGGCGCGCCCGGCGTTGCCCGGCAGGTAGAACGCGGCACCGGTGGGTCGGGGCCGGGGTGCCCGCTCGACGACGTCGACGTGCACGCCGGGCACGGCGCGGCGCAGGGCGTGCGCGGTGGCCAGGCCGGCGATCCCGGCGCCGACGACGAGGACGCGGGGGGTGCTGGGGTCGGTCTGCACGGGGTGTTCCTCCTGGGGTATCGGCTGGTGAACGGGATACACGCCCGCGGCGGTCGGCGGGTTCACCCCGGCCCGGGGTGGGCAGGGTCGGGCGGAGGTGGTCAGGAGTGGCCGGGGACGACGCGGCGGTGCCGGTGCCGACGGCACCGCCCGCTCCCGCACCCGCTCGCTAGGGTCGGCGCCGTGGACCTCGTCGCGGCGTGCCGGGCGTTCGTCGCGGTCAGCACCCGCGGCAGCTTCACGGTGGGCGCCGCCGCGGCGGGCATCCCGCAGTCGGTCGCCAGCCGCCGTGTCGCCGCGCTGGAGCAGCACCTCGGGGGGCGCCTGCTCGACCGCTCGGCGCGCGCGGTGACGCCGACGTCGTTCGGCCGGGACCTGCTGCCCTCGGCGAAGCGGCTCGTGGACCTCGCGGACGCGCTCGTGCAGCAGGCGGACACGGC
The DNA here is from genome assembly GCF_054590795.1 of Kineococcus anabasis. Lineage (NCBI taxonomy): Bacteria > Bacillati > Actinomycetota > Actinomycetes > Kineosporiales > Kineosporiaceae > Kineococcus > Kineococcus anabasis. The sequence continues at coordinate 49,051 of NZ_BAAIHU010000008.1, forward strand.
CCGGCAGCGGCCGACGGGCCTGGCCGTCCCCGCCGCGTGCCCGCAGGACGCGCTCGTGCGCCTGGTCGCCGAGGCGCGCGCGGCGGGGCTGCACCTGGAGCTGCACCCCGCGGGCCCGGGCGAGCGCGCGGAACTGGTGCGCACCCGGGAGGTGCGCGCCGCCCTGGTCGCCGTCCCCGCGGACGAGGGCACCTGGCGGGTGCCGCTGGGCCTCGCCCTCGGGGCCCCGGCGCGCGGGCCCGTCGTGTACCTGGACACCCTGCGCCCGGGCCGGGTGGACCGCGGCGAACCGCCGCGGCGGATCTGGGTCCAGGCGGAGGACGACGTCCCGCACGTGCGGGACCGCCTGCGGGACGCCTGCAACGCCGTGGGGCTGCACCCGGGGCAGGTGGTCGCGGCGGTCTCCGTGGTGCCGGCGGCGGCGGAGGTGCTCGTCTCGGGCGACCTGCTGCTGTGCTCGCGGGAGGAGGCCTCGCACCTGGACCTGCCGTGGACGCGGATCGGCGAGGTGGCGCTGGAGCGCGGTTACCGGCTGCGGGCCGGGCGGCGGGAGGACGCCGCGAGCCTGCGCTCGGCGATCGCGGCGGGCATCGGCCGCTGCCTCGGGGCGGCGGCGCCCGGGGAGGGGCCCGCGTGAGCGACGCGGAGGTCCTGCACCGGGCACGCCGCACCCTGCGGGAGGCCGGTCTGCGCGGCTCGTTCCTGGTGCGGGACCTGGACACCGGCGAGGAGCTGGGCATCGACCCGGACGTGGTGTTCCCGCTGGCGTCGCTGGTGAAGGTGCCGCTGGCCGTGGCGACGCAGGAGCGCATCGGGCGCGGTGAGCTGGACGGCGCGGCCGCCGTGCAGGTGGTCCCCGGTGCGCTCACCACACCGGGACCGGCGGGGGCCAGCAGGTTCCGCCACCCGGCCACCATCGCGGTGGACGACCTGCTGCACCTGGCCGTCTGCATCAGCGACAACACGGCCGCCGACGCGCTGTTCGAGCTGACACCGCCGGCCGCGGTGACCGCGGAGCTGCACCGGATCGGCGTGGAGGGGATCGCGGTGCGGCACCTGGTGCGGGAGCTGACGGACACCCCGGCGGAGCTGTTCGGCCCGGCCCGCGCGGACCTGGCCCACTCCCTCGCCATCGGCGCCACGACGTCCGGGCACGGCCACCCGGTGGCGCAGCTCGACGTGAGCCGCGCGAACTCCGGCTCGGCCCGCGCGCTGGCGGACCTGCTGCAGCAGCTGTGGCGGCCCACCGCGGTGCTGCCGGGGACGGCGCTGCGGGTGCCGGAGCTGTTGCACCAGAACCTGATCCGGCACCGCCTCGCGCCGGACCTGGCCACCGACTCGGCGCGCTGGGCGTCGAAGACGGGCACGTTGCTGAACCTGCGCCACGAGGCGGGTGTCGTCGAGCACACCGGCGGGCCGACGTTCGCCGTGGTCGCGCTGACGGAGTCGCAGGTCTCGGCGGCCGTCCAGCCGGGGGCGGAGGCGGCGATGGCGCACGTCGCGCGGATGCTGCGCGACCGCCTGCGGTCCTGACGCACCGGAACCCGGGGCGCACCGGAACCCGAGGCGCACCGGAACTCTGTGCGGGGTGCCAGTCGCACCACAGCTCCCGCACAGCGCGGCCCGCGATACCTGAGGTGTGCACGGGAGGGCCCCGGCACACCAGAGCGAGGGACACCATGAAGATCACCAAGAGGATCGTCGCCGCCGGGACCGCCGGGCTGCTCTCCGCCACCGGGCTCGGCCTGGTGGTGCTGGGCGCCCCGGCGGCCACCGCGGCCACCGCCACCGCGGAGTCCGGGGTGGGCACCCGGCTGCAGGCCCTCAAGGACGCCCTGGCCGGGCTGGTCACCGACGGCACGATCACCCAGGCGCAGGCGGACCGGGTGGCCACCACGCTGGAGTCCTCCGACGCGCTGCGCGGTCACGGCGGGCGCGGCGGCCCCGGCAGGGTTCTCGGCTTCGACGCCGCCGCGGAGGTCCTGGGGATGACCACCGAGGAGCTGCGCACGGCCCTGGCCGCCGACGGCGCCACCCTGGCGGGCATCGCGGAGAGCAGGGACGTGGAGAGGCAGGAGCTGGTCGACGCCCTCGTGGCCGCCGGGAAGGAGCGCCTCGCGCAGGCCGTCACGGACGGGAAGCTGACCCAGGCCGAGGCCGACGAGCGCGCCGCCGGCCTGACCGAGCGCATCACGGCGATGGTCGACCAGGAGCTGCCCGCCCGCGGGCCCGGCCGCGGCGGGCGCGGCGGCGACGAGCCGGCGCCCGCCCCGAGCGCGAGCACCGCCCCCTCCTCCGGCACGAACTCCTCCGGAGCGACCTCCTCCAGCACGACCTGAGCGGACCCCGCACCCGCTGCCCCGTCGACCCGCCGCGGTCGGCGGGGCGGTCGCGTTCCCGGCCGGCCGGCCGCGGCGGACGGGCGGCGCCGGGTGCCGGAGGGTCGGGGGCGGGGAACCCTCACAGCCGGCACACAGGAGTTTCCGAGGACCGGGACATGTAAATACCTGAAGCTTCAAACGTTCAGGAAGCCGCCCGGAGGAGGCCCCCGTGTCCCCGATCACCCTGTACGCCGCCGACCTGGTCGCCGTCAGCCTGCTGACCTTCGGCGTGTACTTCCCCCGCCACCGCCGCCGCGACCTCGTCGTGGCCTACCTCGGGGTGAACGTGGGAGTCCTCGCCGTCTCCGCGGCGCTGTCCGGCAGCACGGTGGGCGCGGGGCTCGGGCTGGGGCTGTTCGGCGTCCTGTCCATCATCAGGCTGCGCTCCGCGGAGCTGGACCAGCCCGAGGTGGCGTACTACTTCTCGGCGCTGGCCCTGGGCCTGCTCGGCGGCCTGGGCACGAGCACCGGAGCGGTCGGGTTGCACGTGGCGCTCATGGCGCTGGTGGTGGGCGTGATGTACGTCGCGGGGCACCCCCGCCTGTTCCACCGGTACCGACGGCAGACCGTGGTGCTGGACGGCGCCGTCACCGACGAGGCGGAACTCGTGCGGCGGCTGGAGGGCCTGCTCGGCGCCCGCGTCCACCAGGTCGGGGTGCGGCGCGTGGACCTGGTGGACGACACCACCGTGGCCGACGTCCGCTACGAGCTGCCGGCCTCCCCCGCCGGGCTTCCCGCCACCTCCCCGGCGGCGGCTCCCGCCCCGCGGGCCGGGCACCCTGAGCTGAGCGGGGCCGGCCGGTGAGCGCCCCCGCGCTGGGTTCCGCCGGCCTGCTGGAACCCGTCGGGCTGGAGGAGCTGGTGGAGCGCGCCGCGCTGCTGACCCGGGTGGACCGCAAGTACGTCCTGCCCCTGGTCGCGGCGGAGCGTTTCGTGGCGGAACTGGGCCGCAGCGCCCGCGTCCTGGAGATCGGCGGTCGGCGTTCGGCCGGTTACGAGTCCCTGTACCTCGACACCCCCGGGCTGACGAGCTACCACCTGGCCGCCCGTGCCCGCAGGCACCGGTTCAAGGTCCGCCGCCGCACCTACCTGGACGGCGGCGGGTCCTACCTGGAGGTCAAGACGCGCGATCCCCGGGGCCGCACCGTCAAGGAGCGCATCCTCTGCGGCGCGACGTCCGAGCTGCTCGACGCGGAGGGCGTCCGGTTCGTGGAGGAGCGCCTGGCCCGCTCGGGTGCCGCCCGGGTCCCGGGCCCGCTGCTGCGGCCGGCGCTGCGCACCCGGTACGAGCGCACCACCCTGTTCCTGCCCGCCGACGGCAGCCGCGTCACCGTCGACACCGGCCTGGTGTGGGACCGGGCGCGGGACCTGCCAGCGGGTGCGGCGCTGCGCCTCGGGCCGCTCGCCGTCGTGGAGACGAAGTCCGGGACGTCCGCCTCGCCCGCCGACCGGCTGCTGTGGTCGCTCGGGCACCGGCCGGCCCGGATCTCCAAGTACGGCACGGGCCTGGCCGTGCTGCGTCCCGACCTGCCCTCGAACAGGTGGCGCGCGGTGGTCAACCGCCACGTCCGCGCCGTCGTCCCGGCCGCCTGAACACCCGAGCACCCGACCCGAACGGAGCCTGCCGTGAAGCGCCTGCCGAACCTCCGGCGAGCGGTCCTGTCCGCCGCCACCGCCGCCGTCCTCCTCACCGGCTGCACCGCCGCCACCAGCACCGGCTCGGCGCCGCTGGGTTCCGCCGCGAGTTCCGCGTCGCCGGGATCGGCACCGCCGGGATCCGCGTCGGGGGCTCCGGGCACGACGGCCGCCGCGGCGGTCCCGGCCGGGCAGGTCGTCGAGGAGGCGCTGGCCGCGAACCTCGCCGCGCACGCCGCCGCGGCGCAGGGCACCGGCCCGCAGGTCGCCGTCACCCTGAGCGGGTCGACGGCGCGGGCGGGCTCCGGCGCGGTGCGCGTGGAGGGCGGGACCGTCACGATCACCGCGGCCGGGACGTACCGGCTGAGCGGAACCCTCACCGACGGGCAGGTCGTCGTGGACAGCGGCGGCGACGGGGAGGTCCGCCTCGTCCTGGACGGTGCGGACATCACCTCCTCCACCACCTCCGCCCTCGCCGTGACGGACGCCGGTTCGGTCGTCGTGGAGCTCGCCGACGGCACCGCGAACTCCCTCGCCGACGGCACCGGCTACACCTCCGCCGACGACGGCACCGCCGAGGACCCCGCGGGCGACGGGACCGGGGCCGACGAGACCGAGGAACCCAACGCCGCCTTGTGGAGCAGCGCGGACCTGACCGTCACGGGCGGCGGGTCGCTCACCGTGCGGGGGAACTCGAACGACGGCGTCACCGGCAAGGACGGCCTGGTCGTGGAGTCCGGGAACCTCACCGTCAGCGCGGTCGACGACGGGGTCCGCGGCAAGGACTACGTCGTCGTGCGGGGCGGGAGCCTGACGGTGGACGCCGGTGGTGACGGCGTGACGTCCGACGACGACACCGACGCCACCGCCGGGTACGTGCTCCTGGCCGGTGGGACCGTCGCGGTCACCGCCGGCGCGGACGGCGTCCAGGCGCGGACGGACCTCCTGGTCCCCGGCGGTTCCCTGACCGTCGTCGCCGGCGGGGGCGCGGGCGGCACCGTGGCCGCGGACTCCTCGGCGAAGGGCCTGCGCGCGGGGGCCGCCCTGGTCGTGGGAGGTGGCACGGTGGACGTGGAGTCCGCCGACGACGCCGTGCACTCCGATGGTGCCGTCAGCGTGAGCGACGGGACGCTGACCCTCGCCAGCGGCGACGACGGCGTGCACGCCGACGCGGACCTCACGGTCTCGGGGGGCGAGCTGACCGTGGCCGGTTCCCAGGAGGGCCTGGAGGGCGCGGTCGTCACGATCGCCGGTGGCGACGTCGACGTGACCGCAGACGACGACGGCATCAACGTCTCCGGCGGCAACGACTCCTCCTCCACCGCGGACGCTCCCGGCGGGGAGGGTGCCACCGGGGGGATCCGGCTGACGATCAGCGGCGGCACGACGGTGGTGGACTCCGGGGGCGACGGGCTGGACTCCAACGGCTCAGCGACGATGACGGGCGGCACCGTCGTCGTGAACGGCCCGAGCGCCTCGATGAACGGGGCGCTCGACGTGGACGGGACGTTCGACGTCTCGGGCGGGACGCTGCTCGCGGCGGGCACGGCGAACATGCCGGAGGCACCGGACGCGGCCTCGGCGCAGGGCTGGGTGTCGGCCACCCTCGCCTCGCCGCAGGCCGCCGGCACGACCGTGCACGTGGTGTCCGCCGACGGCACCGGGGTCGCCGCCTTCACGGCGTCGAAGCCGTTCCAGTCGCTGGTCCTCTCCTCCGCGGCGGTCACCACCGGCGAGCGGTACGCGCTCCTCACGGGCGGCAGCACCAGCGGGGCGCTCACCGGCGGCCTGGCCGCCTCCGGCGACGCGTCGGGGGCGCGCGAGCTGGCCACCGTCACGGCGGGCGAGCACACCGGCGGCTCGCGGCGCGGCCGGTGGGGCGCGCCCGGCTGACCCGGCTCCCACGGGCCCCTCCCGCCGGGAGGGGCCCGCGCACACCCCCCGGGCAGGTGGGGCGTGACGAGGTGCGCTTCACCCCGTCCCGCGGCGTGCCGATGCACCGTCCATGACCACGACGCTCCTCACCGACGCCGGACACCCGTCCGTGCGCGTCGACGGTGCAGCGGTGCGCGGGCTGGCGCAGCCGACCGCGCTGGACTGGCTGAAGGAGCTGGCCCGCGTCCTCGGCCCCGAGCGCGCCCTGGCGGCCTGGTCGCCGGCGGCCCTGGCCACCGGCTGCCACGGGATGCTCCTGACGCCCGACCAGCTCGGGGCCCTCGGGCAGTGGCTGGTCGACAACTCGACCGAGGCGGCCGTGCGGATGGCGGCGCGCAGCTGCCTGGCCCGGCTGCGGACCTACCGGGTGCTCACAGGTGCGGAGAAGACACGATGAACCACGACGAGCACGTCCACGACGACGCGGCCTTCCCCGCCTGGCTCACGGGGGCCTGGGCGCCGGAGGGCCCGTCGCCGGACCCGCTGGACGCGGAGGACCGGCTCGGCGCCGTCGCCGCGCTGGGCGCCGACGACATCGAGCACGTCCAGCCGCTGACCGCGGACCTGCTCGCCCGCACGGCGAGCGAGGTGGGCGCCCCGATCGGCCTGCTCAACGTCGTCCTGTCCGGCGCGCAGGTCATCGCCGGCGCGCACGGGCTGACCGGCTGGCTCGCCGAGGCCCGCGCCACCCCCGCGGAGTGGGCCCTGTGCTCCACCGTGGTCCGCACCGGTGAGGCCTACGTCGTGCCCGACCTGGCCGCCGACGCCGCCACGGCGGACAACCCCCTGCACGTCGTGGACGGCGTCCGCGCGTACGCCGGGGTGCCGCTGCGCACCCGCACGGGCCACGTCATCGGCGCCGTGTGCGTCCTGGACACCGAGCCGCGGGAGTTCTCCGAGCAGGACCTGGCGGCATTGCGGCTCGCCGCCGACGACGCGATGGCCCGCCTGGACGAGGCCGCCCCGGGCGACGTGCGCGACGACGCGGCGGCCTGAGCACCCCGACAGCGGGCCCCGGGGGCGAACCCCGGTTCCTCCCAGGAACTCCCCACGCGCCCCACAGGTTCTCCCGAGCAGGAGCGGGGACTCTCGTCCCGAGCAGGAGCGGGGACTCTCGTCCCGAGCAGGAGCGGGGACTCCGGTCCCGGTGGGGTGCGGGGAGGTGGACGTGGGGATCGTGGCGCTGCCCGGCGGGCACCGCGGGGGCGCCGGGACGCAGCGGGCACCGCGGCCGGTCCTGGTCGTCGTCGCGGGCCTGCCCGGCAGCGGCAAGACGACGCTGCTGCGCCGCCTGTCGGCCCGGGGCGCGCCGGGCGTGCGGTTCCTCGACGCCGAGCAGGTCAGCGCCCGGCTCCGCACGGCCGGGCTCCACGTGCCGTACCGGTGGCTGCGCCCCCTCGTGCACGGCGTGCACCGGTGGCGCGTGCTGCGGGAGGTCGCCGCGGGCACACCGGTCGTCGTCCTCACCGATCCGTGGACGGGGAGCCGCTGGCCGTCGCTGGTGCGCACGGCGGCCCGGCGGGCGGGCCGCGCGGTGCACGTGGTGCTGCTGGACACGTCCCCGGAACTGGCGGGCAGCGGTCAGGTGGCGCGCGGCCGGACCGTCCCGCCGCGGCGGATGCGCCGGCACGCCGAGCGCTGGCGCCGGCTGGTGCGGGAACCGGGACCCGCCGGCGCGGACCGGGTCGTCGTCGTGGACCGGGAGGGGGCGCAGCGGCTGACGCTGGAGGCGGTCCTCGCCCCGCCGTGCCCGCCCGTCCCGGCACCCCGGGTGGGCTGAGCGGCGTTCCTCGCGGCGGGCCGCGGCCGCCTGTCGTGTGGTCGGCCGTGCGATGCCGGTTCTCCTGTGGCCGCGCACAGGAACGGCTGGTGAACCCCTTCGACGTCTCGAGGGGGAGGCGCTCGTGTTCGGGATCCCGCGCTCCTGCCGGCCGAGGCCGCGGAGCTCCACGGCAACGAGGTCGTCGACCCGCCGCGCTGCGCTCCTCAGTCGCCCAGCGGACCGCCGGGCGGCAGCGAGGCGGCGAGCTCGTGGGCGAGCTTCACGAACTGCGCCTGTTCCCGCTCGCTGAGCGCCTGCGTCGACAGCCGCTCCAGCTCAGTCCACACCTGCTCGATCCGGGACTCCAGCGCCCGTCCGGCGGGGGTCAGCGAGACGAGCTTCACCCGGGCGTCCTCCGGGGACGTCACGCGGGTCACCAGACCGGCGGCCTCCATGCGCCGCAACGACTTCGCGATCGTGGAGTGGTCCAGCCGCAGGGCCTCGACCAGTTCCTTCTGCGAGCGCCCGTCCCGCACCGCGAGCTGCATGATGATGAGCTCCTGGCCGGGGAACAGCCCGAGGTCCGCGAGCATGGCACCGGCCAGGCCGCGGTGCGCCCGGGCCACGGCGAAGACCGCGAAGCTCACCGGGTAGCCGCGCCCCGCGCTGGGCGCGGGTTCCCCGCCTGCCGCGGGGGGAGGGACCGTCATGCCCGCGACGGTACCCGCAGCTCGCGCGCCCCGGAGGCCACCACCCCACCGCACACGTGCGGCCCGCACCGACGGCGCCGCCGCGGCGGCGGAGCGCCCCCTGCGCGCTGACCCCGTCCGACCGGCGGGACGGCCGGCGATCGATTACTTGACCGGCCACCTATCAGTGGCTACATTCATGTTGCCGACCACACGACAACCGAGACGAACCGAGGAGCACCCCGTGACCACCACCGTCCCCACAGCCGTCCTGAGCCCCACCGCCCTCGGCGACATCGCCGTGCCGCACCGCCTGGCGATGTCCCCCATGACCCGCGACCGGTCCCGGCCCGACGGCACGCCGAGCGAGCTGAACGTGCAGTACTACGCGCAGCGCGCGTCGATGGGACTGCTCATCACCGAAGGGACCCAGCCTTCACCCGACGGGCAGGGCTACCTGCTCACCCCCGGGATCCACGCCCCCGAGCACGTCGCCGGCTGGGCCCGGGTCGCCGACGCCGTGCACGCCGGCGGCGGGAAGCTCGTCCTCCAGCTCATGCACGCCGGGCGCATCGCCCACCCGTCCAACACCCCGCACGGCCGACAGCCCGTCGCCCCCTCGCCGGTGCAGCCCGCCGGGCACATGTACACGGCCACCGGCCCGCAGCCCATGCCGGTGCCGCGGGAGCTGTCCTCCGGGCAGATCGCCGCCACCGTGGCGGACTACGCCCGCGCCGCGGCACTGGCCGTCGAGGCCGGCGCCGACGGCGTGGAGATCCACGCGGCCAACGGCTACCTGCCCCACCAGTTCCTGTCCTCCAACGCCAACCGGCGCACCGACGCCTACGGCGGCTCCGTGGAGAACCGGATCCGCTTCACCGTCGAGGTCGCCACCGCCGTCGCGCAGCAGATCGGCGCGGGGCGCACCGGCCTGCGGATCTCCCCGGCCAACCCGTACAACGACATCGTCGAGGAGGGGACCGCCGAGCTGTACACCGCACTGGTCACCGCGCTCGACCCGATCGGCCTCGCCTACCTGCACGTCCTGCACGGCGGGGACGACGCCCTCCTGGCGCGGCTGCGCGGCCTCTGGTCCGGCGCGCTCGTCCTCAACCGCGCCGGGACCCCGCTGGGACCGCGCTTCGCGGACCTGGCGGACGGCACCGCCGACGTCGTCACGATCGGCACCGCCGCCCTGGCCAACCCCGACCTGCTGGAGCGGCTGCGCACCGGCGCCCCCCTCAACGAGCCCGACCGCACCACGTTCTACGGCGGCGACGCCCGCGGCTACACCGACTACCCGACGCTCGCCGAGCTCACCGCACGCATCCCGGCCCAGGCCGCTCCCACGGCCCGCGCCGTGGGCTGAGCCCGCCGTCCCGCGACCCCCACCCCAGACCCCAGACCCCAGACCCCAGACCCCAGACCCCATCCTGACCTGAACGAGGAGACGACGTCATGAAGGCTCTCGTGCTCAACGGTTTCGGCGGCAACGAGCAGTTCTCGACCGCCGAGGTCCCCACCCCCACCGCCGGTCCCGGCCAGGTGCGCGTCCGCGTCGCCGCCGTCGGCGTCAACCCGGTCGACTTCAAGATCCGCAACGGCTGGTTGCGCGACGTGGTGCCCACCCGGTTCCCCGCCGTCCTCGGCACCGAGGTCGCCGGGACCGTCGACCAGGTCGGTCCCGGCGTGGACGACCTCGCCGTCGGTGACCGGGTCGCGGGTTTCGCGGACTCCGGCGCGTACGCCGGGTCCACCGTCACCCGCGCCACCGGCGTGGTGCGCATCCCCGACGAGCTGACGTTCGAGCAGGCGGCCGCCCTGCCCGTCGGCGTGGAGACGGCGCTGCGGACCCTGGCCGTGCTGGCGCCGCAGCGCGGGCAGACGGTCGTCGTGAACGGCGCCGCCGGTGCCGTGGGCAGCGCGGCCGTGCAGCTCCTGGTCCGCGACGGCGTGCACGTCGTGGGCACCGCGAGCGAGCCGAACCACGACTACCTGCGGACCCTCGGCGCGGTGCCCGTCACCTACGGGGACGGGGTCCTCGACCGCATCCGGGCGGCCGCCCCCCGGGGTGTCGACGCCATCCTCGACACCGCCGGCCGGGGTTTCGCCGCGAGCGTCGTCCCGCTCGTCGGGGACCCCGGGCGCATCGTCACCACCAGCGACTTCGAGGCCGCGGCCCTGGGGGTGCGGATCGCACCGGGGAACCTGGCCGACCTCACCGCCGCGCCCCTGCTGCCGGTGCTGGAGCTGGCCCGCAAGGGAGAGTTCACGATCCCCGTCGCCCGGCTGTTCGAGTTCGAGGAGATCCCCGCCGCCCTGGACGTCAGCGAGCGCGGGCACCTGCGCGGCAAGCTCGTCGCGGCCGGGCCGCTCAGCTGACCGACGGCGCGGAGGGCCGCACCGGCCGCTCGCCCTCGCCGCCCGGGATGTCCTGCGGGTACAGCGCGTCGAGGGCCGCGTGCGCGGCACGGGCCACGAGGGCGTCGTCGTAGCGGGCCCCGGGCTCGTCCCGGCTGGACAGCACGGCCAGCACGACCGGCGCGCGCCCGGGGGGCCACACCACGGCGATGTCGTTGCGGGTGCCGTGGCCGCCACCGCCCGTCTTGTCGCCCACCCGCCAGCCGGGCGGGACGACGGAGCGCACCAGGGCGTCACCCGTGGTGTTGCGCCGCAGCCAGTTCACCAACTGCGCGCGGTCCCCCGGTTCCAGCTCCCCGCCGACGGCGTAGGCGCGCAGGTCTGCCGCCAGGGCGCGCGGGGTGCTGGTGTCCCGCACGTCCCCGGGGACCGCCTCGTTGAGCGCGGTCTCGATGCGCTCCGGGTCGGTCACGGTGTCGCCGATCGCCCGCAGCGCCGCCTCGAAACCGGCCGGGCCGCCGAGCCTGGCCAGCAGCAGGTTCCCCGCGGTGTTGTCGCTGTAGCGGACGGCGGCGTCGGCGACCTCGCGCAGCGTCAGCCCCGTCTCGACGTGCTTCTCGGTGACGGGCGAGTAGGTGACCAGGTCCTCCCGCGACCAGCGCACCACCTCGTCGAGCTGTGCCGGGGTGGTGGAGTCCAGCACGGCCGCGGCGGCGAGCGCCTTGAACGTGGAGGTGTACGCGAAGCGGTCGTCGGGGTGGTGCTCGACGGTGCGGCCGGTGCCGGTGTCCACGGCGTACACGCCGAGGCGGGCGTCGAACTCGGCCTCGAGGCGCCCGAAGGCGGCGGACGTCAAGGGCGCGGGGGTGGTCGCGGAGGACGCCGGCGCGGAGGAGGGGACCGCGGGTGGTGTTCCCGGACCGGAGGCCGACCCGGCCGAGCAGGCGGGCGAGGAGAGGACGGCGGCGAGCACCGCGCAGGCGCTGCGGAGGAAGGGCACGGTCATGGGTTCCTGCTCCTGTCGTCGATCTGCGTCGTCGGTCCGCGTGGTGTCCCCGGGTTCGGGGGTGTGCCGCCACCCTGCCGCGCTGCCGGGATGCCGTCCAAGACCGGATCGGCCGCGGTGATGCCGTCCCGGCATGGCGGCGCCCGGGGCTGCGGTGAGGCGGCGGGGCAGCCGCAGCCCCGGGCAGCGGGTGAGCGGTGGTGGGCAGCGGACGGGTCGCCGGTGAGCTGTCACCGCCGTCGCCCGCCGCCGTCACAGGTAGCTGCAGCGGCCCCCGAGCTGGATGGCCGTGATCTCGTCGTTCTGCCGCGGCGGGAGGTTCCAGGTCGAGCCGCCGGGCGGGAGCGTCCAGATGCAGGAGATGTTGTCGGCGTCCTCCTGGAAGTGCACGACCGTGCCCGTGCGGTTCCAGATCGACGTCGTGCGGTCGTTCATGTGGGCACCGATGTTGCCCGTGGACCCGTCGAACGCCTGGAACCTGCCGTTGTACCCGGTGTCGTCCCACAGGCAGATCTTCCCCGGCGGGCACTGGCTGTAGTGCGCGGCGGCGGGTGTGGCGGGCAGCAGCGTGGCCACCACGGCAGCGGCGGGGATCAGGGCGGTGGCGGCCTTGCGCACCGGGTTCTGCACCTTCATGGTCGGTTCCTCTCCTCGGGCCCGGGGAACTCCTCCCCGCGGCGTGGTGGTGAGGAGGCTAGGAAGGCCCCGGAACCCCCCGACAGGCCATCGTGTGCTCATCCGGTGCCCACCCCTGCCCGGTACCGGGGCACCCGGCGGCCAGGTACCGCCGGTGGGTGCCGAACGGTGCGCCGAGGCGGGCGGCCGTCACCCGACCCGCGTGCACCCCGTGCCGTCGTCGACCCGGATGCTCGTGATCCTGTCGTTGTGCCAGGAGTTCAGGTTGTAGACGGAACTCCCGGGAGCCAGGCTGAGCAGGCAGGTCCCGAACCCGCTGTCGAGGTAGACGGACACCCGCTGGTTCGTCCGGTTCCAGATCGACGTCGTGCGGTCGTTCATGTGGGACCCGATGTTGTGGCTGGTGCCGTCGAACGCCTGGAACCTGCCCTCGTAACCGGTGTGCTCCCACAGGCACATCTTGCCGGGCGGGCACTGGCTGTAGTGCGCGGAGGCGGGCGCGGCGGGCAGCACTGCGGCCACCACAGCAGCGGCCGGAATCAGGGCGGCGGTGACCTTGCGCACCGGGCTCTGCACCGTCATGGTCGAATCCTCTCGTCGGGCTGGGGACTCCGTCCCGCAGCGTGTCGGCCCCGACGGTAGGAGAACCCGGAACCGGCCGACAGACCGTTCCCCGCCCACCGGGTGCCCACGGGTGACCACCGCTGCCCACTCCCCGCCCGGCCCGCGCGTGCCGCCCGGGAGGTCGCCGTGGACCTGAGCAGGAGTGGGCAGGCACTGGACGGGTCGTGGGCTGTCCCGCCCGGACCCGGCCCACCTAGCGTCCCGGTGCAGGTGGACCGCACGGTCCCCGTCACCCACCGGAGGGAACGAACACGTGAACACCAGCACCAGGGCCCGGCGGGCCGTCGTCACCGCGGCTCTCGGCTCCGCGGTCCTCGCCGGCACCGCGGTCGCCACGTCGGCACCCGCGTCGGCCGACTTCCGGCAGTGCTCACCGGGCCAGTTCTGCTTCTGGAGCGACAGCCGCTACAATGGCAGCTTCAGCGGGGACTTCGGCAGCAACAGCAACATCGGCAGCGCGCTGAACGACAGCATGACGTCGTACTGGAACCGCACGAACAAGTGGGTCGCCGTCTACGAGCACGGCGCCTTCCGCAACTGCATGATCAGCATCCCGCCCGGGGGGTCCAGCGCCAACGTCAGCCACGTGTTCAACGACCGCATGACGTCGTTCAGGATCGACGCGGTCTGCTGAGCCGCCGGCCGCCCGCCGCCCCAGGTGGCCGTCGCCTCACCCGCCCCGGCCGGTCTCCTGCCGCCACAGGGCGTCGGTGAGCTCCCGGACCCCCGCGGCCAGGTGCCGCCGGTAGGTGCTGAACGGCGTGGACAGGCGGGCGGCCGCCGCCTCCTGCGTGCGGGGGCGGGAGTCCAGGTAGGTCGTGGTGAGGACCGTGCCGTACCTGCCCAGGCGCGGCCCGCACAGGCCCCGCGCGGCGTCGAGCACGGCGGAGCGCAGGGTGGCCAGCCGCTCCTGCGGCGTGCCCGCGCCGGCGAGGCGGGTGCTCATCAGCGGGCTGCCCACCAGCGCGGTGTCGTCGTGCCAGGTCCGCAGGACGTCCCGGACGGCCTCGTCGAACCGCGTCCGCGGGAGGACCGCGTCGTCCGGGGCCCCGGCGGACACCTCGGGCCCGTGGACGAGGCGCTCGCCGCACAGCCGCAGCCACGCCTCCCTCGGGACGGCGCGCCAGTCGTGCGCGAACGCGCCGGCGAGGGGGCCGTCGAGGCGCGGGTGGTCGAGGTAGGACAGCAGGGGCTCCCAGAACCCGGCGTTGCGCAGCACGACGAACGACCAGCCCAGGTCGTCGTCGTGCAGGTACTCCGCCAGGCAGCGCGCGATGACGAGGTCGGAGAACGGCGAGGGCCGCGGGTCGCCACCGGCCTGCACCACGAACCGGACGATCCGCAGGTGCTCACCGCACCGCAGGGGCCCGGTCCGCTCCACGTGCTCCCACACCGCCGCCACCACGGGGTCGGCCCGCACCTCCTCCTCGTCCCGGGCGGCCAGGACCAGGTGGACGAGGAAACCCACCACCTGCCCGGAGGTGGTGTCGCGGTGCACGACGGCGTCCTGCGGGCGGCGCCGGAGCCAGAGGTCGACGAGCCGGGTGGTCCCCTCGTCCGTCGCCTCCCGCGCCAGCGCCAGCAGCGCCTCGCGGTCCGCGGCCCCGTACGGCTCCTCGGCGACCTCGCCGCGGCCGCGCCAGGTGAGGAACCGCGCGGGCAGCTCGGCGTTGCGGTGCAGGAAGTTCAGCCCGGCGGCCGCCGTGCGCGTCGAGGCCCCGCGGGCGCCCAGCGCGCGCGTGGCCAGGCAGGCGCGGATGCGGCGGTGCATCGCCTCCCAGCCCTGCCGGTCCCGCCACCGCAGGTCCGTCTCCACCAGCCGCCGCACCAGCTCGTGCGGGTGCAGCCCTTGCGGGCCGGCCTCCACGAACGGCTGGCGGCGCAGCCAGGTGAACAGCTCCGGCGCCTCGTCGCCGAGCACCTCGCGCAGCAGGTCCTCGGTGGTGTCCAGGACGTGCGCGGCGACCTCCAGCGCCCGCCGGTGCGCCGGTGAGGGCAGTTCTCCCACGACGTGCTCCAGCAGGGCGTCCAGCAGTTCGGCGGAGGGGGTCCAGCGGCCGGAGCGGGGTGGCTGCCGCAGCACCTCCTCGGCCGCCGCCGCCAGCGCCAGCGGGGACCCGCCGGTGAAGGCCAGGACGTCCTGGTGCAGGCCGGCCGGCACGCCCCGCTCCGCGAGCAGCTCACGCGCCTCGTCGGCGGACAGGTCGGTCACGGTCACCACCCGCAGCGCCCCCCGCCACGCCGGGTCGGCGCGCCAGGCCAGCGACGGGACGTGGCGGGTGGCCAGGACGGTGGTGGTGCCGGGTGCGAGGGAGGGGAGGAACCGCTCCCGCAGCCAGGGCTCCAGGCCGGTGAGGGTCTCGGCGGAGTCGACGAGCAGGACGGCCCGTCCCGCACCGGCCGCCGCCGCCTCGCGCGCGAACGCCTTGGCGAGCGCGGCCGGGGTCGGCTCGACGGAACGGGCGTCGATCCACAGGACCGGCCGGCCCAGGGCTCGCGCGTCCTCGGCGCAGCGGCGCAGCAGTGCCGAGGTGCCCACCCCGGCGGGTCCCGCGAGGACGACCACCCGGGGCGCCCCCGGCCCGCCGTCGAGCGCCTCGCGCAGCACCGCCAGTTCCGGGCCGCGCCCGAGGAGCCCAGCGTGGTGCGGAGCGGGGTCCGGGGCCGGCGGCGGGGGGACAACCTCCAGCGGCCGCGGTCGTCCCTGCGACACCGTGCTCTCACCACCGGGCGCCGTCGTCATGGGCGGAATGGTGCCACCGGACGCGGACGCCGTGGTGCGCCGCGGGTTCCCCGATCCGTCCACCTGCGCCGCTTGACAGGCACCCCGGGCACCCACCGGACGTCGTCGTCCGGCGGTGCCACGCGCTCCACCGGGTGCGACCGGGCGGGAGTGAGCAGGTGTGGGCGGTTCCCGGTGGGGCCGCGGGACCCGGTGCCGACCGCACCCTGGTGTCCGGCCGGGTCGCGGACACGGCGGAGGCGTGAGGAGGTGACGTGGACGGGAACGGGGAACCCGCCACCGTGGTGACGCTGGGCGTCCGGTCGATGACCGACGCGGAGTTCGGGGCGTGGCACGAGACCCTCGCGCGGTCCTACGCCGGGGAGCAGGTCACCGCCGGGAACCGGCCCCCGGCCGGTGCGCTGGAGGAGGCGCGGCGCGAGATCTCCGACCTCCTGCCCGCCGGTCCCGCGACGGCGGGGATGCTCCTGCTGCGCGGGGTGCGCCCCGACGGGGTGGCCGTGGGTTCGCTGTGGATCGCCCTCGCCCACCCCCGCGGCACCCCGGACTGCGCGTTCCTCTACGACCTCACGGTGGATCCCGGTCACCGCGGCGCGGGCCTGGGCCGCTCCCTGCTGGCGGCCGCCGAGGACGCCGTGCGGGCGGCCGGGGTGGGGGCGCTGATGCTGAACGTGTTCGCGGCCAACACCCGTGCCCGTTCCCTGTACGAGCGCTGCGGCTACGCCGTCGTCACCCAGCAGCTGCGCAGGGACCTGGGCCCACCCGCGGCGCCGTGGCGTCCCGGGGCTCCGGAGGGATCCGGCTGAGCCCGGACGGCCCGGCCGCGTCCTGCAGCCGGGCGAACCGACGACGAATTCCGCACCGCCGCGCGCGGTGCGGACGGGACACGAGGAGGAACCGTGGTCGCTGCCGCGGTGATGACGGAACCGCACCGGCCGCTGGAGGTCCGCGACCTGGAGCTGCCGGAGCTGGAACCCGGTGCGGTGCTGCTGCGCACGCTGGGCAGCGAGGTGTGCGGGACGGACGTGCACCTGTCGAGGGGGCAGCTCGCCGGGGTTCCCTACCCGATCATCCCCGGGCACGTGAGCGTCGGGGAGGTCGCCGCGCTCGGGCCGGGGCCCGTGGCGCTGGACGTGCACGGGGACCCGGTGCGGGTCGGGCAGGTGGTCACGTTCCTCGACGTGATCGGAACCTGCGGGCGCTGCTGGTACTGCACGGTGGCGCACGCCACCACCCGCTGCCCGCACCGCCGGGTGTACGGCGTCACGCTGTCCGCCGACGACGGCCTCCTCGGCGGGTGGGCGGAGTTCGTCCACCTGCTGCCCGGCGCGCACGTCGTCCCGCTCCCGGAGGGCCTGCCGTGGCGGGACTTCCTCGCCGGCGGCTGCGGCCTGCCCACCGCCCTGCACGCCGTCACCCTGGCGGAGGTGCAGTTCGGGGACACCGTGGTGGTGCAGGGCGCCGGGCCCGTCGGGTTGTGCGCGGCGGTCCTGGCGCAGCTGCGGGGCGCGGGGCGGGTCGTGGTCACCGGGGGGCCGGAGGTGCGCCTGGCCGCGGCGCTGCGGTTCGGCGCCGACGTCGTGCTGGACATCGCCGGCACGAGCGCCGCCCAGCGCGAGGAGGCGGTGCGGGAGCTGACCGGTGGGCGCGGCGCCGACGTCACGATCGAGGCCACCGGTGTGCCCGGGGCGGTTCCCGAGGGGATGCGGCTGACGCGCGACGCCGGGCGGTACGTCGTGGTGGGCCAGTACACGGACGCGGGGACGGCCACGTTCAACCCGCACCTGGACCTGAACCGCAGGCACCTCGACGTGCGCGGCTGCTGGGGCAGCGACGTGGGCCACCTCGTGCGCGCGGTGCAGGTCGTGCACCGCTACGGCCGGTGGTTCGGCTGGGGCGGGCTCGTCTCGCACGAGTACGGCCTGCACGAGGCGCAGCGGGCGCTGGACGACGTCGCCGCGCAGCGCGTGGTCAAGGCGCTCGTCGTGCCGGGGGCGGCGGAACCGCGGGTTCCGCTGCCGGCGGCGGGGTGAGCGCGTGAGCCGGTCCCGCGCTCCCGGCGAGCGGCGGGGCGGCGCCCTCCCCGCGGGTCGCGGGGAGGAAGAACAGGTCCCCCGAGGCGCAGGCGGTGCGCCCCCGGGTCGCGCGGTGGTTCCCGTCCTCGTCGCTCCGTCGCACGTGGACCTCCTCCGGAATCGCTGGTGCACCGAGGTTGACAGACAGGTCCGTCTAGGTCAAGGCTTCCGAAATCACCGGGCGGAGGCCGAACGGCAGAAGCGAACGGGGGCAACGCCTCTGCGCCCGGCGGAGCACCGGGACCCCCTCCCGGGACGACCGAAGGAGACCACCGTGAGCACCTCCGCGCCGACCCTCCTGTTCAGCCCGGTGCGGCTGGGCGACCTCGCGCTGCCGCACCGGCTGGCGATGTCGCCGATGACCCGGAACCGGGCCCGGCCCGACGGCACCCCGAGCGAGCTGATGGCCCGCTACTACGGTCAGCGCGCCTCCCTCGGCCTCGTCATCAGCGAGGGGACGCAGCCCTCGCCCGAGGGCCAGGGTTACGCCCTGACGCCCGGGCTGCACACGTCCGCGCACGTCCGGGGCTGGCGCCGCGTCGCCGACGCCGTCCACGCCGGCGGCGGCAGGCTCGTCGTCCAGCTGGTGCACGCCGGGCGCATCGCGCACCCGGACAACACCCTCCACCGCCGCCGGCCGGTCGCACCCTCCCCCGTGCGGCCGGCCGGTCACATCCACACCGCCTCCGGTCCGCAGCCGGTACCCGTCCCCCGGGAGCTCTCGACCCGGGAGATCGTCTCGGTCGTGGACGACTTCCGGCAGGCGGCGGCCCTGGCCGTCGAGGCGGGCGCCGACGGCGTGGAGATCCACGGCGCGAACGGCTACCTGGTGCACCAGTTCCTCGCGACCGGCACCAACCGGCGCACCGACGACTACGGCGGAACGGTCCCGAACCGCATCCGCTTCGCCGTCCGGGTCGCCGCCGCGGTGGCGGCGGAGATCGGCCCGGGCCGGGTGGGTTTCCGCATCTCGCCGGGCAACCCCTTCAACGACATCACCGAGGAGGACACCACCGCCCTGTACACCGCGCTGGTCCCCGTCCTCGACCCGCTCGGCCTGGCCTACCTGCACGTGCTGCACACCGGGGACGACAGGCTCCTCGCGACCCTGCGCGGCCTGTGGTCCCACCCGCTCGTGCTGAACCGCGCGGGCGCACCGCTGCACGAGCGGTTCGCCGACCTGGAGGACGGCACGGCCGACGTCGTGGCCGTGGGCACCGCCGCCCTCGCCAACCCGGACCTGCCGGAGCGCCTGCGCACCGGAGCACCCCTGAACGAGCCTGACCCCACCACCTTCTACGGCGGGGACGCGCGCGGCTACACCGACTACCCGACCTCGGCAGGGGTTCCGGCCGCCCGCACCGGGGCGCCGGCACCCGCCGCGGGAACCCGGACCGGAGGCGTGCGGACCTGAGGTGTCCCGGTCCGCACGCCTCCCCGCAACCGGGCGCCCACCGCCGGCGCCGGGATCTCCTCCACACCCTGTGCAGGAGCCTGTGCACACCGGAGGTGCTGTGCCGCAGCGGAGGAACCACACGGAGGGGGCGGTGGGTGGTGGCTCCCGCGCTCGTTCCCACGCAGTTCCCGCGCTCGTTCCCACGAGGGTCCGCCGAAGGTTCCGGCCGGGTCCGCCGGAAGTGCCGGCACCGGTCCACCCGGCGGTCGCTTGCCACGGCCGCGGCACCGGTCTAATGTGACTGACGAGTCACTTACTACATGAGGAAGGAACCCGCCCTCCCCCACCCGCCCCGGGGCACGGCGTGGCCCGGACCCCCCGCGATCGCCGGAACCCGGGGACGGGCGGGGCACCCCGCACCACGGCGGCCGCACGACCGTGCGGCCGCACCACCGAACCACCACACCGAGGAGACAGCCGTGATCTTCCACACCATCCGTTTCTCGTTCCGCCCCGACGCCCCGCAGGACAAGATCGACGCCGCGATGGCGAACCTGCGCCTGCAGGGCGAGGTCATCGGGTCGGTGAAGTCCTTCGCCGTCGGCCCGCACGTCGGAGAGGGTTTCGACGCCGGCGCGACGTTCCTCATCGAGGACATCGCCGGCTACGAGGAGTACATGCTCCACCCGACGCACCGGAAGACCGACGAGCTCGGCCTGCCGCTGGTGCAGGACATGGTCTCCTTCGACATCGTCGACGACGCCGACCCGGACATCGAGGCGAAGATCAAGAAGATCCACGCCGACCGCTTCGCCGGTGACCGCGAGCTGCTCGGGCTCATCGAGGGGCTCGGCTCCTACGAGGGCAGCGTGGCCGGCCACTCCGGCGCGGCCGGCACCGGGCGCTGAGCACCGCGACCGCGGCGGACCTCCCCGCGGCGACCCCGACCGGAGGCGTGCGGGCCAGGAGGGTCCCGGCCCGCACGCCTCCCCCGGGACCCGTGCTGCGCGCACCACCGGTCCCCGGCACGAGAGCCCCCCAGCCCGAGAGGCGGCACCACCATGAGCAGCACCGCACCCGGCAGCACCGCACCCGCCGGCACAGCGCCCGCGCCCGGCAGGACCGGGCAGGTCCCCGACCCGCCGACCCCCGACCCGCCGACCCCGGACCCACCACAGGACGCCGGGCGCGTCTCGCTGCTCCTCGGGACGCTGTTCGGCCTGGCCGTCAGCGGTTCCTCGGCGGCCGCGGTGGTCCTGCCCACCACCGCCGCCGACCTCGGCGTGGAGCGCTCCGCCGCCGCCTGGGTCCTCAGCGGCTACGCGGTCATGCTCGCCGTGTTCACGCCCGTCTTCGGGCGCACCGCCGACCAGATCGGCATCCGCACGCCCTTCGTGACCGGCCTGCTCGCCATGAGCGCCGGGGCCCTCGCCGCCGCGGCCGCCACCACGCCCGCGGTGCTCATCACCGCGCGGTTCGTGCAGGGCGCGGGTGCGGCGTCGATCACCGTGCTGGCCGCCGCCCTCCTCAGCGCCCGCTACAGCGGCCGGGTCCGCGCCGCCGCGCTCGGCCGCGTGGCGGGCATCGGCGCGGCCCTCAGCGCCGCCGCGCCCCTGCTGGGCGGGGTGCTGGAGAGCCAGGTCGGCTGGCGGCCCGTGATGGCGCTGCCCGCGGTGGCCCTCCTGCTCGTCCCCGCCCTGGCGCGCCTCGCGCCCCGCGAGGGCGGCGGCGGCAGGTTCGACCTGCCCGGCGCCGTGTACGTCACCGCCACCGCCGGCGGTGCCGTCCTGCTGGCGCAGGCACCCTCCGGCGGCGCGGCCATCGCCGTGCCCGGGGCCCTGCTGGTGCTGGCCGGCCTGCCGCTGCTCGTGCGGCACGTGCGCCGCAACAGCGACGGGTTCCTCCCCCGCCGGGTCGTCACCGACCGCGGCGTCCTGCTGCCGGCCGTCGCGGGAGCCGGTCTGCCCGCGGCCTGGTTCGCGATGCTCTTCGCCCTGCCCACCACGCTCGCACTGCGGGGCTGGAGCCCGCTGACCACGGGCGCGGCCATGGTCCCGGCCGCGGCCGTGGCCCTGCTCGCCACCCGCACCGCCCGGCCCGTCCTCGGCAGGCTCGGCACCGGCCGCACCCTCGCGGCCAGCGCCGCGGTCGCCGTCTGCGCCCTGCTGCTGGCCGCGCTGGGGCAGTTCCTGTCCTCGCCCGCGCTGCTCGTCGTCGCCTTCACCGCGGTGGCGGTCGCCTTCAGCCACGGCCAGCCCGCGATGCTCGCCCAGGTCGGCGCCGCGACCGGGGAGGAGGTGCGGGGCATCGCCCTCGGCATCGCCACGCTGGTCTTCCTCGTCGGCGGCGCCGTCGGCTCGGCCTTCGTCGGAGGGCTGGACGGGGTGGTGCCGGGGTGGGCCGTCCTGCTGGTCACCGCCGCGGTCCCCGCCGTGAGCCTGGCCGCCGCCCTGCTCGGCACCCGCCCCGCACCCCGCACCTGACGTCCCGGACGCGTCCCCGAACGCCCCGGCCCCGAACGCCCGGTCACGGCACCCACCCTCCCCCGCGGTGCCGTGACCGGGTGCACCGCTCCACCCCGCTCACCCCGCACCACCGATCCCCAGGAGAACCCGTGCGCGTCCTGTTCACCGCCGTCCCGGCCCACGGCCACCTGCTGCCCCTGCTCCCCCTGGCGCGCGCCGCGCGCACCGCGGGGGCCGACGTCGTCGTCTCGGCGCACGAGGCGCTGGCGGGCGTCGTCGGGGACCTGCCGTTCACGCCGTCCGGTCCGTCGCTGCCCGCGCTGGTGGCCGAGAACGCCCGGCGCAACGCCGGCGCCGGGCCCGCCGACCTCGCCGACACCGGCCCGATCGTCGACATGTTCACCGGCACCCGCGTCGAGATGTCGTTCGACGCCCTCCTGGACGTGGCCCGCACCTGCGCGCCCGACCTCGTCGTCGCCGACTCCACGGACTTCGTCGCGCCCCTCGTCGCCGCCGCCCTGGGGGTTCCCCGGGTGGCCTTCTCCGTCACGACGGCCCTGGACCCGTTGCTGGAGAAAGGTTTCGAGGAGGGTCTCGCGGATCGCCTGCGGGAGAGAGGGCTGCCCGAGGTGCCGCGCCGGGCGCTGGTCGACGCGTGGCCGGCGTGGCTGCAACCCGACGGGTACGTGCAGCCGGCGGACGTCCTGCCGATCCGCCCCGAGGCGCACGACGAGCCCGCCGCCACCGGGCACGGCGCACGCTTCCCCGGCCGCGAGCACCTGCCGACCGTCCTGCTGACCCTGGGCACGGTGGTCGGGGACCGCGACCTCCACCTCGCCGCGCTGGAGGGGGTGCTGCGCCGGGACGTCAACGTCCTGCTCACCGCGCCCGCCGGGACCGCGCCCGCGGAGCTCGACGTCCCGGCGGACCGCGTCCACGTCACCGGTTTCACGCCGCTGGCGAGGCTGCTGCCCGGGGTGTCGGCGGTGGTCGCCGCGGGCGGGGCGGGCACCGTCCTGGGCGCCCTCACCCACGGCGTCCCCCTGGTGCTGATGCCGGTGCTGGCCGACCAGCCCCTCATCGCCGAGCGCGTCGCCGCCTCCGGCGCGGCGGTCGCGTGCGCGCGGCCGGAGGACCTCGGCGAGGGCGTCGGCCTGGTGCTCGGGGAGAACTCCTACCGCGACGCGGCTCGGCGCCAGGCGGCCTGCCTGGCGCAGGTCCCCTCCCCCGCCGAGGTGTGGCGCCGCCTCGGCGGGAGCTGAGCGGTCGCCCGGCCGGCGGGATGCCCGCCGGCCGTGCGCTCAGGCGCCGGGAGGCGGTGGCGCCGTGCTCTGCCGCACCACCAGCCGGGTGGGGACGAGCGTGGTGCCGTGCCCGGCGCTGCCGGTGCGGATCTGGCGCAGCACGGCGTCGACGCAGCGGCGCCCCACCTCCGCGAAGTCCTGGTGGACGGTGGTGAGGGGCGGGATGAAGTCGGCGGCGTCGGCGCTGTCGTCGAAACCCACGACGCTGACGTCGCGCGGCACCACCCGGCCCCGCTCGTGGAAGGCGCGCAGCAGGCCGAGGGCCATCTGGTCGTTGGCGGCGAAGACGGCGGTGCACTCCGGGTCGTCGGCCAGCCGGAGCCCCGCCGCGTAGCCCGACTCCGCGGACCAGTCCCCGCGCAGCATCGGCGGCGCGGGCCGGCCGGCGGCCTGCAGCGTCTCCCGCCACGCCGCGGCCCGCCCCTCCGCGGCGTAGGAGTCCTCGGGCCCGGCGACGTGCCGGACGGTGCGGTGGCCCAGCTCCAGGAGGTGCTCCACCGCCTGGCGGGCACCGTCGGCCTGGTCGGTGTCGACCACCGCGTGGCGGTCGCCGGCGTTGGAGTCGACGACGACGGCGTGCAGGTTCGGCGGCAGGGAGACCACCGCCGTGTCGAGGAGGTGGACCTCCATGATGACGACGACACCGTCGACGGCGAGCTCCTCCAGGCGGGAGAAGCCCCCCCGCACCCCGGCCTCCGTGGGCGCCGCGATGGGGATGACCGTGATGGCGTACCCCTCGCGCGCCGCTGACGTGGCGATCGCGTCGAGGGTGCGCATGTTGCCCGTCGTGGACAGCGTGAAGAGGAGGACGCCGATCGTGCGGAACTCGCCGTACTTCAGCGCCCGCGCGGCCCCGTTGGGGCGGTAGCCCAGCTCGTGCATCGAGCGGAGCACGACCTCGCGGGTCTCGGGGACGACACCCTCGTAGCCGTTGGAGACGCGGGAGACGGTCTGGGCGGACACCCCGGCGTGCCGGGCGACGTCCGCCATGGACACCCGGCGCGGGCGGGCCTCCGGCACGGCCTGCCGGGGCAGGCCGCGGTCCGCGGTCCCGCCACGCCCGGGAGCACCGCCCCTGCCGGGCCGGTCCGTCGTCGCAGGTGCCTCCACGGCTGTCTCCTCCACCGGTCCGCGACGGCGCCGGCGGGCTGCCCCCCCGCTCATACCGTCGCAACATACAGAACGATCGGCCCGCGGGACCCGGCCTGGAGGGCCGGATCCGGACCGGGCGCACCCGCCGCGGGTGCGGCGGGTGCGCGGGGGGCCGGGCGGGGGCTGCTCACCCGCCCGGCCCCCCGGTCTCACCTGACCGTGAAGCCCTGCTGGCCGGCGTACTTCTCCGACGCGGTGCCCCAGGCCTGCAGGCCCTCGGCGAGCGTGGTCTGGCCCAGGTAGGCCTTGCCGACGCTGTCCTTGTAGATGCTGTTCGCGTAGACCTGGAAGGGCAGGTACGACCAGCCGGGCACGACGTTCGCGGCCGACTCGGCGAAGACCTCGTTGGCCTGCTGCCCGCCGAAGTACTCGAACGGCGCGTCGAGGAACGCCGGGTCGTTCAGCTCCTTCGTCGTCGCCGGGAAGGCCCCGCCCGCGATGCGGGTCGCCACGCCCTTGCCGGCGTTGGCGTACTCCAGGAACCCGTAGGCCAGGGCCTGCTTCTCGCTGGCCGCGGGCACGGCCAGGGAGCTGCCGCCGTTCTCGGCCGTCGCCTTGCCGCCCTTCTCCCACTGCGGCATGGGGGCGACGCGCCACTTGCCCTTCGACTGCTCGGCCGGCGTGAAGTTGGCGGGCATCCAGGCGCCGGTCACCAGGGTGGCGATGGTGCCGTCACCGAGGCCCTTGTACCACTCGTCGCTCCAGCCGTCGATGTCCGAGAGGAGCTTCTCGTCGACCAGCGTCTGCCAGGTCTGCGCGAACTTCTGCGTCGCGGGGTCGGAGAAGTCCACGCCCACGTTCGTGCCGTCGACCTGGTACGGCTTGCCGCCGGCCTGCCAGATCATGCTGGTGGTGAAGCCCGCGTCGCCGGTGTCGCTGGTGATGTAGGCGTTCGGGTCGGCGGCGTGCAGCTTGCGCGCGGCGTCCAGGTACTCGTCCCAGGTGGTCGGGACGGCGATCTGGTGCTTGGTGAACAGCTCCTCGTTGTAGAAGAGCGCCATCGGCCCGGAGTCCATGGGCAGGCCGTAGACGGCGTCGCCCGACCTCACGGCCGACCACGGGCCGGGGGTGAAGGTCCCGTCCAGGTCGGCGGCGCCGAACTGCGAGAGGTCGGCCAGCGACTTGCCGAGGCCGAACTGCGGGAGGGCGTAGTACTCGACCTGCGCGACGTCCGGGACGCCCTTGCCCGCCGAGACGGCGTTCTGCAGCGCGGTGTACTGGTCGTTGCCGGTGCCGGCGTTGACCAGCTTCACCTTCACCTTCGGGTGCTCGGCCTGGAAGTCGGCGATGACCTGCTCCAGGGTGGGCTCCCAGGCCCAGACGGTGATCTCCCCGCCCTCGGCCAGCGCCTTCTCGACGGCCGCGTGGCCGGTCTCCGCCGTGCCACCGGTGGAGCCGCTGTCGGTGCCGCCGCAGGCGGCGGTGAGGGTGAGCGCACCCAGGAGGGCTGCGCCCTTGAGGATCGTGCGGCGACGCTGCCAGGTCATGGTCTTGTCCGATCTCGCGTGGTGGGGCGGTGGGTGCCCACCGGCCGGTGGGCGTCTCGTGCGGTGGTGCGGGGGTGCGGGGTCCTCACTCCTTGACGCTCCCGCTGGCGAGACCTGCCTGCCAGTAGCGCTGCAGGAGCAGGAACGCCGCCACGAGGGGCAGGATGGTGAGGAGGGATGCGGTGATCACCAGGTGGAACACCGGCTCGCCGCCGGCCGTGGCGGCCTGGTCGTTCCAGAAGTTCAGCCCGAGGGTGAGCGGGTACCAGTCCGGGTCCTTGAGCATGATGAGCGGCAGGAAGTAGTTGTTCCACGTGGCCACGACGGCGAACAGCAG
This sequence comes from Kineococcus anabasis, assembly GCF_054590795.1. Lineage (NCBI taxonomy): Bacteria > Bacillati > Actinomycetota > Actinomycetes > Kineosporiales > Kineosporiaceae > Kineococcus > Kineococcus anabasis. Next base: position 75,039 of record NZ_BAAIHU010000008.1, read on the forward strand.
GACGGTCACGATGCCCGGGCCCAGCAGCGGCAGGCAGATCTGGAAGAACGTCCGGAACTCCCCGGCGCCGTCGACGCGGGCCGCCTCGATCAGCTCGTCGGGGATCGCCTCGGACGCGAACGTCCACATGAGGTAGAGCCCGAACGGTGAGACCAGCGAGGGGATGATGACGGACAGCGGGTTGTTCGTGAGTCCCAGCTGGCTGAACATCAGGAACGTCGGCACGGCCAGGGCGGTGCCGGGGACGGCGACCGCGCCGAGCACGACGGCGTAGACGGCCTTCTTGCCGGCGAAGTCGAACTTGGCGAGGGCGTACCCGCCGAGGACGGCCAGGACGGTGGCGCCGCCCGCGCCGGCCACGACGTACAGCAGCGTGTTGGCGAACCAGCGCAGGAAGATGCCGTCGTCGTGGGTGAGCGTCTGGCGGATGTTGTCCCACAGCGCGAACTCGGAGTCGAACCACAGGCCGAAGGACCGGAAGAGGCCCGGCTGGGTCTTCGTCGCGTTGACCACGAGCCAGAACAGCGGGAGCAGGCTGTAGACCAGGACGAGGCCGGTCAGGGCGGTGAGCAGCGCGCTGCGTCGCGGGGTGTCGCGGGAGTACCGGCGCGGTGCGCGGACCGGGCGGGTGGAGGGCCTGGCGGGCGCGGGCCGCGCGGCGCCGGCCGGGGGTGTGGTCACGGTGCTCACGCCATCGCCCCCTTGCGCATCCCGCGGAGCTGGACGACGTAGGCGACGATCATCGTGAGGACGCCCATCACGATCGCGACGGCCGCGGAGTAGTTGTACTGCTGCCCGGCGAAGGAGAGCGAGTAGGCGTACATGTTCGGCGTGTAGAACGACGTGATGGAGTTCGAGGCGAGCGACTGCAGGATCGCGGGCTCGTTGAACAGCTGGAAGCTGCCGATGATCGAGAAGATCGTGGCGATGACGAGCGCACCGCGGATGGCGGGGAGCTTGATGGCCGTGACGACCCGGAGCGGGCCGGCACCGTCGATCTCCGCGGCCTCGTAGAGCGACCTCGGGACCACCTGGAGGGCGGAGTAGAAGATCAGCATGTTGTAGCCCACGAACTCCCAGGTGACGATGTTGCCGATGGACAGGAGCACGAGGGAGGGCGAGAGCGGGTCGGGCAGGTCCACCCCGAGGCCCCGGTTGAGACCGCCGACGAGCCCGAAGCGGTCGCCGTAGATGAACCCCCACATGAGCGCGGCCACCACGGCGGGCACCGCGTACGGGAGGAACACCCCGATCCGGAAGAAGCTGCGGCCGTGGAGGCGTCCGCTGTCGACGGCGAGGGCGACGGCGAGGGCGATGCCCAGCATCACCGGCACCTGGACCGCGAGGAACAGCGTCACCCGGACCACACCGGCCCAGAACTGCGGGTCCTGCACGACCTGCGCGTAGTTGGCGAGGCCGACGAAGGCGGTGCCGCCGACGAGCTGGGTGCGGAAGAGGCTCAGCACGAGCGCGTAGACGATGGGGGCGAGGAACGTCAGGGCGAAGACGAGCATGAACGGCGCCATGAACGCCCAGCCCGCCAGCGAGCGCCGGCTGGTGGTGGCGACGGGTCTCCGGCGGACGACCCTGGGTGGTGCGGCGGTCGTCATGACGGCCTCCTCGCGCACGACGTCGTGGGTGTTTGCGCAAACATTCCGCAACAGCGCCGATGTTTGCGTAAACACGGGGTGAGAGGATGGTGCACCTCGAGCCCGTCCGAGTCAAACCCCTCTCCCGGCCCGTTACCGACATGTCACCCGGACGGGTGGCGGGGACGGCTCACGCCCGCACTTGACGCCCGCAGGCGTCGTGCTCACACTTCGCTGGTGACCGGCCGGGGCGGTGCCCCGGCGGCGACGGGACCCGAGCAGCCGGTTCCTCGCCGGGACGCCGCCCACACCTCTTCCGTGTCCTGACCGCCGCACCCGCGGCGCCCGCGTCCCGCCGGTCCCCCCTCCCCGCGCCCCGGTGCGGACCCCACCCGAGATCGATGGAGATCCCGTGACCCGAACTCCCCGCGCCCCCCGCCTCTCCCGCCGCCTGCGCGCCGCCCTCGTGGCGGTCCTCGTGACCCCCCTGGTGGCCTCGGTGCCGGCGGCGACGCCGTCGAGCGCCGCGACCAACACCTTCCGCGGGGTCAACTGGGCGGACGAGCGCGACAACTACGTCAACGGCTGGGTCATCCCGACCGGCCTGACCGCCTCCGACAGCTACTCCACCGTGCGCACGAAGGCGCGCGGCATCCTGACCGACTTCCGCGGCAAGCTCGGCGCCAACACGCTGCGGCTACCGGTCAACCCGTACACCGTCAACTCCGACTGGTGGGGCCGGTACAAGGGCACCGTCGACGAAGCCCTGGCCCAGAACATGAAGGTCGTCCTGAGCTACTGGGAGGCCAACGACAACAAGAACGGCGTGGTCGACGACACCGCGGCGTTCAACGCCATGTGGGACCGCGTCGTGCGGGACTACGGCGGCAACGGCAACGTCTACTTCGAGATCATGAACGAGCCGTTCGGCTACAGCCTCAGCAGCTGGGTCTCGCTGACCTCGCAGTGGCTCTCCCGGCACCCCGGCGTCCCGCGCGGCCGGGTGATCATCAGCGGCACCGGGTACAACGACGACGTGACCGGCGTGTGCGCCGCCGGCGCCCTCAACGGCACCCTGCTGTCCCTGCACTTCTACGGGTACTGGAACACCTACACCACCCGGGACCGGTGGACCGCCGACCTCAGCCGCCGCGTCGGGAACTGCGCCGCCCGCACGATCATCGACGAGACCGGCGCGCCGATGACGACGGGCATCAACTACTCCGCCGGCCACCAGGACGGCAACCAGTTCTCGTCGTACTTCGCCGCGACCACCGACTTCGCCCGGAGCCGGCAGATGGGCGTGATCTACTGGCCGGGGCTGCGCGCCAACGACAGCTACTCCCTCACCCGGCAGAGCGGCACGGGCCTCGCGGTCAACAACGCCTCCGGTGTCGCCCAGCTCCGCTGGGGCTGGGGGCTCTGACCCGGCTCACCCACCGGAACCACCACCCGCCGTCGGACGGTTGACGGGCGGGGCCGACGCAGGGACGATCTGCGCAGGCATGTTTGCGCAAACATCTGGTCGACCCGGCCGGATCAACCGGACCCCGGTGCCTCCCGGCGACACGCGCCGCCGGGAGGGCCCGAGGACGAGCAGAGGAGCAGAACGGTGAGCACTTTCGAGATCGGCGAGGAGGACTTCCTGCTCGACGGGCAGCCGTTCCGCGTCCTGTCCGGTGCGCTGCACTACTTCCGGATCCACCCCGGCCACTGGGCCGACCGGATCCACAAGGCCCGTCTCATGGGTCTCAACACCATCGAGACCTACGTCGCGTGGAACGCGCACTCCCCCACCCGCGGGGAGTTCCGGCTCGACGGCGGCCTCGACCTCGGCCGCTTCCTCGACCTCGTCGCCGCCGAGGGCATGCACGCCATCGTCCGGCCGGGCCCGTACATCTGCGCCGAGTGGTACAACGGCGGCCTCCCCGCCTGGCTCTTCGAGGACGGCGAGACCGGTGTGCGGCGCTGCGAGCCCCGCTTCCTGGAGGCGATCCAGGAGTACTACTCGGCGCTGGCGCCCGTGATCGTCCCCCGCCAGGCCGACCGCGGCGGCCCCGTGGTCCTCGTGCAGGTGGAGAACGAGTACGGCGCCTACGGCGACGACGCGGAGTACCTGCGCACCCTCACCCGCATGACGCGGGACATCGGCGTCACCGTCCCGCTCACCACCGTGGACCAGCCGACCGACGAGATGCTGCGCAACGGCAGCATCCCCGGCCTGCACCGAACCGCCTCCTTCGGCTCCCGCTCCCTGGAGCGGCTGAAGAAGCTCCGGGAGCACCAGCCGACCGGGCCGCTGATGTGCTCGGAGTTCTGGGACGGCTGGTTCGACAACTGGGGCGGGCACCACCACACCACCTCCGCGGAGCAGGCGGCGGCCGACCTCGACGACCTGCTCTCCCTCGGCGCCTCCGTCAACGTGTACATGGTCCACGGCGGCACCAACTTCGGGACCACCAACGGCGCAAACCACAAGGGCACCTACACGCCGACCGTCACCAGCTACGACTACGACGCGGCCCTCGACGAGGCCGGTGAGCCGACCGCGAAGTTCTGGGCCATGCGCGACGTCCTCGCCCGCCACACGCAGGTGCCCGAGTACGACGTGCCCACCGCCGCACCGGGGCCCGCCTTCCGCGTCCCCGTCAGCACCACGCGGCCGCTGGCCGAGGCGCTCGGCGAGGTGGGCACCGCGGCCGACCACGACGAGGTGCCCACCCTGGACGTCGCCGGCCGCGACGCCGGCTACCCGGTGCTGGCCCTGTACCGCGCCGAGCTGCCCGGCGACGGGGGGCCCGGCGTGCTGGAGCTCGGCGAGGTCCGCGACCGCGCCCAGGTGTTCGTGGACGGCGCACCTGTCGGGGTGCTGTCCCGCGACGCCCACGAGCGCGCCCTGCCCCTGCCCGCCGGCCGGGTCGTCGAGCTCCTCGTGGAGGACCTCGGGCGGGTCAACTACGGCCCGCACATCGGCGAGCAGAAGGGGCTCATCGGGCCGGTGCTCCTGGACGGGCGGCCCGTGCGGAACTGGTCCGTGCGCCCGCTGGAGCTCGAGCGCTTCCCGGCCGCCGCGCGCCGCGGCCCCTCCCCGGTGCCCGGGGGGGCGATCGCCGGGCCGGCGCTCCTCGGCGCCACCTTCGACCTGCCCCCGGGGGCCGAACCCGGCCGCGACGCCTGGACCGGCGACCTGTTCCTCAGCACCCGCGGCTGGGGCAAGGGCATCGCCTGGCTGAACGGTTTCTGCCTGGGCCGCTACTGGTCCCGGGGCCCGCAGCGCACGCTCTACGTGCCCGGCCCCCTCGTGCGCCACGAGGCCAACGAGCTCGTGCTCCTCGAACTCCACGTCGGACGGCCCGACGTGGAGTTCGTCTCCTCCCTCGACCTCGGGCACACCGAGGCCTGAGCACCCCGGCTCCCGGGGCCCACGAACCTCCCACCGCGACGACGCGCAGAGAGAAGGAAGCATGAAGCGACCCGGATCCACCCGGCGGGCGGCCTGGCGGCTGGCCACCGCGTGCACGGCCACGGTCGTCCTGGCCACCGGCCTCCCCGCCGCCACGGCCGCGCCCGCGGCCGGCTCCGTCCCCGGGGTGACGGTGCGCCTCGACCCCTCCTACCAGGGGCAGGAGTTCCAGGGCTGGGGCACCAGCCTCGTCTGGTTCGCCAACGCCACCGGCGACTACCCCGACGAGATCCGCAACAAGCTCGCCGACCTGGTCTTCGGGCCGCAGGGGCTCAACCTCAACATCGCCCGCTACAACATCGGCGGCGGTAACGCCCCCGACGTGCCCGACTACCTGCGCGCCGGCGGTGCCGTCGAGGGCTGGTGGAAGGCCCCGGAGGGCACCACCCGCACGGACGTCGACTGGTTCGACCCCGAGGACCCCGCGGACTGGAACCCGGACGCCGACCGGACCCAGCGCTGGTGGGTGGACCGCATCAAGGACCGCATCACCCACTGGGAGACGTTCAGCAACTCCCCGCCGTGGTTCCAGACGGTCAGCGGCTACGTCTCCGGCGGGTTCAACGCGACGGACGACCAGCTCGAGCCGGACAGCATCGACGAGTTCAACGCCTACCTCATCGGGGCGACGGAGCGGCTCGAGGCGGCCCACGGCATCGAGGTCGACACCCTCGACCCGTTCAACGAGCCGAACACGAACTACTGGAGCACCAAGCTCGGCGCGGACGGCAACCCCACGGGCGGCCGCCAGGAGGGCGCCCACATGAGCCCGGAGCTCCAGGTGAAGGTGCTCCGCGACCTCGCGCAGCAACTGGAGACCGCGGACACCGACGCCGTCATCTCCGCGATGGACGAGACGAACCCCGGGTTGTTCGCGACCAACTGGAACGCGTACCCCCAGGACGTGCGCGACGCCGTCGCCCAGCTCAACGTCCACACCTACGGCACCGGGCAGCGCACCACCGTCCGCGACATCGCCAAGGGCGAGGACAAGCCGCTGTGGATGAGCGAGGTCGAGGGCAACTGGGGCAAGGGCCAGGACTTCACGTCCATGGTCCCCGGTCTCGGGATGGCCCAGCGCATCGCGGACGACCTGCGCGAGCTGGAGCCGGAGGCCTGGGTCTTCTGGCAGCCGGTGGAGGACTACAACAACATGAAGCCGGGCGGGGAGAGCGCCCTCGGTGGCAACTGGGGCAGCATCCAGCTCCCCTTCGACTGCGACAGCGCGGACACGCTCGCCACCTGCCCGATCTACACGAACACGAAGTTCCAGACCACCCAGAACTTCACCCACTTCATCCGCCCCGGTGACCACCTCATCGGCGTGGACGACGTCTCCAGCACCGCGGCGGTCCGCGAGGGCGGCGCCACCGTCGTGCACGTGAACGACTCGCTCGCGGCGCGGGACGTGACGCTGGACCTGACCGGTTTCGCACAGGTCCGGGGCAACGCCAGGGTCACGCCGGTCGTGACCAGCGCCGCCGGCGCGCTGGTCCGGGGGGAGGCCGTGGAGGTCGTGGAGGGCCGCGCCGTCCTGCGGGTCCCCGCCGAGTCGGTCACCACCTTCCTCGTCGAGGGCGTGCAGGGGGTGGCGGAGGACGCCGCCCTGCTCCAGGACGGCAACGTGTACCGCCTGCGCGGCGCGCAGAGCGGGAAGTCCGTGACCCCGAAGGGCGCGGGTGCCGTCATCGGCGCCGACGTGGCGACCACCACGCAGCAGCTGTGGCGTGCAGGCACCGTCTCCGGCGCGGGGACGAACCGCGCGCGCTGGACCTTCACCAGCGTCGCCGACGGCCGGCGTCTCGCCATCGCCGCCGACGGCGCGGTGACGCTCGCCCCGGCGGGCGCCACCGGCCCGGAGACGCAGTGGATCGGGTCCACCACCGGCGAGGACGGCACCTGGACCCTCGTCAACGTCGGCACCAGGCGCGTCCTGGAGGTCGGGGGCGAGGCCACCGCCGAGGGGTCGGCCGTGACGAGCTGGACGGCCAACTCCGGCCCCAACCAGCGCTGGACGATCGTGGACGAGACCACCCGCGGCACCGCGCCCACCGAGGTCTTCACCGTCCCGGGCACCGCCCCGGTGCTGCCGGCGACCGTCGCCGGCGTGTACCGCGACGGTCCCCCGCAAGCGGGAGGTGCCCCCATCCGCGGCGCCCTGCCGGTGACCTGGAAGGTCCCGCCGGAGGCCCGCTGGAAGAAGCCGGGCACCGTCGAGGTCGAGGGCCGGGCCACCGACCTGCTCGGCGTGCAGCACGACGCCACCGTCACGGTCGTCGTCGACACCCTCACCTCCACCCTCCCCACCCGGGCCAAGACCTCGCTCGGCGGCACCCCGCAGCTGCCCGCGACCGTTCCCGCCGTCGGGCAGGAGGGCCGCCTGGTCGAGCGCCCCGTCGTGTGGGACGCCGCGCCGCAGGGGTCGTTCTCGAAGGTCGGCGTGGTCACGCTGACCGGCACGGCCGACGCCGGTGACGGCCGCAGGCTGCCCGCCACGGTCCGCGTCCAGGTCACCGAGGGCGGGGAGCAGCTCATCCCGTCCGCGAGCCTGAAGGCGTCGGCGACGTTCACGGAGCGCGGCTACGACGTCGCGGCACTGCTCAACGGCAACCTCAAGGACAAGGGCTGGTCCACCTGGAAGGCGAGCGACCGCAACCCCTCCGACACCGTCACGCTGGACCTCGCGCAGGCGCAGCCGGTCAAGCGGGTCGTGGGCACCTTCTACCGCGACGGTGAGGGCTCCTGGCCCACCAGCGTCCGGGTCGAGACCCGCGACGCGAGCGGCGCCTGGGTGGCCCGCGGCACGCAGGCCCTGCCCGACGCCAGCGCCACGGGCCCCGTGGTGGACATCGCGTTCCCGCCGGTCACCACGAACGCGGTGCGCCTGGTGATGACCGCGCGGCCGAGCGGCTACATCACGATGAGCGAGATCCAGGTCTACACCGGCGGACCGAGCACCTCCTCGGACGCCTCGGCGGCCTCGATCTCCGCCGACGGCACCCCGCTGGCCGGGTTCTCCCCCGACCGGCTCGTGTACGACGCGCCGCAGCGCACCCGGGAGGTGACCGCGGTGGCCGCCGACCCGTACGCCACCGTCGAGGTCGTGCAGGCCGAGCGCCGCGGCGGCACCGCCACCGTCACCGTCACCAGCGAGGACGGCGCCGCCAGCAGGACGTACGAGGTCCGGCTCACCCAGCGCTGAGCCCGGGCAGGACGGTGGAGGGGTCCCGCGGCGGCGCGGGGCCCCTCCACCCGCGTCCGGACGGCCGCCGGCTCAGGCCCCGGGCCGGGCCGGGCCGCGGCGGGAGCCGTTCGCGGAGCGACGGCGCTCCTCGTGGGCGGCGAGGTCGACGACGGTGTACACGCCCCCGGGGGCACCCGCGGACGGCTGCCGGGACGCCCGGCGCCGCTTGGCCTCGTACATCGCCGCGTCGGCCGCGCGCAGCAGCGCGTCGGTGTCCTCCGTGCTGCCGGTGGAGGTGGCGACCCCGAGGCTGGCGGCGACGGCGATGTCGTGGTTCTGCACGCGCACCCGCCGTCTGAGCGCGGCGCGCACCCTGGCGACGACGGCGGCCAGGGAGTCCTCGGCGACACCGCCGACGGGGTCGCGGTGGAGGTTCTCGCACACGACGACGAACTCGTCGCCGCCGAGCCGGGCCAGGGTGTCCCCGGCGCGCAGGGCGTCCCGCAGGCGCCGGGCGACCTCCACGAGGAGGGCGTCACCGACCTCGTGGCCGTAGGTGTCGTTGACGGCCTTGAAACCGTCGAGGTCGAGGAAGAGCACCGCCAGCGGTGTGCCGTGCCGCCGGGAGGTGTCCAGCGCGTGGTGCAGGCGGTCGTGGAGCAGGGCGCGGTTGGCCAGCCCGGTCAGGGGGTCGTGGGTGGCCGCGTGGCTGGCCTCGCGCTGCCGGGCCACCGCCTCGTCGCGGTCGTGGGCCATCACGAGGTAGCTGCACGCCACGTCGGCCAGGACCTGGGCGGTCTCCAGGTCGGCGGGCACGAAGGGGCCGGGTTCGGCCCGGTAGACGTCGAGGGAGCCCCACACCCGGCCGCGTGCCTGCAGGGGGAGGGAGACCGCGGCGTGCAGGCCGAGGGCCACGGCCTGTTCCACGAACACCGGCCAGCGTCCGGCGCAGGCGGCGAGGTCCTCCACCACGACGGGACCGGCCCCCGCGCGGACGTCCAGGCACGGGCCCTGTTGCAGCGCGTCCTGCACCCGCCCGATCTGCTCGGCCACCGGGTTGCTGGCGCGGACGAACTCCACGCGCGGCCCGTACCGGATCGCCACGCCGGCTCCCTGCACCTCCAGCACGCGCCCGGCGGCGACGGCGAGGTCGCCGAGGATGTCGGGGACGTGGAAGGTGCCGCCGGCACGGCGGGCGAAGGCGGCGAGCACCTGCAGCAGCGCCTCCCGGTCAGCCACGAGCCACCCCCGGCCTCCCGCCCGCCCAGGGTGGACGCCCTGCCCGGGACGACTCGCGGCTCCGCTCGACCGCCGGTCCAACGCTAGGCCTCCGGCCGCCGCACGACCAGATCGCCGCGGCACCGGTTTTCGGTTCCCCGCTGCCCGATCGCGGCCTGATCGCGGCCTGATCGCGGCCCGATCGCGGCACGGTGGGACGCACGCGTCTGCTGGGGTTGAACCCGAGGCGGTCCGGGGGCCACGGTGGGTGCCGTGCCAGAACCAGTACGCGCCGGCGACCTGCGCAGCCTGTGCCTGCGCGAGACCCTGTTCCTCGGCATGCTGACCGCGCCGCAGGCGGTGACCTTCGAGGTGAAGGCCGTCTTCCGCCCGCAGCCGCGGGCCGGTGCCCCCGGCGGCACGGGTGACCTGCTGCTGTACCGCCACGGGATCCTCACGCTCAGGAGCGAGCACCTCGTCCACTACGACCTGCCCACCGACCACCCCGGCGCCCCGGACACCCGGGACGAGGAGGACCTCGGCTACCTGGACCACATCGGTCCCGCCGAGGCGTCCCCTCCGGGGTGGTGGGCGCTGAGCGGGCGGTGGGGTTCCCTGCGCATCTACGAGCCGCTCGTCGGTTTCGCGACGCTGGACCCCGAGGAACCCGGCCTCGGGCAGCGCGGCGGGTCCTCCGACAGGCGCGAGATCGACCTGCGGAGCATGAGCCGGTCCCTCGCGGCCCCACCCGGCGGGCAGCGCTGAGCCCACCGGACCGGGCGGCCGGGACGCCCCGGCCGCTCCTGCCCCGCACTCTGGCGCCGGGAGACCTCGTCGTGGTCTCGGCGCTGTCCGGGCCGCTCGACGCCAGGTGGCAGCAGGAGACGGGCCTGGAGCGGGCGGTGGGCGTCCTGGAGGGGATGGGCTTCCGCGTGCGGGTCTCACCGCTCCTCGCGCCGGGCCGGCAGCACTGGTGGAGCGCGGCGACACCGGCGGAGATCGCCTCGGAGCTCAACGGGCTCCTGCGCGACCCCGAGGTGCGCGCGATCATCGCGCACGACGGTGGCCAGACGGCTCTCGGCTACCTCGACCTGATCGACGTCGACGCCGTCACCGCCGACCCCAAGCCGATCCTGGGCCACAGCGACATCTCGCTGCTGCACCTGGTCCTCCACGCGCGCACCGGTCTGGTGGGCTTCCACGCCGACCTGGCCACCCCCGGGCTCGGCGGCGCGTGGCAGAGCGCGCCCGCGGCGCGCCGGGCGCAGCTCGCGGACCTCTACTCCAGACTGCTGACCGGCACGGAGCCGATCGGTGCGCTGCCCACCACCCCCTCGTGGGAGTGCTGGCGGCCCGGTCGCGCGCAGGGCCCGCTGATCGGCGGGGTGGTCAACCGCATCGCGCTGCTCCAGGCGACGCGGTACGCGCTGCCGCCGGGGTCGTTCCAGGGCGCGGTGCTGTTCTGGGAGGAGACGGGCGGCCAGGCGTCGCACGTGTGGAGCTACCTGCACGTGCTGCGGCACGCCGGCGTCCTCGACCGGATCGCCGGCATGGTCGTGGGCGTCCCGCACCAGGTCGGCGGGCTCGGCGGACCCGGCGCTCCCGAGGCGGGCCCGACCCTGCCCGAGATCGTCCTCGACGTCCTCGGCGACCGCGACATCCCCGTCCTGGGCGGCGTCGAGTTCGGTCACGCCGGGCCGAACCTGCCCATGCCCGTCGGCGTCCGCGTCGCCCTCGACGCGCAGCAGCGCACGCTCTCGCTGCTCGAACCGGCGGTGCGGCCGCACGGGGCGCCGGCCGGCTGAACGGTGCGGAACCGTGGGCCCGGTGCAGCAGCACCCCGTCGAGGACGGTCGCTCCGGCACGTCCGTCGCTCACCGGGTCGGCACCGCGCCCGCAGCGCAGCGGAGCCGGATGTCGGCGTCCGGGTGCACGAGAGGGGATGTCGGTGGTCACCGCGATGATCGCGCGGCGTCGTCGAGGGGGAGGTGCGGGCCGTGGGTGGTGGACAGGTACCGAGGCGTCCGGTGGGCACCGACAGCACCGCCGGAGCCGTCCGCTCCTCACCGGTGGGCCGAAGCCGCCCCGTCCGCCCTGTGGAACTCCGCCACGGGCACCGGTCGTGGTTCAGCCGCCGGTCGTGGTTCGGCCGCCGCTGGGTTCCGCCCCGCCGGTGGGTTCCGCCCCGCCGGTGGGTTCCGCCCCGCCGGTGGACCCGCGCACCACCAGGGTGCAGTCGTGCAGCCGGACCCCGCGGCCGACGCGGTCGCCGTCGATGATGCCGAACAGGTCGCGCACGGCCGCGGCCCCGAGGTGGTCGAGGTTCATGTCCACGGTCGTCAGGTGGGGATCGGTCTCCAGGGCGAACACCGGCCAGTTGTCGTACCCGGTGACCGCCACGTCGCCGGGCACCGTGCGCCCGGCGGCCTGCAGCCCGGTGACGACGCCGTAGGCGATCTGGTCGGAGCCGCAGACGACGGCGTCGACGTCGGGGACCTCGGCGAGCAGCCGCTCCACGGCCGAGCGCCCCCAGCGCTGCGACCACGGGCCGTAGGCGGCGGGGGCGGCCGGTTCCAGGCCGGCGGCGCCGAGCGCGGCCTCCACGCCCCGGACGCGCTCGGTGACGGCGCGGGTCCCGGCCGGGCCGGTCAGGTGGGCGATGCGCCGCCGGCCGGTGCCGAGGACGTGCTCGGTGAGCACCCGCCCGCCGTCGCGGTCGTCGGGGACGTGCGCGACGTCGCGGGGCTCGGAGGTCTCGCCGTGCACGTAGACGACGGGCGCGTCGATCCCGGCGGACAGCGACGGGGTGACGACGTTGTTGTCGCCGAGGACGATGACGCCGTCCACCTTGCGCCGGCGCAGCATCTCGAGGATGGCCCTGAGCCGCCCGGCGTCCCCGCGGGCGTCGCTGGTGATCATCGTGAGGTCGATCTCGCTGAGCGCGGCCTCCGCGCCCAGCATCGCGGGGACGACGAAACGCTGGGAGAGGCTGTCGACGATGACGAGGCCGACGGTTCCGCTGCGCCCGCTGATGAGGCTGCGGGCCATGGGGTTCGGGGTGAACGACAGCTCCCGGGCGGCCTCGAGGACCCGGGCGCGCGTCTCCTCGGAGACCCTGTTCCGGCCGTTGATCGCCTTGGAGGCCGTCGTCAGCGAGACGCCGGCCCGCCGGGCCACCTCGGTCAGCGTCGATGCGCGCCGCGCCGTCACCCGGCGCAGTATGCCAGCGCCGTTCCTGCCGGCCGGTGGTCCGGGCGTCGCCCGTCGCCGGGTTCCCGGCGGGGGTGTTCGGCGCGGTGTCCCCTCTCCGGAACGGTTGTGCGGGAGGAGGTCAGCGGACACCGGGGGCGGTGGGGATCCAGACGCGCATCGCACCGGGGGTCCGGTTGCCCCACCGGTGGTAGGGGACGAGGTCCACGTCGAAGGGCCCGGAGCACGTGGGCGCCGGTTCCCCGCTCGTGTACAGCGCGCCGGGCCGCGCGGGAACCTCGGTGACCGCGCGGATCGTCACCGCGGGGTCGTCGGCGGAACCCCCGCCGGAACCCCCGGCGGAACCCCCGGCGGACTCCCCGGTGAGGGCGAGGAGGCGCACGTCCTCCAGGACGACGCCCGCGGGCAGGTCGGCCTCCTCCAGCGCGAACAGGACGGGGCCGCGGGCCAGGGCGACGCACCCGCGCACGGCGTCCACCCGGGGGTGCGGGGCGATGGCGCGGACGGGCGTGTCCAGGCGCAGGGCGACCTCGTGCGTGCCCCGCCAGGACCGGGTGGTGCGGACGTACCCGTCGGGGGCGTCCGCCCCGGCCGGCTCCCCGTCCACCGTCAGCGTCCAGGCGGTGCACCAGGCGGGGATCCGGACGGCGAGCTCGAAGGGTTCCGCGGACGCCGTCGCCACGGTCAGGTCCACGGCGCCGTCGAGCGGGTACCGGGTGCGCAGCCCGAGCCGCACCGGCGCACCGCCCAGGTCCAGCTCGGCGGTTCCGGCGGTGGGGTGGTGGACCTGGACGCCCGCCGCGGAGGTGGTGAGGCAGTAGTCGTGGATGCCGGTGAGCAGGCGCGCCAGGTTCGGCGGGCAGCAGGCGCAGGTGAACCAGGGCAGCCGCTGGGAGGGGGCGTCCTCGTGGGTGCCGTCGTGGCCGGTGCGCAGGTGCAGGGGGTTGGAGTAGAAGAACGCGGTGCCGTCGGCGGAGGTGGAGACGGCGACGGCGTTGTACAGCGTCGTCTCCATCGCGTCGGCGTAGCGCGCCTCCCCGGTGGCGACCAGCAGCCGCCAGGCCAGCTGGAAGGCGGCGATCGCCGCGCACGTCTCGGCGTAGGCGCGGTCCGGCGGCAGCTCGTAGGGGTCGCCGATGGCCTCGTCGCGGTGGCGGGAGCCGTGGACGCCGGTCACGTACGTCTTGCCGGCCTGGAGGTCCTCCCAGATCCGCACGGCGTAGTCGAGCAGCTCCCGCTCGCCCGTCTCCACCGCCACGTCGACCGCCCCGGCGGCCAGGTACAGCTGGCGCACGGCGTGGCCGGTGGCGCGGGTGGCCTGCCGCAGCGGCACGTCGTCCTGGAAGTACTGGGAGCCGAAGTGGCTCCCCCCCAGCCACCGGGAGCCGCGCCGGTCCAGCTGCCGGCGGGCGGGGTCGAGGTACTCCCGCCCACCGGTGACCCGGTACAGCTCCACCAGCGCGGTCTCCACCTCGGGGTGCCCGTCGACGTGGGGGCAGTCCTCGGCGCCGAGCGAGGCGACGAGCAGGTCCGCGTTGCGCCGCGCGACGTCGACGAGCCGGGGCAGGACGCCGCAGCGGGCGGCGGCGACGGCGGCCTGGAACAGGTGCCCGGCGGTGTAGAGCTCGTGCCCCCACTGCGGGTCCGACCAGCGCGGCACGCCAGGGTCGCCCTGCACCCGGGAGTTGAGGTACCCGTCCGCCTCCTGCGCACGGACCAGGAGGTCCACGAGCTCCTCCGCCTGCCGCAGCCGCTCGTCGGCGGCCGGCAGGAACGGCGCCGCCCAGGCGACCGCCTCCAGCACCTTGTGGACGTCGCTGTCGGTGAAGAGCATGCCGGTGAAGGGGGCGCTGGAGGCGCCGGTGAGCCGGGCGAGGTTCGTCCACGCCTCGCCCCGGCGGACGTGCCGCAGGACGTGGGGCAGGGTCCGCTCGACGGTCCGCGTCTGCCAGGCCCCGAGCCACCCCTCGCCGGCGAGGCGGAAGGCGCGGTGGTCCAGGGGGCGCAGGGCGGTGTCCGCGCCCTCGGAGGGCGCGAGCGGTCCCCCGGGAGGCCAGGCGGTCGCGGCGTCGGGCGTCATGGGGGTCGTCCTTCCAGGCAGCGGTGCTCACCGTGGACCGGGAGGTGGGGAGCCCGGGTGCCGCTGCGGTGCGGCAGCGGCGAGCCGGTGGGGAAAGGCTTCCTCATCCGGAACGCCAGGTCAAGCACCGTCCGGCGTCGATCGGGGCGGGCACCGCCGCCCGCCGTGGCCGAACCGCTGCCCGGCAACGCCTCCTGCCGGTCGGGTCGTGCCGATCGGTCCGCGACGACCACCACGTCGCAGGAGAAGGCTTCCCCCGGCGCTCGACCGGACGCCGGGGCGGCGCCCCACCACCCGGCGCACCCGGCCGCCTCGCGGCGACCCCCGCCGCGGCCGGGGCGGCCGTGCGGGCACCCCTTGCGCGCGCCGGGTGAGGTGGCCACAGTGCGGGCATGGCCGGTGAGCAGGAGCGGTTCGAGGAGTTGCGGCGTCAGGCCAGGGCGAAGGGCTGGACGCTGGAGGCGCCCACGAAGCGCCACCCCGGCTACCTGCTCACCAGCGGCAGACCCGGAGCCGCAGACGCCCGCATCGCCTTCGGGGCGGCCGGTCCCGTGCTCACCCTGGCGGAGGCCGAGGCCTACGTGCGGAGCGTCCCGAAGATCTGAGCCGGCACGGGCGGCGGTCCCCGGGACCTCCCACCCGGCCGGGCTCAGGGGCTCCAGCCGAGGAAGTGCCCACCCAGGGAGAGGACGAGGAACCAGGCGCCCAGCGCGACGGCGGGGACCACCGGGGTCCACACCGGCCGGCGCCGCAGGAGGCGGACGGCCACGACGAGCAGCGCACCCCACAGCGCCCACAGCAGGGCCACCCCGTAGCCGGGCGCGACCAGACCGGAGGTCAGGTAGGGCCAGCCCACCACGACGTGCAGCACGATCCCGGCCCACCCGACGACGGCGCCGCGCGCCCGGGGAACCCCCGCGGGCGCGGGCCGGACCGACAGCAGCGCCAGCGCCACGGCCAGCGGCAGCAGGGGCAGCAGCCGCGGCGGCGCCGTCGGCAGCGCGTCCCCCGCGAGGGAGAGCACGGCGGCCGCCGCGGCGAGGGCGACCGCGCGCCGGGGCCGGCCCGTGCTCCACGCGGCGGCACCCGCGGCCAGCAGCGCCCCGAGCAGCACGACGGCCGCCCACCCCGGCTCGACGGTGCCGTGGGGGCCGGGCCCCAGGGTCCGCACCCCCTTGAACAGCAGGAGCGCGGCGGCCGTGCCGCACAGCACGGCGGCGACCGCGGAGCGCCGCCGCGCCCCGGGAACGCTCCTCGACGTCGTGGTGGCGGACATGCCGTCCTCCTGCCTGCCGGCGGGCGCTGCTGCTGCCACGGTAGGCCGTGCGCACCCGCGGATCACGGGGTCGCGAGGATGCGGTGGCGATGAGTTCCCGGACGGGGGCGGGTCCATCCCCGCAGCAGCGAGCGAGAGGGAGGCGGACGATGACCGAACAGCCGACGGACGAGCCGGGCACGGGCGGGGCGGTGCGGACGGGCTACGCACCGGTGAACGGCCTGCAGGTGTACTACGAGATCCACGGAGCCGGTGGGACACCCCTGCTGCTCCTGCACGGGGGCCTGTTCACCATCGACCTGCAGTTCGGGGAGCTCCTGCCCGGGCTCTCGGAGGGCCGGCAGGTCATCGCCGTGGACTTCCAGGGGCACGGGCACACCGGTGACGTCGACCGGCCGCTGCGCGCCGCCGACCTGGCCTCGGACGTCGTGGGGCTGCTCCAGCACCTGGACGTGCCGCAGGTCGACGTCTTCGGGTTCAGCGTGGGCGGCGCCGTGGCCCTGCACCTGGCGGTCCGGCACCCCGGGCTGGTCCGCAAGCTGGTCGTGTCGTCGGTGTCCTTCTCCCCCGACGGGGACCGGCCCGAGAACGCGGGGGCGGTCGCGGAGCTGACCGTCGACATGATCGCCGGCACACCGATGGAGGCGGAGTTCCGGGCGAAGTCGCCGACCCCGGACCGGCTGCAGGACGTCCTCACCAAGCTCGCGAGGTTCGACGAGGGCTTCCCCGGCTGGTCGGACGACGACGTCCGGGGCATCGCCGCACCGACCCTGATCACGGTGGGCGACTGCGACATGGTCACGCTGGAGCACGCGGTGCGCTTCCTGCGCCTGCGCGGCGGCGACGTCAACGGCGACTTCGTCGGCGTCCCCGCCTCACAGCTGGCGGTCTTCCCCGGCACCACCCACTTCGCCGGGCTCGCCCGCACCGCCCTCGTCCTGGACGTCGTGACCACCTTCCTCGACGCGCCTCCCGCCGAGGCGCCCGTCGTGGCCGGGTAGCGGCCGCGGCGGGAACAACGCCCCCCCGCGGGAGGTTCCCGGGGCGAGGGACGGAGCCCCGCCCCGAGCAGGGCCCCGCACCGAGCAGGAGGTTCCCGATGCGCGCGACGTGGAACGGCGCCGTGATCGCCGAGTCCGACGACACCGTGGTGGTGGAGGGCAACCACTACTTCCCCCGCAGCAGCGTGCGGGAGGAGTACCTGCGCCCCAGCTCCACGCACTCCCACTGCCCCTGGAAGGGCGAGGCGTCCTACTACGGCCTCGAGGTCGACGGGGCGGGCAACCCTGACGCCGCCTGGTACCACCCCGAGCCCTCCGAGGCGGCCGCGCAGATCCGGGACCGGGTCGCGTTCTGGCGCGGGGTGCAGGTGGGCTGAGGCGGCGCGGTGGAGGAGCCCGGCCGCGCTCCTCCACCCGTCGTTCCCGTCAGGCCGCGGGCACCTGCGCGTCCGTGGTGGTGAACGTCGCCGTGAGCTGCGCGGCGCAGTCGCCGCCGACCCACACGTCGAACACGGAGGCGTCGAGGACGAAGTCCCGCACCGCGGCGTTCCAGTAGCGGCGCTCCCGGGGCCCGACGGCGAACTCCACGGTCCGCGAGGCGCCCGCCGGCACGTGGACGCGGCGGAACCCCTTGAGCTCGCGGACGGGACGGGCGGCGCTGCCGTGGCGCTGGTGCAGGTAGAGCTGCACGACCTCGTCGGCGTCCCGGTCCCCGGTGTTGGTGACGGTGACCGAGGCGGTGAGGCTCTCCCCGGCGGGCAGGACCTGCCGGTCCAGGACCAGGTCGGAGTACTCGAACCGGGTGTAGGACAGGCCGTACCCGAAGGGGAACAGCGGGGTGCTCTCCTCGTCCCAGTACCGCCTGGCCTGGTTCTCCGGCTCGTGCGAGGTGGTGTGGCCGTAGACCACGGGGATCTGCCCGACGGTGCGTGGCCAGCTGAAGGGCAGCTTGCCGCCGGGGGCGACGTCCCCGAGGAGGAGGTCGGCGACGGCGGTGCCGCCCTGGGTGCCGGGGTACCAGACGTCGAGGATCGCGGGCACGTGCTCCGCGGCCCAGCGCAGGTCCAGCGGGCGCCCGTTCACGACCAGCAGGACGACGGGCGTGCCGGTGGCGACGACGGCCTGGAGCAGTTCGAGCTGGCGGCCGGGCAGCTCCAGCGAGGAGCGGGAGGCGGCCTCGCCGATCATGTGCTGCCACTCGCCGAGCACGACGACGGCGAGGTCGCTCTCGCGGGCCAGGTCGACGGCGCGCCGCAGCTCGGCGTCGTCGTCGAAACCCTCGGGGTCGGGGGGTGTGTTGCCGGGGAACATGTCGAACATCGACGGGAACACCCGCCGTGCGGGGCGGACGCCGGGGGCGTAGCGGACGTCGGTCGTCCCGCCGAGCCGCTCGCGCAGGCCCTGCAGGACGGTGACGGTCTCCTCCAGGTCGAAGTCGAAGACCCACGGGCCCAGGGTGTCGCGGCGGGAGTCGGCCAGCGGCCCGAGCACCGCGACCGAGCGGAGACCGGCCGGGTCCAGCGGCAGCAGGTCACCCTGGTTGCGCAGCAGCACCGCGGAGCGCTGCGCGGCCTCGCGCGCCACCTGCCGGTGGGCGGGGTCGGACAGGACCGCGCGGGCCCGCTCCTCGTCGACGTAGGGCTGCTCGAACAGCCCGAGGCGCAGCTTGGCCTCGAGGATGCGCCGGACGCAGGCGTCGAGAGCTTCCGTGCTCACCGCACCGCTGGCCACCGCGTCGGGCAGGCGGGTGTAGGCGGGGTCGGTGATGGCCATCTCCAGGTCGAGGCCGACGTCCACCGCACGGACCGCGGCGTCGGCGAGGTCGGCGGCGAAGCCGTGCGTGACGAGGTTGCGCACGGCGTTGGCGTCGCTGACGAGGAAACCCTCGAATCCCAGCACACCGCGCAGGACGTCGGTGAGCAGCCAGCGGTTCGCGGTGGCGGGGATGCCGTTGAGGGGCATGTAGGCGGTCATCACGTTGGCCGCACCGGCCTCGATCGCGGCCCGGAACGGCGGCAGGACCACGTTCCACAGCTGCGCGTCCGACAGGTCCACCTCGTCGTAGTCGCGCCCGCCGAGGGCGGAGCCGTAGCCGGCGAAGTGCTTGGGCCCGGCGAGGACCCGCTCCGGCGCGCCGAGGTGCCCGCCCTGGAAGCCGCGCACCTGCGCCGCGGCGACGGCCGCGCCGAGGTGGGGGTCCTCCCCGGCGCCCTCGACGATGCGGCCCCACCGGGGGTCGCGGGCGATGTCCACCATGGGCGCGAACGTCCAGGAGATGCCGACCGCGCGGGCCTCGCGGGCGGCGACCGCCTGCCCGCGCTCGATCGTGGCGGGGTCCCAGGTCGCGGCCAGGGCGATCGGCACCGGCAGGATCGTGCGGAGCCCGTGGATGACGTCGAAGCCGAACAGCACCGGGATGCCGTGCCTGCTGCCCTCCACGGCGAGGCGCTGCAGCCGGTTGGTCTCGGCCGGGTCGGTGACGAACAGCAGCGATCCCGCCCCGCCGCGCGCCAGGGCCTCCGCGACCTCGCCGGGGCGCTGCGGCGACGGCCCGACCCCGGCGTCGGCCACCTCTGCGCCGAAGGAGAAGTACTGGGTCAGCTGCCCGGCCTTCTCCTCCACGCTCATCACCGCGAGCAGTTCTTCCACCCGGGCCCGGATCGCGGTGCCGTCCCCGTCGTTCCCGGCCTCGGTCGTGGTCACGGTGTTCCTCTCACGGGTCGTCCGCCGGGCGGCTCGCCGGGCGCGGGCCCCGACGCTGGTGCCGGGGGCCGGCTGCCCGCCGGCACGTCACTGATTCGTATCAGTTGGCGACGCTAGGCTGCCGTCGTGCGAGGCGTCAAGAAGTCCCCGCCACCGGCGGACCGGCCGGGGCGGCGCAGGGTGACCGCCAGCGACGTGGCTCGCGAGGCCGGCGTCTCCCAGGCCACCGTGAGCTACGTCCTCAACGACACCCCGGGCCAGACGATCCCCGAGCAGACCCGCCGGCGCGTGCGCGAGGCGATGGAGCGCCTGGGCTACGCCCCCTCCGCGGCGGCGCGCGCGCTGCGCCGCGGCCGCAGCGACACCGTGCTGGTCGTCCTGCCGGACTGGCCCCTCGGCGCCACCCTCGTCGCGGCCGTCGAAGGCCTCACCGACGCGCTGGAGCCGCACGGGCTGTCCGTCCTCACCCGCCGCACCAGCGCGGCGCGGCCGCTGGCCGGGCTGTGGCGCACCCTCGGGCCCGCGGCGGTCGTCGGCTTCGACGGGCTCGACCCCGCCGAGGTGGAGGCCATGACCGCGGCCGGGGTGGCGGTCGTCAGCACGATGCCCGCCCCTCGACCGGGCAGTGCGGGCGTCCTCACCGTCTCGCACTCCCTCATCGGCGGCCTTCAGCTCCAGCACCTGGCCGCCACCGGCCACCGGCACGTCGGCTACGCCGCCCCGGCCGACCCGCGCGTGGCGGTCTTCCGCGACCTGCGCCTGGACGGGGTGCGGACCGCCTGCCTGGAACTGGGCCTGGACGAGCCGTCCGTGCGGGTCGTGCCGGTGGACCTGCGGGCGGCCGCCGACGCCGTCACCGCCTGGCGCGCGGAGGACCCGGCGGTGACGGCGGTGTGCGCCTACGACGACGACCTGGCCTTCGCGCTGCTGGCCGGCATGCGCTCCCTCGGGCTCACCGCACCGGGGGACCTCGCCGTGATCGGCGTCGACGACACCCCCCTGGCCCCGTTCGCGGCCCCGCCGCTGACGACGATCGACCCGAACGTCGACGCGTTCGTGGCCTACCTGACCGCCGCGGTGCTCCACGGCACCGCCGGCGGCGACCCGCCGCCACGGCCCCGCCCGGACGCCGTCACGCTCGTGGTGCGCGAGTCCGCGTGAGGTGGGCGCCGGCGTGTCCCGCCGGCTTCCCGGGAACCGTCCGGCTGGGGTTGTCTGTCCCCGGGCCCGCCGTCGACCGCACCCGGTGACGACCGCGAGCCGGACGACCGGAGGGGACACCGCGATGCAGATCACCCGCAGCTCGCTCGACACCGTGAGGGGACCGGCCGCCTGGTTCACCGGTGACGTGTGGATCGACGCCGTCGCCGCGGCGCCACCGCCCTCGCGGCTGAGCGCCAACCTCGTGCACTTCACGCCCGGTGCCCGCACCCACTGGCACCGCCACTCCCTGAGCCAGACCGTCTTCGTCACCGAGGGCGTCGGGCTGTGCCAGCGCCGCGGCGGACCCGTCGAGGTCATCCGCCCCGGGGACCGCGTGCTGTTCGAGGCCGACGAGGAGCACTGGCACGGTGCGGCGCCGAACAGGTTCATGGTGCACCTGGCCCTCAACGAGGGCGACGAGGAGCACGCCGTCGTGCAGTGGCTGGACCCGGTGACCGACGCGGAGTACACGGCCACCCCCGCACCCGGCGGCTGAGGCGGCGCGGTGCTCACGTGCCGCCCTGCGCGCGGGCGCGGGCGCGGCGGACCGCCTCGTCGACCGCGCGCACGAACTCCACCGTGGCCACGACCGTCGGGGCCCGGTCCCGGTGCAGCACGGTCAGGCCGGCCCTCTCGGCACCGGGACGGCCCGCACCGCGAAGTCGGCGATCTCCCGCAGCGGCCGCACACCGGCCTCTTCCACCGGGACACCCGGGTCCTCTCGCAGTGGGTGCTCACCGTCGCCGGTGAGTCCCTGCAGGTCCTGGACATCGGCCTCGCCGAGCCCTTCCACGCCGACGTCGTCTGCCGGGTGGTGCCCTCGGGTTCCCGGACGGACCTCCTGCTGGAACGGCACCGGTACGTGGGCGACGGGATGCGCGCGGACCTGCGCCTGCGCGACCTCCCCCGCTCCCCCGTGCACGTGGAACTCGTCCTCGACCTCGCGGCGGACCTCGCCGACGCGTTCGCGGTCGAGGACGGCCGGGCCGGGGCGGCAGCCGACGTGGAGACGTCGGCGGCGAACGGGGCGGGGCTGCGCACCGGGGTCCTCGTGCAGGGTGACGGCGGGGCGTGAGGCGGGCAGCGGGACGATGGGCCCCGCGACGCAGCACCCACCCCCGGCCCGAGAGGCACGACCCATGAGCTCCCACGACGCCCAGCCCGACCCCGGAGCCGGTGCCCGGCCCCTGCGCTACCAGCTCCCCGACCGCAACCTCGGCCTGGACCTCATGCGCGCCACCGAGGCCGCGGCGATGGCCGCCGGGCAGTGGGCCGGCCGGGGCGACAAGGACAGCGGCGACCGCGCCGCCGTCGACGCCATGCGCGAGGTCCTCGCGCAGGTCCCCGTGCGCGGGCGGATCGTCATCGGCGAGGGCGAGAAGGACGAGGCGCCCATGCTGCACAACGGCGAGCTCGTCGGCGACGGCACCGGCCCCGAGATCGACATCGCCGTCGACCCCGTCGACGGCACCACCCTGCTGGCCAACGGCATGCCCAACTCCATCGCCGTCATCGCCGCCTCCGACCGCGGCAGCATGTACGACCCCCGCGACGTCTTCTACATGCACAAGCTCGTCGTCGGTCCCGCCGCCGCCGGCCTCGTCGACCTCGACGCCCCCGTCGCCGACACCATCGCCGTGATCGCCCGGGCCAAGGGCGGCACCGCCGCCGACGTCACCGTCGCCGTCCTCGACCGCCCCCGGCACGCCGACCTCATCCGCGACGTCCGCGCCACCGGCGCCCGCATCAAGCTGTTCTCCGACGGCGACGTCGCAGCCTCCATCGCCGCCGCCAGCCCCGACTCCCCCATCGACGCCATGATCAGCATCGGCGGCACCCCCGAGGGCGTCATCACCGCCTGCGCCCTCAAGGCCATGGGCGGGGACATCCAGGCCCGCCTGCACGTCGGGGACGAGACCTCCCGCCGCCGCGCCCTCGACGCCGGCCACGACCTCGGACGCATCCTCGGACTGGACGACCTCGTCGCGGGCGACAACACCTTCTTCGTCGCCACCGGCATCACCGACGGCGAACTCCTCGCGGGCGTGCACTACGTCCCCGGCGGCGCCCGCACCCGCTCCCTCGTCATGCGCTCGCGCAGCGGCACCGTCCGCTCCGTCACCAGCACCCACGCGATCAGCAAGGTCCAGCGCTACAGCACGTGAGGCGGTGGGGGCCCGCGCGTTCCGGGGTGCGGGCCTCCGTGCGGGCGGTGCTCAGGAGGGACCGGTGCCGGCCCCGGGGCCGCTCACAGGGGCGGGGTGACGAAGGCGCGGCCGGCCAGCGGCCCCCCGGGGAACTGCTGGAGCCGGCTGCCCGGCCCCAGCGGGCCGAGGTCGGCCACGACGAACCCGAAACCCTCCAGCAGCTCCGTGAGGACCTTCTTCGCGTCGGCGTCGTCACCGGACAGGAACAGCACGACGTTCCCGTCGGTCCGCGCCGGCGCGGCGCCCAGGTCGGCGGCCCCCATGTGGTTGCCGGTCTTGACCACCCGGGCACCGCGGGCGTGCCGGGCGACGACCTCGCTGCTGGTCGGCTCACCGGGACCGGGCTGCCCGCCGGAGAAGTCGTTGGTGGCGTCGACGAGGATGCGCCCGCCCCAGTCGGGCACCGCGGCGACGACGTCGGCCGCGAGGTCGCCGGGGACGGCGAGCACCACGAGGTCCTGGGCCGCGGCCTCCTCCACGGTGCCGGCGCGCGAGGCACCGCCCAGCCGCCCGACCAGCTCGCCCAGGCTGCCGGGGCCCCGGTTGTTGCTGACGACGACCTCGCGACCGCCGGCGGCCGCGTGGCCGGCGAAGGCCGAGCCGATGTTGCCGCTGCCGATGATGCCGATCTTCACTGCTCGCTCCTGCGGGTGCGGGGGGGTGCGGCGCGGTGCGCGCCGGCCGGGGGAACTCAAACAGGGCCGGCGCGCCACGGCATCCGTCACGTGACTGGCCGGGTGGCCCCGCGCCGGGAGGCCGGGCGGTCAGTCACGTGACGGATGCGGGTGCCGACCGGCTCGGGCAGCGTGGCCGCGACCCCACCGGCGGTGCCGCGCGGACCCACCGCGCCGCACCACCGCCGGCGGGGGTGCCACCGATCGAAGGAGAACCACCATGTCCCAGCCCGTCGAGCCGGTGCTGGAAGCGGCCGCCCAGGCCTTCGCCGACGCCAACTCCACCCCGCCGTTCCTGTACCAGCTGACCCCCGAGCAGGGCCGGAAGATCGCCGAGACTGTGCAGACCGACCCGACCCCGGCGCTGCCCACCGCCGACGTCACCGACCTGACGGTGGAGGGCGGACCGACCGGCAGCGTCCGGGTGCGCATCGTCCGCCCGGCCGGTGCCACCGGGCTGCTGCCGGTGGTGCTCTACGTGCACGGCCTCGGCTGGGTGTTCGGCGGCCCCGTCACCCACGACCGCCTCGTCCGCGAGATCGCCGTCGGGGTGGGCGCCGCGGTCGTCTTCCCCGACTACGACCTGGCGCCGGAGGCGAGGTACCCCACGCAGATCGAGCAGGTCTACGCGGTCGCCGACTGGATCTCGATGAACGGCCCGGAGCACTCGCTGGACACCTCCCGCATCGCCGTGGCGGGCGACTCGGTCGGCGGCAACATGGCCACCGTGACCACCCTGCTGGCCAAGCAGCGCGGCGGGGTGGAGTTCAAGGGGCAGCTGCTGTACTACCCCGTCACCGACGCCTCCTTCGACACCGGCTCCTACGAGCAGTTCGCCGAGGGCTACTTCCTGGCCCGCGAGGGCATGAAGTGGTTCTGGGACCAGTACACCACCGACCCCGCCGAGCGCGCCGGGATCACCGCCTCCCCGCTGCGCGCCACGCTGGAGGACCTCGCCGGCCTGCCCGAGGCGCTCGTCATCACGGCCGAGGCCGACGTCCTGCGCGACGAGGGCGAGGCGTACGCGGCCAGGCTGCGCGAGGCGGGCGTGCCGGTGACGGCGGTGCGCTACAACGGCGCCATCCACGACTTCGTCGGCCTGAACCCGTTGCGGCACACCTTCGCCGCCCAGGGCGCCATCACCCAGGGCATCGCCTTCCTCGCCGGCGTCCTCGGCACCGACTGATGCGGCGAGGAGAACCGGTCCACGTGGAGACCGCGGCCGCGGACGCGGTGATGAGGACGAGACCGCTGGGTTCGCAGGGTCTGGAGGTCTCCACCCTGGCGCTCGGGGCGATGGGGATGAGCGTCTGGTACGGCCCCCGCGACGACGCCGAGTCGATCGCCACGCTGCACCAGGCGCTGGACCGCGGGCTCACCTTCCTCGACACCGCGGAGGCGTACGGTCCGTTCCGCAACGAGCAGCTGCTGGGTCAGGTGCTCGCCACCCGCCGGGCGGAGGCGGTCGTGGCGACGAAGTGGGGCACCGACTTCACCCCCGACGGCACCTCGCTGGGGCGGGACGGCAGCGCCGGGCACTGCCGGCGCGCCATCGACCGCTCCCTGCGGCACCTCGGGGTCGAGGAGGTGGACGTCTACCACCTGCACCGCGTCGACCCGGAGGTCCCGGTCGAGGAGTCCGTCGGTGCCATGGGCGAACTCGTCACCGCCGGCAAGGTGCGGTACATCGGGATCTGCGAGGCCGCACCCGACACCATCAGGCGCGCCCACGCCACGTTCCCGCTGAGCGTCGTGCAGTCGGAGTACTCGCTGTTCGCCCGCGACGTCGAGCACAACGGCGTCCTGGACGTCGTGCGGGAGCTCGGGATCGGGTTCACCGGTTTCTCCCCGCTCGGCCGCGGCGTGCTGTCGGGCGGCATCACCCGGCCCGAGGACCTCGCCCCGGACGACGCGCGCCGCCACCTGCCGCGCTTCACCCCGGAGAACCTCGCCGCCAACGCCCGCCTGGTCGACGTGGTGCGCGCGCTGGCCGGCCGGCTGCGGGTGAGCGCCGCGCAGGTGGCGCTGGCGTGGGTGCTCGCCCAGGAAGTGGTGCCGATCGCCGGGACGAGGCGGCGCAGCCACCTGGCGGAGAACACCGCGGCGGTGGACGTGCACCTGGGCGCCGACGACCTGGCGGAGCTCGACGCGGCGTTCACCCCGGACGCCGTCGCCGGCGAGCGCGACACCGAGGCCGGGTTGCGCGCCAACTACCGCTGACACCCCGGGAGAACCCCCGTGCCGGCGCCCCCGGGTGCGTCAGCGGCCCGGCGCGGGGGCCGCTCGCAGGACGTCGCGCAACTGGTGGCGGTTGGCGATGCCGAGCTTGGGGAAGACCCGGTACAGGTGCGAGGAGACGGTGCGGTGCGAGAGGTAGACCCGGTCGGCGATCTCCTTGTTCGTCAGGCCCTGCGCCGCCAGCCGCGCGATCTGCAGCTCCTGCGCGGTGAGCGCCGCCGTCGCGTCGGGAGCGGCGGGAGCGGTGGTCGCGCTGCCCGCCGCGCGCAGTTCGGCGCGGGCCCGCCCGGCCGGGGAACTAGAACCCGCCCCGGCGGACTCCAGGGCGCCGAGCGCGGCGGTGAGGTGCTCGCGGGCCTCGCGCACGCGCCGGGCGCGCCGCAGCCACTCCCCGTACAGCAGGTGGGTGCGGGCCTGCTCCAGCGGGACCCCGGCGCCACCGCCCGCGGCCAGCGAGGACCCGTAGTGCTCCTCGGCCGCCGCCCCGTCGGCGAGCAGCGCACGGCTGCGGTGCACCAGGGCGCGCAGGTGCGCCGAGCCGAGGACCCCGGCGGCGTGCTCGACCGCGGCCACCACGGGCAGGGCCGCGCCGGGGTCCCCGGCGCGCACGGCGGCCTCGGTCAGGTCCGCCACGGCCCACTGCGCGTAGGCGCGGTGCACGGAGGTCCCGCGCAGCTCCGTCAGGGCCTCGCGGTAGTGGCGTTGCTCCAGCGCGAGCAGGCCGGCCGACCAGCGGGCGCCCGCCAGGACCTGCGGGAGCTGCCCACCGGGGTACAGCTCCCTGCTGCGGCGCAGGGCCGCGGCCGCCTCGG
Organism: Kineococcus anabasis; assembly: GCF_054590795.1. Taxonomy (NCBI): domain Bacteria; kingdom Bacillati; phylum Actinomycetota; class Actinomycetes; order Kineosporiales; family Kineosporiaceae; genus Kineococcus; species Kineococcus anabasis. The sequence continues at coordinate 101,897 of NZ_BAAIHU010000008.1, forward strand.
CCGTGCGCCCCGTCCACAGCAGCGTCCGGGCCAGGCCCGCCTCCGCCGAGGCCGCGACGACGGTCAGCCCCAGGTCCAGCGCGGTGCGCCGCGCGTTCTCGCCGTCGACGAGCGCCTCGGACAGCTGCCCGGCCGTGGTGCGCAGGTTCGCCAGGAGGCTGAGGGACTGGCTCATGTCACCGGCGGACCCGGAGCGGTTGAACTCCTCCGCCGTCCTGGCCCACGCGGCGCGCGCCGTCACCAGGTCCTGCAGGTACTCCGCCGCCTGCCCCAGCCCGAGCAGCAGCGGCAGGTTCCCCGTCAGCGACCTCGCCAGCCCGGGCAGGGCGGGTAGCACCACCGGGGCGCGGCCCAGCGGGTCGAGCACGGCCAGGCCGATCTGCTGGTGGTCGTCCCAGCGGCCCAGGTCCACCGCCACCAGGGCGTCGTGCACCGTGCGCCACAGCGCCGCGTCCCGCGCCGGGTCGCCGCTGGTGCGGTTGGTCACCCCGAAGGCCACCGCCACCAGCACGCGGGCCCGGGCCTCGGGCTGCTCCGTGCCGGAGGGCCCGCCCAGCGCGCGGACGAACGCGAACTGGTCGGCGCTGTTGTCGTTGTCCTTGCCGATGTACGTGCCGAGCACGCCCCGGACCTGGGACAGCTCGTAGCGCCGCTGCGGCGTCACCGCCAGCGGCTCGGCCTCGTGGATGATCTGCTCGGCGCGCTCCACCAGGCCCGCCTGGCGGGCAAGCTCGGCCGCCTGCACCAGGCGCCGCACCTGCTCGTCGGCGTCGGGGGACAGCTCGGCGGCACGGCGCAGCGCGGCGGACGCCTCCGCCCGGGCCCCGCGCTCGGCGGCGCGGGCGGCGGCGGCCTCCAGGTCCGCGGCGACGGGCTCGTCGCGGTCGAACGTCGCGGCCCCGCGGTGCCAGGCCGCCCGGCCGCTGTCGCGCACGGCCGCGGCCAGGGCCCGGTGGGCCTCGGCGCGCTCGACGGTGGAGGCTGCGCCGTAGACGGCCGAGCGCAGCAGGGGGTGGCGCAGGTGCAGCCGGTCCCCGACCACGCTCACCAGGTCCGCCCGCTCCAGCGGGACCAGGTCCCGCGGGTGCAACCCCGCCTCCCGCCCGGCGGCCAGCAGCTCGGGCAGGGACAGCTCCTCCCCCGCGGCGGCCAGCAGCAGCACCGTCCTGCTCGGGGCCGGCAGGGCGGCCACCTCCCCGAGGAAGGCGTCCTCCAGGCGCCGCGTCGTGGGCAGCGGCGCGCCGGAGGGGACCCGCCCGTCCGGGCCGCGGCCGCGCAGGGCGTAGCCGAACTCCCGCAGCGCCAGCGGGTTCCCACCGGCCTCCTGCAGCACCCGGCGCCGCGCGGAGGCGCTCAGGGCGGCGCCGGTGGTGTCCAGGGAGTCCAGCAGCTCCTCGGAGTGCCGCTCGGACAACGGCTGCAGGACGATCCGCCGGTGCGCGGCGGACTGCAGCACCCGACCGCCGGGGGTGCGGGCCGTGGCCACCAGCAGCACCGGGGCACCGCTGAGGCGGCGGGCCACGAAAGCCAGCACCTCGGCGCTGGAGGCGTCCAGCCAGGGTGCGTCCTCGACGACCAGGAGCAGCGGCCGGCCGGCGGCGACCTCCTCCAGCAGACCCAGCACCGCCAGGTGGATCAGCAGGCGGTCGGGGGGCGGGCCCTCCCGCAGGCCGAACGCGGTCTCCAGCGCGCCGAGCTGCAGCGCCGGCAGGGCCCCCAGCCGGTCCAGTACGGGGTGCAGCAGCTCGTGCACGGCGGCGAACCCGGCGAGGGCCTCGCGCTGGAACCCGGTGCACGCCAGCCGGCGGAAACCCGCGTCGACGGCGGCCTCGGCCAGTGCGGTCACCAGGGTCGTCTTGCCGATCCCGGCCTCGCCCTCGACCACGACGACCGCCCCGGTGCCCGAGGTCGCCACCTGCGCGAGCAGGGCCCGCAGGTCGGCCAGCTCCCGCTCCCGCCCGATCACGTGCACACCTTCCGGACCACCGACCCCGACGCCGCCGACGGTACCCGGCGGCCGCACGGCGGTGACCCGCCCGCTCCCCCGCCGGGAACACGCCGGGCGGCCGGCGCCTTGACCTCAACATGACGAGCAGCTCCCCGGCGACCCCGCGCCTGTCGATCCTGGACCTCGCGCCCATCGCCCCGGGCGAGACCGCCGCGCAGAGCTTCGAGAACTCCGTCGCCCTCGCGCAGGCCGCCGAGGACCACGGGTACGAGCGGGTCTGGTACGCCGAGCACCACAACATGGCGAGCATCGCCTCCAGCGCGACGAGCGTGCTGATCGCCCACGTCGCGAGCCGGACCTCCCGGATCCGGCTCGGCGCGGGCGGCGTCATGCTGCCCAACCACTCCCCCCTGGTGATCGCCGAGCAGTTCGGCACGCTGGCGACGCTGCACCCCGGGCGGATCGACCTGGGTCTCGGCCGGGCGCCCGGCAGCGACCAGGTGACGATGCGGGCGATGCGCCGCGACCCGATGTCGGCCGACACCTTCCCGCAGGACGTCCTGGAGCTCCAGGGTTACCTGCGCGGTGAGTCGCGGGTCGCGGGGGTGCAGGCGACACCCGGGGCGGGCACCGACGTGCCGCTGTACATCCTGGGCTCCTCGATGTTCGGGGCCCGGCTCGCCGCCGCCTACGGCCTGCCCTACGCGTTCGCCTCGCACTTCTCGCCCCGGCTGCTGCACGAGGCCGTCGACGTGTACCGCCGGGAGTTCACGCCCTCGGCCCAGCTGGCGTCGCCCTACGTCATCGCCGGCGTGAACGTGGTGGCCGCCGCCTCCCCCGACGCCGCGCGTCAGCGGTTCGAGACCGCCCGCCGCTCCCTCGTGCGGGCCCTGATCGCCCGCTCGCCCGGGGCGGCGACCCTCACGGACGAGCAGGTCGACGGTTTCCTGGCGACGCCGAGCGGCCGCGAGATCGCCTCGATGATGACGTACGCGGCGGTGGGCGGCCCCGACGAGGTGCGGGCCTACCTCACCTCCTTCGCCGAGGACGCCCGGGCCGACGAGCTGATCCTCGCCCACCAGGCGCCGCAGGTCGCGGACCGGCTGGAGTCGGTGGCCCTGACCGCAGGCGCTCTCCTGGGTGCGACCGTCTGACGCGTCCGGCGGCGCCCCACCGACGACGGAGGCCCGCACCCCGAGGGGGTGCGGGCCTCCGCCCTGCGACTTCGTCTGTGGGCCTCACAGGATCTGAACCTGTGACCTCTTCCTCGTCAGGGCTGTGAGCGGGTGCCTGAAGTACAGGTCAGCACGTCGACCAGTGCGTTGACCTGCACAGACGCATGTCACGGGGTCCCTGGCAGTCCGGGAAGGTCCAGCTCGGTTGTCACTCAGTTAGGCACTCAGCTGCCTCGAACCACCCGTGCCCCGAGGCTGGAACACCTGGTGCGTCGACCTCCACGGGCTCGTCACTCCCCGAGGGTCCGCCGAGGACAGAAGGGACAGCTGGCACCGCACCGTCGCCGATCGCTGGGTTGACGCGCACCCGGAGGACTGAGAAGCCGTGAAGGCCACATGAGCCGACGGACTGCAGATCCTCACCTGTCTTCGAGCACCCACCACGGACGATGCATCCCGACCACAGGATCCACCGGCGTCATCCCCCAGCAGCGCGTCGGTCATCCCTCGTGTCAAGAGCACGGCGCTCCAGTCGGCGCACCGCCGACAGCAATCCGTGGCGCATGGACCGTCGCCACCACGCCGGGAACAGCAGCTGCGCCACGAGCCGGCGGCCCGGCCTCGGCCGGAACGACGCACGCCAGGTGATGCGCGTCCCCCCACCGTCCCCGGCCGGCAGGAACACCCACTCGTCGCGCACCTCGGAGACCAGCCGGCCCATCACCCCCGTGAAGCTGCTGACGCGCGAGGCGAAGCAGCGACCGGGGGAGTAGTCCGTCAGCTCCTCCACCGCCTCAGTGCGGTCGGACAGCGCGAGGCGCCGCACGACCCCCTCGCGGTTCCACGCCCCGCTGGGCTCGAAGACCGCCGTGACACCGGGCACGGGCCACGCACCACGCGGGAGGGTAACCCTGTCCGCCCGCAGCGCGGCCGTGAACGCCTCCTCCTGCTCCAGGGCCGCCGTCGTGGTGACCGAGACGACGACAGGCCGCGAACGCGACGGGCGACGCGGCGATCCGTCCGGGGAACCCACCGAGAACCTCCTCCGCACCACCGGGTGACGCCGGCTTCCGAGGTCCGCGAGCCTGCACGGGCGGCGCCACCCGTGGGAGGCCCCCGCGCTCCCACCCTCGCGGTGGAACCCTCGCGGAGGGTAGGAGTGCGAGGGCCTCCCACGTGCCGCCACCGGCGGGCATCGTCGGTCACCGTCGGGCACGGTGCGGGAAGCCTCCGAGGGGAGAAGGCCACATGGTTTCCGATCGCGTCGCCGTCGTCACCGGTGCCGGCAGCGGGATCGGCCGAGCCACGGCCCAGCGGCTCCTGCGGGCCGGCGCCAGGGTGGCGCTCCTCGGCCGCAGCGGCCCCACCGCCGAGGACGCGGCGGCGCAGGCCCGGGCGGACGGCAGGGCGTTGTGGCAGGTCGCGGACGTCTCCGACGCCTACCAGCTCGTCGAGGCGCGGGACGTGGTCCACGAGCGGTTCGGGCCCGTCGACCTCGTCGTCGCCAACGCGGGCGTCATGAGCGGCGCCCCGTTCGAGGACGCGGTCCCCGGCGAGTGGGCGGAGATGATCGACGTCAACCTGCGCGGGGTGCTGCACACCGCGCAGACGTTCGCCCGGGACCTGCTCGGTGCGGCGGACGCGGGCCGCTGCAGCGATCTCGTGGTCATCGGCGCGATCGCCGGCACCGTGCGCTACCCCCAGTACGCCGTGTACTCCGCGATCGAGGCGGCGGTGGCCCAGCTCGCACGCACCCTGCGCGCCGAGTACGGCGGCCGCGGGGTGCGCGTGCGGAACATCCAGCCGGGCCTGACCCGCACCGGCCTGGGCGGCGCGATGAGCGACGCACCCACCCGCCGGCAGTGGGAGGACCTGCGCCGGTCGGTCCCCCCGCTCGACGCCGACCACGTCGCCCGCACCGTGCTGTTCACCGTGACGCGCCCCGCCCACGTCAACATCGCCGACCTGGTGGTGCTGCCGACCCGTCAGGACGGCCACCTGCCCATCCGCGTGGCGGGCCCCCGGTGACCCGGCGGGCGCGCACGCGGGCTGCGCAGGTACCGCTCGTGACGCGGGTGCGGTCGCTGGGGACGTCCGACACGGCCGGGGCCGCCGTGATGCTCGCCGCGGCCGCCGCGGCCGTCGTGTGGGCGAACCTCCCCGGGGAGTCGTACGCGCACTTCTGGCACACACCGGTCGGCATCAGCGTCGCGGGCAGCACCCTGGAGCTCAGCCTCCAGCACTGGGTGAACGACGCCCTCATGGCGTTGTTCTTCTTCCAGGTGAGCCTGGAGGTGAAGCGGGAGTTCGCCCTCGGCGAGCTGCGCGACCGCCGCCGCGCCCGGGTTCCCGTCACCGCCGCCCTCGTCGGCCTGGCGGTACCGGCCGCCGTGTTCCTCGCGGTCGGCTGGGCCGGCGACGCCCCGCCGGAGGTGAGGGGGGCGTGGGGGGTCGTCATCTCCACCGACACCGCGTTCGTGCTGGGGCTCCTGGCCGTGGCGGGGACCGCCGTGCCGCCGGCGCTGCGCGTGTTCCTCCTCACGCTCGCCGTCGTCGACGACGTGGGGGCCCTGGCCGTCGTCGCCGTCGTGTACACCGAGCGCCTGGACCTGGTGGCGCTGGCCGGCGCCGCGCTCGGCCTGGGCGGCATCCTGCTGCTGCGCCGGCTGCGGGTGTGGCGCGGACCGGCGTACCTGTTCGTGTCGGTCCTGGTGTGGCTCGCCGTGCTGGCCTCCGGTGTGCACGCCACCGTCGCCGGGGTGGCGATCGGGCTGCTGATGCCCGTCTACCCCCCGAAGCGGTCGGAGGTCGAGCGCTCCGAGCGCCGGGTGCAGGCCTTCGGGCGCTCCCCGACGCCGGAGAGGGCGCGCACGGCCGTCCTGGGCATCACGCGGGCGGTGTCGGTCAACGAGCGGCTGCACCACCTGTTCCACCCCTACGTCAGCCTGCTCGTCGTGCCCGTCTTCGCGCTGGCCAACGCCGGTGTGCGGCTGGACGCCGAGTCGCTCCGCGCGGCGGCGGGCTCGGCGCTGACGTGGGGGATCGTCGCCGGCCTCGTCGCCGGCAAGCTCATCGGGATCTGCGCGGGCACGGCGCTGAGCTGTGCCCTGCGCCTGGGCCGGCTGGCGCCGGGGCTCGCCGCGCGCCACGTCGCCGCGGGCGGGCTGCTGTCGGGTGTGGGTTTCACCATCTCCCTGTTCATCGTCGACCTGGCGCTGACCGACCCGGCGCTGCAGGCGCAGGCACGCATCGGCGTCCTGGCGGCCTCGCTGGCGGCGGCGGTCCTCGGCGCGCTGGCGCTCTCCGCCGTGCGCGCCGTCGACCGGGCCCGCGCCCCGGAGCGGCAGCACCTGCTGCGGCCCGTCGACCCCGGGCGAGACCACGTCCGAGGGCCGGTGGAGGCCCCCACGACCCTGCTCGTCTACGCCTCGTTCGCGTTCGACACCGCCGGGCGGACCGTCGAGGTCGTCGAGGAGGTGCTGCGCTGCGCGCCGGGCTCCCTCCGGTTCGTCTTCCGGCACCTGCCCTCCGGCGAGCCCGTCGCCCTGGAGGCTGCCCGCGCCGCGGAGGCCGCGGCGGAGCAGGGCCGGTTCTGGCCGATGCACGACGCGCTCGCGGTCCGCTCGGGACGGCTGGACTCCCGGGAGATCCGGCGCTGCGCCGCCGAGGCGGGGCTGAACCTGGACCGCCTGGAGGACGCGGTGCGGCACCGCAGGCACGAGGCGAGGATCCTCGACGACGCGGTGGACGCGGAGACGATGTGCCTGGAGGAACCACCCCGGTTCTTCGTCAACGGCGAGCTGTACGACGGGCCCGTCGAGGTGGGCGACCTGCTGCGGGCCCTGACCACCACCGGTGGCGACCGCCTCGCCCCCTCTCCCCCGTGAGCGGGACCGGCGGGACGGGCCCTGGAGAACTCCTGGAGGACCGCATGAGGTACGGGGACGAGGAGGCCGCCGGGTCGGCGGCGCCGCTGCGGGGACGCCGCGCGGTCGTCACGGGCGCGGCCGGTGGTGTGGGGCGGGCGCTGGCCGAGGCGCTGCTCGGGGCCGGCGCCTCGGTCGCGCTGCTGGACCGCAGGCCGCTGCCGTTCCGCGCGGAGGACGTGCCGGCGGCCTCCGGCGCCACGGCGTTCGGCGTCGTGGCCGACGTCGCGGACGTGGACTCGATGCTCCGGGCGCGTGGCGCCGTGCACGACCGGCTCGGCGGCGCCGACCTCGTGGTGGCCAACGCGGGGATCATGGTCGGTGGGGCGTTCGAGAGCTCCTCGGCGCAGCAGTGGCGCCGGATGGTCGACGTGAACCTCAGCGGGTCCCTCATCACGGCCAGGGTGTTCGCCGGTGACCTCCTCGACGCCGCCGACCGCGGCGCACCCAGCGACCTCGTCTTCACCGGCTCGATCGCCTCCTACCTGTTGTTCCCGCGGTTCACCGCCTACTCCGCGACGGCGGCGGCCATCAGCCAGCTGTCGCGCACGCTGCGCACCGAGGTCGGCCCGCGTGGGGTGCGGGTGCGGCACGTGGAACCCGGGGTGACGCTCACCGGCCTGGGCGCGGGCATCGACGACCCGGACGCCGTGGCGCACCTGGCGGCGCTGCGGAGCGCGGAGCGGCCGCTGACCCCGGAGGACGTCGCGGACACCGTCGTCTTCACCGCGACGTTCCCGCCCGAGGTGAACGTCGCGGAACTCGTCGTCATGCCGACCCGCCACGACTGAGCGGCCGGAACCGCAGGGGAGGAGTGCAAGGGCCTCCCTGGGAGGCGTTGCGACGGAGAGGCTTCCGCTACGACCACGACCCGGTGCGGGTGCACCGGGCCCACCGGCAGGAGATCCCGTGAAGAACACCGTCCGTGCAGCGACCGCCCTGATGGCCACCGTGGCCGTGGGGGTGCTGGCCGCGCCGGCCCAGGCCGACCCCAGGGTCGGCGGTGAGATCGGCGTGCGCTACGAGGCCCTCGGGGGCGAGCGCGGCCTGCTCGGCGCGCCGCTCACCCCGGAGATCCGCACTCCGAACGGCAAGGGGGCGTACGTGGTGTTCGACCGGGGCTCGATCTACTGGTCCCCGCAGAGCGGCGCCCACGAGGTGCACGGGGCGATCCGGGACGCCTACGCCTGGGGTGGCTGGGAGAACGGCTCCCTGGGGTTCCCCACCACCGACGAGGTGCGCACCCCCAACGGTCGCGGCGCCTACAACGTCTTCCAGGGCGGCTCGGTCTACTGGTCCCCCGCCACCGGCGCCCACGCGGTCCGCGGCGCCATCCGCGACACCTGGGGCGCCCACGGCTGGGAGGGCGGCACCCTGGGATTCCCCACCAGCAGCGAGTTCGACGTCCGCGGCGGCAAGCGCACCAACTTCCAGAACGGTTTCATCGAGTGGACCCCCCGCGCAGGGACCACCATCGTGGGGAACTCCGGGGTCGCCGGCTGCCCGTCCCCGTTCAACCGGGCCACCCCCGAGCAGGCCGCCGGCTGCACCGTGCGCGGCTGGGAACTGCGCCGCGGCGACGTCCTGTCGACCTACGCCACCAACGCCGTGGCCGGGGAACTCCTCGCCACCCCCTACACCCGCGCGACCGCCGACGGGTGCAGCCGCCCCCCGCGCCGGACGACGACCGGCACGTCCGGGATCGAGTGCGTCTACTACCTCCCCCCGCGCGCCGGTGACCCCACCGGCGAGGGCGTCGAAGCCCACCTCGGCATCGGGGTGTACCCCGGTGCGGGGGCCGTCGTGGAGGACGTCGTCTTCATCGGCTGACCGTTCCGGCGGCGCGGACGCGGGGGCGCTCACCGTCTCACCGGCCGGCGGGCGCCCCCGCGGGCCGGGGAGGTCCTCAGGCGACCGCGCCGGCCGTCAGCGACATGCCACCCACCCGCCCGCGCCGCTCGCTCCGGGCCTGCACGCGGTACTGCCCGGGCGGCACGGAGCGGGCACGGCTGAACGCACGGCTGAAGGCGTACACGGAGGTGTACCCCACGGCCCGGGCGATGGCCTCCAGCGAGTCGTCGCTGTCGCGCAGCCGCAACGCGGCGAGGTCCATCCGCCACCGGGTGAGGTAGGCCACCGGCGTCGTGCCCATGACGGCCGGGAACCGCCGGGACAGCGTCGCGCGGGACACGGCGATCTCCGCGGCCAGCGTCGCGGTGGTCCACGGCCGTGCCGGTTCCCGGTGGATCCTCTCCAGTGCCTCGGCGACGACGGGGTCGTCGAGCACCCCCAGCCACGACCCCTCGGGCTGGGCGGGCCCGGTGGCCAGCCACACCCGCAGGAGCTGCACGAGGAGGACGTCGACCAGGCGGTCCAGCACGATCCCGGTGGCGATCTGCGGGTTCGCCAGTTCCCGGGCCAGCAGGCGGACGGTGTCCTCCAGGCAGGTGCCGCCGTTCTCGGCCCGCAGGTGGACGACGTCGGGCAGCACCGTGATGACCTGGGTGGCGACCGCGGGGTCGTGGTCGTAGACCGCGCTGAGGATGCGGGTCCGCACCGGCCCCGTGCCGAGACGCAGCACCCCGCCGTCGGCACGGGCCTGCGCGGCGGCGGCCTCGTCACAGGGCGCCGCCACGGTGTCGGGGTGGCCGGCCAGGCCGTGCGCCTCCCCGCCGGGCAGGAGCACGACGTCGCCGGGCATCAGCCGCAACGGCTCGCGCCCCGCGCGGGTCAGCCACGCCGTACCGGCCGTGACCGCGTGGAAGGCTGCGCCCGGCACCGCACCGACCAGCACCCCCCACGGCTCGCCGGCCTCGATGCGGGCACCGACCGTTCCTCGGACACCGGAGACGGCCAGGACGTCGGTCAGCAGGTCCATGCCGGGACGGTAGCCGCGATGCACGGCGCGCGGTAGCCGTCTGCCTCATGAGGTGGTGCGAAGTGAGGCAGACGGACATGAATGTGCGATCCACAGGCATCGACCATCGCAGCAGCCGTTCCTACGGTGGGTCCTGCCGTCCTCACCGCGAGGTCGGCGTGCACCGATCCCCGAACTCCCAGGAGCCCGCAGTGGACCTCACCGGTTCCGTCGCCCTCGTCACCGGCGCCAACCGCGGCATCGGCCGGCACTTCGCCCAGCAGCTGCTCCAGCGCGGCGCCTCGAAGGTCTACGCGACCGCCCGCAGACCCGAGCTCGTCGACATCCCCGGCGCACACGTCCTCCGGCTCGACATCACCGACCCCGCCTCGGTCGCCGCCGCGGCGGCCGCCGCCGGTGACGTCACGGTGCTCGTCAACAACGCCGGCACGGCCACGTACACCAACCTCGTCACCGGCGACCTGGACAAGATCCGCCTGGAGATGGAGACCCACTTCTTCGGCACCCTCCACGTGGTCCGCGCCTTCGCGCCGGTTCTGGCCGCCAACGGCGGCGGCGCCGTCCTCAACGTCCTGTCCGCCCTGTCGTGGCTCGCCTACGACGGCGCCAACGCCTACTCCGCGGCCAAGGCCGCGGAGTGGGCCCTCACCAACGGCATCCGCCTCGAACTCGCCGGGCAGGGGACCCTCGTGACCGGCCTGCACCTGGGCAGCACCAACACCGACATGATGGCCGGCTGGGACGTGCCCAAGAACGACCCCGCCGACGTCGCCCGCGCGGGCCTCGACGGCCTCCAGGCGGGGCTGCTGGAGGTCCTGGCCGACGAGAACAGCGCCCAGCTCAAGGCCGCCCTCGCCGCCGACCCCAGCGTCCTGTACCCGCAGACGGTGCGCGCGGCCTGAACCGGAACAACCAGCCCGGGCGACGGGTTCAGCCGTCGCCCGGCCCCACGACCACCAGGAGGTCTCCCATGACGACCGGCACGACCCACGACCCGGCGACCACCGCTGACGCGGTTCCCGACGGCCTGATCCCCGCGCACGTGCTCGCATCGACGACGCCGGTCGCGGTGTACGGCTACGCCCGCGCCAAGGCCGGGCGCGAGCAAGACCTGCTGGAGCAGATCCGCGCCATCATCGGGCCCACCCGCGCCGAGGCCGGCTACGAGCAGTACGAGGTGCACACCACGGCGGAGGACCCCCGCGCCTTCGCGTTCTACGAGCGCTGGTCCTCGGGGGCGCACCTCCTCGCCCACGTCTCACAGCCCTTCATGCAGAGCTACTTCGCCGCGATCGGCGAACTGGTCGAGGGTGACCTGGAGGCGCACTGGCTCACCCCCGTCCCCGCCTGACCCGCCGGCGCCGGGCGGAGCACCGGGAGGTCGACGGCGCTCCGCCCGGCGCCGGGGGTTCTCAGTCCACCTCGGCGGGCACCCGCGCCGGCGACCGGAGCACCAGCTCGCCGTACTCGTCGGCGTGCTTGCGCACGAAGCGGTCCACGAACGGGCACAGCGGCACGATCGACAGGCCCTGCCGGCGCACGTCGTCGAGGGCGCGGCGCACGACGACCGAGGCGATGCCCCTGCCCTCGTGACCGGGGAGGACCTCGGTGTGGGAGAACACGAGGAACCGGGGGGCGCGGGAGTACTCCGCCACCGCGGCGAGCTCCCCGCCCACCCGGCCCTCGTAGCGGTGCATGTCGGCGTTGTCGGTCACGGTGACGTCCACGGTCGGCTCCGTCCTCTGCTGCGGTCTCACGGGTGCGACGGTGCGGACGGTACGCCCGGTAGCTCGAACGCGAAACGGTCGGGGTAGCACCAGAACCAGTCCTCGCCCGGCTCGAAGGAGCGCACCACGGGGTGGCCGCTGCCGCCCGCGTGACCGGTCGCGTGCCGGTTCGGGGAGGAGTCGCAGCAGCCGACGTGCCCGCACGTCGCGCACATCCGCAGGTGCACCCAGCGGCCCCCCGTGCGCAAGCAGTCCTCACAACCCTCCGCGCTTGGCGAGGCCTGCACGTCGATGGTGCCCAGGTGGTCACAGGTCGTGGTCATCGTTCCTCCAGCTCGCCCTTGCTCCGGTTCCGGTCGCGGCGGCGCCCGCGCGCGCCGGCTGTGTCCTGCCCACCCGTCATCCGCCCTCCTCCGGGCGGAGGACGAGATGGCTGATGAGCTCCTCCCGGAGCCTGACCGTGAGCAGGCGGGGAACCGTCGAGCCGTGACGGCTGAGGTCCAGCGCGACCTCGGCACCCTCCGCGGACCCGCTGCCGTGCCTGACGTCCACCCGGGCGCGGGCCCCGATGACGTGGCGCATGTTCCACTCCGCGATCTGCAGGAGGCCCTCGAAGCGCCGCCCGTCGTCGTCCACGACGGCGTCGTCGTGGAAGACACCCAGGAAGTCCTCGGTGTCCTCCGCGTTCATCGCGTCGAGGAGCAGCCGGACGCTGGCGGGGACACTCATGACCCGACCCTCCACGTCGCCGCGCGCGAGTGGGAGGCCCCCGCAGTCCTACTCTGCCGGGCCGCGGGCGGGCGTGAGGGTAGGAGCGGGAGGACCTCCCTCCGAGCTGGAACCGGACGGAGGCTCGGCGGTGGAGGGCGACGGCCCTCCCGACGTCGCGGCCGGTGCACCGCAGGCCGGGACCGCGGCGGCGCACGAGCGAGCGGGAACTGGAGGCAACACCATGGGCAGGCTCGACGGCAAGGTGGCGCTCATCACCGGTGCGGCGCGGGGCATGGGAGCCCAGCACGCCAGGCGGTTCGTCGCCGAGGGGGCCAGGGTCGTGCTGGCCGACGTGCTGGACGACCTCGGGGAGGTCGTCGCGAAGGAACTCGGTGACGAGGCGCGCTACCTGCACCTGGATGTGCGCGAGCGACCGCGGTGGGACGCCGTGGTGGCCGCGGCCGAGGAGGAGTTCGGGCGGCTGGACGTGCTGGTGAACAACGCCGGCATCTTCCGCCGCGAGCCGATCGAGACCCACTCGCACGAGATGTGGGACGAGGTGATCGGGGTGAACCTCACCGGGATCTGGAACGGCACCAAGGCCGTGATCCCCGCCATGAGGAGGGCCGGGGGTGGCTCCATCATCAACGTGTCGTCGACCGCGGGCATGACCGGCTACGCGTTCCTGCCGGCCTACACGACGTCGAAGTGGGGCATCCGCGGCCTGACCAAGACGACGGCGCTCGACCTGGGCGTCTACGGCATCCGGGCCAACTCCGTGCACCCCGGCTTCGTGCGGACCCCGATGACCGAGGAGCTGGGGGACAACACCGCCAACGTGGCTCTACACCGCACCGCCGCGGACGACGAGCTCTCGGCGCTCGTGGTCTTCCTCGCCTCCGACGAGTCCGCCTTCTCCACCGGCGGGGAGTTCATCGCCGACGGCGGGGAGTCCGCCGGCATCCCCGCACGCTGACCCGTGGGGGTGCCCCGTTGCGGCGGGGGCGCCCCCACGGTCCACCGGCTCGCGTCCACGGGAGGAAGAGCATGAGCACACCACGCCGGGGCACGATCGTCCTCACGGGCGCGACGAGCGGCATCGGTCGCGCCACCGCCCGCCGGCTCGCCCCCACGACGGGCACCCTCGTCGTCCACGGGCCCGAGCCTGCCGAGGAGGTCGACGGCCTGCTGTGGCAGCTGCGGCGCTCCTCCGCAGGAGAGGTGCACTACGTCCGCGCGGATTTCACCTCGCTCCTCGAGGTCCGTGCCGCCGCCGGGGCGATCAGCGAGCTCGTCCCGCGCATCGACGCGCTCGTCAACAACGCCGGTGTGCCCGGCTCGGCCACCCGATCCCTCACCGCCGACGGCTTCGAGCGCACCTGGCAGGTCAACCACGTGGCCCCGGCGCTGCTGACGGAACTGCTGCTGCCGCGCCTGGGACCGGGTTCGCGCATCGTGAACGTCAGCTCCACGACCCACCGCATGACGACGCTGTCGCTGGACGACCCCGGCCTCGAACACGGCTACGACCCGGTCCGCGCCTACGCGCGCTCCAAGCTGGCCGTCGTGGCGTCCTCCGTCGCGCTCGCCGCCCGCCTGCGGGAGCGCCGCATCGACGTGCTCAGCATCAGCCCCGGCGTCATCAGCACGTCCCTGCTGCACGCCATGTTCGGCGCCGGCGGCCGGGACGTCGAGCACGGCGCCCGGCGGCTCGTCGAGGCCCTCGACGCACGTGTCCCGACCGGTTCCTACATCGACGACGGCGAGCTCGTGGACCCCAGCGCCGAGGCACGCGATCCTGGGGTCCGGGACCGTCTCACGCGCCTGACCGCCGCACAGCTCGACTCCGACCGGGACCCGGCCAGGTCCTGAGCGAATCACGCCCCACCGGGGAAACCCATCACCGAGGACACCCGCAACCGAGCACGAGGAGTTCCCATGACGCTCATCGCCCTGATGGACCTGCGGCTGCGCCCCGGGTCCGGCCCGGAGGCGCTCGCCGTCCTGCACGAGACCCTCGCGGCGACCCGGGCCTTCGAGGGCTGCCTGGGGGTGGACGTGCTCGTGGACACCGACGACCCGGCGCACGTCGTGGTCCACGAGCGGTGGGACTCCCCGCGCAGCGATGCCGCGTACCGGGAGTGGCGCTCCTCCCCGGAGGGCGCCTCGCAGCTTCCCTCGGTGCTCGCAGCCGAACCCGTCCTGACCCGTCTCACCGTCGCCACGGACGTCTGACACCCGTCCCCAGGAGGGCGCCGGTCGGGCTCCGCCCGTCCCGTGCCCTCACAGCAGGGCGAGGAGCCCGGCCAGCTCGGCGGTGCGGGTGCCGGGCCTCGGCAGGTACTCGTCCCGCCACAACCCGCCGGGTGCCCGGCACACCCGGTGCTCGAAGACGAGCCGTCCCAGGTCCGGGTGGTTCACCTCGTAGCCGTCGCGGCCGCGGAAGCGCAGCTCGCGACCGGCCCACAGCCGCCGGAACGCCGCGCTGCGGGCGAGCAGGTCCGCGACGACCCCGGCGACGGCCGGGTCGTCGCCGTCGGCGTCCTCCTCGCGCGGGCCGTCGTGCAGGCCGCTGCGCAGCCGGGCCACCAGGGCCTGCTCCACCCGGACCGGGTCGACGTAGAAACTCCCCGCCCGCGGCGCGCAGAACACGGCGTGCGCGAGGTTCCGCACGTCCCCGAGCGGCAGGTGCAGCCCGGCCCACGCCCGGCTGCACCGCACCACCTCCAGCGCCGGGGTCAGCAGCACCCACGGGGTCTGCCCGGCCCCCTGGGGAACCCCCGGAACCTCGCGCACACCGCCACGGTAGGCAGCGGCGGCGCGGGGAACCTGGCCGTGCCGCTGCCCCTCAGGCGCGTGGCGCCGCGTCCTCCACCGGCACCGGCCCGCCCTCGGCCAGGGCGCGCAGCCGCTGCCCGCCGGTGTCGGCGGGCTCGGCCAGGTAGACCACGAGCTGGTGGCCGGGCATGGCCGCCACCTCCAGCGCGTCGAACGCCACCGTCAGCGGGCCGACCTCCGGGTGGGACAGCTCCTTGGCGTCGTGCGTCTTGGGCCGCACCTCGTGCGCGGCCCAGAGCTCGGCGAAGCGGGGGCTGCCCGCAGTGAGGCGGGCGAGCAGCTCCTCGCGCCGCGCCGCCCCCACGTGCACACCCGCCGTCGCCCGCAGGCTCGCCACGGTGTTCGCGGCGGCGTGCTCCCAGTCCACGAAGAACTCCCGGCCGGCGGGGTCGAGGAACACCATCTCGGCGAGGTTCTCCGTCGACCGGAACGGCGAGAACAGCCGGTCGGCCAGGGCGTTGGTGCGCAGCACGTCGAGCACCGGGTCCAGCAGGAAGCACGCCGCCCCGGGCCAGGAGGCCACGAGCCGGTCGACCGAGGGGTCCACCGGCGCGCGGGTCGCCGGCAGCGGCGGGGTCCACGCGGCCCCGGCGAGCGCGTAGGCGTAGCGGCGCTCGTCGAGGGTGAGGTCGAGGGCGTGCGCCAGCGCGTCGAGCACCTGCGGGGACGGGCGCCGCTCCCGGCCCTGCTCCAGCCGCGTGTAGTAGTCGATGCTGACCCCGGCGAGGGCCGCGACCTCGTCGCGGCGCAACCCCGGGACCCGGCGCACCCCGTAGGAGGGGACCCCCAGGTCGTCGGCCGACGCCGCGGCCCGCCTGGCCCGCAAGAAACATCCCAGTTCGTTGTCCCTGGCCACGGTCGGAGGTTAGGCAGCGGCGCCGGGAACGGCAACGGCGGGCACCGGCCCTCCTCTCAGATGACCTGCTCGGTGGGCAGGATGGTGATCTCGGTGAGGTTGACGTGGCGGGGGGCGGCGGCGATGAAGGCCACGGTCTCGGCGACGTCCTGCGCGGAGAGCACGTCGATGTCCTTCAGCAGCCCGGCCATGAGGTCGCTGGCCTCGGGGTCGGTGACGTGGTCCGGCAGCTCCGTGTCGACCATGCCGGGCTCGATCGTGGAGACGCGCACCTTCTTGCGGCCCAGTTCGGTGCGCAGCAGGCGGCTGAGCTGGGTCACGTAGGCCTTCGTGCCCGAGTACACCTGGAACCGCTCCAGGACGCGGACGGCCGCGATGGACGACGTCGTGACGAGGTCGGCGGGCCGGCCGTCGGCGGCGGCGCGCTCCAGGTCGCGCACGAACGCGGCGATGGTGTTCATCAGGCCCTTGACGTTGAGGTCGATCTGGTCGTCCCAGTCCTCCACGCGGAGGTCGGTGATGGAGGAGATGCGCTGGCGCCCGGCGTTGGCGAAGACGAGGTCCACCTCACCGAGCTCCTGGTGGACGCGCTCCGCCGCGGCGAGCAGAGCCTCGCGGTCGGTGACGTCCACGGGGAGCGGCAGGGCGGTCCCCCCACCGGCGCGGATGGTGGCCGCGAGGTCCTCCAGGCGGTCGGCCCGCCGGGCGATCAGCGCGACCCGGGCCCCGAGGGCGGCCAGGCGCGCGGCGGTGGCGGCGCCGATACCGCTGGACGCGCCGGTCACGACTGCGACACGTCCCGCGAGCGGGGTTCCGGAGATCAGCGTGGTCTGCGTCAGCTGCGTCATGCTCCCACGGTGCCCCGTCGCGGCGCGGGGAACATGGCCCTGACGCACCCACCCTGCCCGGGCCCGCGCGTGGTGGGGTTCTGCCGCACCCGTGCGGCGGCTCCCCTCTCCCGCGGAGCCGTCCGACCAGCGCCCGGCAGGGCACGGCGAGGAGTTCCGATGCACCGATCCCACCCCGACCGCACCCCGGGCGGCGGTTCCACCGGCACCGCTCCCGGTGGAGTTCCTGTCGTCACCCGACCGCGGACGCTCGCCGTGGCGGCCGCGCTCGCGGTGGCCGGCCTGTTCCCGGCCGTGGTCCCGGCGGCGCCCCCCGCGCACGCCGGGACCCCGCTGGGCGCGGTGCAGGCAGGTCTGGACGCCCTGGTGCGCGAGGAGGGTTTCCCCGCCGCGCTCGCCTCGGTCAGGGACCGGCACGGGCGCGTGCGCAACCTCACCGCCGGGACCGCCGACCTCGCCACGGGCGCCCCCGTCCCGGTGGACGGGCAGGTCCGCATCGGCAGCGACTCGAAGGCGTTCACGGCGGTCGTCGTCCTCCAGCTGGTCGGCGAGGGCCGGATCGGGCTGGACGAGCCCGTCGAGACGTACCTGCCCGGCCTGCTCCGCGGGGAGGGGATCGACGGGCGGGCCATCACGGTGCGGCACCTGCTGCAGCACACCAGCGGGCTGCCCGACCACACCGAGCTGCTCGGTCAGGACTGGTTCGCGCTGCGGGACGAGTGGTTCGACCCCCGGCAGCTGCTGGACCTCGCGCTGGCGCAACCGGCGCACGCCGCGCCGGGAACCCGGTTCGAGTACAACAACACCGGGTACCTGGTGGCGGGGCTGCTCGTGCAGCGGGTCACCGGCCGGCCGCTGGCCGAGGAGGTCACCGAACGGGGCGTCCGGCGCGCGGGGCTGCGGCACACGTACGTGCCCGCCCCCGGGGAGTCCGCCCTCCGCGGCCGGCACCCGCGCGGCTACCACGCCACCGAACCGGGCGGTGCCCTGCGCGACCTGACGGAGCTGGACCCGTCCTGGGCGTGGGGGGCCGGCGACCTGGTCTCCACACCGGGCGACCTCAACCGCTTCTCCACCGCCCTGCTCGGCGGGGACCTGCTGCGCCCGGCGGAACTGGCGCAGATGCGCACCACGATCCCCTCCCCGAGCCCGAGCCGGCCGGGGGCCCGCTACGGGCTGGGCCTGCAGAGCCTGCCGCTGAGCTGCGGCGGGCTGGCGTGGGGGCACGGCGGGGACATCCCCGGCTACGAGACCCGCGGCGGGGCGACCGACGACGGGCGCGCCGTGACCGTCGCCGTGACGGCCATCCCCACGGCGCTGGAGGACCCGCTGGCCTCGGCGACCCGCGTCCTGGCCCTCGTCGACGAGGCGCTGTGCGCCCTGCCCGCCGGCCGTTCCTGAGGACCACGCGTCAGGGGAGGAGCGTCAGGGCCTCCCTGCCCGGGTGGGTACCGCCGATGCTGGCCGGGCCGCCGTCCCGCCGCCGACGCCGGGCCCGCGGGACCGCACCGCCCGACGAACCTCCTCAGCAGCCCGCCAGGCGCGGGCACGAAGGGATCACCATGTCCGGACGTCCCTCCCGCCCACCGCACACCCCGCGGGTGCCGTCGCGGCACCGCAGGACGGTCGCGACCGTCTCGGCCGCCGCCCTGGGCGCGGTCGTCCTCGGCGCCGCCCCGTCCGCCGCCGCCCCGCGCGACGGAACCCGCGAGGTGGTCCGGCAGGGCCTGGAACGCCTCGTGCGCGAAGAGGGTTTCCCGGCCGCCCTGGCGTCGGTGCACACCCGCGGTGGACGGCAGGTCGACCTCGCCGCGGGGACCGGGGACCTGCGCACCGGCCGCAGGGCACCGGTCGACGGGCAGGTCCGCGCCGGGAGCAACACCAAGGCGTTCACGGCGGTCGTCGTGCTGCAGCTCGTCGGCGAGGGCCGGATCGGGCTGGACGAGCCCGTCGAGACCTACCTGCCCGGCCTGGTCCGCGGCGACGGCATCGACGGGCGGGCCATCACGGTGCGGCAGCTCCTGCAGCACACCAGCGGCCTGCCGGACTACGTGCGCGTGCTGGGCACCGACTGGTTCGCCGGCCGCGACACCTACCGCGAACCGCGGGACCTGCTGGACATGGCCCTCACCCTGCCCGCGGACTTCGCGCCCGGGCAGGGGTGGCGCTACAGCAACACGGGATACCTGCTCGCGGGGATGATCGTGCAGCGGGTCACCGGCCGGCCGTTCGAGGAGCAGGTGGACGAGCGCGTCGTCGAGCGCCTCGGCCTAGAGGACACGTACCTGCCCGCGCCGGGCGAGCGCGCGATCCGCGGCCGGCACGTGCGCGGTTACCACTCCGCGGAACCCGGTGGGGAGCTGCGCGACATCACCGAGCTGGACGCCTCGTGGGCATGGGCCGCCGGCGGCCTGGTCTCCACCCCCCGCGACCTCGACCGGTTCTTCTCCGCGCTGCTGGCCGGGGACCTGCTGGCCCCGGCCGAGTTGGCGCAGATGCGCACGACCGTCGAGGCGCCGGGGATGTGGCCGGGTGCGCGGTACGGGCTCGGCCTCATCAGCACGCCACTGACGTGCGGTGGCCTGCTGTGGGGCCACGGCGGGGACATCCCCGGCTACGAGACCCGAGGCGGCGCCACCGAGGACGGGCGCGCGGTCACCGTCGCCGTCACGGCGCTGCCGGGCGCGCTGGCGGAACCGCAGGCCGCGGCGGACGCGGTGCTGGAACTGGTCGACGCGGCGGTGTGCGCCTGACGCCGGCCCGGCGACGTGGGCGCCGCGGCCACCCCGCGAGGGTGGCCGCAGCGCACCCTGGGAGAAGTTCCGCACCGGGCTATAGTTCACGTGTACGCGAACCATCGTCCACCGGGAGGAACCCGTGAGCACGTACATGGTCATCCGCGTCTCGCCGCAGAACGCGGAGAAGATGCGCGACTACGAGCAGCGCACCCTGGAGGTCGTCACCCGGTACGGCGGCCGGCCGGTCGCTCGCGACGAGGCGCCGCTCGTCCTGGAGACCGACGAGCGGCCCGACCTCGGGGTGATCCTGGAGTTCGGCTCCAAGCAGGACGTCCTGGCCTTCTACGAATCCCCGGAGTACGCACCGCTCAAGGAGTTCCGGCAGACGTTCGCGCGCGCCGAGGCCATCGTCATCGACGGCGTCCCGGCGGCGTGAGCGGCGGACGGGGTGTCCGGGCGCACGCGCGGGGACGGGGAACGGCCCGCGGGCACGCTCCGTCCCCGCGCGTGCGGTGACACCGTGCAGGAACTGCCCCACCCCTCCCGCGAGCAGATCCGCATCGAGGGGGTGCTCGAGGCGCTGGCGAACCCGCTGCGCCTGCGCGTCGTGCAGCGGCTCGCCGAGTTCGGTGAGCTGACCTGCGCGACCGCCCTGCCGGACGTCACCCCCTCCACCGCCAGCCGGCACTGGCGGGTGCTGCGCGAGAGCGGTGTGCTGCACGCCCGCCGGGAGGGCAGGAGGGTCCTGATGTCACTGCGCCGGGACGACCTCGACGTCCGGTTCCCCGGCCTCCTGGACTGCGTCCTCGCCGCCGGCCGGGAGTCCGGGGCGGTGCGCAGCCAGCGCGTCCTGGTGCCCGGCGCCGACGGCTGACGACGTGGCGACGGCGCGGGGACGGGACCGCGCGGACGGCACCCGTCCCCGCCCCGCACCTCAGACGGCGACCCCCGCGGCGCGGGCCCTGCGCAGCACCGCGTCCCGGGAAGCGCGGACCTCCTCGCGCAGCGCGTCGAGGTCGACGTCGAGGAGCCGGCCGCCCCACTTGCGCGCCTGCCCGGCGACGAGGACCGCGGTGATGTTGCGGGCGTCGGCACCGAGGACGAGGGTCCCGACGGGATCGTTGAGGGGCATGGTGTTGAGGTCCTCGGCGTCGACGACGAGCAGGTCGGCCTGCTTGCCCGGCGTCAGCGACCCCGTCACGTCCGCCAACCCGTTCGTCCGCGCCCCCTGCAAGGTCGCCATGTCCAGCACGTCGTGGACCCCGATGCGCCGCGGGGTGCGGTCCGTGCCGTAGGCGGAGTTCACCGCGCGCATCCGCTGGACGGCCAGCAGCACCCGCATCTGCGTGAACATGTCGCTCGCCAGGGCGACCTCCACGTCGATGCTGAGACCGGGTCGGACGCCCACCGCGAGGGCCTCGTCGACGGCCGGGACGGCCGTCTCCAGCCCGATCTGCGCGTCGGAGGAGGGAGCCAGGGAGACTGTGGTGCCCGTGCGGCCCACCGCGTCCCACGCCTCAGGGGTCAGCCCGGTGCAGTGGATGAGCGTGACGTCCGGCGACAGCAGCCCGGCCTGCTCCCACGCCAGCACCGCCGCGGAACCGGAGGGGCCGAACACGGCGTCGATGCTCACCCCGACGCCGAGGTCGCGGGCGACGGCGGCCAGCCGCGGCCCGTAGGCGAGGTCCGGGCCGGCGATCTCGTCGGTCGCCAGGGTCGCCAGCCGCAGCGTGAGCAGCCGGTCCTCCGAGGAGAACCACTTCTCCTGCAGGCGCTCCAGGTCCGCCGGCCACTGACCGTCCCACTCGCCGAAGTGGGGGCGCATCGAGGCGTGGACACCGCGGATGCCGGTGTCCACCAGCGCCTGCACGGCCGCGTCGGAGTGCGCGGCGCTGCGGGAGTTGTGGGAGAAGTCGAGCATGCAGGTGATGCCGCCGTCCAGGGCCGTCAGCGCCGCCAGTTCCGTGCCGGTGTGCACGTCGTCCGGGCCATAGGCCGGGGCGATCCCCGCCAGCGTGGAGACCACGTATGCACCGAGGTCGTCCACGTCCGGGGTGCTCCGCCGCAGCTGCGCCTCCCAGGCGTGACGGTGGGTGTCGACGAAACCGGGGGCCAGGATGCTGCCGGTCGCGTCGACGACGACGGCACCGGCGGCGGCGGGGCTGCCGGCCAGGCCCGGCCCCACCGCCTCGATGCGCTCCCCCCGCACCAGCAGGTCGGCGTCGTCGAGGACGCCGAGGGCGGGGTCCATCGTGACGACCGTCGCGCCGGTGAACAGCAGCGGCTCCTCCGACGAGCGGTCGCGGACCTGCTCCAGCAGGCGGGGGTCGTGGGTCGCCCGGGTGTTCATGGTTCCTCCTCGTGTCCTCGAGATCCTCGCCACCGGTCCGGTCACCGGCGGCGCATGCGGTACCCGGCGTGGTGGAGCACCCCGTCGCGGAACTCCCCGAACGCCCAGAAACCCAGGTCGTCGAGGTAGTCGACGCGGTCGCCGTCCACCCAGTAGCGGCCCTGGAAGGCGTGGGGCCGCCCGCCGCGGGTCTCGTCGTAGCGGCCGTCGGGGCGCAGTTCCTGGTGCAGGAATCCCGTCTCGTCCACCCACGTCCCCGTCCAGGGCTCCTCGGCAGGTCGCCGCGCCGCCGGGGGCCCCGCCTGCGCGCCTCCCCGGTCCCCGTCCAGCGGCGTCCCGCGCCAGACGCGCACCTCGCCACCGACGACCAGCACGTCGAGCAGGGGGCCCCGGCGGGGGTCCGCCTGCTCAGGGGTGGCCGGGCCGTCGGTGCGGACGACCGCCACGTCCGCCGGGCTCCCCGGGGTCAGGGTGCCGGCGGAGGCTGGGTCGGTGAGGTCCAGCCGCGCGGGCAGCACGACGCAGCCGGTGCAGTCCAGCACGAGCATGTCGTCGTCACCGGCGGCCGTCAGCAACCCTGGACCGACCCCCACGACGACCGTTCCACCGACGAGGACGTCGGCGCGCTCCCAGCTGCCCAGCCGTGGGTTCCCGGTGACGACCGTGCCACCCGACAGCAGCAGCGGCCGGCCGGTCCCCGCGGCCCGTTCCCTGATCTGCTCCAGGACCACCTCGTCCCGGCCGGTCCCCGTCCGTCCCGCGTGCACGTCCACCTCGTCCTCCCAGAGTTCCGTCGGCCCCTGCGGGCGGTCCCGTGCCGGCCTCATGCCGGCCCCGCGCCGGCCCCGTGCCAGCACAGGACGAGGTTCGTGCCCGTCACCGAGGCGTGGGAGGTCCCGTCGCACCCACCCTGGGCCCGGGCGTCCAGGCGGACGGCCCGCGGGCGGACGGATCGCCTGAAACTTCCCGGTCACCCGGAACCGCGGGAACCCACGTGGTCTCCCTCAGCGCGCCGCCGTCGAGGGTGACGACGCGCACCCCCGGAACCGCGGCGCCCCCCACCTCGCTCGTGGCGTAGAGGGTGGTCGTGCCCCGCTCCCGGGCCAGCGCGAGCAGCGCCTCCAGGGTGGTGGCGCGCAACGCCGGGTCGAGCCCGGCGAGCGGGTCGTCCAGGAGCAGCACGCCACAGCGGTGCACCAGCGCGCGGGCGAGGGCGACGAGCCGTCGTTCCCCGGTGGACAGCCCCGGCGGGGTGCGCCCCAGCAGGTGCTCCAGCCCCAGCGCCCGCACCGTGCCCGCGACGCGGTCCGCGCGCCACGTCCTCGGCGCAGCGCCCACGGCCAGGACGAGCGCGAGGTTCTCCGCGACGCTCATGCGTGGCTGCAGCGGGTGCCCGTCCGCCAGGACGATCGCACCGCGGCTGCGGGCCGGCAGGGCCGTGACGTCGCGACCGCTCACGAGGACCCGGCCTGCCGTCACCGGTGCGGAACCGGCGACCATGCCCAGCACCGTCGACTTGCCGGCACCGGTGCCCCCGGACAGGACGAGGAACTCCCCCGCCGCCACGTCCAGGTGCAGCGGACCGGTCTGTCGGCCCGTACCCGGGCGCCGGCACACCGCCGCCCGGAGGCTCACGGCCGCCGGTGGGTGCTCCGCCCACGTGACGTGGACCGGCGCGCCCGGGCGGCCGGGTACCTCCCGCACCTCACCCCCCGCCGGCAGCACGCCCGGCCTCCGGTGCTCGCACGTCCCAGAACAGGTCCGGGCGCGGGCCGTCCCAGCAGCGCAGCAACCGGTCCAGCACGGCCTCCGATCCCGTCCCGGGAACCGGGGTCTGCAGGGTGAGGAACATCCCCTCGCCCGGCAGCGTCAGCACGTGGTGGTCCAGCCAGCACGTCCCCGCCCAAGGGTGCTCGACGGTCAGCCGCCCGTGGGGGGCGACCGTGACGTCCGGCACGGCCCACGTCCGCGAGAACTCCGTGCTGCGCGCCGACAGCTCGGCGACAAGCGCGTCGAGCCCCGGGTCGCCCGGGTTCCGGATCCAGTTCAGCCGCAGGCCCGCGACCGCCGCGCCGGCGCTCTCCCCCCACGCGGGGAGCAGGTCACGGGCCCACGGGTCCAGAAAGAACCAGCGCACGAGGTTGTCCATCGCCTCCGGCGCCCCGCCCGGCCGCGCCACGAGCAGCCGGAACGGCAGGTTGGCGGCCACCACGTCCATCCGGTGGTCCACCACGGCCGCCGGCACCGTGAGCGAGGCGAGCATCGCCGCGGTGCCCGGCCGCAACGTCCCTCCTGTGCGCGGTCTCGGCACCGAGCGGGACGGGGCCGCCAGACGGTGCAGCAGGGCGGCCTCCTCCGGGCTCAGCCGCAGCGCGTCCCCCACCGCGTTGAGGACCGCACCGGAAACCTCCCCGACGCGACCCTGCTCAATCCGGGTGTAGTAGTCCAGGCTCACGCCGGCCAGATCCGCGACCTCCTGCCGGCGCAGCCCGGGGACCCGGCGGTGGCCCAGCGAGGCCGGCAGGCCCACGTCCCGCGGGCGCAGCCGGCTGCGCATCGCCCGCAGGAAGTCCCCCAGCGTCGGTGGTGCGACAGCGCCGGGCGGGGGTGTCGCGGGCACACCCGACGGGACCGGGGTCCCGGTGCCCCCGCGGGCCCGTGGCAGCGTTCCCGCCCGCTGCACGTCCGCTGCACTCGTGGACATGCGCGTCTCACCTGAGCCGTTCGCCGGCCCCACGGGGACCGCCGTCGCCGGGGGCGGGATCGCCGTGCTCGGTGGCACGGGCCATCTCCGTCGCGATCTCCTCGGGCCCGCGGTCCGCGAGGAGCGCGTACTCCGCCCAGCGGGCGCTCTCCCCCGCCTGCGCGGTGCCGCCGTCGTGGTGGCGGTCGTGGTGCCGACCGGGCAGGTGCGGGCGGATCACGGGGCGATCCGCTCGCCGGTGCCGGCGTCGAACAGGTGCATCTGCTCGGGCCGGGCGGTGAAGTGGACGGTGGAGCCCTTCTCCGGGGGACGGCGGCCGTCGACGCGCGCGATGATCGGCATGTCGGTGGCGTCGTGGCGCAGGGAGCCGTAGATGTAGGCGTCGGCGCCGAGCTCCTCCACGACCTCCACGGTGACGGGGATGCCGTGCTCGGCCAGCTCCAGGTCCTCCGGGCGCACCCCGAGGGTGAGCTTGTTGCCGGTGGCGGCCAGCGCGGCGCGCTCGACGGGGTGCACGGTGTCGCCGAAGCGGACCCCGCCCTCGGTGACGTCCAGGGTGAGCAGGTTCATCGCGGGGGAGCCGATGAAGCCGGCGACGAAGACGTTGTTGGGGTGGTCGTACATCCGGCGGGGGGTGTCGACCTGCTGCAGGATGCCGTCCTTGAGGACCGCGACGCGGTCGCCCATCGTCATGGCCTCGATCTGGTCGTGGGTGACGTAGACGGTGGTGACGCCCAGGCGGCGCTGCAGGGAGGCGATCTGGGTGCGGGTCTGCACGCGCAGCTTGGCGTCGAGGTTGGACAGCGGCTCGTCCATGAGGAAGACCTGGGGCTGGCGCACGATGGCCCGGCCCATGGCCACGCGCTGGCGCTGGCCACCGGAGAGGGCCTTGGGCTTGCGGGTGAGGTAGGCCTCCAGGTCCAGGATCTTGGCCGCTTCCTGCACGCGGCGCTTGATCTCCTCCTTGGGGGTGCCGGCGATCTTCAGGGCGAAGCCCATGTTGTCGGCGACCGTCATGTGGGGGTAGAGCGCGTAGTTCTGGAACACCATCGCGATGTCCCGGTCCTTCGGCGGGACCGTGGTGACGTCACGGTCGCCGATCAGGATGCGACCGCCGTTGACGTCCTCAAGACCGGCGAGCATGCGCAGGGAGGTGGACTTCCCCGACCCCGAGGGGCCGACGAGGACGAGGAACTCACCGTCCTCCACGCCCAGGTCGAGCGAGTTCACCGCGGGTACCGGGTTGCCCGGGTACAGCCGTGTCGCTCCGTCGTAGGTCACCGTGGCCATCGTGGTCTCCCTCTCCGGCAGGTACGTGCCGGACGATCCGTCGGTTCCGCCGTGGGGCGGGGTCAGGAGTTCTGCAGCGCCCGCCGGCCCGCCGCGAGCCGTGTGGCGACGTCGACGACGCGCTGGGCGAGGTGGTCGAGGGCGGCGTGTTCGACGTCGCCCAGCGGGGTGTCGTTGCCGGGGCCGGTGACGTGGGCGACGCCGTAGGGGTTGCCGTCCGCGAACTTCAGCGGGTCGGTGTAACCCGGCGGCACGAGGAACCCGCCGAAGTGGTAGATCGTGTTGTACAGCGCCAGCAGCGTGGACTCCTGCCCGCCGTGGGCGGTCTGGGTGGACGTGAAACCCGCGTAGACCTTGTCCGCCAGCAGGCCCTTCGCCCAGGCCCCGCCTGTACCGTCGAGGAACTGCTTGAGCTGGCCGGCCACGTTGCCGTAGCGGGTGGGGGTCCCTAGCAGGACCGCGTCCGCCCACACGAGGTCCTCGGTCGTCGCCTTCGGCTCGTCCCCGGTGGTGTCGAGGTGCAGGCTCCACGCCGCGTTCGCCGCGATGCGCTCCGGCGCGGCCAGCTCGGGGACCTGGCGCAGCCGGACCTCCGCGCCGGCCTTCTCCCCCGCCTGCGCGACGCGGCGGGCCATCGCGTGGATGGTCCCCGTCGCCGAGTAGTAGATGACGGAGAGCTTCACGTCGGTCACTGGAACTCCTCCTGGTGCCGGGGCACGTCACGCCCAGTCGCCGGGACGCCTGCCGCGCCACCGTCCGGGATCCGAACGATGCCCGTCGAAGCGGTTGCTTCGCCTCGGTGGTCATCACCTACATGCGCCGCCGGGCCGCCGACGAGCCGCATCGTCGTGCACGCCGCCTCCGGTGCCGTCATGCCGGCCGTCGGCCCCGGCCAGCCCAGCCCGTACTTCTCCCAGTACGCCACGGACACCTCGGCCACGGTCAGGGCGTCGCGGACCGGGACGAACCCGACGTCGAAGATCAGGTCGCCGGCGACCACCCGGGCGTGGGGGTCCGTGAGCACCCGCCGGTACCAGACCGCGCGGGTGCCGAACGCCGAGCGGACGTACGCCCACCCCGCCACGGTCACCACCCACACCTGGCGGCTCGTCCAGACGTCGCCGCGACGGGTCAGCAACGACACCTCGTGCAAGTGTGGGAGCCGAAGGGTGCCGGTGGGGTCGATCACCCGGCCAGGCTCGGCCGCGGCGGATCGCCTCGCCTCGGCGGTCCTCGCCTACATCTTGCGCAGGATTGCTCCGCGCTCCTCCGGTCCCGCGGGCAGCGGCAGGTCACGCAGCTGCCGCCGCGAGGTGACGCCGAGCTTGGCGAAGATGTTGCGCAGGTGCGCGTCGACCGTACGAGGGCTCAGGAACAGCTCCGCGGCGACCTCCTTGCTCGTCGCCCCGCCCCCCACCAGTCGCGCCACCTGCAGCTCCTGCGCGGTCAGCGGTGCAGGCTGTTCCGGATCGCCCGCCCCGCGGGCCCTGGCGCGCTCACCGGTCGCCGCTAGCTCTCGCGCCGCGCGTGCCGCGAAGGCCGCGGCACCGAGGGCTGAGAAGGCGTCGTGCGCGGTGCGCAACTGCTCCCGCGCCTCGCGTTTACGGCCCTCCCGCCGCAGCCACTCCCCGTACAGCAGGTGTGTGCGGGCCAGCTGTGGAGCAGCGTGCGTCAGGGCGAGGTGCTCGACCGCAGCGCGGTAGGACGCCTCGGCTTCAGGGCCCACCGTCACCAGTGCGGTACAGCGGGCGAGCATGCCAGCGGCCCAGTCGCTGCCCGCGGCGCGCGCGCTCTCCCGGAGCCGATCGAGTACCGGCATCGCCAGATCGGGGTGCCCGGAGCGTACGGCTGCCTCCACGAACTCGGCGGGGATCCACACCTGGAAGGTGGTGGGCGCCAGCTCCACGGGGACCCGGCACACCTCCAGGGCTTCGGCATAGCGTCCCTGACCGTTGAGGAGCACCGTCTGCGCGTACTCCAGCGCCGTGAGGAGCCTGCCCTCCTGCCGCACGGTGGCGTCGTGCATGCCCTTGCGGAGCAGTTCCGCCGTCCGGACGTCGTCACCCCGCCACGCCGAGATGGTGACGTCGACGTGGAGCATCGGCGGCACCTCGAGCTCGACGGCGACGCGATGGCACTCGTCGACAAGGGCCTGCGCCGCGTCGAACTCGCCGGCGTGCACATGAGCCAGCGCCCGGTAGC
This sequence comes from Kineococcus anabasis, assembly GCF_054590795.1. Taxonomy (NCBI): domain Bacteria; kingdom Bacillati; phylum Actinomycetota; class Actinomycetes; order Kineosporiales; family Kineosporiaceae; genus Kineococcus; species Kineococcus anabasis. The sequence continues at coordinate 130,088 of NZ_BAAIHU010000008.1, forward strand.
TGAGTGCGATGGGCAGCGAGGCCACGGCTCCGGCGCGGCGGACCCCGGTCAGCTGCCGGTCGGCGATCGTGCGGAACGACGCCTCGTCCCACGTCTCCTGCGCTGCACTGCACACGAGCCACAGGGAGCTGGTCCGCAGCGGGCCGGAGACGTCACTGAGAGCCTGTGCGACGCCGGCCCGCAGCAGCGGGGTGGCGACCGCGGGTCCGTGCAGCACCTGCGCGAGGAACCCCTCGTGCAACTGCTCCATCGGATCGCGGTGGTCCACCGGTCGGGGCAGGGAACGCAGGGTCCCCGCGATGAGCGGGATCAACCCGCGGTCGGCGAAGCGCCCGGTGTACACGGCGGCCGCGAACGCCTCGAGCAGCACGTCGCGGGCGGTGTCGACGTCCACCGCCGCGACGGAACGACCGGCGGTGAGCAGTCCTTCCACCGCGTCGGCGTCGCGGCGGCGGTCGAACGCCGTGCGGGCCCGCAGCACCACCACATGCGCACGCTGCCGCACGTCGAGCACGCCGTTCTCCGCGGCCGCGAGCAGTTCCACCGCCGCCTCGGGCGCCCCGGCTGCTCTCTTGGCGACGGCGGCCGACACCAGGCGTTCCGCGCGGCGGGCGGGGTCGGGGCTCAGGGCCGCGGCGCGCTCGAGGAAGGCGCCCGTCGCGGCCAGGCCACCACGTGCCTGCGCCCGGTCGGCCGAGCGCACCAGCTCGGCGGCGACCTCCTCATCGGGCCCGTCGGCGGCCAGCGCCAGGTGCCAGGCGCGCCGGTCCGGGTCGGTCTGCGGGTCGGTGGCCAGCGCCAGCGCCCGGTGCGCCGCGCGCCGCTCGCTCAGCCCGGCAGCGCGGTAGACCGCCGAGCGCACGAGCGGGTGGCGGAAGCGCACGGTGGTACCCACGGACAGCAGACCCGTGGCCTCCGCCGGCAGGGCGGCCCGGGGGGATAGTCCGGCCTCGCGGACAGCGCGCCACAGCAGGGCCGGATCCCCGGTCGGCTCGGCTGCGGCCAGCGTGACGAACGCCAGTGACGCTGCAGGCAGCGTCATCAAACGGTGTCGGAAGCTGCTCTCCAGCACGGCCGGGACCGACTCGTCGTCCGGGAGGCCGTAGCCACCGGCCAGCTCCGCGGGGCTGAACGTGCGCGGCAGCTCGACCAGGGCCAGCGGGTTGCCCCGTGCCTCGGCGACGACCCGGTCGCGGACCCGCGGGTCGATCGGCGCGCGGACCTCCGCGGCCAACAGGGCACGAGCGTCCCGATCGCGCAGGCCCGCCAACCGCAGGTGCGGCAAGCGCCCCAGGATCTGCGCCGCGGCGGGCTCGTCGTCCGGTTCTCCGTCACGCACGACGAGCAGCAACGCCACGGGCACGTCGTCGAGTCGCCGGGCGGCGAAGGCCAGCGCCTTGGTGCTGGCCTCGTCCAGCCACTGCACGTCGTCCACCACGCACACCACCGGTGTCACCCGGGCGGCGGCGGCCAGCAGGGCGAGCAGGCCGGCGCCCACCAGCAGCGCCGCCTCCGGCGCGGCCGGCTGCCCACCCAGGCCGAGGGCACTGCGCAGCGCGTCGGCCTGCGGTGCCGGTAGCTCACCGAGGTGTTCCAGCAAAGGGGAGCACAGCTGGTGCAGTCCCGCGAACGCCAGGTCGGCCTCGAACTCCACACCCGTCGCCCGGAGCACCCGCAGGTCCCGGACCCGCGAGGTGGTGGCGGTCGCCTGCACGGCGTGGTCGACCAGCACCGACTTGCCGATCCCCGCCACACCGCGCACCACCAGCGTGCCACCGCTGCCCCCGGTCGCCGCACGCAGCAGGTTCCCGAGCACCGCCGATTCGTCCGTCCGCCCGTGCAGCGCCATGCCGTGCTCCCTCGGTCATCCAGGGCGAGAGCTCTCCAGCTCAGCGCGCCGGGGACCGGACATGACGCTCAGCACACGCTTGCCCCGCACGTGCCTCGTCGCGAGGTCATGGTATGCCTCTTGGACCTGGTCCAAAGGATAGATCCTCGCGATGGGGATGACCACGTGCCCGGCAGCGACCAGGCGCGCGAGGGCCGACCACACGTCAGGGGTGTCGGCTTGCTCCTGCGCGTCAGAACGCACGCCGTGCACGCGCACGGCCCGGCCATCGGCCGTGGTGGTGATTCGCGACGGCGGAACCCCTAGGGCGATCGCCACGTCGACGTTCCCGGCGCCGTAGGTGTCGACGTAGGCGTCCACGCCGCCGGGTGCGGCGGCACGGATCCGTTCCAGCAGCCCTTCACCGTAGGTGAGCGGTTCCACCCCGAGGGAGGCGAGGAACGGTGCGTTCGCCTCTCCTGCGGTCCCGAGGACCCGAGCGCCGCGAAGGCGGGCCAACTGGGCGGCGACGACCCCCACCCCGCCGGCCGCAGCGGAGACGACGACGGTCTCCCCCGCCCGGGGATCCACCGCCCTGACCGCCGCCCACGCGGTGGCGCCGGCACCGGCGATGGCGGCGGCCTGTTCCCAGCTCAGCTCCTCCGGCTTCGGGGCCAGCCGGTCAGGACCGGTGAGGACGAACTCCGCCTGCGCCGCCCGAGGTGCGAACCCCAGGACGGCATCACCCACGGCGAGCTCCCGGACCCCCGCCCCGACCTCGGCGACGACCCCGGAGTAGTCGTTGCCCTGCCCCTCGGGGAACGTGGCAGGCCAGATCCGGGCGAAAACGCCTTCGCGGATGCCGATCTCCCCCGGGTTGAGAGCGGCGGCCACGACCTCCACCACGACGAGCCCCGGCCCCGCGACCGGACGCGGGACCTCCACGACCTCTAGCACCTCCGGGCCCCCGTACCGGCGGAACCTGACCGCACGGGCTCGTCCTCCCGCGCTGGGTGTGGCCCCCGCGGCGCGCTCCTCGTCCACCGTGATCTCCTCCACCACGATCAGCGGACGACGCGCACGTTGTACACGGTCGACCCGGTGGCCTTCATGATCGCCAGCGAGAGGTACAGGTAGTGCTCGGTGGCCCGCGCGGTGTCGATGGGGCCCAGGTCGATCACGCTGTCCCTGCTCCAGCCGAGGTCGGCCAGCAACCCGGCGACGACCTCCTTGGCCTCCGCGTCGTTCCCGGAGAGGAACACGCTACTGGGGCCGGGAAGCGCCCCCGGATCCGCCATGGACGCCGCGGGGACCGTGTTGAGCGTCTTGACGACGCGCGTGGCCGGGAACTCCGCCTGCAGCAGGGCGCCGAGGCTCCCGTCCGGGTGCAGCAGCTCGAACGCGGGCGTCACGGCGTTGGCGACGTCGAGGAGCACCTTGCCGGCGAGGGCGTCGGCGCCGACCTGCCGCAGCACCTCCACGGAAACGCTGCCCGGTAGGGCGTTGACGACGACCGCCGCGTCGGCCACCGCGTCGGCCGGTGTGGTCGCCGGCGCGCCGAGGCGCACAGCTCCGAGGTCGCGGACGCCGAGCTCCACCTCGTGCCCTGCGTCCAGCAGGCCGCGGGCGAGGACGGTGCCGACGTTGCCGGCACCGAGAACTGCGATCTGCATGGTCGGCTCCCAGAGCTGCGGTGCGCACCGGCGGCGCGCTGGTCCCCGCACCTGCGTCGTCCAGAGTCTCCGGACCACCACACCGGCGTGGGAGGCCCTACCGCTCCTAGGATCCGGTTGACCGTGCCGTGACGATGGGCCGGCACAGGGACCAACCAGGCCTGGCGGAGGCTCCGGCGCCTCGCGCTCGTGCGAGGTGGCCGCACCGCCGCCGAAGCGCGGCGACAGCGGGTGGGAAACAGTCCATGAACATCCACTGCTCCCGGCACAGCGAGCTGATCGGCGCGGTGGACGAGGCGCGCGCGGCACCACCGGAACACCGGTGCTCCGCGTCACCCCGGTGGAGGCTGGCCAACCCGGTTCCCCGTCGCGCGAGTCACCCGTGGGCGCGTGGCGCCTGAGCCACCGAGGAGGGAACCGGCCCTCAACGATCGTCTGCGAAGATGCTGCCCGACCGCCAGGCGCACGGCGCGGTGGCTGCTCCAGCCTCGAGCCCACCTGCGACATCCGGCCTCCACCGGTCGAACGAGGAAGCCCTCGGGAGGAGGGGACACATGGCTTCGGTCGGCACGCTCGTGCCCGTCAGCGCCGAACAGGTGGTGGCTCTGGCCGCCGCGTGCGCCGTGCTCATCATCATGCCCGGACCCAGCGTGCTGTTCGTCGTCGGACGCGCTCTCAGCTACGGCCGCCGCGTCGCGCTGTCGAGCGTGCTGGGCAACATCACGGGTTCCTTCCTGGTGGCCGTCTGCGTCGCCCTGGGTCTCGGAGCGCTGCTCGAGGCGTCGCAACTGGCGTTCTCGGTGCTGAAGCTGGTCGGCGCCGCCTACCTCGTGTGGTTAGGCGTGCAGGCCCTGCGGGACGCCGGTCACGTTCCAGGACCCGCTGTGGTGGCAGGCGATCCGAGTTCCTGGCCGTCGGTGCGCTCCGGTGTGGTGGTGGCCGTCACGAACCCCGAGATGTACCTCGTCTTCGCAGCGGTCATCCCACCCTTCGTCGACCGCGCTGCTGGTCACGTGACGGCACAGATGCTGCTGCTGTCACTCGTCCCGCTCACCATCGGTCTGCTCACCGGGTGCGCATGGGCTCTGGCCGCCGGCCACACCCGCACATGGCTCGCCTCTTCGAGCACGCGCCTGCGGACGTCGGGTCGCGTCGGCGGGGCCGCGCTGATCGCGTTGGGTCTCTTCCTGGCGGCCACCGGTTGGGAACGCTGACCGCAGGGTTCCGGCACGACGAGGAGCGTCCGGCGACGATGGCGCGGAGCACAGCGGTGCACCCATCTCGAACAGGTCAGCAGCCAGCGGGTCGATGGTCACGGCACCGAGCAGTCCCTGACCGTCGCACATGTTGCATGACCGAGGGCCAGAAAGCCCAGGACGTCACCGGTGCTTCGTTCAGCCGCGGGAGCGGTGCAGCAGAGGCAGTCCCCCTCTGCCAGCGCCCCTGGTGCTTCTACCGATCGGTCGACGCCGTGGACATGGGCCCTCGACGGCCGTTGCACCGAACGGTGGCAGCGCCAACCAGCAGGTCGCGGCTGCAAAGTAGGATCATTCGAACGTTCGATCGGAGCATCCATGCCCAGCGTCGTTGAGTGGTCTCAGCAAGTCGCGAGGTCGGCGCTGAGTCCGCTGGGGCGGCGCTGGCGGCACGTGCAGCGGGTGGCGGCCCTGGCGGAGGCGATCGGCTGCGCCTTGGGCGATGACGGCCCCACGCTCGTGTCCGCTGCCTACCTCCATGACATCGGCTGTGCCCCCGAGCTGGCGCACACGGGCTTTCACCCCCTGGACGGTGCCCGCTTCGCCCGCGAGCACGGTCACGAGCAGCTGGCCCTGCTCGTGGCACACCGCTCCGGTGCCCGCTACGAGGCGAAGCTGCGCGGCTTCGACGACTACGAGACCGAGTTTCCCTTCCTCGACAGCCCACTGGACCAGGCCCTGACCTACTGCGAGCGGGAGATGCGGCACTCCTTCGGGTCACTGCCCTCCGACAGCGGCGTGCCCATCGAGGAGATCGCCCGCCTCGTCGGGCACAGCAGCACGGCTGTGACCGAGCTGGTCCACCGCCACCAGCTCCGCCCCGTGTCGCAGAGTGGAGCGACGGTCACGGACCGTCTGTTCGCCTTGGCGCAGGACGACGGTCGCGACGAGTGGTCGCCGGTGTCAGTGCCAGTTCGGATTCATCGTCAGCGTCGTCATCGGGTCGGCCATCCATGCGTCGAACTCGTCGACCGTGACGAAGAGCGGCTGACCGGAGAAGCACCGGGCGACCTCGGTGAGCCGCTTGAGCGCCTCCTCCGGCGAGGCGGTGGTGGCTGCGATGAGTGCGTCGTCCAGGAGAGGGCTGACGGTGGTGGTGACGTGGGCGTTGCGTTGCTCTCCTAGCGCGTGTTCGGCCTCGGCGAGCAGCAGCGCTGTGGCGAGGGCGGTCGCGGCTTCGTCCTCCAGGGCCTCGATCCGTTCCTCGTCGAGGTGGTCGGCGCGTGCGGCGGTGATGGCGGTGCGCAGGGCGGCTTGGCAGCAGCGGGCGGCGAGGTCACCGGAGTCGAGGTCGCCGCGGGCGAAGGCGATCCCGGCTTCGGTGATGTCGATGACGGCCTCGGCCATCGCGGCCGGTGATGATCCTCTTCCGAGGGCGGCGGGCAGAGTTCCGGCCTTGGCGGCGATGCCGATGCTCTTGCCCAGGCCGGCGATCGAGCCGGAGCGGACGGCGCCACGGGCGGCGGCCTTGTGAGCCCGAGTGGTGGTCACCGGGCGGCTGCTCACGATCCCGGCGTGCAGGGTGTCGGTGACGTGTGCGCGGGCGTCGGCGTAGTCGGCGTAGTTGATTTCTTCGGGGTTGAGGGTCAGGCGCCGGTCGAGCAGGTCCTCGACCGTCTTGAGCTGGTCGACGGCGATGAGGCGCTGCATCCCGTCGTAGCGGTCGTTGGCGATGCTCCTGGCGGTGGTCGTGGCGCGACCCATCAGCTTGGCCTGCGCGGCGGCCAGCAGGCGCTGGCCGTCGAGGATGTGCAGATCGGCCGCTGCGTTCTGCGACCCGCCCGCTGCCCACTCGGTGGTGGGGGCACGCAGCGCCGAGCCCTTCTTGATCGCGTTCCGGTTGAAGGACGCCTCGTGCATCACCTCGAACAGGTGCCCGGCACGCTGCGGCAGGCCGGTGTTGCGGTGCCGGGCCGCGATCTGCTGAGCGATCTCGCGGATGCGCAGTGCTTCTGCGGTCTGGTCAGCCAGCTTCCGGGTCGAGGCGTTGACCAGCGCCCAGGTCGCCGCATCCATCCCGCTGCGCAGAATCTTGGGGCGTCGGCGGGCAGGCTCATCGGGTTGGTCAGGCGCGGCAGGGTCACCGAGCTCGTCGGGGTCATCAGGAGCATCCGCGCTCACGAGGCCGGCCCGGTGGTCAGTGCGTCTCCAGCAGGCACGGAGCCGTCGTCGCTCAGATCGTGCAGCCGCTGGCGGGCATCGTCGACGACCTGACCGGACAGGTCGGTGACCACTCCGTCGTCGTCGGTCAGCGGCGTGGACATGATCGAGAGGATGGTTGTCACCAGGCTCACGACCGTAGCCACCTGGGTGCGCTGGACCGGCGAGTAGGTGGCGTAGTCGTCGTTGGCCCCCACGAGGGTCTGGAACCGGGGCAACTGCAGACCTTCAGCGACGACGCTGTCGGATCGGAGAGTCGCCTGCGCAACGCCTTCGCGGACCAGCGGGTCAAGCTCGCCACGACAGTTGGACAGCTAGCGAGCCTGCCTCCTCGACTGACGGGTGCACCCCCGTCCGCCCTCAACGGGCGTTGTGATGGACGTCAGTGCGCGGCAGGGAAGCGGACGGCGAGATAGCGCGCCAGGGCGTCGCGGTCGTCCGCTGTCAGGTCGCCTGCACGCTTGAGGATCTTCGTCAGGCCACGGTGTCCGACCAGGGGCACGTCGCCGACGGTCTCGCCGAACCAGGGCAGCTCCGTACCCATGAAGCACAACGCCCCCTGCACCGGCACGCTCGCACCCACCCGTGCCAGCTCCGCGGCCACGGCCTGCACCTGACCGGCCAGACCCTCCAGCAGCCGGGACTGGTCGCGTCCGTTGATGTACAGCGTCTCGGTGCGCCGGGTGAGCAGACCACCGGTGCGGCGGACCTCCAGGGCGCCGGTGTGGGTCTTGGCGTCGATCACCCACACCCCGGAGGCCGCCACGGCGAGGTGGTCGATGTTGGCCCTGGACAACCGCCCGTCCGGGCGGCGCAGGCGCCGGTCGTGCAGGACGGCGACGTGGGTGCCGGCCAGCCCTTCCAGCGTCGCGCCCACGGCCCGCTCGCCGGCGGCGCCCTGCGCCCAGACGCGGGTGCTGGCCGGCTCCTCGCTCAGCGCCAGGAGCAGTCCCCCGAGCAAGGGGTGGCGGGCACGCACATCCTGCTCGCGCTGCCTGGCGCGGCGCTCGTACTCCTGCTGCGCCGAGGCACCTGCTGCGCCACTCGGGGTCGACCGGCCCCGGCGGGGCGCCGACATCGCCGGGGCGGGAGCCGCGGTAGGTGCGGAGGAGGCCGCACTCGTCGGCTCGGCGCCGACGCAGGGCAGGCAGCGGACCGTGCGCGGTCCGGGCTCCCAGGCGGCCTTGGATCCCACTGGTAGGGCCTGGCGGCACCCGGCGCACTCATCGGCTCGTCGCAGCGCCAAGACCTTCACCACGGCTGCATCGGCTGGCGGAGGCAACGACCACAGGAAGATCACCCGGAAGGGGCACACCTGGGGAGCACGGTGCGGCTCGTCCCGGGATGACCCTTGAAGAGCTCAGGTACTCAGTCAGGTACTCACTTCACCCTCGCCAACGCCAGAGGCCCGCACCCCGAGGGGGTGCGGGCCTCTGACCTGCAGTGATGCTGGTGGGCCTAACAGGATTTGAACCTGTGACCTCTTCCTTATCAGGGCTGTGAGCGGGCGGTCGGAGTGCAGGTCGAGCGCGTCGACACCCGCTCCGACATGGGGCGATGCAAGTCGAACAGTCCACCACCGTCCACACAGAGCCGTCGCCGTTGTCACTCAGTTGGGTACTCAGCGGCCCTCGGAGAGCCGAGGCACGCGCTGGAACACGCGGGGGTGTTCCAGCCCTTCGAGACTCGACGACCGCAGGGCGATGCCAGGACCACGGCATCCTTCCAACGGGGGACAGCGGGGACACCAGGGACACCTCACGCCACTACGCCTCGCTCCTGACCGGTCGATCACGTCAAGACTGATCTTGTTCGCCTGCAGGGGCCGATAGCTACGGTGTTGCCCGACACCGACCCGTCGCATTCGAGTCACCTCACGGCAGGCATTTCGAGCACCATGTCATGACTGTTGAAAGGGATGCCATGACGGCCTTGCTTTACAAGTCTCGCACCCGCGTGGCGTTGATTCCACCCACAAGCGCCGGAACCGAAACGCCCTGTCGCTGAATCATGCATTATTGGCGAAGTCCGAACCTCGCACCATGCTCTCGCTGCGCGACATTGCACCAGTATCAACGAGCCGGGAGACATCAATGTCATTGAGCAAATGAGGCAGGTCCCGCTCGGCGGAGTGCCCCTGCGCATCAAGCAGAGCACTATCGCCAATTCGGCACCCGCGCCGCACTACTTCATTTTCTGGACCAGCAGGACCAGCAGGGCAGCCCTCATGACATGGCGCCCCACGTCCAGCAGAAAGCAGTTTGAGTTTCTTCGCTACCACATGAGCACTTCAGGGGTCCATAAGAATAGATCCCTGTCGCAACGAGGTGAATGAGGCTGAGTCCGCCCAGACTTGAACGACGCAGGCTGACCGCAGATACCAAACCGCTCGTCGTGCCTGCCATGTCACAGCACCAGCATGCGTCGACTGCTCCTCCATGATCAATAGACTCATTACTGCACCGACTCATCGCCTACTCGGCTCACGGAGACTGCTCCGCATCGGTGAACCATCAGCAGATCAGACCACCTCGCGTGGTGACCGTGGGTTACTCGATGAGTCGCCGCGTGTGCCCATCGGGGGTCAGCGGGTCCAAGAGCGTCGCTGGGAGTGCTGATGGGTCACGGCTTGCGCGGTGTAGTTGCTCACCTTGCTGCGGTAGCGATGGTTGCAGGCGGGTTGTCGGCGGCGACCGTGGCCAGCGCTTCCACGGAGAGCGAGCAGACCACGACAGTGTCGAGCGGTCCGCCTTCGGGTTGGGACCGCTCCCCGGCGCCATGGACGTACTACTACCGGATCGCCGCTCCATCGGATCAGCCTGAGTACCCCGAAGTACAGCTGTCCGTGGGGGCATCTGGGGGTCCGGACGCCGCCACGGTGACGATCACCACGCCCGCGAACGAGAAGGGCACATCGACGGTCGTCCAGGACGTGAGCGTTAATCTGCAAGGAATGGTGAGCTGCGGTGGCGGTTCGCCGGAGCTCTGGACCCTGGCCGGCGAAATGGGCGTCTACGGCAAAACCATCTCCACGAGCGCCCGAGTCGGCGACGTGTACGGCCAGTATAAGCACTGCATTTTGAAGGAGATTACTCGCGCACAGATCCACGCCAACGAGTCGCCAAGCGGCCCATGGGGGCTCTGGGCGACTTGGACCGCCGGGCAGGCAAATTCTTCGCCCGATCCGGGCGACGGGGATCCGGGCGACGGGGATCCGGGCGACGGGGATCCGGGCGATGGGGACCAGGGCATCGGCACGGATGAGACTGCTGGCGGCAATCCGTCCGAAAACAATGCAGGAACCTGTGCGGGCGATCCGATCTGCGTGGTGACGGGTGACTTTTTCCAGTCGGAGACCGACGTATCCCTGCCGGGACGCGGCTTTCCCCTGACTGCGTCGCGCACTTACTCAGCACACAATGCCGGACGCGTGGGTCGCTTCGGGTATGGATGGGCGGACCCGTTTGGTACGCGTCTCGTCGTGCCCGCACCTTTCGACGAGTCCAAGTTTGAGGAGTGTCATTTTTCGGGCTTGCCGGGTACGTCGCAAGATGCTTCGTACCTCGAAGAGTGCAACGCTCAGCGGGATGCGGAGATGGCTACCGCCAAGGCGGAAGCGGCAAAGTATTTTGTGCTGCAAGAGACTGGCTCGACGGTGACTTTCACCCGTGGAGTGGGTGACTCGTTCACTGCTCCAGCTCGCGTGCTGGCGGACCTGCGGACCAACACGGATGGCACCTTCACGATGGTGCGCCGAGGTAAGACGTTCTTCACGTTCGCCGCTGACGGCGCCCTGGTTGCGATCCGCGACCCGCATGGCAACGCGGTCACCGTGGAGCGCGATGCTGCCGGGCGGGTGTCGCTGGCGCGTTCCTCTTCGGGTCGATCGCTGACGTTTACCTATGCCGGTGAGTTCGTGTCCTCGGTGACGGACTCGGCGGGTCGAGTGGTGAAGTACGTGTACGACACCGCCGGCGACCTGGTCTCGGTGACCGACCCCGCGGGCGCGGTGACGTCGTACACGTACGACGAGAACCACCGGATGCTGTCGCAGACCTTCCCGGACGGGAAGAAGGTCACCAACGTCTACGACGAGCACTCTCGTGTTGTCAGCCAGTCCCAGACGGTTTCCGCGACCCAGTCACGCACCATGACGTTCTCCTACGACGTGGACAACACCACCATCACGGAGGCGGACGGCACGAAGCGCATCGTGCGCCACTCGGGCCTGAAGCTCACGTCGCAGACCTTTGCCGCAGGTACCCCGGCGGAGGCGACGTACGAGTACGCCTACACTCCCGCGCTGAACCTGGCGTCGGTCACCGACCCGCTGGGGCGGGTCACCAAGACCAGCGACGACGCGAGCGGCAACATCACTTCCCGTACTGATGCCGCTGGGCGCACTTCAAGCTTCACGTACGACGGTGACGGGGACCTGACCTCGGTCACCGACCCCGCCGGCGCCAAGTCGGCGGTTGAATACGACGCCGCCGGCAACCCGGTGAAGGTGACCGACGCCCTCGGCGCGGTCTCGACGTTCACGTACAACGCCGATGGCACGGTCGCCACGTCCACCGACGCGATGGGCCGGACCACCTCCTACGCTTACACCCCTACCGGGGACCTGGCCTCCGCCACGGACGCTGCAGGTGGGGTGACGACGTACGCCTACGACGCTGCTGGCCGGGTGACGTCAACGACGAGCCCGACCGGGCGGGTCACCACCTTCACTTACGACGCGGGCGACAGGGTCGTCAAGGCCACCGACCCCACCGGTGCGGTGACGTCGTTCACCTACGACGCCGCGGGCCGGCTGACCTCGACCACCGACCCCCTGGGCCGGGTGTCTAAGGCCACCTACAACCTCATGGGTGAGCGGCTCACCGCCACCGACCCCACAAGTGCGACGACCGCGTTCAGCTATGACGCTGTCGGGCGTCTGGCCTCGGTCACCGACGCTGCGGGCAACGTCGCGAAGCAGGCCTACGACCCGGCCGGTCGGGTGGCTTCGATCACGGACGAGCTCGGCCGCGCCACGACGTTCAGCTATGACACGGCGGGGCAGCAGGTCAGCGCCACCGCGCCGTCGGGTGCGACGTCGAAGACCACCTACAACGCCGATGGATCCATCGCCTCCACCAGCGATGCGCTCGGGCGCACCACGACGTACGCCTACGACACCGCCAGGCGCGTCATCGCGGTGACCGACCCGCTGGGGCGGACCTCGCGCACCTCCTATGACGCCGTCGGCCGAGTCACCATGGCCACCGCCGCCGACGGCACCTTCCAGACGTGGACGTACAACGCGGCTGGTCAGGAACTCACCTACCGCGACCAGGCGGGCAAGACGACCACCTACACCTACGATGCGGCCGGTCGCCGCGTCGGCGCGAACGTGCCCGGTGGTGGGCTGACCACCTACGACTGGACGGCAGAGAACGAGCTGGCGAAGGTCGCCACCGGCGTGGTCACGACGACCGCCGCCGCCGGCACGACCACCACGCAGGTGGGCGGTGCGGCCTACGTCTACGACAAGGCCGGGCGCCTGGCCAACATCGACCACGCCGGCACCACCCCCGACGTCTCGTTCACCTACGACGCGGCGGGACAGCGCACGCGGATGGTCGACGGCTCTGGTACCACCACGTACACCTACGACCCCGCCGGGCGCACCACCCGCGTCGCAGCGCCCACCGGTGCTACCGCCTTCGCGTACAACGCTCTCGGGCAGCAGACGTCCATCACCTACCCCGACCTGCGCGTGGCCACCTACACCTACGACGCCGCCGGGCAGATGACCAAGGTGTCCGTCCCCACCGGCGCCGCCAGCGGCACCAAGGCACCCACCGGAACCGCCGCGGTCGGCACGTTCACCTACACCGCCGACGGGCAGCTCGCGTCACTGGCCAACGCCAAGACAGGCGCGTTCCGCAGCTACGACACCGCCGGGTTCCTCACCGGCCTGAAGGTCTCCCCCGTCACGACCTCCAGCACCGGTGTCGTGTCCGCCACCGGAACAGCCCTGTCGACCTACTCCTACAGCTACGACATGGCCGCCCAGCTCACCGCTCAGACCGTCAGTGGTGGGGTGGACACCTCCCGGCAGTACGGATTCAACGCCCGTGGGCAGCTCGACAAGCTCACCAACACCGGCACCGCCGCCACCAGCGCCACCCCCAGCGGCGCGTACACCTATGACGCCGTCGGCAACGTCACCGCGACCCCGGCCGGGGACGTGCTGAACTACGACGCCACGGGCCGGCTCACCGTCCGAGTTCCCCGCGCAGGCCCGCAGGTCAGCTACACCTACGACCTCGTCGGCAACCGCACCGCAGCCACCACCGCGGCAACCAGCACCACCCAGGCGTCGATCAGCACCTACGCCTACGACGCCGCTGACCGCCTGGCCAGCGCCACCGTGCCGACCGCCAAGCTCGGCTACACCTACGACGGCGACGGCCTGCGCGTGGCCCGCGCCCGCACCGCCACCGGTTCCACCACCACGACCAGCGAGCGGTTCGCCTGGAACACCACCGGCGCCCTGCCGGTCATGCTCGCCGACGGGGCAACCGACTACATCTATGGCCCCGGCGCCACCCCCATCGCCCAGATCGATCGCAAGGGCGGAGCGGTCACCTGGCTGCACACCGACCTCACCGGTTCGGTCACCACCCTCACCAGCGCCACGGGCACTGTCACCGGTCGCGCCGCATACGGCCCCTACGGCGCCCGTGAGACCTCCACCGGCACCCTGTCCCGCTTCGGCTACGCCGGGGAGTACACGGACGTCGACACCGGCCTGGTCTACCTGCGCGCCCGCGACTACGACCCCGCCACCGCCCAGTTCCTCACCCGCGACCCGATCGAAAACCTCACCGGGGAGGCGTATGGCTACGCCTCCGGCAACCCCCTGCAGTACGGCGACCCCACCGGACTGGCCAGCACCCGCGCCGGGTGGTTCAGCTGGAGCGACCTCGGCAACGACATCCTCACGAGCGCCAGCACTGCGGCGACCGGCTTCGGTGACGGCGCCACGGACGACTGGACGAAGTCTGTCCGAGAGACTATGGATCCCGGTACCAGTTGCTTCGTCGACAGTGGCGCCTGGAACTACAAGCTCACCTGGTGGCTAGGTGCTGTCGGCGGCGAGATCGTCCGCACGAGGCACATCAAGGAGGCGCTGCCGAGGCCCGAACTGGTCGGTTGCCTGCTGCGGCGTGACTCCTTCACCGCCGACACCCTCGTGGTGATGGGCGACGGGCGACGCAAGCCCATCGCCGAGATCAAGGTCGGCGACCAGGTTCTCGCCACCGACCCCGAGACCGGCCGCACCGCTGTGCGCGAGGTCACCGCCGTCCACATCAACAACGACGCCGAGTTCACCGACCTCACCGTCACCGAACCCGACGGCGACCAATCAGTCATCAACACCACCCAGCATCACCCCTTCTGGAACGCCACCACAGAAGAGTGGGAAGACGCCGTCGACCTTGGTGTCGGCGAGCAACTCCTCACCGACACCGGCCAGCGCGCCACCGTCACCGCCTCGCGCTCCTTCATCGGCGCGAACGTCATGTACAACCTCACCGTCGCTGACATCCACACCTTCTACGTCTTCGCCGGCGACACCCCGATCCTCGTCCACAACACCAACTGTGGCGGCTGGGGAGGATTGCGAGGGGATGCATACGACCCGGCAGTCATCGCTCAGCGCAGCGCCGAGTGGGCCGCCCGCATCGCGAACATCAACGGTAGGGCGGCCCAGCGAGCCGTTGATCGAGGTCAGGCTCCTCGACAGATCGGTCGAATCGATGAGCCCGAGGAGAGCGTGCCGGGAAGCCAGTGGCATGCTCAAGGCCCTGGAAGGGGAAGCCCTGGCATCAACATGGACGGCAGCTTCCATGACGGGAACCCTCACTGGCCTGGGAAGGTTATTGGTTGGCTAAGGGACTACGGATGGCAGGTGTGAGCGATGATGCGGATCGAACCCCCAACGCATCTTGCCGAATTTAGCTCCGTCATGAGGGCAGAGGGCATCACCGGACCGGAAGTGTTCGGTGAAGTTGAGATCTTCGACGAGACCCCTCTGTACTCGCGCCTACATCAACTTGCCTTTCTTGCGCCCCTGAGCATCAGGGAACAAAATCGCGCGCTGATTAGGGTGGCAACTTGGCTACTCGAAGAGATCGAGCGGCATAGACAGACCGTGAAGCGTGATGACCCAAGCATCCTGCAACTGGTGTCATTAACGGGGTGGCAACTCGATGGAGACGACGGGCGCACAGTTTGCAATGATGGACAACTTGATCTCATCAAGCCGCACATCTGGGAGGGTAACCTGACCCATGAACACATGCGGCACTGGGGCGTACATTCACCTCTAAGCCGTGGTGCTCAATTCGTCATGGAATCGATCGGCTACCGGGATGCATACGATGTCTTCGAAGGAGATATAGATTTCAACGGCTCTCGATGCCCTAGGCGCATATACGTCTCCCTGAGAGGAAGTGTGCCAATTCATAGGGTGCGGCGTACCGACTAACTCGGCGGGAATCGATCAGTTGGCCATTGAATTGGGTCACGAGCGAGGGAACTACTAGTAGCGGCCGGGCGCTACTGCAAGACTCAAAGCGATTGGGCGTGCATTGTTGTCGGACGTTGAGAGCAGCTATCTTCTGGCGTGGCACACATTGCCATGGCATGGCGGCTTGATGGCACTTTCACTGAGAACCGGTCACGTCATTGAAGGGTGTTCCGCAACCACCAGGAGCTGCTCTACCTTCCCGGTTCTCCTTGCTGCCTGTAGGCGTGAGCGAGTTCGATGTGTAGGGCAGCACCAGCACGCGCTGCCTAACCAAGCGGGCGCCAATTTACGTTGGAGCACCGATTTTTCATCGCCGGCGCACGCCAAGCAGTGCCGGCGCCACCGAGCGCGCCGCCTCTCATCGAGCGGTAGAAGCGGCAGCACCTCACTGTCGCCGCGATCTAACACAGTCACGGCGTCGTCGGGCATCTTTGCGCACGATTCAAGTCGTCGACCGCAGTGGCTGACTCCCCTCGACCTCCGGGAGCTATTACCGCAGCAGGTCGGCACCGACTCGCCCGCAGCCTGCAGTGCAGCGCCCATCTGCGTGAATCTTTGATCCGACTTTCCGCGGCGAGAAGCGCGTAGGTCTGCTAAGCGGTGACGTACGTGACGACACCGGCGTCCTCCGATGCCTGCGCGAGTCCCCGCGCCCTACGGTGCTGCTCCCAGCACCGCTTGGGCCTGCTGAGGTCCAGCGCTTGCCAGCCCGCAGGGGCTACCGTCCCGGCTGCGACGCCAGCCAACTCGCGCTTCACTGCCCTGAAGGGGTAGCTGATCAGTTCGCTGATCCCATTCACTTGCGCCTCCACTTGGGGAAGGAGGCGCTCAGTGCCGAGGCTGCGGTCCAGCCTTCGGTCGAAGACCTGTCCGCTCCGCGTCCACGCTCGACACCAGCCGAGAAGCCGCACCAGCGGCGACGTGAGCGACTTCAGTGAACATGGGAGCCAACCGCCAACTCGACGCCCCGCACCAGCGGGGGAATAGCATCCGCGCTGTCGAGGATTGGAGCCACGGTGACAAATGCGACGGTGGAGTGGGCCAGGCAAGCCTCGGAGGCTGCTCTGAGCCCTCTAGGGCGACGGTGGCGGCATGTACAGCAGGTGGCCGCCCTCGCCGAGGTGGTTGGCGGGGCCTTCAGTGAAGATGGTCTTACCCTCATCGCGGCGGCCTACCTGCACGACATCGGCTACGCCCCCGGGCTAGCGCACACCGGCTTGCACCCCCTCGACGGTGCCCGCTTCGTCCGCCAGCACGGCCACGAGCAGCTCGCCCTGCTGGTGGCGCACCACTCCGGTGCTCGCTACGAGGCGAATCTGCGCGGCTTCGACGACTATGAGGAAGAGTTCCCCTTCCTCGACAGCCCGCTCGACCAGGCGCTCACCTACTGCGACCTGACGACGAGCCCGGACGGTGAGCGTGTAACCCTGGCCTGGCGGGTGCAGGAGATCACCAGCCGCTACGGCCCCGACCACACCGTCGCTCGGGCGATCAACGCGTGCGTGCCCGAGTTCGAACGGGCACAGCGCGACACCGAGGCCCGGATGGCCGAGGCCGGTGTGGTGGTCAGCGGATCGCTGGCACTGCCCCGCTGAGGTGGTCGAGGATGCGGGCGCGGATGGAGTCGACCATCGGTAGCTCCTCCACCTCGGCCGGGGTGAACCAGGCGACCTCGTGGGATTCGTCGCTGGCAGTCAGCTCCCCGCCGGTGACGCGACCGGAGAAGCAGATGGAGAACTCCTGGCGGACCTCGCCGTTGTCGTAGGCGAAGACGTGCTTGGGGTCGCTGTAGATGCCGACGATGCCGGTCAGCTCCACGTCGAGCCCGGTCTCCTCGCGCACCTCGCGGACGGCGCAGTCCCCGAGGGACTCCCCCAACTCCATCTTCCCCCCGGGCAGGGCCCACTTGCCGTTGTCCCGCCGGCGGTGCAGCAGGATGCGCCCGTCCTCGTCCACGATGACGGCAGAGGCCGCCGGCACCAGCGAGTTGGCTGGCGGTGCGGCCGGGTCGTCGTAGAAATCGCGTCGTCCCACAAGCTGCTCCTCAGGCGCCGGCAGCGCTGAGCTGCCCGGCGGGGTCGTCGAGCACGAGCGTCTCGCGAGCCATCGGCGTGCTGTCGGCCCAAAGAGCGTCGAAGTGGCTCTCGAAACGGGCGAACATCCCGTCGCGGCCCAGCTTCTTGAGGTGCATCAGCGGGGCAGAGCGCCCCGGCGTGGCGTACAGGTGCGGGGTCACGAACATCTCGTCGTCGAAGCGGAAGATCGAGTTGTAGAGCGGGGCGTCCTGCTGCCGCACCTCCACCCGCTCGCAGGCGAACAGCCGGGCGAACTCCTCCAGGCTGCTCTGGATGCGGGCGGCGATGGTGATGGCCTGGCGCTCCTCCTCGTCGCGGCGGCGCACGTGCTCCGATCCCGGGTCGGCGATGGCGACGCGAATGCGGCACCCGGCCGCGCACTTGTCCAACAGCACGTCGACGAGCTGCGGGTGCTGGTGCGGCAGGAAGTAGAGCGTGTACCCCAGCAGGTCGATCTGGGTCTCGGCGCGGTTGATGAGGTGCCACCAGCGCGAGACCTCGACATCGGCCCTGCGGGGATACGCGGCAACGAGCTCGGCGGCGCCGGTGTCACCGGCGCGACTCTCCTGCACCTCCGGCCAGAGGAACTGCTCGCTCTCGTTGAGCGCGTCGGCCAGCGCGTAGCGGTGCCGGGGGTGCGGCACCCGCCCGGAGAGCCAGCGCTGCACCGTCTTGGGGTCCACGCCCGTCAGACGCGCGGCCCGCTCCGGCGTCATACCGGTAGTGCCCATCGCCTTGCGCAGCCGCTCGTTCGTCATGGCACACCCGTCCGGGACGTTTCGGCGATCTCGGAAACGTCCCAAACGTCCCATGGACGCGGTGAACACGTCAAGCGATGTTCGACTGACTGAGAGTCATGCGAAGTGAGAGGACGGTGGCCGCAGCAGCCGCCGAGACGGAAGACCGACAGGCGACGGAACCCACACCGCAGGCCCTCGGGGACATCGAGGCGGAGTGGCCGCTCATCGCGGCGGAGGTGGAACTGGTGAACGCCGAGGTGGCCGCTCTGGCGGCGTCCTCGGCGATGTGCGACCTGGCGCGGCGTCGGGTACGCCGTGCGGAGGTGCGGGTGGCCGCGGAGGCCCGCGCCTGGGCCGTCCGCCGGCACCGCGCCGGTTCGGCCGGGACGGAGGTGGCGGCATGAGCCTGGCCGTCTTCGGGCTGTTCCTGCTCGGTGCGCTGGTCGCGGCGTGCTGGAAGGACACGCGATCGACGTTCGTCGCAGTGGTGGCCGTGATGCTCGGGCTCACCGTCGCTGGATCCGACGGTGCACTGGGCGGGGTCTCGCAGTCCCTCGTCGACGGCGTGCGCGCCGGCCTCGACGGGCTCGGCAGCAACCTCTTCGGAGCGTGAGCGCCATGACGACTCCGATGCTCCTGCTGTTCGTTGTCTCCTCGGTGGTCACCGTGGTGGTCATCTGGCGACTGGCTCGGCTCGACCGTTCGGCCCGGCGTGCTCAGCACCGCGCCTGGGCACAGTGGCGGCTCACCGGCCGGGCGGTCCCCGGCTGGGGGCCGGAGTGGGTCTGGTCCAGCGACCGCCCCGGCGCAAGGGTCACTGAGAGTGCGGACAGCGCCCCTGCGGCAGTGATTTGCCTGGCCTGCCACCTGGAGGGCAGGGCCGCGAGCAGCACGTCGGAGGCGCAGTTCCTGGCCGGGGTGCACAACGAGCTGCACCACGCCGCGCGCCCGGTCGCGACCATCGCCGCGAGGTCCCTCGGCACCGACCAGCCGGGAGGTGCGGCATGAGCCAGCAGGAGCCGGGGCAGGTGGTGGACCTCAGTGCCGTGCGAGCACGGCACAAGCCGGCGGCCGAGGAAGCGGTGGCTGCGGACGCGGGCATCGGTGAGGTGATCGAGGGCGTCGTGCTCGATGCCGACGCGGCGGTGCGGGCGGTCCCTGTGGTGTCGGCCCGTCAGCGGCGGGAGGTGGTGCCGGGCTGGTTGCGCGACCGCGCCGCCGTGACAGGCCTGGTGCGCGAGTACGCCGACGCCGCCTGGCGCACCACGGCGTTCCACGTGGTGCGGGCACCGCTGTACTGGGCACGCCTGGTCGCTCGGTCCCCGCGCGGGACCTGCCGCATCGCTTGCGCGGTGGCGTCCTGGGCTTCGGACGGCAACGGCCGGCACGTGCGCCGTGCCCTCGCCCACGGTGAGGTGATGGGCGCCCACGAGGCCACGGCCTTCCACCGGGTCTCCGAGCAGCACCGCGAGCGGGTGCGGGTACGCCTGGCCCTGCTCGCCGCCGTCAGCGTCGCGCTCCTCGTCGGCGCCTACGTCATCGTCACGGCACTGACGGCCTGGGGCGTCGCCGCGGTGGCCGCGGCGGTGCTGGCCGGGCTCGGGGCGTTCGGGCGGAAGCCGGAGGAGCGCATCACCGGCTCGGCGGTGTCTGCCTCGTCGGTACCGCGGTTCACCTCCGAGCTGATCCTCACCGCGTTGGGCTCGCTGGGCGTCGCGGAGCTGAACAAGCACATGCGCACCGGTGAGGGTGTGCGGTTCGTCGGCCCGATCCACCGGGACGGGCCGGGCTGGCGGGCGGACCTGGACCTGCCGCCCGGGGTGACGGCGGGCGACGTCATCGACCGCCGGGACCGGCTCGCCTCGGGGCTGCGCCGGCCGCTGGGGTGCGTGTGGCCGGAGCCGGATTCGGAGCAGCACGCCGGGCGGCTGGTGCTGTGGGTCGGGGACAAGGCACTGTCCGCCGGCAAGCCCGTGGCGTGGTCGCTGACCAAGGCGGGGCGGGTGTCGCTGTTCGAGCCGTTCCCCGTCGGGGTGGACCAGCGGGGTCGCCCGGCGACGCTGACGCTGATGTTCGCCGCCATGGTCATCGGCGCGGTGCCTCGCATGGGCAAGACGTTCTTCCTGCGCCTGCTCCTGCTGGCCGCCGCCCTCGACGTCCTGGCCGAGCTGCACGTCTACGACCTGAAGGGCTCCGGGGACCTCGGCCCGCTGGAGCCGGTGGCGCACCGCTACCGCTGCGGGGACGAGGAGGAGGACCTCGCATTCCTGATGGCGAATCTGCGCATGCTGGGCAAGGACATGTCCCGGCGCTACCGCACGCTGCGGTCGCTGCCGCGGGTGGAGTGCCCGGAGAACAAGGTGACCCCCGAACTGGCCGCCCGCAAGGACCTCGGCCTGCACCCGGTCGTCGTGGCGGTGGATGAGTGTCAGTTCCTCTTCGAGCACCCCGAGCACGGCAAGGAGGCCGAGGCGCTGCTGACCGACCTGGTCAAGCGCGGCCCGGCCGTCGGGATCGTCGTCGTCCTGGGCACCCAGCGCCCGGACGCCAAGTCGCTGCCCACCGGGATCAGCTCCAACGCGGCGCTGCGCTTCTGTCTGCGGGTGATGGGGCAGGTGGAGAACGACATGGTGCTGGGGACCTCGATGTACAAGGCCGGCATCCGCGCCACGACCTTCACCCGCGCCGACCGCGGCGTGGGCTACCTCGTCGGCGACGGCGCTGAGCCCGTCATCGTCCGCGCCGCCTACCTCGACGCCCCTACCGCCGAGGCCGTCATCACCCGGGCCAGGGCAGCCAGGGTCGCGGCTGGCCGGCTCACTGGGCACGCCGCCGGCCTCGATCCCGACCCGGCCGAGAACGCCGAGGTGCCCACCGTCCTCGACGACCTGGCCGAGGTCATGGCCACCACCGGTGAGCGGGAGTGGTCCGAGACCCTCGTCGAGCGCCTGGCCGAGCTGCGCCCCGACGTCTACGCCGACTGGTCCGCCGCTGACCTCGGCGGAGCCGTCGCCCCTTTCGGCATCGACACCGTCCAGATCGGGCGGCGCATCGACGGCAAGGTCGTCAACCGCCGCGGCATCGACCGCAACCAGCTCCACGCCGTACTCACCCAGCGTGAGCAACGCCGCAGCGGCTGACCGCGATCGGGCTGATCGGTCGCGCCGCTAACCGGCCCTCACAGATCGCTAACGTTAGCGACCCCGCTAACGCCGCTGACCGGCCCGTGAGCTGCTCGTTAGCGCGTTAGCACCCGGTGAGCGCCGCACTGCGGAACCGCAGGTCAGGCCACCTCTTCGCGCCCTTCGCGCGCTTCTCGACCACCACTTCCCGGGCATCGCCATGCCCGCATGCGACTACCCACCGTCACTGCGACGAGGAGGCTCCTGTGCTCCAGCCACCCACCAGCTCCACCGACATCGTCGAGACCGCCCTGGCCTACGCCGAGGCAGGCTGGGCGGTCTTCCCGCTGCGACCCGGCGACAAGCGCCCAGCCTTCCCCGACCACGCCGCTGACCGCTGCACCGGCTCCGACCCGCGCTGCGCCCGGGCCGGGAAGCACGTGAAGTGGGAGGAGCGCGCCACCACCGACCCCGACCGCATCCGGGCCGCCTGGAGCGGGCGCCGCTTCGGCATCGGCATCGCCTGCGGACCCTCCAGCCTGCTGGTCCTGGACCTGGACACCGCCAAGCCCGGCGACACCGTCCCCCGCCGCTACTGCGACACCGACGTGCGCGACGGCGTCGGCGTGCTGACCGGGCTCCTGGCCGGGGAGGGCCGCGGGCTGCCGCGGACGTGGACCGTGCTGACCGCCCGCGGCGGCTGGCACGTCTACTTCCGCCAACCCGACGACGTCGCCCTGCCGAACACCGGGCCGGGCAGCCCCAACCGGCTGGGCTGGCTGATCGACACCCGCGGCCATGGCGGCTACGTCGTCGCCGCCCCCACCCGCACCCGCGATGGCGTCTACGCCGTCGTCCGCGCGGTGCCACCGGCTCCACTGCCGGACTGGCTGGCCGAGCGGCTGCGCCCGGCACCACTCCCTGCGAAGGAGCCCGTCACCATCCGGCTGGCCGACATCAGCGACACCCGCCGCCGCGCCTACCTGCAGGCCGCCCTCGACGGCGCGGTCCGCGGGGTGTTGACGTCGGCCGACCACGCCCACAACCAGGCCCTCTACGGCGCGGCCGTGCAGCTCGGCCAGCTCGTCGCCGGCGGCGAGCTGAGCGCCGACACCGTTACCGCCCTCCTGCTCACCGCCGGGCAGCAGGTCGGGCAGTCCGCGAGCGAGGCCCACAAGACCATCGCCTCGGGCTTGCGCCGCGGTGAGGACCGCCCCCGCTCCTTCACCACCGCAAGCGCCGCGGCCGCCGAGGGGAGCGCCGCCTGATGAGCACGAGGCTGGAACACCCCGGGACCGACGGGACGGTGCAGCGCCAGTACCCCGGAGACGGGCCGCGGCTGCGCCCGGTGCGCGACGACGAGCCTGCCCCGACGTGGCGGCCGCAGCTGTGGTCGGCCGACTCCCTCATGGCCACCGACTTCGCCCCGCCGAAGTGGGCCGTCCCCGGGGTGCTCTGCGAGGGCGTCTCCTTGCTGGTCGGCCCACCGAAGGTGGGCAAGTCCTGGCTGTCCCTGGGCCTCGGCCTGGCCGTCGCCGCCGGCGGGACCGCGTTCGGGTGCATCCCGGTCAGAGCCGGCCCGGTGCTCTACCTGGCGCTGGAGGACACCCCGCGCCGCCTCAAGGCCCGGATGAGCAAGCTCCTCGACGGCTCCCCCGCCCCTGGCGAGCTGCAGATCGCCACCGACTGGCCGCCCCTGCCGGCCGGCGGGGACGCCGCCATCGCCGCCTGGCTACGAGCGCACCCCGAGGCCCGGATGGTCGTCCTCGACGTCTTCGCCAAGATGCGCGGACCGACCCCGCAGGGCATGGGCGCCTACGACGCCGACTACGCCGCCGTCGGGCGCGCCAAGCGCATCGCCGACCACTTCGCCATTGCCGTCGTCCTCGTCCACCACGTCCGTAAGGCCGGCTCCGACGACTTCCTCCAAGAGGTGTCCGGCACCAACGGCATCGCCGGAGCCGCCGACGCCACCCTCGTCCTCAAGCGCGCCCGCGGCCAGCACGACGGCGTCCTGCACGTCACCGGACGCGACGTCGAGGAAGCCGAGCACGCCCTGGTGTTCCAGCCCGAGACCGGGCAATGGCGCATGTCCGACCGCCCCGCCGACGAGCACGCCCTGGGCGACACCCGCGCCTCCATCCTGCGCCACCTGCGCACGAGCGCCCCGGCGAGACCTGCGGCCATCGCCGATGCGCTGGCGATGAGCCGGGACAACGTCAAGCGCACCTGCGCCCGCATGGCCGAGGACGGCCAGCTCGCCGTCGACCACACCGGCACCTACAGCGCTCCCGGTGACTGGCACCAGACCGCTGTCCCCGCTGTCTCCCCTGTCCCCGCAGCCCCCCAGGAGCTACTCCCGTGAAGCCCGCCACCCTGGTCACCGCCCTGCCCGCTGCGAGCGACGAGCCTGAGCCGCCGGCGTCCGTCCCGACCAAGCTGCTCTACCGCCCCGAGGAGGCCGCCGTGCTGCTCAGCGTCAGCCGCAGCATCGTCTTCGAGTTGCTGCGCTCCGGCCGGCTGCGTTCGGTCAAGGAGGGCCGCACCCGCCTGGTGCCCGCTCGGGCGTTGCACGAGTACGTCGTGCTGCTGGAGCAGGAGGCGGCATGACGAAGCGACGCAGTCGCGGCGAGGGCGGCCTGCACTGGGACGAGGGCAGGCAGCGATGGATCGCCACGGTGACGATCGGCTACGAGGGCAAGGGCAAGCGCGTCGTGAGGAAGGCGAGCGGCCGGACGAAGACCGAGGCGAAGGCCCGGCTGAAGGAGGTCCTGCGCGACTACGACGACGGTCTGCCTGTCATCGCCGTCGACGGCTACACCGTCGGTGACGCTGTCCGTGAGTGGCTGGAGCTTGGGCTGACCACCCGCAGCGCCGCGACCCGCGAGACGTGCACCGTCATCTGCACCAAGCACGTCCTCCCCCACCTCGGGGCCCGCAAGCTGCGCGACCTGACCGCCGTGGAGGTCGAGCGCTGGCTGCTCAAGCTCACCGAGTCGCTCAGCACGCAGACGATCCGGCGGGCGCACGCATGCCTCAACCGGGCCGTGAAGCGGGCGATGGCCCGTGACCGGGTCAAGCGCAACGTCGTCGAGCTCTGTTCGATCCCGCACGGTCGACCGGGCCGGCCGTCCAAGGCCTTCGACACCGCCCAGGCAGAAGCGATCCTGGCCGGCACCCGCGAGCACCGGCTCTATCCCTACATCGTCGTCTCGCTGCTCACGGGCGCCCGTACCGAGGAGCTGCGGGCGCTGACATGGCGGCACGTGCACCTGGAGTTCGACCTGAGCCGGACGCCGGCCCTTCCGCCGCACCTAGAGGTGTGGCGCTCGGTGCGCGCCGGCGGGGAGACCAAGACCCGCCAGTCCCGCCGCACCCTCGCCCTGCCTGGGCGCTGCATCGACGCCCTGCGCCAGCAGTGGGCTCAGCAGGAGCGCGACCGGAAAGCGGCCGGCGCCCGCTGGCAGGAGCACGACCTGGTGTTCGCCACTGCCGTCGGCACGGCGATGAACCCCTCCAACGTCCGCCGCGACTTCCGCCAGGCGCTCAGCGCCGTGCCGGGGCTGGACCCGGCGCAGTGGACTCCGCGGGAGCTGCGGCACTCCTTCGTCTCACTGCTGTCCGACAGCGGCGTGCCAATCGAGGAGATCGCCCGTCTCGTCGGGCACAGCAGCACAACCGTCACCGAACTCGTCTACCGCCACCAGCTCCGCCCCGTACTGCAGTCAGGAGCGACGGTCATGGACCAGCTCTTCACCTTGAATCGGGAAGTGTGACGGAAGGTGTTCTTCTTCGGTCGCTCAACTGCCTATCCGCATAGGGAATCGCCTACAGCGCATAATAGGGCAGGTCTAATGCAAGAAGGTATTGTCACCCACCCTCCCTAGTCAAGATGCACATTGTCGCGACAGTATCATCCAAGGGCTTCGCGATGGCCAGGATGTTTCCTTCCGCGTCTTGACCATTTGGCTCGATCGCCACAGGGCGCATATCAACCAGACAGTCTCCGAGGCGGAAGACTTGACCAGCAATGGATGCCTCCCGAACGAAGGGCAGCGCCACCGCAACGGGACCCTGAACGACGTCTGCCATAGTTTTTCCAGGATGTAGCTGAAACGGCACCTCGCGGGGCGCAACGGTGATGACCTCCCCACGCAAAAGTGCATGCGTTTCTCGAATCTCCCGCACATCGGCTTCGGTCAAGTCAAGAGTGACTTCAAACCAGTTGTTCGCGGCATCCTGGATGTCTCGCAGTTGAGTAAATAGCTCCACTAGTCCACTCGACACAGGAGCAGCTTCGTTCGTCAGAGTCTCAAAATCACCGACATCAACTCCCTCAAATGCAATACTAAGTTCATTGGGAGCCTTGATTGACGCGGCAAGCCGAAGTGCCGGCAAGGCTTGCGCCGCCGTCACCAGCCGCGTTCCTACGGTATGGAAGTCAATCTCTACCTTCTTTGCCTTGGAGTCAATGCGGAAGGTCACCTTAAGGACCCCACTTATATCCGCACCCGACAACTCAATTCCGTGCTGTCCTCGTGTTGATTTATTGAATACCAGGGGCAGTGCTGCCACAGTAGATCCGTCAGGATCTCTAACTTCAATCTTTCCAGCCTGGATGGAGTTGGGCGTGGCAACAGAGCCAAGACTGATCGTTGCACTGGTGTAGCTACCACCCAAGCCTGCAGGGGCATCCACAACGACTCCTTGCACGTTGTCAGACGCCACGATGACGTCACGACCAAAATTTAACGCACCCCTCAGTTCCTGTTCTCTGCGCTGATCAACTTCATCTTGATCGAAGTTCAGGCGCAGGTTCACAGTCATGGGACGGTCTATTGCGGCACCCGTCTGCTTCTCGACTACCGCGACTGACAGAACGCCGACGGCAGGGTCGTTGCCTTCTTGCATGTACATAACCGCCGCTGGATGGGCTAGCTGGGCCGCTTCAATAGGCCCGTCAATAACATGAAATCTATAGTACGGATCTATCTCATTAAGCTTGTCCCGAAGTGAGCGAGTCCGCGCAAAGGCATCCTGGATACTTCCGACGACTGCATCCTCACCCTTTAGTTCGCGCAGAAGCCGTACCACCTCGGCATTGGCGTCCTCAAAGAAGTACTTTCGCGCATCGGAGTGTGTGGCAGCCATGTCATTCAGCCACCCGAGGCCCCACCACTCCAACGGAAAGGGGTACTGTCGTCGAAGGCCATCAAACCAGCGATCTTCGACAGGATTGGGATCGATCGGAACGATAAGGGTCCAGGACGTCGGATTCAGTTCAGCGGCCTTCTTCAGTGATCGCTCAACCTGCACTCGACGATTCGGCGAACGAGGTGACATTCGACCAGTGAATGACTTGACCTCATAAATTTCTCGAATGCCCTCGGCAACATATTGCATGTCGCGACCCTCGTCGCCACCAGCGCCGTCAATTCGCTGAATGCCAGGATGGGCACGTCCCAGCGCGACAGCTACAAACTCTTCGACCTTGGGCGAACCTTTAAAGTCGTCCCACCGTACCGTCGTCATGCTCACATGATTCCATCAAATAGTGACAAGCGCCGCCGCACCGCGCCGTAGCAGGTCGACCTCGCCAGCTCGTCCGCGCGGCAGTCGTATATGCTCTGGACGCTGCACTCAACCTCAAACGTCCCTGACCATGTTGCATGCCGTCCTCATGGGCAAGGTCGATGAGGAAGATATTTGGGCTATACCTTCCGCACCACCCCCTTGCATGGCGGTCAACGGGCTCTCTTGCCAGTCATCGTGCTTGCCGTCCTGGCGTAGTAACCCACATCTGTGATGCGCTCGCCGCCAGTCGCCAGGAGTTGCTCACCCCGGCATGGCCGTCGATGTCGTTCACCACTCGAAGCAGCCTGCTCTCTCTCCCCCGCACCAGTGGTACTGCCGCTCCTAGCGGCGCCTTGGCCAGGTGGCCGGGTGCCGACCGACCTCAGTGCCGCCGTGGTCGCCCGCCCGCCTCGGTGCTAGTGCCTCACACCTCACAGCCGGCGCCTACGGCCCAGGGGCGGAGCCTGTAGGACGGGCGGCTGGCGCCGACCAGCCAGGAGCCCTGCAGGTAGGCACATGACAACCGCTAGTCACTCACTTAGTCACCCACCCCACCCCCGCCAACGCCAGAGGCCCGCACCCCCGGAGGGGTGCGGGCCTCTGACCTGCGACAACGCTGTGGGCCTAACAGGATTTGAACCTGTGACCTCTTCCTTATCAGGGAAGCGCTCTAACCAACTGAGCTATAGGCCCGTGCCACCCGAGGGCAGCGGTACACGACTCTACCGCACGGGGTGGGGTGCTCCACCCCGGGCGGGTCAGTCGTCGGACAGGGTGACGCGCAAGCCGCCGACGAGGGCGGCGGAGACGTTGTAGAGGAACGCCACCAGCGTGGACAGGGCCGTCAGCAGCACCACGTCGACGACCGCGACGACGGTGGCGAGGGAGACGACCTTGCCGAAGCCGACGTACTCGTACACGTCGAGGCCGTTGGAGCCGACGATCGTCTGCAGCAGGCCGTTCACGGAGCTGAAGACGCCCATGCCGTTGAGCACGACCCACACGACGGCGGTGGCGACCACGAGGGCCAGGCCGACGGCCACGGACAGCAGGAACGACAGCTTCGTGACCGACCACGGGTCGATCCTGGCCAGGGTCAGGCGGACCCGGCGGGGCATCCCGTCCGTGGCGGCGCCCTGACCGGGCCGCGCCGCGGGGCGGCTGGGCGCCGTGGTGCCTGGTGAGCCGGGCGACGTGCCCTGCCCGAACGTGCGATCCACCGGGCTCACTCCGTGCCTCCCTGCTCCGCCTCGGACGTGGACGGGTCGTCAGACCGTACGCCATCCCCGGTGTCTCCGGCCGCGCCGTCCACAGCACCCTCACCAGGGCTTTCCCCGCCGTCCCCGGCCGCGAGGTCGTCCCCGGGCCCCGCCTCGTCGGGCACGTCGGTGACGTCCGCACCCTCGGGACCGGTGTCCGCGGCGTCGTCCACGGCGGCGACCTCGTCCGCCAGGGCGCGCTCGGCGTTGCGGGCCACGGCGATGATGTGGTCACCCGTGTCCGGCTTGGCGAAGGTGACGCCCATGGTGTCGCGGCCCTTGGCGGGCACCTCGTCCACGCGGGAGCGCACGACCTTGCCGCCGGCCATGACGACGAGCACCTCGTCGTTCTCCTGCACGGTGAGGGCGCCGACCAGGTCACCGCGGGCCTCGGCCAGCTTCGCGACCTTGATCCCCAGGCCGCCGCGGCCCTGGCGCCGGTACTGGTCGATGGGGGTGCGCTTGGCGAAGCCACCCTCGGTGACCACGAACACGTCCTGGTCCTCCCGGGCCACGGCCAGGGCGAGCAGCTCGTCGTCGCTGCGGAACTTCATGCCCGTCACACCGGACGTGGCGCGACCCATCGGGCGCAGGGCGCCGTCGTCGGCGGTGAAGCGCACCGACATGCCCTTGCGGGAGACCAGCATCAGGTCGTCGGCGTCACCCACGAGGTCCGCGGCGAACAGCTCGTCGGGCGTGCCGTCCTCCCGCTCCCGCAGGTTGATCGCGATCAGGCCGCCGGAGCGGTTGGAGTCGTACTCCGACAGCCGGGTCTTCTTCACCAGACCACCGCGGGTGGCGAGCACGAGGAACGGCGCCTGCTCGTAGTCCTCGATGTCCAGGACGGCCACGATCCGCTCCCCCGGCTGGAACGCCAGGAGGTTCGCGACGTGCTGGCCGCGCCCGTCCCGGCCGGCCTCGGGCAGCTCGTACGCCTTGGCGCGGTACACCCGCCCGAGGTTGGTGAAGAACAGCAGCCAGTGGTGGGTCGTGGTGGTGAAGAAGTGCTCCACCACGTCGTCCCCGCGCAGCTGCGCCCCGCGCACGCCCTTGCCGCCGCGGCGCTGCGCCCGGTACTGGTCGGTGCGGGTGCGCTTGGTGTAGCCGCCGCGGGTGACGGTGACGACGACGTCCTCGACGGGGATGAGGTCCTCGACGCTCATGTCCCCCTCGAACGGGAGGATCTGCGTCCTGCGCTCGTCGCCGTACTTCTCCACCAGCTCGGCCAGCTCCGAGCCGACGATCTGCCGCTGCCGCTCCGGCCGGGCGAGGATGTCCTGGAAGTCCTCGATCTGTCGCATGAGCTCGTCGTACTCGTCGGTGAGCCGCTGGCGCTCCAGGGCGGCGAGCCGGCGCAGCTGCATCTCCAGGATGGCGCGCGCCTGCACGTCGTCGATCTCGAGCAGGTCCATCAGGCCGGCGCGGGCGTCGTCCACGGTCGCGGAGGCGCGGATGAGGGCGACGACCTCGTCCATCGCGTCCAGCGCCTTGAGCAGGGCGCGCACGATGTGGGCGCGCTCCTCCGCCCGGCGCAGGCGGAAGCGGGTGCGCCGCTGCACGACCTCGACCTGGTGGCCGATCCAGTGCTTCAGGAAGGCGTTGAGCGGCAGGGTGCGGGGCACGCCGTCGACGAGGGCGAGCATGTTCGCGCCGAACGTCTGCTGCAGCTGGGTGTGCTTGTACAGGTTGTTCAGCACGACCTTCGCGACGGCGTCGCGGCGCAGCACGACGACGAGGCGCTGGCCGGTCTTGCCGGAGGTCTCGTCGCGCACGTCGGCGATGCCGGCGATGCGTCCCTGGTTGGCGAGGGAGGCGATGGTCTCGGCGAGGTTGTCCGGGTTGACCTGGTACGGCAGCTCCGTGATGACGAGGCAGGTCCGGTTCTGGATCTCCTCGATCTCCACGACCGCGCGCATCGTGATGGAGCCCCGGCCGGTGCGGTACGCGTCGGCGATGCCGCGGTAGCCGAGGATCTGCGCGCCCGTGGGGAAGTCCGGGCCCTTGACGTGCTGCAGGAGCGCGGCGAGCTGCTCCTCGTCGGAGGCCTCGGGGTGGGCCAGCAGCCACTGCACCCCCGCCGCGACCTCGCGCAGGTTGTGCGGAGGGATGTTGGTGGCCATGCCGACGGCGATGCCGGCGGAGCCGTTGACGAGCAGGTTGGGGAAGCGGCTGGGCAGGACCAGCGGCTCCTGGTTGCGCCCGTCGTAGTTCGCCCCGAAGTCGACGGTCTCCTCGTCGATGTCGCGGACCATCTCCATGGCCAGCGGCGCGAGGCGGCACTCGGTGTAGCGGGGCGCGGCGGCGGGGTCGTTGCCGGGGGAGCCGAAGTTCCCCTGCCCCGCCACCAGCGGGTAGCGCAGCGACCACTCCTGCGCCAGGCGCACGAGGGCGTCGTAGATGGAGGTGTCGCCGTGGGGGTGGTAGTGACCCATGACGTCGCCGACGACGCGGGCGCACTTGGAGTACCCCCGGTCGGGGCGGTACCCGCCGTCGTACATCGCGTACAGCACGCGCCGGTGCACCGGCTTGAGGCCGTCGCGCACGTCCGGCAGCGCCCGGGACACGATGACGCTCATCGCGTAGTCCAGGTACGAGCGCTGCATCTCCAGCTGCAGGTCGACCTGCTCGACGCGGTCGCCGGGGGGCTGTTCGGTGGTCTCGCTCACGGGGAAGGTCTCCTGCGGCCGGTGCGGTGGGGCGGGGGGAGGGGGCGTGCGCTCAGACGTCGAGGAAGCGGACGTCGCGGGCGTTGCGCTGGATGAAGGACCGGCGCGACTCCACGTCCTCCCCCATGAGCACCGAGAAGATCTCGTCGGCGGCGGCGGCGTCCTCCAGGGTCACCTGCAGCAGGGTGCGGTGCTCGCGGTCCATGGTGGTCTCCGCCAGCTCGTCCCAGTTCATCTCGCCGAGACCCTTGTAGCGCTGGACGCTGTTCTCCTTGGGCAGCCGCTTGCCGGCCTCCTGCCCCGCCCTGATGAGGGCGTCGCGCTCGCGGTCGGAGTAGGCGAACTCGTGGGGGGCGTTGTTCTGCCACTTGATCCGGTACAGCGGGGGCTGGGCCAGGTAGACGTGGCCGGCCTCCACGAGCGGCTTCATGTAGCGGAACAGCAGCGTCAGCAGCAGCGTGCGGATGTGCTGGCCGTCGACGTCGGCGTCCGCCATGATCACGATCTTGTGGTAGCGGAGCTTGTCGAGGTTGAGCTCCTCGCCGATGCCGGTGCCGAACGCCGTGATGAGCGCCTGCACCTCCTGGTTGCCC
Source organism: Kineococcus anabasis (assembly GCF_054590795.1). Taxonomy (NCBI): domain Bacteria; kingdom Bacillati; phylum Actinomycetota; class Actinomycetes; order Kineosporiales; family Kineosporiaceae; genus Kineococcus; species Kineococcus anabasis. The sequence continues at coordinate 161,618 of NZ_BAAIHU010000008.1, forward strand.
AGCGCACGGTCCAGCCGGGCCTTCTCGACGTTCAGGATCTTCCCGCGGATCGGCAGGATCGCCTGGGTGCGCGGGTCGCGCCCGCGCACTGCCGAGCCGCCCGCGGAGTCGCCCTCGACGATGAAGACCTCGCACTCGGCGGGGTCGTTGGACTGGCAGTCCTTGAGCTTGCCGGGCAGGGAGTTGCGCTCCATCAGCCCCTTGCGGCTGGCCTCGCGCGCCTTGCGGGCCGCGGTGCGCGCGACGGAGGCCGCCACGGCCTTGCGGGCGATGGACTTGGCCTCGGCGGGGTTGCTCGCGAACCAGTGCCCGAGGTGCTCGGCGACCTGCTGCTGCACGAACGTGCGCGCGACCGTGTTGCCGAGCTTGGTCTTCGTCTGCCCCTCGAACTGCGGCTCGGACAGCTTCACCGAGACGATCGCGGTCAGGCCCTCGCGGATGTCGGAGCCCTCCAGGGTCTCCTTCTCCTTGAGCAGCTTCTGCTCGCGGGCGTAGCCGACGACGAGGTTGGTCAGCGCCGTGCGGAAACCCGCCTCGTGGGTGCCGCCCTCGGAGGTGTTGATGGCGTTGGCGAAGGTGAACACCGACTCCGAGTAGGCGGTCGTCCACTGCAGCGCGACCTCCACGGCGATGCGCCGCTCGGTGTCCTCGCTCTCGAAGGACACCACCGTCTCGTGCAGCGGGTCGTTCTTCTTCTGCGCGTTGATGTGGCGCACGTAGTCGACGAGACCGCCGTCGTAGCGGTAGGTGACCTCCCGCGGCGCCGTCTCGGTGTCCTCCGCGTCGTCCTCGGTCTCCGGGGTGCGCTCGTCGACCAGCTGGATGGTCAGGCCCTTGTTGAGGAAGGCCATCTGCTGGAAGCGGGTGCGCAGCGTCTCGAAGTCGAAGTGCGTGGTCTCGAACGTCTCGGCACTGGGCCAGAACGTGACGGTGGTGCCGGTCTCGGTGGTCTCCTCGCCCTTGGCGAGCGGCGCCTGCGGCACGCCGTGGACGTAGGTCTGCCGCCACACGAACCCCTGGCGGCGCACCTCCACGTCGAGGCGCCGGGACAGGGCGTTGACGACGGAGACGCCGACGCCGTGCAGGCCGCCGGAGACGGCGTACCCGCTGCCCCCGAACTTGCCGCCGGCGTGCAGGACGGTGAGCACGACCTCCACGGCCGGGCGCTTCTCCACCGGGTGCAGGTCCACGGGGATGCCGCGGCCGTTGTCGATGACGCGCACCGCACCGTCGGGCAGCAGGGCCACGCGGATCGTGTCGCAGTGACCGGCCATCGCCTCGTCGACGGAGTTGTCGACGACCTCGTAGACGAGGTGGTGCAGGCCGCGCTCCCCGGTGGAGCCGATGTACATGCCGGGGCGCTTGCGGACCGCGTCGAGGCCCTCCAGCACGGTGATCGCGCTGGCGCCGTAGTCGCCCTCCGGGATCTTCGAGCCGTTCGCGGGGAGCGCGTCGGCCAGCGAGGGCAGGGTGCCGTCGCCGGCCTCCGGTGCCGTCGGGCGCTCGTGCGGATCGGCGGCTGCCGCCCCGTCGCTCCCCTGCTGGGGGTTGTCGGCCGGGCTGGCGTCGTCGCTGGGCACGGGTCTGTGCTCTCCCTCCGGAGGACGGCGACCACACGTGTTCCACACCCGCGCCGCTGGGCACCGGATGGCGGCCGCACCCCGGTGGGAGCGCGACCAGGCGGTCACCTGGAGATTGCAGTCTACCCCGCCGGAGCCGCGCACTCCGGAACGCCGAGCCGCCCTGAGCGGCCCTGAGCGGCCCTAGGAGCCTCCGGCACCCCCGACGCGAGGGTCCCCACGCTCCCGCCCCACCGGGCCGTCCAGCCGCGCTCCGGCGTCGCACCCCTGCGCGACCGGGGAACACCACCACCCCCGGCGGCGAGCGCGGCACCGGGCGCGGACGGACCGCGCGGGGCCCGGCGGGTGGCCGCCGCGCGGGAACCGGCGGCACACCCACCGGACGCGACCGTCGGCCGAACGGTCCCACAACACTCCAGAGCACTCCGGAGCGCTGCTGGACCGTTCTACGGGCTCCCGCGTCGCTGTGGTCTCCTCCCTCGTGGTGCCCTCTAGGGTGGGCCCGCCGCTCAGCACATCCGAGGAGACGCATGACCACCCGCGAAGACGACCTCGTGCAGGTCCTCGTCCCCCGCCGCCACCTCACCGCGGTCTACGCCTTCATCGCCGAACGCGAGGGAGCCCTCGACGTCGCCGTACCGGCCCCCGTGCCCGCACCGGCCGACGACGACGCCGTGGTGGTGGACGCCGTGCCCTGGACGGTGGAGGACCTGCGCCGCTTCGCCCGGACCCCGAGCGCCATGAACGTCACCCTGTGCAAGGTCCTCGACGTGCTGGCGGAGGACCCGGGCCAGTACTTCGCCACCAGCGACCTCGAGGAGCTCACCGGGATCCCGCGGTCCAACCTGCGCGGTGCGTTCTCCGCGCTCACCCGCCACGTGCGCGCCCACTACAGCGGCCGCGGCTGGATGCTCTCGCGCACCTGGGGGCCCCTGCTCGACCCGGAGAACCCGCTGGAGGCGTGCTACCGCCTGGACGACGAGCAGGCCGCCCGGTGGCGGCAGGCGCGCGGCAGCCTGCGCTGAGGCCGCACGGCGCGGGCAGCGTCAGCCGTAGGTGTCGCGCGGGCCACGGCTGCCGGGGGCGCTGCGGCTGCCCTTGCGCCAGCTCGGGCTCTGCGGCCCCTTCACCAGCACCTGCGTCACGACACCGCTGCCCAGCTCCTCGTCGAGCCGGCGCAGCACCGTGGGCACCAGCAACCGCACCTGCGTCGCCCACGCCGTCGACTCCGCCCGCACCACCAGCTTTCCCTCGTCGAACGCCTCCGGGCGGCAGTGCTGCGCCACCTCCGCGCCCACCACGGTGTCCCAGCGGCCGAACACGCCCCCCACCGACACCGGCTCGCGCCAGCCCCGCTCCCCCACCAGCCGCTCCAGCACCGGGCCGACGAGCTGCGGGTCCCGCGCGTCCGGCCACGCACCGGAGCGGGCGGCGGCCGAACGCCGGCGCTGCCGCTCCGCCGCCCGGTCCACCCCCGTGCGGGGCGCCTCGAACCCGCCGCCGCGGGTGCGCGCAGCCGGGCTGTGACCGCGGGCCGCGGCCGCCGAGCGCGCCCGGCCCAGCGCACCGCGCACCGCGTCCGCCGAGCCCTCCTCCACCGAGGGCTCCGCCGCGCTCCCGGGTGCCGGCAGCCGCGGGCCCGGTTCCTCCTCCGGGGTGGCGCTCCCGGGCGCGGTGGCGTCCTCAGGCACGGGCGGCGCTCCCGGACGCCACCTCGACGCGGGAGGTGCCCGCCGCCCGCAGCGCCTCCGGCACGTCCTCCGGCACGGCCGCCGTCACCAGGACCTGCTCGGCGCCGGCCACCACGTCCGCGAGGCGCTCCCGGCGGCCGGTGTCCAGCTCCGCGAACACGTCGTCGAGGATCAGCACCGGCGCACCGCCCGGCTCGTGCTCGGCGTCGGCCAGCAGCAGCCGGTAGCTCGCCAGCCGCAGCCCCAGCGCCACCGACCACGACTCGCCGTGGCTGGCGTAGCCCTTGGCGGGCATGCCGCCCAGGTCGAGCTGCAGGTCGTCGCGGTGCGGGCCGACGAGGGTGACACCGCGGTCCAGCTCCGCGCGGCGCTGCTCCTGCGCCTCGGCCAGCAGCGCCTCCTGCACCTCCGGGACCGCCGGCACGTCACCGTAGGCGTCCGTCGCGGCCGAACCCTCCAGCGCCTTGAGGTTCGAGCGGTACCACAGGCCCAGGTCGCCCTGCCCCCGGCTGAGCACCTGGTACGCCTCCGCGGCGGGGCGGCGCAGCTGCCGCAGCAGCGCCAGTCGCGCCACGAGCAGCTCCGCACCGGTGCCGGCGAGCTGCTCGTCCCACACATCGAGGGTGCGCAGGTCACCCCTGCCCGAGCGCACCGCCGCACCGGCCGTCTTCAGCAGCGCCGTGCGCTGGCGCACCACCCGGTCGTAGTCGCCCCGAACGCCCGCCAGCCGCGGCCAGCGCGCCACAAGGAGGTCGTCCAGGTAGCGGCGCCGGCCGTCCGGGTCCCCCTTGACCAGGGCGAGGTCCTCGGGGGCGAACAGCACCGTGCGCAGCGCCCCCAGGACGTCCCGCGGCCGCCGCACCGGGGAGCGGTTGACCCGTGCCCGGTTGGCCCGCCCGGGGGTGATCTCCAGCTCGACGAGGGTGTGCCGCTCACCGCCGGAGGGGTCCCGCCGCACCACGTCGGCGCGTACCACCGCACGGGCGGCCCCCTGGCGCACCAGGGGGGCGTCCGTGCTGACGCGGTGGCTCGACAGCGACGCCACGTACCCGATGGCCTCGACGAGGTTCGTCTTCCCCTGCCCGTTGTGCCCGAGCAGCGTCGTCACCCCCGGCGACAGGGGCAGCTCCAGCTGCGGGTACGAGCGGAAGTCGGCGAGGGAGAGGTGCGCGACGTGCACTCAGGGACCCGGCGGGGTCAGCTGACCGAGCCGGAACCGGAGGTCGGCCCCGCCGAGGCGACGGCGTGCCCGCCGAACTGGTTGCGCAGCGCGGCGACGGCCTTGATGGAGGGGGAGTCCTCCTGCCGCGACGCGAAGCGGGCGAACAGGGCGGCGGCCAGCACCGGCATCGGCACGGCGTTCTCGATGGCCTGCTCCAGCGTCCAGCGGCCCTCGCCGGAGTCCGAGGCGTAGCCGCGCAGCTTCGCCAGCTTCGGGTCCTCCTCCAGGGCCCGCACCAGCAGGTCCAGCAGCCAGGAGCGCACCACGGTGCCGCGGGTCCACGCCTTGAAGACGGCGGGCACGTCGTCGATGATCCCCTTGGCCTCGAGCAGCTCGTAGCCCTCGGCGTAGGCGTGCATCAGGCCGTACTCGATGCCGTTGTGGACCATCTTCGCGTAGTGGCCCGCACCGACCCCGCCGGCGTGCGCGAAGCCCTCCTCGCGGGGGCCGTCCGGGCGCAGCGCGTCGAAGACCGGCAGCGCCAGGTCCACGGCCGCCTTCTCCCCGCCGACCATCAGGCCGTAGCCGTTGTCCCGGCCCCACACGCCGCCGGAGACGCCGCAGTCCAGGTAGCGGGTACCGCGCTCGGCGAGCAGCGCGGCGTTCGTCTCGTCGTCCGTCCACTTGGAGTTGCCGCCCTCGATGACGAGGTCGCCCTCCCCGAGCAGCGGCGCGAGCGACGCGACGGTGTCGCGGGTGATCTGCCCCGAGGGGACCATCACCCACACCACCTTCGGGCCCGGCAGCGCGGCGACGAGGTCCGCCAGGGAGGCCACGTCCGTCACGTCGGGGTTCGGGTCGTAGCCCGTGACCTCGATCCCCTTCTCGCGCAGCCGGGCGCGCATGTTGCCGCCCATCTTGCCGAGACCCACCAGTCCGATGTGCATCTGGATGCATCCTCCCTGGCCCGGCAGTGCCGGGGTCGTGTCCCGCGGTCGGGCGACCGGCGGGGCCGGCGTCCTCAGGCGGCGAGGCGGACCGGCATGAGCAGGTAGCGGTAGCTCTCGTCGTCCTCGCCCTCCTGCTCCCGCTGGCCGGTGAGGACCGCGGGGCGGGTGGGCTGGGTGAAGGACAGCCGGGCGTAGGTCGTCGACAGCGCACCCAGCCCGTCGAGCAGGAACTGCGGGTTGAAGGCGATGGAGATGGACTCGCCGGTCAGCGTGGCGTCCATCGACTCCGACGCCTGCGCGTCGTCGCCCTGACCGGCCTCGAGGGTCAGCACGCCGTCCTCGAAACGCAGCCGCACGGGGGTGTTGCGCTCGGCCACCAGCGCCACGCGCTTGACGGCCTCGATCAGGGGGGCGCGCTCGACGGCGGCGTGGGTGGGCGACTCGGCCGGGAAGAGCGCCCGGACCTTGGGGTACTCCCCGTCCACCAGGAGCGAGGTGGCGTGCCGGCCGGCGGCCTCGAAGCCGATCAGTTCCGTGGTGCCCTGGCCCAGGGCCATGGTGATGCTCCCGGCGGCCCCCATCGAGCGCGCCACCTCCGAGAGGGTGCGTGCCTGCACCAGGGCCACCGCCTGCACGTCCGCGTCGCCCGGCTGCCAGCGCAGCTCGCGCATGGCCAGGCGGTAGCGGTCGGTCGCCATGAGGGTCAGCCGGTCGCCCTCGATCTCCATGCGCACGCCCGTGAGGATGGGCAGGGTCATGTCGCGGCTGGCCGCGATGGTGACCTGCCCGACGGCCTCGGTGAACGTGTCCCCGGTCAGGGTGCCGGCGGCCTCGGGCATCGCCGGCAGGGCCGGGTACTCCTCCACCGGCATCGTCAGCAGGTTGAAGCGGCTCGCCCCGCAGCTCAGCGTGACCTTCGTGCCCTCCGTGGCCAGCTCCACGGGGCGGGGCGGCAGGCTGCGGCAGATGTCGGCCAGCAGCCGGCCGGAGACCAGCGCGCGCCCGGGCTCGTCGACCCGGGCGGGGACCTCCACGCGGGCGGAGACCTCGTAGTCGAAGCTCGAGAGCGTCAGGGTGCCCTGCGCGTCCGCCTCGAGGAGGACCCCGGCGAGCACGGGCACCGGCGGCCGCGCCGGCAGAGCGCGGGCAGCCCAGGCCACGGCCTCCGCGAGCACGTCCCGCTCGACCTGGAGCTTCACGGGCCACCGCCTTCCTCCGCGCCGGAACCGACCCGGCTTACCCGTTCCTGGAGCCTCCCGTGCGCTCGGCGAGGACGGGCTGTCCACCACGGGCGTCCACAGTCCTCCACCGGAGCGGGGAGCGACTCACGACAGTACGCGAGTCGGGTGACAGCGGTGAACCGGGGACCCGTCCCGGAGCTCTTCCCGTTCTCCCCAGGTCCGGCCGCCCTCCTCCCGTCCACTTCTCCACGGGTTCATGTGGGCTGACGGAACATCCATAGGGGGGATCCATCATCGTCATAGCCCTTGTGGAGGCTGTGGACGGAGAGGTGTTCGTGCAGGTCAGAGGCTTGCAGGAGGTAGCGCGGCCTGTGGAGCGCCTGCGGAGCGCGGACCGCCGGTGTCCACAGGCCCGTGGACGGGGAAATCGCTGTGCACAACCGTCCACCGCGAGCCCTGTGCGTGTGCACCGCCCGTCCACCGGGCTGTCCACGGTTCTGGACGAGGTTGTCCACAACCTTGTCCCCAGTCTGTGGAGAGAAGTGCACAGGGCGGTCCCCAGGATCTGTGGACGAGACGACGACGGCCTCCCCCGGGAAATCCCGGGGGAGGCCGCTGGGTGGATTCGTCGCAGGGCGCCCGTCAGGCGCCGGCCTGCTTCTTGATGCGGTTCGTCAGCTCGGTCACCTGGTTGTAGGTGCTGCGCCGCTCCGCCATCTGCTGCTTGATCTTCCGCTCGGCGTGCATGACGGTCGTGTGGTCCCGCCCGCCGAACTGCTGCCCGATCTTCGGCAGCGACAGCTCCGTCAGCTCCCGGCACAGGTACATCGCGATCTGCCGGGCCGTCACCAGCGTCCGGGAGCGGGACGTGCCGCACAGGTCCTCCAGCGTCACGCTGAAGTACGAGGCCGTCTGCCCCATGATCGTCGACGCGGTGATCTCCGGGGTCGAGTCGTTGGGGATGAGGTCCCGCAGCACGATCTCCGCGAGCTGCGTGTCCACGGCCTGCCTGTTCAGGCTCGCGAAGGCCGTCACCCGGATCAGCGCGCCCTCCAGCTCGCGGATGTTGCTGGAGATCTTCGACGCGATGTACTCCAGCACCTCGTCCGGTGCCTCCAGGCGCTCGCCGATCGCCTTCTTGCGCAGGATCGCGATCCGCGTCTCCAGGTCCGGCGGCTGCACGTCCGTGATGAGGCCCCACTCGAAGCGGCTGCGCATCCGCTCCTCGAAGCCCGACAGCTGCTTCGGCGGCAGGTCGGAGGTGATCACGACCTGCTTGCTGCTGTTGTGCAGGGTGTTGAAGGTGTGGAAGAACTCCTCCTGCGTCTGCACCTTGTTCGAGAGGAACTGGATGTCGTCGATCAGCAGGACGTCGACGTCGCGGTAGCGCCGCTGGAAGGCCTGCGCCTTGTCGTCGCGGATCGAGTTGATGAAGTCGTTGGTGAACTCCTCCGAGTTCACGTAGCGCACCTGCACCCCCGGGTAGAGGTTCTGCGCGTAGTGCCCGATGGCGTGCAGCAGGTGCGTCTTGCCCAGCCCGGACTCGCCGTAGATGAAGAGCGGGTTGTACGCCTTCGCCGGGGCCTCCGCCACCGCCACCGCCGCGGCGTGCGCGAAGCGGTTGCTGGCGCCGATGACGAACGTCTCGAAGATGTACTTCGGGTTCAGCCTGGCCGTCTCGCTCTTGGCGCCGGCCCTGGAGGCGCTGCCGCGGTTCGCCGGGCGCCCCGCCTGCCGGCCCGTGCCCGGGCCCCGGTCCACCTGGAAGCCGGTGAAGAGCAGGTCCGGGTCGGAGTCGTCCAGCGGCAGGCCGTCGCGCGAGGACCGCTGCGCGGGCGGCTCGTCGTCCTCGTGCTCCTCCCGCTCCTCGCGCTCCTCGCGCCACGACCGCTCCGCGGCCCGGGCCCGCTCCGGCGGGGCGGCAGCGGTGTCGCGGTCGTCGCCCAGGGAGCTGTCCACCGTGACGGCGATGCGCACCGGGTGGCCCAGCGCCTCGCTCAGCGCCCCGGCCAGCGGCTCGCGCATCTTCTGCTCGATGAACTCCTTGGTCAGGTCGTTCGGCACCGCGAGCAGCGCGATGCCGTCGAGCAGGCCCAGGGGCTTGGTCAGGCGGACGAAGGCGCGCTGCTGGTGCGTGGCCCCCGAGCTCTCGAGCTGCGCCACGGCCCGCTTCCAGGCGTGGGAGAAGGTGTCGCCCTCGGCATCCACTGAAGCCACTCCTGTCGTGCTGCGCTGTGGGGAGGGCGGTGTCCACACCCCTGTCCACATGATGTGCAGAACGCAGGGGTGCGGCGATGGGCGCCCCCTCGGTCCGCCACTGGAACGGGCGTGGGCGCCAGCAGTCGAGCCGGACGGTAACAACCCCGACCCGAGCCGTTCAAGTACGCCTCACCGGGGGGTGGGCCGGCCGTGTCGCACGCGTGATCGGCCCAGGGGTCGCCGCACGGGTGCCGACCGCCGGCGTGCTTTGACCCGGGCACCCCCGGCCCGTACTCTGGCGACGATTGTGTTCTGTGCTGTCTCGGAGTTCTGTGCCGGTCGTTCGTGCCGGTGAGGTCGCGGCGGCCAGCACCGTAGCCCCCGTACCGATCGATCTGGAGACCTGACGTGAGCAAGCGGACCTTCCAGCCGAACAACCGCCGTCGGGCCAAGACCCACGGCTTCCGGCTGCGGATGCGCACGCGCGCCGGCCGCGCGATCCTCTCGGCCCGCCGCGCCAAGGGCCGGGCCGAGCTCTCGGCCTGACGCTCCCCCGCCACGCGCCGTGCTCCCCGTAGCGCGCCGCCTGCACCGCCGGGACGACTTCACCGTCGCCCTGCGAGGCGGGCGACGCGCAGGGGCACGGCGCGTCGTGCTGCACGCGGCCGACTCCGGTGGGGACGCGCCGGCACGGGTGGGTTTCGTCGTCTCCAAGGCCGTGGGCAACTCGGTCGTGCGGCACCGCGTGCAGCGGCAGCTGCGCCACCTCTGTGCCGAACGGCTCGAGATCCTGCCCGCCGGCACCCTCCTCGTGGTGCGGGCCCTGCCCGCCGCCGCGGGCAGCACCTCCCGCGAGCTGGGCGCCGACCTCGACAAGGGGCTGCGGCGGCTCGGGCTGCCCACCGGCCACGGGGGGGCGAGCCCCCGTGGCTGAGGTGCAGCGCCCGGCGTGGCACCCGGCCCGCTGGCCGAGCCTGCTCCTGGTGCTCCTCGTGCGGGTCTACCAGCTCCTCATCTCACCGCTCTTCGGCCCCACGTGCCGCTTCTACCCCTCCTGTTCCGCGTACGCGGTGGAGGCGCTGCGCACCCGCGGCGCCCTCGTCGGCACCTGGCTGGCCGTGCGGCGGCTCCTGCGGTGCCACCCGTGGAACCCTGGAGGGGTGGACCCCGTTCCGCCGAGGGGCTCGCCCTCGCACAGCTGAGCGGGCACCGGCCGCACCGGCCGCTGCCTCGTTCCCCGCACGTCGCCCACCTCCCGGTCCCGGGATCGGCGCGATCGGCCGGAGCCGCCGGCACCGAGCGAACTGGAGGACTCGCCCCGGATGATCGACTTCTTCTTCACCCTGCTCAGACCGATCCAGCACGTCGTCGCCTGGATCATGGTGAGGTTCCACGAGCTGTTCATCACCCTCGGCATGGACCCCGCGGGCGGCCCTGCCTGGGCGCTGTCCATCGTCGGGCTGGTCATCGTCATCCGGATCCTGCTGATCCCGCTCTTCGTCAAGCAGATCAAGGCGATGCGCGGGATGCAGCTCATCCAGCCGGAGATGCGCAAGATCCAGCAGAAGTACAAGGGGAAGACGGACACCGCCAGCCGGCAGGCCATGCAGCAGGAGATGATGGCGCTGTACCGGGAGTCGGGCACCAACCCGATGGCCTCGTGCATGCCGATCCTGCTGCAGTCGCCGATCTTCTTCGCGCTGTTCTACACGCTCAACGGCATCAAGGACGGCAACGGGATCGGTGCGCTGACCGACCCCCTCGCGGAGCAGGCGCGCGACGCGACGCTGTTCGGTGCGCCGCTGTCGGCGACGTTCTGGGCGAACCGTGACGACGTGTCCACGGTGCTCCTCACGATCACCATGATCGTGCTGATGTCGCTGTCGCAGTTCATCACCCAGAAGCAGCTCATGGCGAAGAACACCTCCAGCGCCATGGACGAGAACAACCCCTTCGCCCAGCAGCAGAAGATGATGCTGTACCTGCTGCCCGTCGTCTTCGCCCTCTCGGGCGTGCACTTCCCCATCGGCGTGCTGCTCTACTGGCTCACCACGAACTTCTGGTCGATGGGGCAGCAGTTCTACGTCATCCGCCGCATGCCGAGCCCTGGCTCGCTGGCGGAGAAGGAGCTGATGGAGCGCAAGGCGCGCAAGGCGGCCCGTCGTGGGACGCCGCTGGACCTGGGCAAGGCTCCCGAGGCGGGCCCGGCCGGCGGAGGGGCGAACGGTGGCAGCAAGGCGGTGCCGCCGCCGCGCACGAGCGGTCAGCGGCAGCAGCCCAAGCGCAACGAGCGCAACCGCCGGCCCCGGCCCGGCACCCCTCCGGCCAGCGGCGGGCCCGCTCGCTGACCGGACCACGAACACCGCGGGGCGTCCCACCTGGGGGGCGCCCCGCACGACGTGGCGCCGGTGTCAGCCGGCGTCGGTGAGGGTTCCCACGGGAACCCGTGAGGAGGAGCGCATGGACGAGAGCACCGCGAAGACGGTCGACGCCGCGGCTGACGAGACCGTGACCGACGAGACCACGACCGAGGGGGCCGGCGGCTCCGCGCCCGGCACCGCGCGCCGCCCCGCGGGCGTCACCAGGCTCGAGGAGGAGGGGGACATCGCCGCCGACTACCTCGAGGAGCTGCTCGACATCGCCGACCTGGACGGCGACATCGACATCGACATCGAGAACGGCCGCGCGTCCTTGGCGGTCGTGGCCGAGGGCAACTCGCACCAGAAGCTCCAGCGGCTCGTCGGGGACGACGGCGAGGTGCTCGACGCGCTGCAGGAGCTGACGCGCCTGGCGGTGCAGGCACAGACGGGTGACCGCACCCGCCTGCTGCTCGACGTCGCGGGGTACCGGGCGGGCCGGCGCACGACGCTCACCGCGCTGGCGACCGAGGCGGTCGAGCGGGTGCGGGCCGGAGGCGTGGACGCCCGGCTCGAACCGATGCCCGCCTTCGAGCGCAAGGTCGTCCACGACGCGGTCGCCGCAGCCGGGCTGGAGAGCGAGTCGGAGGGTGAGGAGCCCAACCGCTATGTCGTCATCCTCGCGCCGGGCGCGAAGGACTGACACCGCGGTGAGTCGGGGCCGGGTGGTCCGGAGTCGTCGGTAGGCTCCGGGGGTGCTCGACCAGAACTCTCCCGAGAACCCTTCCGAGACGGGGGGCGACGCTGTTTCACGTGAAACAGCGGCGCCCCCCGTCGGCGTTCCAGCAGTCGCGGCGGACATCTTCGGCTCGGCAACAGCCCAGGCCACGCACTATGCGGCGATCCTGGCCGACGCCGGCGTCGAGCGGGGCCTCATCGGCCCGCGCGAGGTGCCTCGCCTCTGGGACCGCCACCTGCTGAACTGCGCAGGGCTTCGACACGCCATCGCCGATGGTGCGACCGTGCTCGACATCGGCTCGGGCGCCGGCCTTCCCGGGATCCCGCTCTGCCTCGCCCGGCCGGATCTGAGCATCACGCTCGTCGAACCGCTCGAGCGTCGCTACCACTTCCTGCGGGAGGTTGTCGCGGCGCTCGACCTGGCCGGGCGGTGTCATGTCGTGCGGGCCCGGGCGGAGGAGATCCGCGGTGAGTTCTCCGCGGATGCCGTGACGGCCAGGGCCGTCGCCCCGCTCGAGAAGCTCGCCGCCTGGGCCTTGCCGCTCACCCGGCCCGGCGGGGCGGTGCTGGCCATCAAGGGCAGGTCGGCGGCTGATGAGGTCGACGAGGCCTGGCCGGCATTGCGCCGGTGGGGAGTGCCGGAGATGCCTCAGGTGCTCACCTGCGACACCGGCGTCGAGGAGGCGCCGCTCACCATCGTGAGCATCGCCAGGGGAACCGGACCGCTGCGGAGGCCTGGCCCCGGTCGGCGCGGTGCCACAGCCGGCGCACCGGCCAAGAAGAAGCAGCAGGGCACAGGACGACGTGCGGCGCCGTCGGCAGCACGTGGGGGAAAGGGCGGTGGAGCAGGTCGTGAGCGCTGAAGCATGGACCGGACAGGGCCCCGGACAGCCAGGACCGGTGGGGTGGATCGGCGCCCCGGAGGCATCGCAGCCGAGTCCCGAGCCGGTGGGGTGGCAGGGCGTCGTTTCACGTGAAACCGATGGTCCGAGCGACGACGCGCCGCAGGTGGACGCTGAGGCAGTGACGATGAACGCGCGTTGGGCAGGTGGTGACGGACCCGAGTCGGCTGATGTCGGAGCTTCCGGGAGCGGAGGCGTCGATGACGCCACCGGCAACCGGCAGGCGCCGGCCAGCATCGGCCTGGATGCCGTTTCACGTGAAACCAGCCCGCTGGAAGAATTCCCACCGGCGCTCGGGGCCACCCCTGCCTCCTCCGTGCCGTCTGGTCGGTCTGAGGACACTGCAGGGGGCGGTGGAGCCGCCTCCAGCCCGGATGCCGCCGATCACGTGGTTCCACGTGAAACGGATCGGGGCCACGCCGGGCCGGTCATCACGGCATCCACAGCCTCGGTCGCCACTCAAGCCGTGGGAGGTGGAGGCGGTGCCGCCATCCCGGCCGACCGCTCGAGCGATCGACTTCTCGTTGGCGAGGGCTTGCCCCGGCATGATGCTGCGGGGGGCCTGCTCCCACGTACGTCGGAGGAGCTGCAGCACGACGAGACGCCCTCGTCGGTGACGGGCGGGGCCGCGCTAGCTGACGACCACGGGGTGCCCTCCACGGTCGATGAGATCGCCGAGGTCGTTTCACGTGAAACCTCAGCCTCCGAGGATGCGGCGCCATCGGGCGGAGCCCCGGGCGCCGGGCAGGTGCTCGCGGTAGCGACCGCGCCGGAGACCGGGGTTGTCAGCTCCGTCGGTGACGCCACCCCGGGCATTGGGACCTCAGACATGGCCGCGCCGGCCACCACGCTCTTCGAGGTCAGCCCTGGCAGCGACACCGCCGACCTGCCCGTGCTGCTCGACGAGCCGAGTGCCTCGGACATCGAGGCCGCCGAACAGGCCAGCGCGCTCGCCTCGGTGCTCAGCACGGCCCAACTGCCCGGCCAGGCGCCGGCCGCCCCCGAGGAGCCGTTCGTGCCCCCTGCGCCGCCGGAGCAGCGCCGCCGCCCTGCGGTGACACCGAACCCGGCCTTCCCCAAGCCGGACGAGACCCGCATCCTCACGATCGCCAACCAGAAGGGCGGCGTCGGCAAGACGACGAGCGCGGTCAACATGGCTGCGGCCCTCGCCGCGGCCGGCCTGAAGGTGCTCGTCCTGGACGTCGATCCGCAGGGCAACGCCTCCACGGCGCTCGGGATCGAGCACCACGAGGAGGTCCCCGGCGTCTACGAGGTCCTCGTCGAGGGCAGGCCGCTCGTGGAGGTCGTCCAGCGCTGCGAGGAGCCGGGTGACCTGTGGTGTGCCCCCGCGACCATCGACCTGGCCGGCGCGGAGATCGAGCTGGTCTCCATGGTGGCCCGCGAGTCCCGGCTGCAGCGCGCACTCGCCGCCTACCTGCGCCAGGTCGAGCGCTCGGGTGAGGGGCGCATCGACTACGTCCTCATCGACTGCCCGCCCAGCCTCGGTCTGCTGACCATCAACGCCTTCGTCGCGGCACCCGAGGTGCTCATCCCCATCCAGTGCGAGTACTACGCGCTCGAAGGGCTGACCCAGCTGCTCAGCAACATCGATCTCATCCGGCAGCACCTCAACCCGGACCTGCACGTCTCGACGATCCTGCTCACGATGTACGACGGCCGCACCCGCCTCGCCGCCCAGGTGGTGGACGAGGTGCGCAGCCACTTCGGGGAGCAGGTCCTGCAGACGCTCGTGCCGCGCTCGGTCCGCATCTCCGAGGCGCCCAGCCACGGCAAGTCGGTCATCGCGTACGACCCCACGTCGAGCGGTGCCCTGGCGTACCTGGAGGCGGCGCGCGAGCTCGCCGCCCGGGGCGCCCGACCGGAGGAAGGACCCGGAGGGGCGGGGAGCTCCCCGGCGCACGCCGAGGTGGGCGGTAGAACGGCACCGGACCCGTGGTCGCGGTGGAGCGACGGGACTGCGGGTCGCCGCGGTACGGGCCGAGGGGAAGGAACAGAGTGAGCGAGAAGCGTCGTGGGCTGGGCAGGGGACTGGGCGCCCTGATCCCGAGCGGGCCCGTCACCCCCCGGTCGACGCCGGACCGGGCTCCCCAGGCGCGCCCCGTCGACGTCTTCTTCGACCAGCGGCTCGACGTCCCGGACGCGGAGCAGGAGACGCGCGCCCCCGAGGGCGCCGGACGCTCCGTCTTCATGGCCCGCACCGGCGCCGGCACCGGACGGAGGGTCCCCGTCCCGGCGTTCCCCGCGGACGAGCGTGACGAGCAGCAGACGCTCGACGTCGCGCCCGACGACGAGGCGGGCGCCACACCGGGCGCTGTGGACGAGGGTGCGGACGACAGCGGTCCCGGCGCCGCACCGGCGCCCTCCGCGGAAGCCCGGGCCGAGGCGTCGACGCAGGTCACCGCCCACGCCGGCACCCCGCACCCGGAGCCGGTGAGCGAGCCTCCCGCGGAGCCCGTGGTCACCCCGGAGACCGGGGAGTCGCAGGACACCGCACCGGACCACCGCACCGGCGGCCTCCCCGGCACCGGGGAGCGCGCCGTCGTGGATGCCGGCGACATCCGGCCGCTCCCGCCGGAGCAGCCCGTCGTGGACGTCCCCGGCGAGGACGGGAACGGTCTCGTGCCCGTTCCCGGTGCGCGCTTCCTCGAGATCCCCGTCACCTCGATCGTCCCCAACACCCGCCAGCCCCGCACGGTCTTCGACGAGGACGAGCTCGCCGAGCTCGTCCACTCCGTGCAGACCGTGGGCGTCCTGCAGCCCGTCGTCGTGCGACCGCTGCCCGGCGTGGACGCCGCCTCGGCCGAGGGCCCGGCGTACGAGCTGGTCATGGGCGAGCGGCGCTGGCGCGCCGCGACCGAGGCGGGGCTGGGCGTCGTGCCCGCCATCGTCCGGGACACCACCGACGACGACCTCCTGCGCGACGCGCTGCTGGAGAACCTCCACCGCAGCCAGCTCAACCCGCTGGAGGAGGCCGCGGCGTACGCGCAGCTCCTGGAGGATTTCGGCTGCACCCACGAGGAGCTCGCCGAGCGCATCGGCCGCTCGAGGCCGCAGATCAGCAACACCCTGCGGCTGCTGCGCCTGCCCCCGCTGGTGCAGCGGCGGCTCGCGGCGGGGGTGCTCTCCGCCGGGCACGCCAGGGCGCTGCTCGCCCTGGAGGACGGTGCGGCGATGGAGCGGCTCGCGCAGCGCGTCGTCGCGGAAGGCCTGTCCGTCCGCGCGGTCGAGGAGATCATCACGCTGGGGGGTGGCGTGGGGCCCGCCCGCGGCCGCCGCGCGGCGAGCCCGCCGCCGGCCGACCTGGAGGCCCGGGCCGCCGGCCTCGCCGACCGGCTCGACACCCGCGTCAAGATCAGCATGGGCCGGAGCAAGGGGAGGCTCACGGTGGACTTCGCGGGCCTCGACGACCTCGACCGCATCCTGGCGCTGCTGCAGGGCGGCCGGGGCGCCGGGCAGGGCGCCGACCAGGGCTGACGGGCAGGGCCGGGGGCACGCGCACCCGGCGCGGCCGCGGACCACGACGGAGGGGGTGCCACCCGCGCGGGTGGCACGCCCTCCGTCGTGCAGGTCCGTCAGCCGGTCGTCACAGCAGTCACACGCGTCACGGACGTCTCCAGCGCCACGTCCACGACCCGGCGGTACAACCCCTCCAGGTCCAGCCCCGCCGCGACCGCCGCCTGCGGCAGCAGGGACGTCTCCGTCATCCCCGGCGCCACGTTCGCCTCCAGGAACCACGGCACGCCCCGCGCGTCCACGATGAAGTCGATGCGCGACAGGTGCCGCAGCCCCAGCGCCTCGTGCGCACGCTCCGCCGCCGCGGCCAGCGCCTCCGACGCCGCCGCGTCCAGCCGCGCCGGGGCGAAGAACTCCACCGCCCCCGCGGTGTAGCGGGCCGTGTAGTCGTAGTCCCCGCCGTCGGCCACGATCTCCACCGCCGGCAGCGCCCGCGGCCGCCCGTCCAGGTCCAGCACGGCCACCGCCACCTCGGTGCCGGCCACGTGGCGCTGCACCACCGCCGTGTCGCCGTACGCGAAGCACTCCACCACCGCGCGCGGCAGGTCCCCGGCGGAGCGCACCACGCTCACCCCCAGCGCCGAGCCACCCCGGGACGGCTTCACCACCACCGGCAGGCCGAACCGCTCCAGCGCCGCGCTCAGTACCACCGGCGCCCCCAGGTCCCGGAACAGCGCGTGCGGAAGCGAGATCTCGTCGGGCACCGACAGCCCCGCGTGCTCCACCGTGGCCGAGGCCACCGGCTTGTCCCACGCCGTGCGGCACGCCGCCGGGCGCGTCCCGACGTACGGCAGCCCCAGCAGCTCCAGGACGTCCCGGATGGAACCGTCCTCGCCCACCGCCCCGTGCAGCACCGGCCACACGATGTCGGGGGCCTCCGCGCGCAGGGAGCCGATGAGCTGGGCGTCCACGTCCAGCAGCACCACCTCGCAGCCCGCCTCCCGCAGGGCGTCCTGCACCCTGCGCCCGGAGCGGCGGGAGACGTCCCGCTCGTGGCTGATGCCGCCCGCCAGGACGGCGACGCGCGGGCTCACGCCAGGTCCGGGGCAGGAGCGTCGCTGCTGCCGTGGTGGGCGTGCGGATGACCGGAGAGCGGGGTACCGAACATGGCCTGAGTCTCCACCTCCGCCCGCACGACCCCCGCGAGGCGTCGCACCCCCTCCTGGATCCGCTCCGCCGTCGGGAAGCAGTAGGACAGCCGCAGGTGCTGGCGGCCCTGGTCGTCGGCGTAGAAGGCCGTGCCCGGCACGTACGCCACCCGCGCCGTCACCGCCCGCGGCAGCATCGCGGAGGCGTCCAGCCCCGGCGGCAGCGTCACCCACACGTAGAAACCGCCCGCGGGCACCGTCCACGTCGCCTCCGGCAGGTGCGTCGCCAGCGCCTGCAGGGTCGCGTCGCGCCGCTCCCGGTACAGCTCCCGGAAGACCTTCACCTGGCCCTTCCAGTCGTAGGTGCTCAGGTACTCCGCGATCGCCAGCTGCCCGAACGACGTCGGGCACAGCACGGAGGCCTCCGCGGCCATCACGAGCTTCTCCCGCACCGCGTGCGGCGCCACCGCCCACCCCACCCGGAAGCCCGGAGCGAACGTCTTGGAGAACGAGCCGAGGTGGATCACCCCGTCGGCGTCCAGCGAGCGCATCGCCGGCAGCGGGTCCCCGTCGAAGCCCAGCAGCGCGTACGGGTCGTCCTCCAGGACGAGCACCCCGTGGCGCCGGGCCACCTCCAGCACCCGCGGACGCCGCTCCAGGGACAGCGTCACCCCGGCGGGGTTGTGGTGGTTGGGCACCGTGTAGAGCAGCTTGGGCCGCCGCCCCGCCGCGGCCAGCGCCGTCAGCGCCTCGTCGAGCGCGTCGGGCCGCAGGCCGTCCGCGTCGAGCGGCACGTGCACCACCTCCGCCTGGTACTGGCGGAACACGTTCAGCGCGCCCACGTAGCTCGGGGCCTCCGCGACGACCACGTCCCCCGGGTCGAGGAACACCCGCGCCACCAGGTCCAGCGCCTGCTGCGAACCCGTCGTCACCACCACGTCGTCCGGGTGGGCGTGGATCTGCTGCTCCCGCATGACCTGCACGATCTGCTCCCGCAGCACCTCCTCGCCCTGCCCGGAGCCGTACTGCAGCGCCACCGCACCCCGCTCGGCCACGAGACGCTGCGTGATGCCGGCGATGACGTCCAGGGGCAGGGCCGGCAGGTACGGCATGCCGCCCGCCAGGGACACCACCTCCGGGCGGTTCGCGACGGCGAACAGGGCGCGGATCTCCGAGGCCGTCATCGTGCGGGTCCGCTCCGCGTAGGACGCCAGCCACGGGTCGAGCCGGGTGCCGACCGGCGCGCCCGGGGACGACGCGGCGGCAGCGGCCCGGGCCCCGGCGGCGGCAGCGGCCTCGGCTGCGCTCGGGATCGCGGGTGTGTGCTGCTGGCTCATCGGTCCTCCAGGTGCTCGCCGAACGGCTGGGACGGGGCAGGAGGCCTCCTGTGGCGTTCCTGCGCGCGCGCCGCCCCCTGTCTAGGATGCCTGTGCCGTCGTGGCGCGCGCACGGCCACGCCGGATGTGGTCGCAGCGGCGTGCGTCACGTGGTCGTCCGGGCGCGGGTCGTACCGCCGTCGTGGCGTTCCGGTCGGGCCTGGGCGGCCCCCGGCATGCGGGAGGAGCTCGTCGATGGGCCGGCGGATGGTGCCGCTCACGCTGGACGCCCTGTCCGCCCTCCCCGTCTCGAGCCGGCGCTGCGTCTTCTGGGAGCTGGACCCCGTGGCCGCCCGGCAGGCGGTCGACGCGGGGTACCCGGACTTCGAGAAGGAGGTGTGGTTCTCCACCGTCCTGCTGCAGTGGGGGCCGTGCGGGCGGCTGCTGTTCATCGACGACGTGCTCGCCGGGTTCGTGACGTACGCCCCGCCGGTGTTCTCCCCGCGGGCCAACGCGTTCCCGACGTCGCCGGTGAGCGGTGACGCGGTGCTGCTGATGACGGGCTGGGTGGCTCCGGAGCACCGCGGCGGTGGGCTGGCGAGGATGCTCGTGCAGGGCGTGGCGAAGGACCTCACCAAGCGCGGGTTCAAGGCGATCGAGGCGTTCGGCGTGGCGGCAGCGGCGGAGCACCCGCGGGACGAGGCACGCACCCCGGGCGGGCACGAGGGGGACTGCGTGCTGCCGGCGGAGATGCTGCTGTCGGTGGGCTTCACGACGGTGCGCCCGCACCACCGCTACCCGCGGCTGCGGCTGGAGCTGCGCTCGGCGCTGGCGTGGCGCGAGGACGTGGAGCAGGCCCTGGAGCGGCTGCTGGGCGCGGTGCGGATGCCGGCGCTGAGCGGTCTGGGCGCACCTCCGGCGCACTGAGCGGCGTCTCGTCCCGTCGCGCACGCCCCAGCCCGCATCCGCCCATCTCCGGGTTCGGGCGGACGCTGGTACGCCGCTCCCGCCCATCTCCGGATGTGCGCGGACGCTGGTACGCCGCTCCCGCCCATCTCCGGGTTCGGGCGCCGAGAAACCGCTTTCGGCGCGCTCGAACCCGGAGATGGGCAGGAGAAGGGGCGCCCGGGCAGCGAGAGGGGGCGCCTGCGCGCAGGAGAGGGGGCGCCGGTGCCCGGGGGAGCAGGGTCCACCGACGTGACGACAGCGGCGCCGCCCCGGGTGGGACGGCGCCGCTGTCAGGTCGGCCTGACGGGTCTCAGGAGACCGGCGTCTCGGCGAGGAAGTCGGCCAGCTCGCGCAGCAGCGCAGGCTTGGGCCGGGCCCCGACGATGGTCTTGGCGACCTCGCCCCCGGAGTAGACGTTCAGCGTGGGGATGGACACCACGCCGTACCGCGCCGCCGTCTGCGGGTTCTCGTCCGTGTTGATCTTCACGATCCGGAGCTTCTCGCCGTGCTCGGCGGCGATCTCCTCCAGGATCGGGGCGACCTGGCGGCACGGGCCGCACCAGGGCGCCCAGAAGTCCACGAGCACGGGCTTGTCGGACTGCAGGACGACGCTGTCGAAATCTGCGTCGGTGACGGACTGGGTCGCGCCCACTGTTCCTCCTCGGGGATGGGTCCCGGCGGCGGTGCCCGCCGCGGGTGGGTCAGATGCCGAGCGGCTGCGGCCGGGGCACGGTGCCGCCGTGCGCGGCGACCGGGTCGACGGTCTCCTCGCGCGGCGGGTCCTCGGCCTGGGGCAGGTCCCCGCGGTGTGCGAGGTAGCGCTCCGCGTCGAGGGCGGCGGCGCAGCCGGACCCGGCGGCCGTGATGGCCTGCATGTAGTCGTGGTCGATGACGTCGCCGCAGGCGAAGACGCCCGGCAGGTTGGTGCGGGAGCTGCGCCCCTCCACCTGGATGAAGCCCTCCGCGTCGACGTCCACCTGCCCGCGCACCAGCTCGCTGCGGGGGTCGTGGCCGATGGCGACGAACAGGCCCGTCGCGGCGATCTCGCGCTCGGCGCCGGTGACGGTGTTGCGCAGGCGCAGACCGCTGACGCGGTCCTCACCGAGGATGGCCGAGACCTCGGTGTCCAGCTCGAAGCGGATCTTGGGGTTGTCGAACGCGCGCTGCTGCATGATCCGCGACGCCCGCAGGTCCGAGCGGCGGTGCACGACGGTGACCGACTCGGCGAACTTCGTGAGGAAGTTGGCCTCCTCCATCGCCGAGTCACCGCCACCCACGACCACGATGTGCTGGCCGCGGAAGAAGAACCCGTCGCAGGTGGCGCACCAGCTCACGCCGCGCCCGGACAGGCGCTTCTCGTCGGGCAGGCCCAGCTCCCGGTAGGCCGAGCCCATCGCCAGGATCACGGCGCGTGCGCGGTGGGTCGTCCCCGAGCCGGTGACGACCTCCTTCACCTCGCCCGTCAGCCGCACCTCGACGACGTCGTCGGTCACCAGCTCGGCGCCGAAGCGCTCCGCCTGCGCCCGCATGCTGTCCATCAGCTCCGGACCCATGATCCCGTCGCGGAAGCCGGGGAAGTTCTCCACCTCGGTGGTGTTCATGAGCGCACCGCCGGCCGTCACGGACCCCTCGAACACGAGGGGGGCCAGCTCGGCGCGCGCCGCGTACAGCGCGGCCGTGTACCCCGCCGGCCCGGAGCCGATGACGATCACGTTGCGGACGTCGTTCACGAAGGAGCTCCTCTGGCTGGGCGGTCCGGGCCGCGTCCGCCGCCCGGTCCCCCGGTGCGGCGTCCACGCGCGTCAACCGATCCTAGGTGGCGCCTGTTCCCCGTCGTGCCGCCGCGCGCCGTCCCTCAGGGCGCCACGTCGAGCACGGCCAGCGGCGCCGTGCCCGGGGCGCAGTCCGCCGCCACCACGGTCACCCGGTAGCCGGCGGGGTCCTGGCCACCGGGAGTGACGACCACGACGGCGGCCCGGCCCTCCCAGGTGGCGACGTCGACGGCGACGGCCGTCTCGGTGGGGGAGCCGTAGAACCGCACGCACGCCAGGGCCCGCTCGGCGACGGCGGGGTCCCCCGGCGCGAGCGCCCGCACGACCGGCGCGGAGGGCTCCGCGGCGGTGCCGGCCACGGGCGGCGGGGGCTGCGCGGCCAGCGCCGACGGTGCGGACGAGGCCGACGGTGCGGAGGACTCCTCGGCGGAGGACTCCGCGCTCCGGTCCCGCTCCACCGGGCCCGGTCCCGCCGCCCCGGCCGGGACCGGCAGCACGGAGGCGACGAGCCCGCGCACCTGCTCCTCGGCCGCACCGGCGCGGTAGGCGGTGCCGGAGGCCACGACGCGGGCGCTGGCGGGCAGCACGGCAGCGTCCTGGGCGCTCCCGGCGCGCGAGGACAGCCGCGTCGCCGGGCCGTCCGCGGACTCCGCCGCGCCCCCGGCGGCCGAACCCGCGCTCGTCCCGCTGCTCTGGGTGGCGCTGCCGCCGGAGCCGCCCTGCACCAGCGCGGTGCCCACCCCAGCGGCCACGACCAGGGCCGCCGCCACCGACAGCGCGCTGCGCCAGCGGCGGGCGCGGGCCGGCCGCCGCTCGTGCAGCGACACCACCGGGGACACGACCGGGGCCTCCTGCGACTCCGGCCCGTCCTGCGACTCCTCGGCCAGCTCCGCGCGGGCCCGCGCCAGGGCGGCGTCGAGCCGGGCCGCGACGTCCGCGGGCATCGGGCCGGCCGCGGCCCCGCGCAGCAGCACCCGGACGCGCTCCGTCCCGGCGGCGTCCAGCTCGGGCAGGTCCGCCCCGAGCTCCACCTCCGGCACGAGCTCCACCTCCGGCACGACCCCGTCCGCCCCGCCGTCGCGCCGTCGCCCGTCACCCGGTCCGGCCGCCTCGGGCAGATCCGTCACGTCCACCCCTCCCCGGCTCCCGGCCGACCGACGATCCGCGGGACGCGGCCCCCGGGACCCGCCCCCGGCGCCCCGGGACCCGCCGTCCCCGCGCGCCGCTCCAGCGGCACAGCACCTCCGACGCGCCCGCGCCGCCCCCGGTTCCGCCCCGCACCGCCCCCGGCCCGGGCGGGCGCCCCGCTCACCGCCCACCCCCGGACAGCAGCCCCGCCAGGAACGCCCTGCCCCGCGAGCAGCGCGACTTCACGGTGCCCTCCGCCACGCCCAGGATCTGCGCGGCCTCCCCGACCGGCACGTCGTACATGTCCACCAGCACCAGCGCCGCCCGCTGACCCTCCGGCAGCCTCGCCAGCGCCGCCGTCACGTCCAGCCTCGCCTCCACCGTCGCCGTCCGGTCCGGGACCGGCACCACCGCCGCACCCGTGCGCGCCGCGTCGTCGTCCGGGCCGGAGGTGCCCTCCTCCAGCGGGACCGTCGGGCGCACCGCGCGGCGCCGGGCCCGGTCCAGGCACGCGTTGACGACGATCCGGTGCAGCCACGTCGTCACGGCCGAGTCGCCCCGGAAGCGGTCCGCCGCCCGCAGCGCCGACACCAGCGCGTCCTGCACCGCGTCCGCGGCCTCCTCCGGGTCCCCGCACGTGCGCAGCGCCACCGCCCACAGCCGGTCCCGGTGCCGGCGCACCACCTCCCCGAACGCGTCCGGGTCACCGGCGACGTGCGCGGCCAGCAGCTCCGCGTCGGTGCGCTCGTCCCCGCCCGGGACGCCCGGCGGCACGTCAGCCCGCCGCGGGTGCCGCCGGGACGCCGAGGACGCGCACCTCCGCCACCTCCCCGCGGTGGCCGCCGTCCAGCCGCGGCAGCTCCGTGAACCACAGCAGCAGGGCGCTCGCCCGCACCGGCTGCGGCGGGGCCAGGCGCAGCTCCCCGCTGCCGCCGGCACCCGCCACGACCACCCCCGTGCCGCCCTCGACGTCGGGGCCGGGCAGCACGCGCAGCTCCACCCGCCCGCCGCTGCCGCCCGCGAGGACCTCCACGGCGCTCACGTCCGCCTCGGCGCCCAGGTCCAGCACCAGGCCCACGCCGTCCTTGAGCCCGCCGAAGGCCGGGGAGGAGTAGCGCTGCGTCCGCCACGCGGTGCCCGCATCGCCGTCGGCCGCGGCGGCCGCGTCGGCGTCGTTCTCCTCCCCGTCGCCCAGGGGGTCGACGGGGGTCACCGTCACGGGCAGCGGCGCCGGTGCCGTGAGGGCCGGAGCGGGGGGCGGGGGCGCCGGGGCGGGCGGGGCGTCCGCGGCCGCCGGTGCCGCGCTCGTGGGCCGCGAGCTCGCGGGCAGCACGCCCTCCACGACCGGCACCACGAGGCGGCTCAGCGACCACACCGCGAGCACCAGACCCACCGCGACGCACACCGCGACGACCTTCAGCGCGTACCGCGACTGCTCCAGCGGCGGGCGCGCCGTGGGCTTGGGCGCCACGAACGGTGCGGGCGGCTCCTCCTCCGGCACCTCCTCGCGGCCGGTGATCTTCTCGCGGAACTCCCGCACGGCGTGCTCGCCGCGCATCCGCCGCAGGGTCGGCTCCCACGGGTCCATCGACCACGGCGCGAGCTGCAGCGCCAGCTCGCCGGGGTCGCGGGGCCCGTCCTCGTTCGGGCCGAACGTCACCGCGCACAGCGTGTCGAGGTCGTTGGGGACCTCCGGGTGCAGGTCCTTGGGCGGGATGGGCGCCGAGTGCGGCCCGTCCACCGGCGCCGACGGCAGCGACGGGTACGGCTCGACGTCCTCCACCACGGGCCAGCGTCCCGTCGTCCCCGCGTAGACGAGGGCGACGAGACCCACGGCGTCGCGGCGGTTGGCCAGCGCCGCCGCCCGCGCCGCGGACACGTGCGGGGGGTCCAGCTCCAGGGCCGCCTCCAGCGCCGTGCCGAGCACCCGCACCCGCCCGTCCACGCACAGCAGCACCGACTCGGGGGTCAGGCGCGTGTGGTGCAGGCCCCGGCGGGCGGCGGCGTCCAGGGCGGCCGCGGCCTCGCCGACGAGGGAGCGCACCGCCGCCGCCGGCAGGGGGCCCTGCACCAGCAGCTCCCCGAGGGAGACGCCCTCGACGTGCTCCTCCACGACGAACGCCACGCCGTCGTCGGTGCCGGCGTCCAGCACGCGGGGCAGGCGCTGCTCGCTGAGGAGCGCGGCGCGGCGGGCGGCGTCGAGGAAGTCCTCCGCGCGGGGGTCCTGCGCGGGCAGGGTCCGCACGGTGACGCGCCGGTCGAGGGTGGTGTCGTGGGCCTCCCACGCGGGCGTGGAGCTCTCCAGGGCGATCCGCCGGCCGAGCACGTAGCGGTCCGCCACGGTGCCGCGGCCCACGCCGTCCAGGACTGCCCCCCGAGGTCGCGCCCGCCCCCCGGTGGGGACGGCTCAGCCCGCACGCGGGGTGCGGGCGGAGCCCATGCTAGGGGCGGGGCTGCGCCGGACGGGTGCGCGCCGCGCCCTCGCGGCCCGGCCGGACGGCGGGCCGGGTGCACCCTGCACGGGACGTCCACGGGCCGGGGACGGGGCCGGGCGCGCGGGGCCCGCGGGATCGGCGACCATCGGGGCGTGAGCAGCGCAGGGGAGCCCCGCACGCAGAGCCGGCCGCAGGCCGCCCGACCGGAGGGGGACGCCGTGGCGGACGGAGCGGACGGGCGGGAGTCCCTGGCGCGCTCCAGCGCCCTGATGGCGAGCGGGACGCTCGTGTCGCGGGTGCTGGGGTTCGGGCGGGTGGCGGCCTTGGCCGCGGCCCTCGGCGTCTCCACGCAGATCGGTGCGCAGACGTTCGACCTGGCCAACAAGGCGCCGAACGTCTTCTACATGCTGCTCGCGGGCGGGGTGCTCAACGCGGTCCTCGTGCCGCAGATCATGCGCTCGTTCCGGATGCCGGACGGCGGGCGGGACTACCTGGACCGGCTCATCACCCTGGCGCTGCTCGTCATGGGCGGGACGACGCTCGCGCTGACGCTCGCGGCGCCGCTGGTGGTGCGGGCGTACTCCGGCGGCTGGGCGGCGGACTGGCTGGCGCTGGCCACGCTCATGGCGTTCTGGTGCCTGCCGCAGGTCTTCTTCTACGGGCTGTACACGGTGCTGGGGCAGGTGCTCAACGCGCACGGCCGCTTCGGGGCGTACATGTGGGCGCCGGCGCTGAACAACGTGGTGGCGATCGCGGCGGTCGTGGTGTTCCTCGTGCTGTACCCGGGCGCGGAGCTGCTGCGGCCGGCCGGGTGGACGCCGGGCATGGTGGCGCTGCTGGCGGGCGGGCACACCCTGGGGGTGGCGGCCCAGGCGCTGGTGCTGCTGGTGCCGCTGCACCGGGCGGGGTTCCGGTACCGGCCGCGGTGGGGCTTCCGGGGGATGGGCCTGCGCACCGCGGGGAGGGTGGCGGGCTGGACGTTCGCGGGGATCGCCGTGGGCCAGCTCGCGTACCTGCTCACGTCGCGGGTCATGACGAGCGCCGGGAACGCGCTGGAGCGGGCGGGCCTGGACGGGGCGACGGGGCCGACCTACACGTACGCCTACCTGCTGTTCATGCTGCCGCACTCGATCGTGGCGGTGTCGCTGGTGACGGCGCTGTTCACGCGGATCAGCCGCGCGGCCGCCGACTCGGGCACGGCCGCGGTGCGGCGCGACTTCTCCTCCGGCGCCCGGACGGTCGCGGCGGCGGGCACCCTCGCGGCGGTGGCGCTCGCCGTGCTGGGGCCCTGGATCGGCGTGACCCTGTTCGGGGCCGGTGGGCGCTGGGTGGGCGAGGTGGTCGTGGCGATGGCGGCCGGGCTGGTCCCGTTCGGGGTGACGTACCTGGTGCAGCGGGTGTTCTACGCCTACGAGGACGCCCGCACCCCGTTCCTGGTGCAGGTGGTGGGCGCGGTGGTCGTCACGGCGGCCAACGTGCTGCTGCTGCTGTCGGTGGCGCCGCGCTGGCAGGTCGTGGGGATCGGCGTGGCGATGTCCGTCTCGAACGTCGTGGTGTGCGCGCTGTCGCTGGTGCTGCTGCGCCGCCGGCTGCGCTCGCTGGACGGCGGCGGGATCGACGGGCACCGGCTGCTGCGCACGGCGGTGCGGCTGGCGGTCATCGCGGTGGTCTCCGGTGCGGTGACCTGGGGGGCCACGCGGGGCCTGGGGGCGCTGCTCGGCCCGGCCCTGCCCGGGTGGCCGCTGGCCGTGGTGGTGACCGGGGTGTGCGGGGTGCTGCTGCTGGTGGTGTTCACGGCGCTGTGCCGCCTGATGCGGGTGCACGAGCTGACCGACCTGGTCACCCCGCTGCTGCGCCGCGTGCGCCGCTGAGCCGGGCCGGGGGTCCGCCGGTCGGCCTCACGGATCGGCGGTCCGCGGGTCAGGACGTGCGGACCGGTCCCTGCGCGCCCGCGCCGTCAGCCGCCCCCGGGGTGCCCGCGTCGTCCGTCCCCGCGCCGTCCGCGGGCACCACGACCTCCACCTCGTCCATCCGGCGGTGCCCCCGGCGCACCGCCCGCACCAGGCCCACGGCCAGCAGCAGGCCCGCGCCGCCCGCGACGCCACCGAGGATCCACGTCTCCAACCCCATGCTGATGTTCACGGTGATGGGTGCGCGCGCCCCGAGGGCGGTGCCGTCCGGGGTCCGCAGCTCCGCGTCCACGACGACCCGGCCGTTGGCGACGGCCTCCACGGGCACGCCCACCCGCTGCTGGCTGCGCGGTTGCAGCGTCAGGGTGCGGGAGCGGTCCGCCAGCCGCAGCCGGGCGGTGCGCGGGCGCATCGTCAGCTCCACCGTCACCGGCACGGGCAGCTCGTTGACCACGGTCAGGGGCAGCTCGGCGTGGGTGGCGGCCAGGTTGCGGTCGCTGCCCGGGGCGATGCGCACCGCGGCGAGCAGGTCCCGCACCGCCGCGTCCAGCCGGGTGCGGGACTCCACCAGGTCCTCGCCGCGCCCGCGCCACGCCACCGACGCCAGGGCGAGGGCCGCCCGCTGCCGGTCCTGCACCTGCGGCGCGGGGCCCTGCAGGGCGGCGGCGAGACCGTCGAGGCGGCGGCGGGTGGTGGCCAGCGCCTGCAGGTGCGCGCCGGGCAGCCGCCGGGTGGGGTCCTCCACCTTCTCCCCCGGCGGGCCGTGCGCCCCGCCGGGCGCCTCGGTGGCCAGCAGGTCCGACAGGGGCTGCACCTCGGCCCACGGCGAGGCGTCGAGGGCCGCGAGGAGGGCGGTGACGGCCGCGGGGGACGGGTTCCAGCCGCGGGGTGCGACGGCCAGCAGGCTGCGGGTGTCGTTGGGCCGCTCCAGGGTCACCGTGGCCGCCTCGGCGAGGAAGCGCTGCACGGCGAGGGTGCCGGAGTCCTCCTGCGCGGTGCCGGCCAGCGCGGCGGACAGCTCGGCGTCGGCGACGAGGGCGTCGAGGGTGCCCTCGCGGGTGCGCACGTCGCTGCGGCCCGTGGGGGTGTAGGTCAGGTCGGCTTCGACGGGCGCGGAGGCCCTGTCGAGCACCACGGCCCTCGCTCCGCCGGCGGCGGCGAACGCGGCGGTGCGGGCGTCGGCCGCGCCCCCCGCGGGCCAGGCCACGTCGTCCAGGACGGGCTCGCCGAGCAGTTCGGCGGCCTCGGACCCGGCCCGCCCGGCGGCCTCCAGCAGGGCGGCGCCGTCGCCGGCGCGGGCCAGGGCGGCGAGGTCGGGGTCGGCCCAGGGCAGGGCGAGGACGTCGCGGCCGGTGGCGCCGGCGCGCACCGCCGCCAGCCAGTCGGCGGCGGCCCGCCCGTCCGGGCCGTCCGCGCCCTCCTGCGCGGCGGCCTGCGCGGAGCGCAGCAGCGCCGGGTCCAGCACCCAGGAGACGCGCCGGTCGGCGGTGGCGGCGAGGGTGTTGCCCAGGGCGCCGCCGCGCACCTGCGCGGCGAGGTCCGCGGCGTCCGCGAGGCCGTCGGCGGGCTCGGCGCGGTCCAGCGGCCGGGGCGCGACCAGCGGCGTGAGCAGCGAGATGCGGGTGCCCTGCACGGTGGTCGCCGGGGCGGCGGTGAGGTAGGTGCGGGCGATCCCGGCGCGCCGCGTGCCGGAGCGCACCTCCACGGCGGTGGCGTGGGCACCGGGCGCGGTGCCGAGGTCGGCGGCGTCGGCGGTGAGGGTGAACGGGGCCTCCTCCCCGGGCGCGAGGGTGCCGGGGACCAGCACGGCGGGCTCCCGGCGCGACCCACCGGGCAGGCTGCCCGCGGGGACCTGCGCGACGGACCGGAAGCCGCCGCCCAGGGCGGCGGTGGGGGCCGCGTCGGCCCAGTCGTCGACGGCCTCGCGGGTGCGCAGGGCGGCGCGCTGCACGCGCAGGTGCACCGTCACGTCCTCCACCGGCTCGGTGCCGGTGTTGCGCACCGTGCCCCGCACGGTCACGGTCGAGCCGGTGGGCTGCGCACCGGCGGGCGCCGCGCCCGCGGGCACGTAGGCGGCGGGCTGCACGGACACCGGCCGCACCTCCACGGGCAGGGTGGCGCGCGCGGCGGTGCTGCGGGAGGAGGTGCCGGGGCGGGCCGTGGGCGTTGCCGCGGCGAGCGCCGGGCCGCCCGCGGCCACCGCGGCCAGGACGAGGCCGGCGGCCACGCCCCTGCGGGTGCCGGGCCCTGCCCTCACGCGCTGCCGACGAGCCGGGAGGCGGCGGCCTCGGCCATCCTGCGCTCGTTGGGGAAGGCCAGGCGGTTGCTCAGCTCGGGCAGCGGCACCCACGCCACGTCCACCGCCTCGTGGTCCGGGTCGCCCTCGACGGTGAGGTCCCCCCCGGTGGCGACCAGCAGGTAGAGGTGCACGACCTTGTGGATGCGGCGGCCCTCGGCGGAGAACCAGTAGTCGATGTGGCCCAGGGAGTCGATGATCCGGCCGCGGATGCCGGTCTCCTCCTCGATCTCCCGCACCGCGGCCTCCTGGGGCGTCTCCGCACCCTCCAGGTGGCCCTTGGGCAGGCACCACTCCAGGCGCCCGGCCCGGTTGAGGCGGCAGATCACCGCGGCGCGCGGCACGGGGGCGTCCACGTCGACGACCAGCCCACCGGCGGAGGTCTCCTGCACGGTGGGCAGCCGTCGCCGCGGCTCCCGCGCAGGCCTGACCACCGCCTCACTGTAACCACGCCGGGGGGCGACCCCGGGCCACCACTCCCGCACGCGGGCCCCGATCGCGGAACACGGTCCCGCAGCACGGTCCCGCGGCACGGTCCCGCGGCACGGTCCCGGATCGCGGCCTCCGCGGGGGTGCCCGCGACTCTGGCACCCTTGGACCCCGTGCCGTCCCCCGAATCCCCGACCGACGCGGCTCCCGCCCCGCAGCCCGGTGTCCCGTCCGGCCAGCACGCCCTGCAGGCGGTCCTGGACGATGCCCGCCGCCGCGCCGTGGCGGCGCTGGAGCCCGTCATGCCGGTGCTCACGGACCTCGGCCGCGTCTTCGAGCGCGCCGGGCACGAGCTGGCGCTGGTGGGCGGGCCGGTGCGGGACGCCTTCCTGGGCCGCACCTCGGCGGACCTGGACTTCACCACCGACGCCCACCCCGACGCCACGGCGGCGCTGCTGGCGCGGTGGGGCGACGCGCACTGGGAGATCGGCCGCGACTTCGGCACGATCGGCGCGCGCAAGCGGCTCGGCGGCCTCGACGTCGTCGTGGAGGTGACGACGTACCGCTCGGAGAGCTACGACGCGTCCTCCCGCAAGCCCGAGGTGTCCTACGGCAGCGACCTCGTACCGGACCTGTCGCGGCGGGACTTCACGGTCAACGCGATGGCGCTGCGGCTGCCGTCGCTGGAGTTCGCCGACCCCCACGACGGGCTGCGGGACCTCGCGGCGGGGCTGCTGCGCACGCCCGGGACGCCGCAGGAGTCCTTCTCCGACGACCCCCTGCGGATGATGCGGGCGGCGCGCTTCGCCGCGCAGCTGGGCCTGCGGGTCGCGCCGGAGGTCGTGGCGGCGATGACGGGCATGGCCGAGCGCATCACGATCGTCTCGGCGGAGCGGGTGCGCACGGAGCTGGAGAAGCTGCTCGTGGCGGCCGACCCGGTGGCCGGCCTGCGGCTGCTGGTGGACACGGGCCTGGCGGACCACGTGCTGCCGGAGCTGCCCGCGCTGCGGCTGGAGATCGACGAGCACCACCGCCACAAGGACGTCTACGAGCACTCCCTGACGGTGCTGCGGCAGGCGATGGACCTGGAGGACGGCCCGGAGGGGCCGGTGCCGGGCCCGGACCTGGTGCTGCGGCTGGCGGCGCTGCTGCACGACATCGGCAAGCCGGCGACGCGGCGCTTCGAGCCGGCGGGCGGGGTGAGCTTCCACCACCACGAGGTGGTGGGGGCCAAGCTCGTGGCCCGCAGGCTGCGGGCGCTGCGCTTCGACAAGGACACGATCAAGGCGGTGGCGCGCCTGACGGAGCTGCACCTGCGCTTCCACGGCTACGGCGACGGGGAGTGGACGGACTCGGCGGTGCGCCGCTACGTGACGGACGCGGGGCCGCTGCTGACGCGCCTGCACAAGCTGACGCGCAGCGACTGCACGACCCGCAACCAGCGCAAGGCGCAGCGGCTGGCCGCGGCGTACGACGACCTGGAGCAGCGCATCGACCGGCTGCGGCGGGAGGAGGAGCTGGACGCGGTCCGGCCCGACCTCGACGGCACGCAGATCATGGAGCTGCTGGGGTTGCGCCCCGGGCCGGTGGTGGGGCGGGCGTACAAGCACCTGCTGGGGGTGCGGATGGAGCGCGGCCCGCTGGGCGCGGCGGCGGCGACGGAGGAGCTGCTGCGCTGGTGGGCGCAGCAGCCGGAGGCGCAGCAGGGCTGAGGCGCGGCCGTTCGCGGGGACGTTCGGCGCCGGACACGCCGGTGTCGCGCCGCACGACGTCCCCGGCGAGGCGCGGCCGCCCGTTCGCGGGGACGTCCGGTCGCGCGACACCGGCGTGTCGCGCGCAGAACGTCCCCCTCCAGGGCTGGGGCCCTCCTCAGCCCGCGGGCAGGACCCGCACGGCCAGCAGGGCGATGTCGTCCTCGGAGTCGCGGCCCAGCTCGCCGAGCGCCGCGTCGCACAGCTCCTCCAGCGGTGCCCCGGACAGCCGCGTCGCCAGGTCGGCCAGCACGCCGGGGCCCCGCTCCAGCTGCTCGGCCCGGTCCTCCACGAGCCCGTCGGTGTACAGCAGCACCGTGGCGCCCGGCGGGACGTCCACGACGTGCTCGGAGCGGGCACCGAGGTGGCCGGCGCCGACCAGCGGGTCCGCCTCGTGCTCCAGGAAGCGGGCGGCGGCCCCGGGCACCAGCAGCAGCGGCGGCAGGTGGCCGGCGTTGGACCAGCGCAGCCGGCGCCCCCCGCCGGGCCCCGGCTCCAGCACGCCGTAGAGCACCGACGCCAGGTCGGCCACCCCCAGGCCGGTGGTCAGCGCGTCCAGCGCCGTGAGCACCGCGGCCGCCCCGCCGCTGCGGCCGTGGGCCAGGCCGCGCAGGGCGTTGCGCAGCGCGCCCATCCGGGCGGAGGCCTCCAGGTCGTGCCCGACGACGTCGCCGATGACGACGACGGGGTCCTCGCCGGGGAAGGCGAACGCGTCGTACCAGTCACCGCCGACGTGGGTGCCCTGCCGCGCGGGGACGTAGCGCGAGGCGAGCTCCAGGCCGGGCAGCCGCGGCAGCCGGGTCAGCATGCTGCGCTGCAGCGCCTCGGCGATGCGGTGCTCCTGGTCGTAGCGGCGTTCCTTGGCCACGACCCGCGCCACGCGCCCGGCGAGCTCCTCGGCGAGGGCCACGTCGTCGGGCCCGAACCGCCGGGCGGTGCCGGTGAGCACCACCGAGACGGTGCCGAGGACCTCCCCGTCGGCGACGAGGGGCACCGTGATGTAGCCGCTCACGCCGAGCTGCTCGAGGATCTGCAGGTGCCGCTCGTCGCGGGCCTGCCGGCGCAGCCAGTCGGGGGTCACGGTCGCCGACCAGCGCGTGTGCCCGACCAGCGCGGTCGCCGCGGGGTGGGTGCTGTCCGCGCGCGGCGCGTAGCGCTCCTTCAGCTCCCGGGCCAGGGGGGCGTGGGCCTCGTCGGCGGCGGCGACGGCGACGCGGCGCAGCCGCCGGTCGTCGTCGAGCACGTCGATGAGGCACAGGTCCCCCAGCGTGGGCACCGACACCCTGGCGAGCTGCTCCAGGGTGTCCTCGTAGCCGGAGACGGTGGCCAGGACGTCGGAGGCGCGCAGCAGGAACTCCTGGGAGCGCCGCACCACCAGCAGGCGCGCGGAGAGCAGGTCGCGCGCGGCCTCGGCGGCGCGGCGGCCGGTGACGTCGACGAGCAGCACGAGCACGGCGGGGCGGCCGTCGTCGAGGCGGGTCGCGACGGCGCTGAGCTCCAGCGCGACGTCGTCCTCCAGGTCGGCGCGGCGCAGGGGCGCGACGGGGCGGGGCGGGACCGACACCTCCCCGGCGCGGATGCGGGCCAGCGCGTCCCGGGCGGCGTCGGGGTCGGCGAGGTAGCCGGTCAGGGGGGTGCCGGTCTCCCAGCGGCCGATCCGCAGCAGCCCCGCGGCGCGCCGGTTCCAGGACAGCAGGAGCCCGTCGGGGTCGATGACGAGGACGCCGAGCGGGGCGTGGTCGAGGAGGGCCCCGAGGGGGGTGCCCGCCGAGGGTGCGGGGGTGGGGCGCCGGGGCTGCGCGGCGACGGCGGCGAGCAGGGTGCGGTGCCGCCGGCGCAGGGCGGCGTGCTGCGCGGCCTCGACGACGCGGTGGGCGGCGTCGGGCCCGGTGCCCTCGACGAGCTCGATCTCCGCGGGCACGCCGGGGGAGTAGCGCAGCGCCCGGCGGACCCCGGCGGGGTCCCCCGGCGGCAGCAGCACGACCAGGGACGCCTCCGGGGCGAGGGCGTGCACGTGCTGCACCGCCGTGACTTGGGAGCCGCCGGCGGGGCCGACGACCACCGCGTCGAGGACGTCGAGGGCGGTGCCGGCGTCGAGCGCGCGGAGGGCGGCGCCGGTGTCCGTGCCGTGCCCGTCGCGGACGGCGACCTCCGGGGGCAGCGGGAGGTCCGCGGGGGTGAGGCCGACGAGCGCGACGTCCAGGACCACGGAGCGCCCGCTCAGTCGGCGAGCAGGGGCACGTCCAGCAGCGCCCGGCCCGTCCAGGTGCGGAGGATGTCGGTGGTGGGGCTCATGACGTGCGCGGCGCGGGCGTCGCGCAGGTGCCGCTCCAGCGGGGAGCGGTCGCGGTAGCCGATGCCCCCGACGAGGGTCATCGCCTCGTTGGCGACCTGCACGGCGCAGTCGGCGACCTCGGCCTTGGCGGCGCACAGGCCGGGCAGGGCGTCGGGCCCGCCGGTGTCGGCCTCGGTGGCGGCCCAGCGCACCAGCGACCGGGTCCGCTGCACCTGCGCCCACAGCTGCCCGAGCCGGTGCTGCAGGACCGGCTCGGCGGCGAGGGAGCGGCCGGAGTGGGCGTGCCGGCGGGACCTGAGGTGCCGGCCCGCCTCGGCCAGCGCGGCCTGCGCGACCCCGAGGTAGGTGCCGGCCATGGCGACGAGGAAGTAGGGGGCGACGACCTCGAAGACGTACCAGATCTGGTCGCCCTCGGCGCCGAGCAGGCCGTCGTGGGGCACGTGCACGGCGTCCAGGCGCGCCCGGCGGGAGGAGTTGCCGCGCATGCCGATCCCGTCCCAGCCGCCGACCCACTCCAGGCCGGGGGCGTCGCCGGGGACGACGACGCAGGAGAACTGCCCGGAGGGGGCGTCCTCGTCGGCGGCCACGGTGGACAGGACGTAGGAGTCGGCCCGGCCGCCGTTGGTGACGAAGCTCTTCTCCCCGTCGACGGTGTAGCCGTCCTCGGTGCGCCGGATCTGGGTCTGGGGCAGCCAGAACTGCGCGCCGGTGCCGGGCTCGGACAGGGCGAGGGTGGTGAGGTGCTCGCCGGCCGCGATGGGGGAGAGGTACTCCTTGACCTGGGTGTCGGTGGCCTTGGCGGCGATGACGGCGGTGGCGACGACGTGCATCCCGAAGCAGAGGCCGCTGGAGGCGCAGGCGGTGCCGAGGACCTCGCTGACGCCGGCGAGGGCGCGCAGGCCGAGACCGGAGCCGCCGACGTGCACGGGGGCGGCGAGGCCGCCGAGCCCGGCCTCCTGCAGTGCCTGCAGCACCTCCACGGGCCAGTTCCCGGCGTCGGTGTGGGCGGCCAGCGGCGCGGCGACCTCCGTGGCGATCCGGTCCGCCCGGCGCACGGCCTCCTCCACCGTCCCGGGTGAGGTCTGCATCGACCCACCGTAACCACGGCAGGGGAACGGGGCCACGTGTGGGCGGGTGCCTACCATGCCCGGATGCTGCCTCCTGCCGGTGACGTGACGGGTGAGCCGACCGCGGACCTGGCCGGTGACCTGCTGGCCGTGGTGGCCGCCGCCGCGGACGCGCTGCGGGACACCGCGGAGGAGGAGTGGGACCGGCCGGCCGCGGGCTCGCGCTGGTCGTGCTGGGAGGTGGGTGAGCACGTCGTGGACGACCTGCTGGCCTACGCCCTGCAGCTGGGTCCGCGCCGGCCGCCGGCGGGGGAGTACCTGCCGGTGCAGTACGGGGCGGACCGCACGGGGGGTCCGGCGGTGATGCTGCACGTGGAGCGGACGGCGGGGCCGGCGGGGCTGCTGGACGTGCTGGAGTCGGCGGGCGCCCTGCTGGCGGCGGCGGCGCGCTCGGTGCCGGCGGGGCGGCGGGCGTACCACCCGTCGGGGCTGTCGGACGGGCCCGGTTTCGCGGCGATGGGCTTCGTGGAGACGGCGGTGCACGTGCACGACGTGGCCCTGGCCCTGGACCGGCGCTGGGAGCCGGACCCCGCGGCCTGCGAGCGGGTCCTGCGGCGGCTGTTCCCGCACGTGGAGCGCCTGGAGGACCCGTGGCGGGACCTGCTGTGGGCGACGGGCCGCACGGAGCAGCCCGGCCGGGAGCGCCTGCAGCGCTGGCGCTGGTACGGGGCGGTGCCCGGCGGGGCCTGAGGCCCGCCGGGCCGCTCAGGGGGTGCCGGGCCGGGTGGGGGGTGTGCCGAGCTCCCGCCAGGGCCCGCCGCGCAGGGGGGCGAGGGTGAGCAGGAGGTACAGGCCGCCCGCGACGAGCAGGGTGGGGCGCAGCCCGGCGGCGTCCACGGCGAGCCCGGCCAGCAGCGGCCCGAGGGGCGTCCCGAGCCAGGCGAGGGCGGCGACGAGGCCGAGGACGCGGGCGCGGGCGTGCACGGGGGTCCGCTCCAGCAGCACCGCGTCGATGATCGGGTTGATGGACCCGGCCGCGAGCCCGGCGGCGGCGAAGACCGCGAGCAGCACCGGCAGGGGCGGGGCGAGGGCGAGGGCGAGGAACGGCGGGGCGCCGCAGACGAGGTAGGCGGCGGTGAAGACGGCCCGCCGGGGCAGGCGGTGCCCGACGGCGGCCCAGGCGAGGCTGCCGAGGAGCGCGCCGCCGCTGAACACCCCGAGGAGCAGGCCGGTGGCGGCGGGGTCGCCGAGGACGCGGGTGCTGTGCACGGGCAGGAGCACGCCGAGCTCGGCGGAGTCGAGGACGTTGGCGAGCAGCACGAGGAGCAGCAGGGCGCGCAGCAGGGGCCTGCCGAGGACGGTGCCGAGGCCGTCGCGCAGGTCCCGCAGCCAGCCGGCGCCCTTCCCGTCCCCGTCGGAGGCGGCCCGCGCGCCGGGGACGTCGTGGGGGGCGCTGCGGGGGACGCACCGGGCGACGAGGAGGGCCGAGACGAGGAAGGTGGCGGCGTCGGCGGCCAGGGCCCAGGGGGCGCCGGCGGTGGCGACGAGGAGCCCGCCGAGGGGGGCGCCGAGCATGCGGGAGCCGCGGTCGGCGCTCGCGATGAGCCCGGTGGCGCGGCCCACGGGGGTGCCGGCGGTGGCCGCCAGCTCGGGCAGGAGCGCGTAGCGGGAGGCCTGTCCGGGGACGTCGAGGAGGCCGGCGAGGGCGACGAGGGCGAGCAGCGCCCACAGGGGCAGGCCGGTGGTGACGTGCAGCAGGGGGACGGCGCCGATGGCGGCGGCGCTGGTGAGGTCGGCGGCGATGCTGGTGCGGCGGTGGCCGACGCGGTCGGCGAGGACGCCGCCGAGGGTGCCGCCGACGACGACGGGCACGGTGGCGCAGAACGCGGCGAGGCCGGTGAGGGCCGCGGAGCCGGTGGTCTGCAGGACGTGCAGGGGGACGGCGACGAGGGTGACGGCGTTGCCGCCGGTGGAGATGCCGTGGGCGGTGAGGAGCCCGGCGAGGGGGCGGCGGCTGCGCTGGGCGGCGGCGCTGGCGGTTCCCGCGGGGGCGCTCACGCGGGCTTCCGGAAGGTGGAGTACACGAACCAGGTGGGTGCGGCGTCCTCGCGGCCGGGGTCGCTGCGCAGGTGCCAGCGCTCGGCGAGGGCCTCGAGCTCGGCGCTGAGCTCGGCGAGCTCGGGGGCTCTCAGGTGCAGGACGAGGTCACCGCTGACGGCGGCCTCGACCCACTCGCGGGGCAGTGACGCCTCGGCGTCGAGATAGCGGGCGTGCTCGGCGGCGAGGCCCTGCTGGACGGTGCGCTGCAGCTCGCGGTAGGCGGTGGCGTGCCCGGGGCCGGCGTACTCCTCGGGCGGTTCCCAGGAGGAGACGTCGTGGGCGGCGCGCCACCAGCGCTCGCGGCGGTCGCGGGCGAGGTGGGGTGCCTGCTCGACGAGGCCGGCGGCGGCGAGCTTGCCGACGTGGTAGCTGACGGAGCCGGGGGCCTCGTCGAGGACGGCGCAGAGCTGGCCGACGGTGCGGGGGCCGGAGGTGCGCAGCTCGCCGAGGAGGCGCAGGCGGGTGGGGTGGGCGAGGGCGCGCATGGTGGCGGGGTCGCGGACGTGCGCGACGGTGCGCCGGGGTTCGGGCATGCCGCCACGCTAGGAGCACGACGAATGTTGCACAAGAAGTCTTGTGGAATCTCGCGGGTCAGGGGGCGAGCTGCGGCTGGACGGCCCGGTGCACCCCGCCACCCGCGGCGAGGACCGCCCGCGCGTCCACCACGTCCACCGCCCGCTCCGGGAACACCCGGCGGAACAGCGCCACCACCTCCGCCTCCCGCACACCGCCCACCCCGCCCAGCAGCACCGCCCCGTTGACCAGGTAGAAGCCCAGGTAGGTGGCGCCCGCGAGCTCCCCGTCCACCTCCGGCGCCGGCACCTCCACGACCTCCAGCCGCCGCCCGCGCGCGTCCTCCGAGGCCCGCAGCAGCCGCACGGTCTCCGCGCAGACCTCGTGGTCGGGGTGCCGCGGGTCCGGCTGCACGTGCGCCAGGACCAGCCCGGGCCGGGCGAAGGCCGCGACGTCCGCGGGCCCGTGCGCGCCGGCGCCCGCCCCCCGCGGCAGCCACACCGTGCGCTCGACGCCCAGGGTGCGCCGCAGCTCCGCCTCCGCCTCCGCGCGGGCCGGGCCGGGGTCGCGGCCCGGGTCCGGCAGCACCGCCTCCGGCACCAGCGCGGTGCCCTGCCCGTCCACGCGCACCGCGCCCCCGGCCGCCGGCACGAGGGAGGACTCCACGAGCGGCACCCGCGCCAGCTCCGCCACGCGCCGGGCGAGGAGCCGGTCGCGCTCCGGGGCCGCCCGGCCGACCGCGGCGGCGGTGCCGTCGGCCCCGCGCACGAACACCGGGCCGCTCTCGCGCAGCCACACCCCGCCCGGGGGGACCTCGGCCACCTCGGCCACCTCCGCGCGGCAGCGCACTGCGGCCCGCGCGGCGGCGCCCTCGCCGGCGCGGGCCAGGACCGTCACGGGCTCGTGGTGGGCCACGGCGCAGGCCAGCGCCGCCCACGCCTCGCGCGCGGCGGCCAGCCGCTCGCCGCCGGCGGCGCCGAACGTGCCGTCCGCCGTCGGCCACGCCAGCCAGGTGCGGGCGTGTGGCGCCCACTCCGGCGGCACCCGGCGGTGCACGGGCGGGAGGGACGGGACGGCGGGACCGGCGACGTCGACGGGCATGGGCCGCATCAAACCACCGGGGCCCGGCGGCCGGGGGGCACCGGAGCCTGTGAACTGCCGCGGTCCGGGTGTGAACACCGGCGGGGCGGGTAGGGCGCCGGTGCAGCGACGTTCAACCAGATCGAGACCAGCACGGCGCCCCGGCGAGCGGGGCGCGGTACCCGCAGCAGACCACCGGAGGTACGCGTGTTCTTCCACCGCCAGGAGCTCCAGCACGAGGCGAAGCCCGACCAGCCCGACGCCATCTACGCCCGCAAGCTCCAGGAGGCGCTCGGCGGGCAGTACGGCGAGATCACCGTCGCCATGCAGTACGGCTTCCAGGCCTGGAACGTCCACATCCCGGGCAAGTACCGGGACCTGCTCTACAGCATCGCGACGGAGGAGTTCGGCCACGTCGAGATGCTCGCCATCATGATCGCCCGGCTGCTGGAGAAGGCGCCCGTCGGCATCGTCGAGGACGCCGTGCAGAACGACCCGACCGTGGCCGCGGTCGTCGGCGGCATGGACGTGCAGCACGCGATCGTCGCCGGGGCCGGTGCGCGCCCCGTGGACTCCAACGGCAACGCGTGGCAGGGCTCCTACATCACCGCCAGCGGCAACCTGCTGGCCGACTTCACCGCCAACGCCAACGCCGAGCTGCAGGGCCGCCTGCAGGTGGCGAGGCTGTGGCACATGACGAACGACAAGGGCGTGCGGGACATGCTCTCGTTCCTCATCGAGCGCGACACCATGCACCAGCGGCAGTGGACGGCCGCCGCGATGGAGCTGCAGGCCGAGGGCCTGGAGGGCATGCCGGTGCCGGACAAGTTCCCGCGCGACAAGAAGTACCTGGACGCCGGCCGGCAGTTCATCAACTTCTCGAACGGCGCGGACGTCGCCGAGGGCTCGTGGGCGAACGGGCCCATCCCGGACGACCCGGAGGGCGCGCGCTTCGAGTACCTGCCGGAGCCGAACCAGGGCGTGCCGCTGGGCGACGTGACCCGTCCCGACCCGCGCTTCTACGGCACCACGGACAAGAGCAACACCGTGGAGAAGGTCACCGCGGTCGTGAAGGACAAGCTCAACCGCGGCTGAGCCGAGCGCCGCGGAACGACCACCCGGACCCGACCTGGAGGAACGATGCGCGCAGTGACGTGGCAGGGCACCCGCTCGGTGGAGGTGCGGGAGGTACCGGACCCGCGCGTCGTCGAGCCCACCGACGCGGTGGTGCGCATCACCTCCACGGCCATCTGCGGCTCCGACCTGCACCTGTACGAGGTGCTGGGTCCCTTCATGGCGAAGGGCGACGTCGTCGGCCACGAGCCGATGGGGATCGTGGAGGCCGTGGGCCCGGCCGTGGGGAACCTGCGGGTGGGGGACCGGGTGGTCGTCCCCTTCAACATCTCCTGCGGGCGGTGCTTCATGTGCTCCCGCGGGCTGCAGTCGCAGTGCGAGACGACGCAGGTGCGCGCGCAGGGCTCGGGTGCGGCGCTGTTCGGGTACTCGGAGCTGTACGGCTCGGTGCCCGGCGGGCAGGCCGAGCTGCTGCGGGTGCCGCACGCGGACTACGGGCCGATCAAGGTCGGCACGGACCTGCCGGACGAGCGCTACCTGTTCCTCTCCGACGTGGTCCCGACCGCCTGGCAGGCGGTGGCGTACGCCGACGTGCCGGCGGGCGGGACCCTGGCGGTGCTGGGGCTCGGCCCGGTGGGGCAGATGTGCGCCCGGATCGGCCGCCACCTCGGGCTGCGGGTCGTCGCGGTGGACCCTGTGCCGGAGCGGCGGGTGATGGCCGAGCGGCACGGCGTCGAGGTGCTCGACCTCTCCGACGACGTGGCGGACGTGCTGCGGGAGCTGACGGACGGGCGCGGCCCGGACTCCGTCGTCGACGCGGTGGGCATGGAGGCGCACGCCTCGCCGGTGGGGAAGTTCGCGCAGAAGGCGGCGGGCCTGCTGCCGGACGCGATCGCGCGCAAGGCGATCTCGACGGCGGGGGTGGACCGGCTGACGGCCCTGCACACCGCGATCGACGCGGTGCGGCGCGGCGGGACGGTGTCCCTGTCCGGCGTGTACGGCGGGGAGGCCGACCCGATGCCGATGATGACGCTGTTCGACAAGCAGGTGCAGCTGCGGATGGGCCAGTGCAACGTGCGGCGCTGGATCGACGAGCTGCTGCCGCTGGTGGAGGACCCGGCGGACCCCCTCGGCACGCTGGACCTCGCCACGCACCGGGTGCCGCTGGAGGAGGCGCCGGCGATGTACGAGACCTTCCAGAAGAAGGAGGACGGCTGCATCAAGGTGGTGCTGCAGCCGTGACGTCGCGGACGGACCCGCTGGCGATCTACCTGAACGACCACTACGCCGGGGCGGCGGCCGGGCTGGCGCTGCTGCGGCGGGCCTCGACGGTGCACCGGGACCCCCAGGTGCGGGCGGTGCTGGCGGAGCTGGCGCGGGAGGTGGGCGACGAGCGGCGCACGCTGCGGCAGCTCATGCGGGCCACCGGGGCGCCGGTGCACCGGGCGAAGGTGGCGACGGCGTGGCTGGGGGAGCGGGTGAGCCGCCTGAAGCCGAACGGCCGGGTGGTGGCGCGCGCGCCGCTGAGCGACTTCCTGGAGCTGGAGGCCCTGCTGCTCGGGGTGCACGGCAAGTGGGCGGGGTGGCGGACGCTGCTGGTGCTGGCGCGCACGGACCCGCGGCTGCCGGTGGCGACGCTGGAGGAGCTGGCGCGCACGGCGGAGCGGCAGGTCGCCACGATCGAGGACCTGCGGGCGCGGGTGGTCGAGGCGGCGTTCGCCGAGCGGGAGGTGCCCCGGACGGCGTAACGGAATGCGCTCTCACGCGATCCTGTCGACACGTACTGTGCACATACTGTGACTCAGTGTGTTGGACAAGGGGGACCGCATGACTGCGCTCACGGACGCCATCGAGGATCTCGTCCGCATCGGCGACCACACCGACGAGGCCTCCGTGCTCCGGCGGACCGCCGACGTCGCCGTCCGCAGCACCGGGGCGGCCGGCGGGACGGCCCTGCTGGTGGGCCCCACGGGCGTCACCCACAGCGCCTCCGCGGGAGCCGCCGGCAACCCCGTCGTGCCCGTCCCCCTAGCCGACCCCACCGTGCAGGACGTGCTCCGCGCCCACTGCCTCGTCCGCCGCGGTCCCCGCGGCTCCACCACGGGCGGGATCCTCGGGGCGCCGATCGTCAGCGACGGCCACGTCCTCGGCGTCCTGTGCCTCACCGCCCCCGCCGGGACCGCCTTCACCGACGACCACGAGGTCGTCGCCGCCGCGCTCGCCCGCCAGGCCGCGCAGACCGTCACCGGCCTGCGCGCCCAGCGCACCGCCAGCGAGCTCGGCCGGCGCCTGCAGGAGCAGCCCCCCGCCACCACCACGGCCGTCCTGCGCGACGCCGTGCAGGACGAGGACCCGATGCGCGCCGTCGACCGGATCCTCGACGTGGCCCGCAGCCACCTCGGCATGAAGCTCGCCATCGTCTCCCGCGTC
This sequence comes from Kineococcus anabasis, assembly GCF_054590795.1. Lineage (NCBI taxonomy): Bacteria > Bacillati > Actinomycetota > Actinomycetes > Kineosporiales > Kineosporiaceae > Kineococcus > Kineococcus anabasis. The sequence goes on from NZ_BAAIHU010000008.1 coordinate 203,545, forward strand.
GGCGACGGCGTGCAGCGCTACGACCGGCTGGCCGGGGACGCCGACGCCTTCGGCCTCGCCGTCGGGCAGGCCGTGCCCCTGGAGAACACCTACTGCCAGGCCGTGCTCGACGGGCGCATCACCGGGCTCATCCCCGACGCGGACGCCGACCCCTTCGCCTCCGCGCAGAACCGCCGCCTCGGCCTGGACATCGGCTCCTACGCGGGCGTGCCCCTGTGCACGCCCGGCGGGGACCTCTACGGCACCCTCTGCACGATCTCCCCCGCGGCCGAGCCCCTCGTCCCCGCCGACCTCGGCTTCCTGCGCGCGCTGGCCGACCTCGTCGGCGACCAGCTCGCCCGCCACCAGCGGCACGAGGGCGAGCGCCGCCGGCGGGAGTCCGCCGTCGCCGCCTGCCTCGCCCCCGGCGGGCTGCGCTCCGTCGTGCAGCCCATCGTCGACCTGCGCACCGGGCTGGTCGCCGGCGTCGAGGCGCTCTCCCGCTTCCCCGGCTGGCAGGGCGGCAGCCCCGCGGACGTCTTCGAGGCCGCGCACCGGGTCGGCCGCGGCACCGACCTGGAGCTGGCCGCGATCGACGCCGCCCTGCGGGCGCTGCCGAGCCTGCCGCCGGAGGTCTACCTGTCCGTCAACGCCAGCCCCGCCACGGTGCTGGACGAGCGGCTGCTGCGCCGGCTGGCGGCGACCCAGCGCGGGCGGATCGTCGTGGAGATCACCGAGCACGTCGCGGTCGCGGACTACCCGCCGCTGCTGGCGGCGCTGGACCGCCTCGCCAAGCTCGGCGTGGCGGTGGCCGTGGACGACGCGGGCTCCGGCTTCGCCAGCCTGCAGCACGTGCTGACCGTCTCCCCGCAGGTCATCAAGCTGGACGTGGGCCTGGTGCGCGGCATCGACACCGACCTCAGCCGCCGTGCCCTGGCCCGCGCCATGGTGCTGTTCGCGGACGAGCTGGGCGCCCGGCTCGTCGCGGAGGGCGTGGAGACCCCCGCGGAGCTGGACACGCTGCGCGAGCTGGGGGTGCGCTACGGCCAGGGTTTCCACCTGGCCCGGCCGGCTCCCGTGGCGGAGCAGGCCCTGCTGGCGCCCGGCGCCCGCCACCCCCTCACCTGACGGCGCGGGCCCGCTCCCCTCGCTGCGCGGTCCCGCTTCCCTTCGCTGCGCGGTCCCGCTTCCCTTCGCGACGCGGCCGGTGCACCATGCACCCGGCGTACCGAGGGGTGCGCGTGGTGTGCGGGAGGAGCCGACGTGTCCGCTGCTGAGGGGTTCCAGCCCCGGGTGATCGACCTGGACGGCTCGCGGCGGGCGCCCCTGGCCCGCCGCGTGCCCGGGGCGAGCGGGCAGCCCGCGCCGGGCACCCTGCCTCCCGCGCGCCCCGCCGTCCCCGGGGACGTCCTGGCCGAGGTCGCCGACGCGCTGGGGACCGTGGACGACACCCGCGGCTGAGCGCACCGCGCCCGGCCGGGCGGTCCGCCCGGGTGCGCCGCCCGGTCAGGTCCGGGGCTCCCGCGCGGCGAGCAGCCCCCGCTCGTAGCCGGCCGCCACGGCCGCGGCCCGGTCCCCCACCCCGAGCTTGCCGTACACGTGCACCAGGTGCGTCTTCACGGTGGCCTCGCTGATGCTGAGGCGCCGCGCCGCCTCCCGGTTCGTGCAGCCGTCCGCGACCAGGCGCAGCACCTCCACCTCCCGCCCCGACAGCGGCTCCGGCACCGGGCCGCGCATCCGCCCGAGCAGCCGCGTGGCCACCGGGGGCGCCAGGGTGGACTGCCCCCGGGCGGCGGCGCGCACCGCGCGGACGAGGTCGGCGCGCGGCACGTCCTTCAGCAGGTACCCGGTGGCGCCCGCCGCGATCGCGGAGGCCACGTCGTCGTCGGTGTCGTACGTCGTCAGCACGAGCACCGCGGTCCTGCGGGGCCGGCCGGCGAGCACCCGCAGGGCCTCCACCCCGCCCATCCGCGGCATCCGCAGGTCCATCAGCACCACGTCCGGGGCGAGGGCGTCCACCTGCGCGACCGCCTCCGCGCCGTCGGCCGCCTCCCCGACGACCTCGAACCCCGGCTCCGCCGACAGCATCCCGCGCAGCCCGTCGCGCACGACCGGGTGGTCGTCGACGAGCAGCAGCCGCAGCGCGCTCACGCGGGCACCCCCGCGCGGTCGGGTGCGGTCAGCGGCACCTGCGCGGAGACGGCGGTGCCCTCGCCGGGGGCGCTCTCCACGTGCAGGGCCCCGCCGACCAGCGCGATCCGCTGCCGCATCGACTCCAGGCCGAACCCGGTGCCGGGCACCTCCGCGGGGTCGAACCCCACCCCGTCGTCGCGCACGTCGAGCGTCACCGCGTCGCCCATCCGGGACAGGGTCACGGTCACCTGCCCGGCCCGGGCGTGGCGGCCGGCGTTCGCGAGGGCCTCCTGGGCGGTGCGCAGCAGGGCGGAGCCCACCTCGCCGGGCACCTCGACGGGCTCGCCGGTGACGACGAGGCGCGCCGCCGGGCCCGCCCTGCCGGTGAGCCGCGCGAGGGCTGTCGGCAGGTCGTCGTCCTCCAGCGCCGCCGGGCGCAGGGCCTGCACCGCGCGGCGGGTCTCCGCCAGGCACTCCCGCGCCGACTCCACCGCCCTCTCCACCCGCTGCGCCCCGGCCGGGCCCTCCGACTGCGCCGCCTGGAGCTGGGTGACGATCCCGGTGAGGCCCTGCGCGATGGTGTCGTGGATCTCCCGGGCCAGGCGCGCGCGCTCGTCGAGCACCCCCGCCTCCCGCGCCTGCGCGACGAGCTGGGCGTGCAGGCCGGCGTTCTCCGCCTGCGCCTTCCGCAGCCGCCGGTTGGCCTCGGTGAGCTCCGCGACCGCGGCGCGGCGCTCGGCCATCCGCTGCTCCGCGAGCAGGCCCTGGGAGGAGAACAGCGTCACCAGCGCCGCGTTGAACGCCCACAGCAGGAGGAAGCCCAGGACCTTGACCGGTGACGGCTCCGGCGGGCCGGCGGACTGCGACAGCGCGACGAGCACCGCGGTGGCCGCGATGCCGCACAGGGCCGCGGGGAAGCGGAAGAAGCGGATCGCGTCGATGTAGCCGACCCAGGCGAGGACCCCGTAGAACGGGTTCCCCAGCACCAGCACCAGGCAGAGCACCCAGCGCACGGCGTACCAGGCCAGCGCCACCCGGGGCGGGCGCGGCCGGTGCTCGAACCACGCGGTGAGGGCACCGGTCAGGACGGCGACGCCCAGCAGCTGCCACCACCGCTCCCACGTCGACCAGCCCTGCGCGGTGAGGACCGCCGCCAGCGCCGCGGACACCACCAGCAGCGGGTACGGCAGCAGCCTCTCCCAGCGCTCCAGGCGCACCGCCCAGCCCTCCGAGGTGGAGAACGCCCCGTCCTCGGCCACCACGCCTCCCCGCGGTCGTCCTGGTGCGCCCGTGCGCCGGATCACTCCCACCGGAAACGTCTCACGGCCACGGCCAGCGGCACCAGGGTCCAGACCACCAGGACCAGCACCCGCAGCCCGCCCACGGGCTCCCCGGCCGTCGCGTCCTGCATCGCCAGCGCCGCGGCCCCCAGGGGGGTGAGCTCCCCGGCGCGCTGCACCAGGGGCGGCAGCACGGCCAGCGGCACGTACAGCCCGGACAGGAGCATCATCGGGAAGAACAGCAGGTTGCCCGTGACCGAGGCCGTCCTGGAGGTGCGGCTGAGCGCCGCGACGAGCAGCCCCACGGACAGCATCGCCAGCAGGCCCAGGACGAGCACCCCCAGGAACGGCGCCGGGTCGGCCGGTGTGCGCGCACCCAGCGCCGCCCACCCCACCGCCAGCAGCAGCACGACCCCCGCGACCCCCGTGGCGCCCGACACCAGCAGCTGCGCCAGCAGCACCTTCACCGGGCCGACCGGGGTGGTGGCCAGGCGCCGCAGCACCCCCCGCTCCCGGTACGCGGCGAGCGTCCCGGGCAGGACGTGCAGCCCGAGGAACGCCAGCGCCAGCGTCACGTTGATCGGCACGTACAGGTCGAGCAGCGTCAGCCCGCCCAGCCCGTCGACGGGCTCGCGGAAGGGCGGGACGAGGGCGAACACCCCCAGCAGGACCGTGGGGAAGAGGACGACCCAGAACGTCGCCAGGGGTTCGCGTGCCATGAGGCGCGCCTCGCTGCGCACCAGTTCCGCCTGCGCGCTCACGGGCGCACCTCCTCGTTCCGCGTGGTGTTCCCCGTCAGCGCCAGGTAGGCGTCGTCGAGGGTGGTCTGCTCGATCCGCAGCCCGCGTGCCACGACGCCCTCGCGGGCCAGCACGGACATCACGGCGTGCACGAGCTCGCCGCGGCCGTGGACGTGCACGGCGCCCGCCGACGCCACCACGGACGTGACCTCCGGCAGCGCGCGCAGCACCGCGGGGTCCAGCGGCGCGGAGGGGGTGAAGCGCAGCGACTGCTCGCCCGCGGCGCGCTCGACGAGCCCGGCGGGGGTGTCCAGCGCGACGACCCGCCCGCCGTCGAGGACGGCCGCGCGGTCGCACAGGCGCTCGGCCTCCTCCATGAAGTGGGTGACCAGGACGACGGCGACGCCGCGCTCGCGGACCACGTCGCGCACGATCTGCCACACGTCGCGGCGGGCCTGCGGGTCCAGGCCGGTGGTCAGCTCGTCGAGGACGGCGATGCGGGGTGCGCCGACGAGGGCGAGGGCGAACGACAGCCGCTGCTTCAGCCCGCCGGAGAGGTTCCGGTAGGCGGTGGCGCGGTGCCCGGCGAGGCCGAGGGACTCCAGCAGGTCGTCCACGCCGACGGGGTCGGGGTGGAAGGAGGCGAACAACCGCAGCGCCTCCCCCACCCGCATCCGGTCGGGCAGCGCGCTCTCCTGCAGCTGCACGCCGATGGCGGCGCGGGCGACGTCGCGGCGGGCGCGGGGGTCGACGCCGAGGACGCGCACGGTGCCGGAGTCGGGGGCGCGCAGGCCGGCGACGCACTCCACGGTGGTGGTCTTCCCCGCGCCGTTGTGGCCGAGGAGCCCGAACACCTCGCCCTCGTCGACGGTGAAGGAGACGCCGTCGACGACGGTGCGCTCCCCGTACCTCTTGGTCAGGTCCTCCACGGTGATGACGGGCATGACGTCGACGCTAGGAACCCGGCCCGCGCCGCGGATCGCCTGCGCAGGGGCGCCGGTGCCGTCCAGTCGGCGCGCCCGAGGTCGACCGATCGGTGGAGCGGTCCGGGCGGGTCCCGCGGGAGAGGCGCGGTGGTCCCTCAGCGCTCGTCGCGGGCGAAGAGGTCCTCGACGAGGTCGTCGGGCGGTGCGGGGGCCGGCAGCCGCGCGTGCTGCAACCCGGCCAGGGCGATGGCCAGCGCGCGCCGCCACAGGTCGGGGGCGACGTCGCGCGAGGCGTCCACGACGCTGCCCACCATGACGTGCACGGCGACCAGGTCCGCGGACGTGACGCCGGCCGGGAGGCGCCCGGCGCGCACGGCCCGGTCGACGAGCTCGCGGACGAGCGGTGTCATGCGCTGGTGGGCGCGGTGCGCGATGGCGTGGGAGCCCTTCTGCCCGCGCAGGATCTCCCCGAGCGCCCGGTCGCGGGCCTCGAGCTCCAGCTGGCGCTCGAGGAACCCGGTCAGTCCCTGCCAGGGGTCCTCGTGCCGCGCCGCCTCCTCGGCCATCCGGCACACGGCCTCGACGTGGTCCCCGAAGAGGGCGTCGACGAGGTCCTGGCGGTCGGGGAAGCGCCGGTAGACGGTGCCCATCCCCGTGCCGGCCGCACGGGCGATCTCCTCGTAGGAGACGTCGAGGCCGCGGCGGGCCATGAGCTCCCCGGCGACGGTCAGCAGGAGCCGGCGGTTGCGCTCCGCGTCGCGGCGCAGCGGCGGGGGGGTGGGCGGCACGCGACGACCCTACCGAAACGGAAGATGTGCTGCTAAGTTGAAGAAACCTTCCGGTTCTCTGCGACCGCGACCCCCTCGACACCGGAGCACACCCGTGAACCCTGCACCGCCCCCGTCCGCCGTGACGCCCCACCCGATCCGGGTGCCCGACTCCGAGCTGGAGAACCTCAGGGCCCGCCTGTCCGCCACCCGCTGGCCGGACGCGGCGACCGCCGCGGGACAGGGTCCGGAGCTGCAGCGCCTGCGGGCCCTGTGCGACTACTGGGCCGACGGCTACGACTGGCGTCGCTGCGAGGCCGACCTCGACGCCCTCGGCTCCTCCCGCACGGTCCTCGACGGCCTGGGGATCCACTTCCTGCACGTCCGCTCCGCCGAGCCCGGCGCCAGGCCCCTGCTGCTCTGCCACGGCTGGCCCGGGTCCGTCCTGGAGTTCCGCCGCATGATCGGCCCCCTCACCGACCCCGTCGCCCACGGTGGCCGGGCCGCCGACGCGTTCCACGTCGTCGTCCCCTCGATGCCCGGGTTCGGCTTCTCGGACAAACCCACCACCGCCGGGTGGGGGGTCGCACGCACCGCCGACGCCTGGATCACCCTGATGCGCCGCCTCGGCTACGACGGGTGGTTCGCCCAGGGAGGCGACTGGGGCGCGGCCGTCGTGGACGCGATCGGCCGCCGGCCGGGCTCGGGGTGCGTCGGGCTGCACTTCAACATGCCCCTGGTCTTCCCGACGCCGCAGGAGCTCCGGGAGGCGACCCCGGAGGAGCAGCGGATGGCCGCCCGGGCGCAGGAGTACGCGACCTCGCAGGACGCCTACTCCCGGGAGCAGTCCACCCGCCCGCAGACGATCGGGTACTCGCTGGCCGACTCACCGGTCGGCCTCGCGGCGTGGATCTACACCCTGTTCGAGGACGTGGCGGACCACGACGGCTCCCCCGAGGACGTCGTCGACCGCGACGAGATCCTCGACGACATCATGATGTACTGGCTGCCCAACGCCGGTGCCTCCGCCGCGAGGCTGTACTGGGAGGCGCGGCAGGAGCAGGCCGCCGGCCGGGGAACGCCGCAACCCGGCCCGACACCGGCCGGTTTCAGCATCTTCCCCGCGGAGGCGGTCCAGGCCTCCCGGCGGTGGGTCGAACGCCGCTACGCCACCGTCCTGCACCACGCCCGGCTCGAGCGCGGGGGGCACTTCGCCGCGCTGGAGCAGCCGGAGGTGCTCACCGAGGAGATCCGCGCGACGTTCCGCGCGCTCCGCTCCGCCGCCTGACCGGGCACCTCCCCGGCCCGGCCGCGCCCACCGGGGGCGTCAGGCGGTGAGGGTCCCGGCGGCCAGCGCGCCCGCGAACAGCGCCAGGACCAGCAGCACCACGACGGGCTCGACGGTGCGCCACGCCACGGCGACGGGGCCGGGGCGGCGGGGCTGGTCGTACTCCGCACCCTCCCCGGCGCGGTCGGTGCCGAGCCAGTACCGGCCGAAGGAGGAACCGACGACGGCGAGGGGCGCCCAGAGCGCGCGGAGGATGCTCACGCTCCCTCCCTCGGCATCCGGGCGCCCCTCCTTGAGCTCAGCCCTGCGCGCCGCCGTCCCAGCGCCGCTGCGCGTGCGACACCCCCAGCGGCTCGCGCTCCACACCGGGGCGGGCGGCCCAGCGCACCCCGTTGGCGAGCACCCTGCGCACCTCGGCCTGCTGGTACACGGGGTACTCCTGGTCCCCGGGGCTGAAGTAGAAGATGCGGCCCCTGCCGCGCCGCCACGTCATGCCGGAGCGGAACACCTCGCCCCCGGCGAACCAGCTGATGAAGATCAGCTCGTCGGGCGGGGGCACGTCGAACGGCTCGCCGTACATCTCCTGCACGGGGATGACGAACGGGTTCGGGATCCCCTCGGCGATGGGGTGGGTGGTGTCGACGGTCCACACGACCTCGCGCTCGCCGTCGTTGCGCCAGTCCAGGGAGCACGTGGTGCCCAGCAGCCGCTTGAACACCTTCGCGAAGTGCCCGGAGTGCAGGACGAGCAGCCCCATCCCGCCCAGGACGTGCCGCTGCACCCGCTCGGCGACCTCGTCGGAGACGTCGCCGTGCGCGGCGTGCCCCCACCACAGGAGGACGTCGGTGCCGGCGAGGACGTCCTCGGTCAGGCCGTGCTCGGGGTCGGCGAGGGTGGCGGTGCGGATCTGCGCGCCGGGGAGGTTCTCCGCGAGGCCGGCGGCGATCGCGCCGTGCATCCCGTCGGGGTAGTACTCCCGGATGTCCGCGGGGTGGTTGTTGGTCTCGTGGACGTTCTCGTTCCACACGGTGACGCGGAGCGCCGTGGGGTCTGCGACGGTCACAGGTGGACCTCCCTCTGCTCGCGGGCGGATCGGTAGCAGGCGTCGATGACGCGGGCGCGGTCCAGCGCGAGGGAGCCGTCGTGGGCGGCCCACCCGGCGGGCTCGCCCCGCACGACGCCGACGAACTCCTCCACGACGGCGCGGTGGCCGCGGCCGGGGGAGGCGGTGATGGTGTGGTCGGCGGGGTGCCCGGCGCGGTCGGTGAACACCCGCACGTCGGCGACCGGCACGTCGGTGGCGCCCACGGCGCGCCACTCCACACCGCCGTCGGTGCCGTAGGCGGTGAAGTCCATGACGTCGACGGGGTCGCGGTAGGTCGCCCAGCCGCTCTCCAGCAGGAGGGTGCCTCCGCCCTCCAGGCGCAGGAACGCGGAGGCGAAGTCCTCCACCTCGTACGCGGAGTCCTCGTGCCCGAGGGTGTCGCGGTCGCTGCCGCCGCGCCCGCGCGGGCCGAGCTCGGCGTACGTGGCGGCGGTGGCGGACAGCACGCGGGGCTCGCCGAGCAGGTGCAGGGACCAGTCGAGGACGTGCACGCCGATGTCGACGAGGGGGCCGCCGCCGGACATCTCCTCGTTGACGAACCAGCTGCCCATGCGGGGGATGCCGGTGCGCCGCAGCCAGGACCCCTTGGCGTAGTAGGGCCTGCCGATGCGGCCGCCGGTGATGACGTCCGCGACGGCCTGCACGTCCCCGCGGTGGCGGTGGTTGAACACCACGTCGAGGACGCGCCCGGCCTCCCGCGCCGCGTCGACCATGGTCTGCGCCTCGTCGCCGGTGCGGGCGACGGGTTTCTCCGACAGGACGTGCGCGCCGCGCCGCAGGGCGGCGATCGCGATGGGGGCGTGCAGGTAGGTGGGCACGGCGATGCTCACCGCGTCCAGCCCGGGCAGCTCGACGAGGTCCTCCCAGCGCGCGAACAGCGCGGGCACCCCGAAGCGCTGCCCGAGGTCGGCGAGGAGGCCGGCCTCCTGCCCGGCGAGGGCGACGACCTCGACGCCCCGGATGCTCGAGTAGGCGTCGAGGTGCTGCTGCCCGGCCCAGCCGAGCCCGACGACCCCGACGCGCAGCGGCCTGTCCGTCACGCCGACCCCTCCCGTCCCCGATCGTGGTCCAGAACCCTGCGGTGCACCCGTGCCTCCCACGGTCGTAGTTCCCCGGTGTCCCCCGGCGCCTCGCCGGGGACGTTCCCGAGCAGCACCTCGCTGCCCGTCCAGCTCTCCGGGACCTCCACCGCCGCCGGTTCCCCGGACACGTTCGCCAGCACCAGCAGCTCGGTGCTCCTGAGGCGGCGGGTGAAGGCGTACACCTGCTCGTCGTCGGGCAGCAGCATGGTGAAGTCCCCGTGCGCGACGACGGGCTCGCCGTGCCGCAGCGCGATCAGCCGCCGGTAGTGGGTGAGCACGGAGTCCGGGTCGTCGCGCTGGGCGGCGGCGTTGACCTCGCGGAAGTCCGGGTTCACCGGCAGCCACGGGGTGCCGGTGGTGAAACCGGCGTGCTCGCTCGCGTCCCACTGCACGGGGGTGCGGGCGTTGTCGCGGCCCATGGCGCGCAGCCCCGCGAGAACGCTCTCCTCGTCGGCCCCGGCGGCCACGGCCTGCCGGTGGTGGTTGAGGGACTCGATGTCGCGGAACTCCCCGATGTGCGTGAACGGGAAGTTCGCCATGCCGAGCTCCTCGCCCTGGTAGACGTAGGGCGTGCCGCGGTGCAGGTGCAGCAGCGTGCCCAGGCACGTCGCGGAGCGGACCCGGAACCCCGGGGAGTCGTCCCCGAAGCGGGACACCACGCGCGGCTGGTCGTGGTTGTTCCAGTAGAGGCTGTTCCAGCCGACGTCGGCGAGCCCGGCCTGCCAGCGGCCGAAGGAGGCCTTGAGGTCCGTCAGCCGCAGGGGGCGCGGGTCGAACTTGCCGCCGGGGCCGTGGTCGAGGCCGACGTGCTCGAACTGGAACACCATGTCGACCTCGGCGCGGGCGGGGTCGGTGAACAGCCGCGCCTCCTCCAGCGTCACCCCGGGCATCTCCCCGACGGCGAGCAGCTCGGCGTCGCGGCCGGCGAACACCTCCCGGTGCATCTCGGCGAGGAACTCGTGGATGCGGGGGCCGTTGGTGAAGTGCGGTGAGCCGTCGCCGTACGGGGAGCCGTCGGCCCCCGCGCCGTCGGGCAGGGAGCCGTCGGGGCGGACGGCCTTGGAGAGCAGGTTGACGACGTCCATCCGGAACCCGTCGACGCCCCGGTCGAGCCACCAGTTCATCATCGCGTACACGGCGGCGCGCACCTCGGGGTTCTCCCAGTTCAGGTCCGGCTGCTTGCGGGAGAACAGGTGCAGGTAGTACTCACCGGTGGCCTCGTCCAGCTCCCAGGCGGGGCCGGAGAAGAAGCTCTGCCAGTTCGTGGGCTCGGCCCCGGGCTGCCCGGCGGCCATGCCCCCGCGGGGCGGGCGCCACCAGTACCAGTCCCGCTTCGGGGAGTCCGCCGACGACCTCGACTCCACGAACCAGGGGTGCTCGTCGGAGGTGTGGTTCACGACGAGGTCCAGGACGAGCTTCATGCCGCGCCGGTGCACCTCGGCCAGCAGGGCGTCGAACTGCTCCAGGGTCCCGAACACCGGGTCGACGTCCTGGTAGTCGCTGATGTCGTAGCCGTTGTCGTCCTGCGGGGACGGGTACACCGGGGAGAGCCACACGACGTCCACGCCGAGGTCGGACAGGTGGTCCAGGCGGGCGAGGACCCCGCCGAGGTCGCCGACGCCGTCGCCGTCGGAGTCCGCGAAGGAGCGCGGGTACACCTGGTAGACGACGGCGTCGGACCACCACGCGGGGGCCTGCCCGCCGGAGGGGGCGGTCGTCACCTGCTCGCCGGGGTGAGCGGTCGTCGCGGTCTCACCGGAGGGGGCGGTCGTCACTGGCCTGCTCCTGCCACGGGTGCTGGGCGGTCGGGTCGCTGCGCCCGAGCCTCGCACAGCACACCCGCTCCCGCCGCGCAGGCCGCCGCAAGTCTTCCAGCGGCCTCAGGACCCCCCGACCGCCAGCTCGAACGTCACGGCGGGCCGGCCCCCGAACCTCGCGGTGCCCACCGACAGCACCATGTCGTACACGGCGCGGGCCTGCTCCTCCGGCGGCTCGTCGGCCAGGGCGGCCAGGTAGGTGCGGTGCTCCAGCAGGGACGCGACGCCCGCCCCCACGGTGTCGCCCACGTCGACGGCGTGCGTGGGGTGCGGGGAGCCCGCGACGGCCACGTAGCGGACGCCCGCCCACGGCTGGAGACCCTCCTCCACCAGCTCCGGGAAGATCCATCGGTTGCCCGCGTCGGCGACGGCGTCCAGGGCGCAGCGACCGACGGCCCGGTGGTCGGCGCTGTTCCACGACCCCGGCCCCCACGTGTCGTGGTGGTTCACGGTGACGACGAGCTCGGGGCGGTGGCGCCGGATCGCGCGGGCGATGTCCCGCCGCAACCGCGGACCGGCCTCCACGACGCCGTCGGGGTGGCCGAGGAACTCCACCTCCCGCACGCCGACGAGCGCGGCGCTGGCCCGCTGCTCGCGCTCGCGCAGGGGGGCCGCCTCCGCCGGGGAGAGGGTGTCGATGCCGGCCTCGCCGGAGGTGGCCATGACGTAGGCGACCTCCTTGCCGGCGGCGGTCCAGGCGGCCACCGCGGCGGCGGCCCCCCACTCCACGTCATCGGGGTGCGCCGCGATCGCGAGGGCGCGCCGCCAGTCGTCGGGGAGGGGCTGCAGGGGCGGGAGCTCGGGGTTCACGGGGGTCCTCCTCGTCCGTCGGTCGCGGTGCCGGGCACGAGCCTGCGACCTGCACCGGGGTCGAGGTCAAGGGGCCCGCTCAGGCCGAGGCGGCCTCGCCCTCCTCCGCCCGGCCGCGCAGCAGCCGCGAGCCCGGTCCCCGGGAGCGCTCGGCGTCCCCGGGGTTCACCACCCGGCACGAGCGCAGCGACAGGCACCCGCAGCCGATGCAGCCGGTCACGTCGTCCCGCAGCCGCTGCATCGCGGCGATCCGCTCGTCCAGCTCCGCCCGCCACGCGCGGGACAGGCGCTCCCAGTCCTCCCGGGAGGGCGCCCGGTCGGCGGGCAGGGTCGCGAAGGCCTCCGCGACCTGCGCCAGCGGCACCCCGACGCGCTGCGCGACCCGGACCAGCGCGAGGCGGCGCAGGACGTGCCGGGGGTAGCGGCGCTGGTTCCCGGCGGTGCGGGTGCTGGTGAGGAGGCCCTTGCGCTCGTAGAAGTGCAGTGCGGAGACGGCCACCCCGCTGCGGGCGGCGACCTCCCCGACGCTGAGGCCCTCGTCCGCTCGCACGGTGCCAGCATGGCCGGGTCCCGCGCGGACCTCAAGGGTGGTCGAGGTCGCCGGGCGGCTGCCGCGGAAACCGCGTTGACCTCGACCGCGGTTGAGTTCCTACCGTCGCCGGGTGAGCACCTCCACCACCGCACCCACCCGCGCCCCGCTCCTCGCCCGGCCCCACCGCGCCCTCGTCCTGGGCATCGTCGGGCTCGTGGCGCTCACCGCCTTCGAGGCCGTCGCCGTCGCCACCGCGATGCCCGTCGTCGCCCGCGACCTCGGCGGCCTGCACCTGTACGCGCTGGCGTTCGCGGCGCCGCTGGCGGCGAGCATCGTCGGTGTCGTCGCGGGCGGCTCCTCCAGCGACGCCCGCGGTCCCCGCCGGCCGCTGCTGCTGGGCCTGGTGCTGTTCGTGGCCGGTCTGCTGCTGTCCGGCCTGGCCCCGTCGATGGAGGTCTTCACCGCCGGGCGCGCCGTGCAGGGCCTGGGGTCCGGGATGCTCGTCGTCGCGCTGTACGTCGTCGTCGCCCGCGCCTTCCCCGCCGGGCTGCAGCCGCGGGTGTTCGCGGCGATGGCGGCCGCGTGGGTGCTGCCCGCGATGGTCGGCCCCGCCGTCAGCGGGCTGGTCGCCGAGCACCTGGGCTGGCGGTGGGTGTTCCTCGCGACACCGCTGCTGGCCGCGGCCGCCGTCGTGCCCGTCGCCGGCCGCCTGCCCGGCGACACCCCCGGACGGGCGGCCGGGGACGCCCGGACCCGCCTGGCCTTCTCCGCGGCGCTGGCGCTCGGGGCGGGCGCGCTCCACCTGGCCGGGGAGCGCGGCGGGACCTCCGGCGCGCTGCTGGCGGCGGCGTCCCTGGCCCTGGTGGTGGCCGGCGCGCCCCGGCTGCTGCCCGCCGGGACCGTGCTCGCCCGGCGCGGCCTGCCCGCGGTGGTCGCGCTGCGGGGGCTGGTGTTCGCGGCGTTCACCGGTGCGGAGGTGTTCCTGCCGCTGCTGCTGACGGCCCGGCGGGAGCTGCCCGTGGCGGTCGCGGGGCTGGTCCTCACCGCCGGGGCGCTGGGGTGGTCGGCGGGCTCGTGGTGGCAGGGCCGGCGGGAGGTGCCGCCGGACGCGGAGGCGCTGCGCGCGGAGCGGGCCGGGCTGCTGCGGCTGGGCCTGGGGATGCAGGCGCTCGGCATCGCGGTCGCCGCCGCGGCGCTGCTGCCCGCGGTGCCCGTCGCCGTCGCGCTGGCCGGGTGGCTGGTCGCGGGGTTCGGCACGGGGCTGGCGTACCCGGTGACGTCGCTGCTGGTGCTGGGGATGTCGCCGGAGGGGGAGCAGGGCCGCAACTCCTCCGCGCTGCAGATCAGCGACGCGCTGGTCGCGACGGTCGTGCTCGCGGCGAGCGGTTCGGTGCTGGGGGCGCTCGGCGCGCAGGACCCCCTGTCCTACGCGGCGGGTTTCGCGGTCGCGGGCGGTGCGGCGCTGGTGGGTGCGCTGCTCGCGGGCCGGGCGCGCTGAGGCGGCCCGGCGGTTCCGGGCGCGGACGGTTCCGCTGCGGCCGTCGCGCGACACGCCGCCCGCAGCGGCGCGACACGCCGTACCTCCGCCCGGCGGTGCAGCAGAACCGTCCGCCGCCGCGTCCACCCGGTGCACCCGGCACCAGCCGTCCCGTGGAGGACCCCGTGAAGCGCACCGCCCCGACCGCCGCCGCAGTCCTGGCGGCCGTCCTGCTCAGCACCCTCACCGCCACCCCGAGCGCCGTCGCGGCCGACCCGCCGGCCGTCGGCGGGGCGATCGCCCGCACCTACGACCTGCTCGGCGGCCCGGCGAGCTTCCTCGGCGACCCCGTGAGCGGGGAGAACCCCACCCCGCGGCGGCGCGGCGTCTACCAGCTCTTCGAGGGCGGCTCGATCTACTGGTCCCCCGGCACCGGCGCGTGGGAGGTGCACGGCGCGATCCGCGACCACTGGGGCCGGCTCGGCTGGGAGAACGGCCCGCTCGGGTTCCCCGTCGTCAACGAGACGGGGGCGTGGGGCGGGCGCGGGTCCTACAGCGCCTTCGAGACCGGCACCATCTACTGGTCCCCGGAGACGGGTGCCCACGAGGTCCGCGGCGCGATCCGCGGCGCGTACGGCTGGTCGGGCTGGCACACGGGTGTGCTCGGCTTCCCCGTCAGCGACGAGATCGCCACCCCGGACGGCCGCGGCGCCTACTCGCTCTTCGAGGGCGGCTCGATCTACTGGACCCCGGAGACGGGTGCCCACCTCGTGTACGGGGCGATCCGGGACGCGTGGGGCTGGCAGGGCTGGGAGAACGGCGTGCTCGGGTACCCCACCAGCAGCGAGTTCACGATCCCGGGCGGGCGCCGCGTGAACTTCGAGGGCGGGTACGTCGAGTGGTCCGCGGCCACCGGCGCGCGGGTGAACCGCCCGATCCGACCCTGACGCACCCCGCCCCGTCCGGCGGTCCGCACCTCGCCCGGGCGGTTCCGCTGCCGTCGGTCCGGGACGCGCCGCTCCCGCTGCCGGGTGCGGCGGCGCGTCGCCGGTCGATCGCAGCGGAACCGCCCGCGGCCGGCCTCAACCCCGCGCCAGCGCGAACCCGATCCCCGCGCCGAGGCCCTGCCCGTAGCCGAGCTGGATCAGCAGCTCCACCGCGGGCTCGAGGTAGCGCGCGTTCGTCAGGGGCCCGGCGTCGAGCGCGTCGAAACCCAGTGCGGCGCCCAGCTCCACCACGACCCGCTTCGCCTCGGCGTCGTCCCCCACCACCGGCAGGAACTGGCGGATCCCGCCGAGGACCGGCGTGTGCAGGGTCGCGGCCATGACCGTGTTGAACGCCTTGACGACCCGCGAGCGCGGCAGCCGGGCGGCGACCTGCTCACCGGCGGAGGTGGTGTGCCCGAGCGTCAGCGACATGAAGTCGGGCGCGAGGGGGTTGGTGGCGTCGACGACGACCGCACCGGCGAGGGCGTCGGCGACGTCGGTGGTGAGCGTGGCGTCGAGGGCGGCGAAGGGGACGGCGAGGAAGACGACCTCCGCGCCGGTGGCGGCCTCCGCGGCGGTCCCGGTCGCGGCGCCCGCGGCCGCTGCGGCCTCCAGCAGCCGGGGGGAGTCGGGGCGGCTGGCGGCGAGGGTGACGTGGTGGCCCTCGGCCACGAGCCGGGCGGCGAGGGCGGAGCCGACGTTGCCCGCTCCGAGAACGGCGATCTTCACGGTGTCTCCCGGTGGGTGCGTGGTGCGGGCGCTGCTGCGCCCGGATGCTTCGAATTGGAAGCACTGGGGGAACCGTAGAGCTGTTTCCAATTCGAAGCAAGGGGGTACCCTCGTGCCGTGGAACCCCGGTGGCTGGACGAGACCGAGATGCGGGCGTGGGTCGCGTTCCTCGACGCGAGCAACCTCCTGCAGCGCCGCATCGACCGGCAGCTGCGCGAGGACGGCGGGCTCACCCAGCCGCAGTACGAGCTGCTGACCCGGCTGGAGGCGGCCCCCGGCCGGCGGCTGCGGATGACGGAGCTGGCCGATCTCCTCGTCGCCTCCCGCAGCGGGCTGACCTACCAGGTCACCCAGCTGGAGAAGGCGGGACTGGTGCGCCGGGAGGCGTGCGCGGACGACGAGCGCGGCGTCCTCGCCGCGCTGACCGGGGACGGGCTCGACGTGCTGCAGCGCACCGCGCCCGGGCACGTGCGCGTCGTCCGCGAGGGCCTCGTCGACCTCCTGGACCGGGAGCAGCTCCGCGCCCTCGCCGACACCCTCGGCGCGGTGCGCGACCACCTGCGCGCCGCCTCCGCGGAGTGAGCCGCACCCCCGGGTGGGGACGTTCCGCCCCGCGACACCGGCGTGTCGCGCGCGGAACGTCCCCACCGGGCCGGGGCGGTCGCGCAGGACGTCCCCGGCCGGTCCGCCCAGCCGGGGCGGGTGTCAGCCCTCGAACTGCGAGACGTCCCGCACGGCGCCGCGGTCCGCGGACAGCGCCAGGGCCGCGTACGCCTTGAGCGCGGTGGACACCTTCCGCGGCCGGGCCTTCGCGGGCCGGTACCCGCGCCCGGCCTCCAGCGCCGCGCGGCGCTGCGCGAGGACCTCGTCGGGGACGTCGAGGCGCAGCACCCGGTGCGGGATGTCGATCACGACGGTGTCGCCGTCCTCGACGAGGGCGATGACCCCGCCGGAGGCGGCCTCGGGGGAGACGTGCCCGATGGACAGCCCCGACGTGCCGCCGGAGAACCGCCCGTCCGTGACGAGCGCGCACACCTTCCCCAGGCCGCGGCCCTTGAGGTAGGAGGTGGGGTAGAGCATCTCCTGCATGCCCGGCCCGCCCCTCGGGCCCTCGTAGCGGATCACCACGACGTCGCCGGCGACGACGCGGCCGGACAGGATCGCCTCGACGGCGTCCTCCTGGGACTCCACGACGACGGCCGGGCCGGTGAACTCCCAGATCGACTCGTCGACGCCGGCGGTCTTCACGACCGCACCGTCGGGGGAGAGGTTGCCGCGCAGCACCGCCAGGCCGCCGTCGGCGGAGTGGGCGTGCGCGACGTCGCGGATGCAGCCGCCCGCCGCGTCGGTGTCGAGGGAGTCCCACCGCTCGGACTGGGAGAACGCCCGCGCGGAGCGGACGCAGCCGGGCGCGGCGTGGAACAGCTCCACGGCCTCCGCCGAGGGCGAGCCGCCCCGCACGTCCCAGTTCTTCAGCCACTCCGCCACCGAGGCGGAGTGCACGGTGGTGACGTCGTGGTCGAGGAGGCCGGCGCGGTCGAGCTCCCCGAGGATCGCGGGGATGCCGCCGGCGCGGTGGACGTCCTCCATGAGGTAGGTGCCGTTGGGGGCGACCTTCGTCAGGCACGGCACCTGCCGCGAGCGGGCCTCGATGTCGGCGAGGGTGTAGTCCAGCCCCGCCTCCTGCGCGGCGGCGAGCAGGTGCAGGATCGTGTTGGTGGAGCCGCCCATCGCGATGTCCAGGGACATGGCGTTGTCGAACGCGGCGCGGGAGGCGACGTTGCGGGGCAGGACGCTCGCGTCGTCCTGGTCGTACCAGCGGTGCGCGATCTCCACGACGGTGCGCCCGGCGTCCTCGTAGAGCCGCTTGCGCGCGGTGTGCGTGGCGAGCACGGAGCCGTTGCCGGGCAGCGCCAGGCCGAGGGCCTCGGTGAGGCAGTTCATGGAGTTCGCGGTGAACATCCCCGAGCAGGACCCGCACGTGGGGCAGGCGGCCTCCTCGATGCGGGAGATGTCGGCGTCGGAGACCTCGGTGTCCACGGCGTCCGCGATGGCGGAGACCAGGTTGAGGCGGCTGCGGACGGTGCCGTCGACGAGGACCGCGGTGCCGCCCTCCATGGGCCCGCCGGAGACGAACACCGTGGGGATGTCCAGGCGCAGCGCGGCCATGAGCATCCCGGGGGTGATCTTGTCGCAGTTGCTGATGCAGACCAGGGCGTCGGCGCGGTGGGCCTCGACCATGTACTCCACGGAGTCGGCGATCAGGTCGCGGCTGGGCAGGGAGTAGAGCATCCCGTCGTGGCCCATGGCGATGCCGTCGTCCACGGCGATGGTGTTGAACTCCCGCGGGATCCCGCCGGCGGCCTGGACCGCGTCGGAGACGATGCGGCCCACCGGCTGCAGGTGGGTGTGGCCGGGGACGAACTCGGTGAAGCTGTTGGCGACGGCGATGATCGGCTTGCCGAAGTCCTCGCGCGCGACGCCGGCGGCGCGCAGCAGGGCGCGGGCGCCGGCCATGTTCCGGCCGTGCGTGACGGTCCGCGATCTCAGGGGGGGCACGGGCCCAGTGTGCGGTTCCGCGCGCGGCGGTGGGAGACGGCGCTGGTGCTGGTACCGGCACCACTACCCTGCACGGGTGGGTGGTGAGGCGCAGCGCCAGGAGCTGGGCGCGCTGCTCCGCGCCCGCCGCGAGGCGCTGGAGCGCTCCGCCCTCGGCCTGCCACCCGTGCCGCGCAGCCGCACCGGCGGGTTGCGCCGCGAGGAGGTCTCCGCGCTCTCGGGGGTGTCCGTCACCTGGTACACGTGGCTGGAGCAGGGCCGCGACATCCGGCCCTCCCGGCAGGTCCTGGACGCCGTCGCCCGCACCCTGCGGCTCTCACCCGCCGAGCACGCCTACGTGCTCTCCCTCGCGGGCCACGCGGCGCCCCTGCCCGCCCCCGGCGCCCCCGTCCGCACCGCCCCCGGCTCCGTGCAGCGCCTGCTCGACGCGCTGCCCGGCTCCCCGGCGTTCGCCGTGGCCCGCGACTGGGGCATCGCGGCGTGGAACGCGGCGTACGCGGTGCTCTACCCGAACGTCGCCACGACCCCCGCGCAGGACCGCAACCTCCTGTGGCTGGTGTTCACCGACCCGGCGGTGCGCGAGCTGCTGCCGGACTGGGCGGAGGACAGCCGCCGCTTCCTCGCCGAGTTCCGCGCCGAGGCCGGCCCGCACCTGGGCGAGCCGGCCGTCGCCGCGCTCGTGGAGCGCCTGCGGGAGACCAGCCCCGAGTTCCGGGCGGGCTGGACCGGTCGCGGTGTGGCGGGGTTCAGCTCCCGCGAGCGGCTGTTCCACCACCCGCGCGTGGGCGACCTGCGCCTGGAGCAGCACCGGCTCAGCCCGTCGGACCACCCCGACCTGCACGTCGTCGTCTACACGCCGGTCGGCGACGGCCGCACGCCCGGGGCGCTGGCGGAGCTGCTCGCGCAGGACCCGGCCGCGGGGGCGTGAGCGGCCGGGACACCCCGCACCGCCGCCCGGTCCGCGGCGTGTCGTCCGGGTGGTGCAGCGGGGACGCCGCCGGGTGGGTCTCCCGTCGGCCCCGCCCGGCGACGGAAGGGGCACGCCCGGCCACCGCGCTCGTTGCGACGCTGGAGCGCCGCGACCCGGGAGGAGACCTGTGGACCCGTCCGCCGACCCCGCCGTGACCACAGTGCTGGACGCCGTCGAGCGCACCGTGGAGGCGGCCGTCTTCGACTTCGACTACGGCTTCGCCATGATCAGCCGGCCGACCTGCCGGGCCGGCACGTCCGGCTGGTTCGACCTGCGCGTCCCCCTCGTGGAGACCCGGGCGTGGTTCGACGCCGGCGAGGCGCCGGGGTGGTTCGGGGCGGAGGCACCGGTCCCGGTCCACCGGGCGCGCGGCATCCAGCACGGCCGCAGGTACTGGGCCGCCCTGGAGGACGGGGCGGCCCCCCGCTGGGACCTGCAGCCGGTCAGGGGGGTGGCCGCGGCGGAGCCCGCGGTGCTGCTGTGGCTGCGCGGGGTGACCTCCGCCACCGCGCGGCCCGGCGCGCCGGGGCACTTCGACGTGGAGGCCGACGTGGAGGTCGCGGCCCGGCGCAGCGCACCCGACGTCGCCGCCAGCCTCCGGGAGGACAACCAGACCCCGCCGGTCACCGTGCTGCGCGGCGCGGTGGTGCTCGACGGCGGCGTCGTCCGCGGGATCGACCTGACGACGGTGCGCGAGTGGGAGGGGCGGGCGATGGAGCAGCGCACGACCCTGAGCCTGCGCCCGGCCCGGCGCCGGCAGGTGGAGCTGCCCGACGGGACGGTGGTCGGCTGAGACCCCGCCCGGCCCGCCCTGGTCAGGCCCTCCCGGGCGCGGTGCGCGAGGCCCTCGCCAGGGCGCAGGCGATGGCGCGCTGACCGGCGCGGTTCGGGTGGAAGCTGGCGACCGGGTCCTGCGGGGTCAGCGTGTTGATCCAGGAGCGGGCCGGGTTCTCCTCGCAGGAGGAGTGCCCGGTGAACGGCCCCGCCAGGTCGACGTAGACGGCCCCGGCCCGCTCCGCGGTCGCGGCGATGGCGGTGTTCGCCGCCAGCGCGAGGCGGTTCAGCTCCTCCCGGGCGAAGCCGAACACCGTGTCGCACACCGGCGAGGCGGCGTCCGCCGCCGGGAACAGCAGCGGGTACCCGGCGACGAGGACCTCCGCGCGGGGCGCCCGCTCCCGGACCGTGCGGTAGAGCCCCTCCAGCGGCGAGACGCCCCCCGCGGCCGGTGTCGTCAGCCGGGCCAGGCCCTGCCCGGCGAGCTCCAGCGCCACCCGGCACCGGGCCTCGTCCGGCTGGGCGACGCTCTGGCAGGCGGTGGCGACCGTGCCGAACGCCGCGTCGTTGCCGCCGACGCTGAGGGTCACCGTGCGGGTGCGCGGCCCGAGGACGGACAGCTGGGACGCCTCGCCCCTGCTGCCCGTCACGACGTCGGCGGTGGTGGCGCCGCTGCAGGAGGCGTTGACGTACCGGCCCGGCTTCCCGCGCGCGGCGAGGAACCCGAACCACGCGTGGCCGCTGAGGACGGAGCGGTGGCAGCCGTCGGCCCCGCTGTCCCCCAGGGCGTCGACCGTCCAGGGCGCGCCGACCGGCGAGGGAGCCCCCTCCCCGGAGGCGTAGGAGTCGCCGAGCGTCACGACCTGCGCGCCGCCGGCGGGCGGGCCCGGTGGGGCCGCCGCGGCTCCCGTGGCGCCGGAGGTGGAGCCCGCGACGAGCGCGACCAGCGCGGCCACGACCGCGGGGGCACCGCGGCGGCGGTGAGGTGGACAGGACGGTGCACGGAGCATCGGGCCCTCCCGGGGTCGGACCGAGTGTGACAGCACCGGTGCTGTCCGTGCCTGGTCAGCCCGTCGGGCTCCTCACTCCCACGCCCGCCCCTGCTGCAGCAGCCCGAGCATCCCCGACACCAGCCGCAGGGCCTCCACGCTGCGCACGTCGGCGGCCACCAGCCGCGGCGAGCACACCAGCACCGCGACGGCCTGCGCGCGGGAGAGCGCCACGTTGAGGCGGTTGCGGGAGAGCAGGAACTCCAGCCCGCGCGGCAGGTCCGAGGAGGAGGACGACGTCATCGTGGCGACCACCACGGGCGCCTCCTGCCCCTGGAAGCGGTCGACCGTGCCCACCCGCGCCGCGCCCAGCCCCCTCTCCGCGAGGTGCTGCTGCACGAGCCGCACCTGCACGTTGTAGGGCGCGACGACGAGCACGTCGGCGGCGGTGAGCGGTCTGGCGCGGGAGCCGTCGTGCCAGGTGCGCCCGACCAGGTCCTCGATGACCTGCGCGACGGCGGCGGCCTCCTCCGGTGAGGACGTGATGCGCCCGGAGTGCTCCACGGACGCGACGTGCAGGCCCGGTTCCACGCCCTCCACGCGCCGGCCCGCGGCGGAGTCGTGGGAGTGCAGCAGCCCCGCGTAGGACAGCCGCGACACGGGCGCGCACACCTGCGGGTGCATCCGCCGGGAGGTGTCGAGGAAGTACCCCAGCTCCGCCGGCACGGTGTCGGCCCCGCCGATGAGGTGCCCGAGCGCGGACGCGTCCGCCCCGTGCGGGTGGGTCCCCTGCACGACCTGCGGGAGCTGCTGCGGGTCGCCGAGGAGGACGAGGTTGTGCGCGGCGGTGGACACGGCCAGGGCGTCGGCGAGCGCGAACTGCCCGGCCTCGTCGACGATCAGCACGTCCACCGGGTCGGAGCGCACCTCCTCCGCGGCGAAGTTCCACGCGGTGCCGCCGACGAGGTGCCCGCCGGGGTTGTCGGCGCGGAACCTCGCCAGCCCCCTGTTGTCCTTCGGCTGCTCCCACGGCACGTCCTCCAGGGGCTTCCTCCCCTGGTACCGCTTGGCGACGGGGATCTCCACGCCGGCGCGCTCGCCGGCCTCCACGGCGGCGGCGAGGACGTTCTCCACGGCGCGGTGGCTGGTGGAGGTGACGCCCACGGTGCGGCCGCGCTGGACGAGGTGGCGGACCAGCTCCCCGGCGAGGTACGTCTTGCCGGCCCCCGGTGGCCCCTGCACGGCGAGGGTGGAGGAGTCCAGGGCGTCCACCGCGGCGATGACCGCCCGCACGAGGTCCCCGTCGTGGTCCTCCGCGCGGGGCAGGGCCCGCCCGCCCGCCAGCCGCGGCGGGGTGCGGCGCAGCAGGTCCACGCCGCACACGCGGGGCAGCTCCGGCAGGGCCTCGGCGACGCGGCGCGCGAGGTCCTCCACGGCGGCGTCCTTGGGCGCGGGTTTCACCGGGTCCCCGGGCAGCACCGCCACGGGGGTTCCCGCCGCGCCGGTGAAGGCGTCGGGTTTCACGGACTCCAGCAGCTCCAGGTGCGTGCCGGAGGCGGAGACGACGGTGGCCCCGCGCGTGGAGGTGGTGGCCCCGTCGAGGTACAGCAGCCGCACGTTCTGGTCGGGCGCGAACGGGTGCGGGCGCTCCGCGGAGCAGCGGGCGTGCAGGGTCCGCTTGTGGTTGCGCACCCGCCCGGCGGGTTCCACCCAGGGCTCGGCCCGCCACGAGACGGGCACCGCGCAGGCGGAGTCCGTCTCCAGGTCGGAGAGGGGCTGCTCGACGCGGCGGAAGAAGTCCCACCACTCCGGGTCCATCTCGCGGCGGTGGTACCCGGCGGCGGCGGCGAGCACCGCGCGGGCGCGCTGGTCGGCGTCCCACGCGCTCTCGTCGTCGGGCAGGCCGTCGAGGAGGGGGCCGGTGATCGCGGCGAGCGCGGCGGCCCGCTCGGCCCGGGCGAGGCGCCGCTCCTCCATCGCCGCCCACGTCTCCGCATCCACCTCCGGCGGCGGTGCGCTCTCGATGCCGTGCTGCTCGCGCAGCTCGTGCAGCCAGCGGAACAGCCGGTGGGTGGAGACGCAGTCGTCCTCGTTGTAGGAGGCGATGGCGTCGAGGGCGGCCTTGGCGGCGGTGTCATCCCCGCGGCGGCGGGCGGCGAGGTGGTCCTCGTACATCTCGATGGAGCCGGCGGCCGTCTTGACGTCCCCCCCGCGCGCGGCCGGCATGTAGAGGGGTTCGAGGTACTTGATGGAGTAGGAGCGCTGCGAGACCCGCAGACCCTTGCGCACGACGGCGTACAGGTCCACGAACGCCCCGGCGCGCAGCAGGTCCGCGACCTCCTCCTCGCGGGTGCCGTGCCGGGCGGCGAGCTTCTTCAGGGCGGTCGTCTCGTAGGGCGCGTAGTGGTAGACGTGCGCGCCGGGGTGCGCCGCGAGCCGTGCGGTGACGAAGTCCACGAACTGCTCGAAGGCGCGCTTCTCCTCCCCGCGGTCGTGCGCCCAGAACGCCGTGAACCGCTCCAGGGGCACGTCGAGGGCGAGCTCCCCGTCGACGGGCCAGGGGCCCTCCAGCACGACGGCCCCGAAGAGGTACTCCAGCCCGCTCTCGTGCAGGGCGTACGGGTCGCCCTCCATGTCGAAGAACACGTCGCCCGCGTCCGGCGGCGGCAGCGTGGCCAGCGCGGACGGCGCCACGACCTCCGCGGTGACGTCGCCGGTGGGCCGCTCGGGGGTGCGGGTGGCGTCCTGCCGCACCTGCAGGGCCGCCTGCAGCCGCAGCGACGTCCACGTGGACCGCGACATCTCCGCCGGCCTCCCGTCCGGCTCGGCGGCGGCGAGGTCGTCGATGGTGCGCAGGCCCGCCGCGACGAGGACGCGCCGCTGGTCCGAGCGCAGCCCCGCCACGAGCGACAGGTCGCGGGCGCCCTCCCGGCCCCGGGCGCAGGCGGTGCTCCACGCGCAGGTGGAGCAGGCGGGGCGCTCCTCGGCCCACGGCAGCTCCGGCACGCGCGCCCCGGTGGCGAGGCGCCCGGCCAGGCGGCGGCGCAGGTCGTCCACCACGGCGGTGAAGTCGGCCACGCGCAGGGTCTCGCGGGTGCCGTCGCCGAGGAGGAGGTGCATGTGCGGCCCGGCGGTGCCGGTGCCGGCGGCCAGGGCCTGGGCGTAGGCGGTGAGCTGCACGACGGCGGCGGGCCGCGCGTGGCGGGCGAGCTTGGTGTCCCACGGCTCGTAGCCCGCCGGGTGCCCGCCGAGGCGCTCACCGGTGGCGGGGTCGTGGGCGGTGCTGACGAGGAAGTCGGCGCGCCCGGCGAGGTCGCCGTCGACGAGGACGCCCTGGTGCACGACGGGCACACCGCGCGCGAGCGCCGCGCGGGTCACCTCGGCGGCCGCGGCGATGGCGCGACGGGTGGGCGCGGGCTGCTCGACGACCAGGACGCCGTCGGGGCCGAACACGCGCCGGAAGTCCTCCAGGACGGCGCGCTCGTGCTCGAGACCGTGCTGGACGACGAGCCGGTCGGGGGTGTCGGTGGGCTCGGGCGCGCCGGGCAGGCCGGCGGCGAGGGCGTGCCGCAGGGCGCTGCGGTGCTCGCACTCGAGGAGGTCGACGAGGTCGGTCGGGGAGATGATCGGCCCGTCGCCGGTCGTGAGCACGCGTGGCCTCCTGGGGTCGGTCGGCTCGTCCAGTGTGCGGTGGCCGCACACCCTGGCGGTGCCGTCCGACACGCCCGGCGCGTCGCGTCCTCCTCCTCCCGCCCCGCGGCGGGTGCCCGGCGGGGGGTCCTCAGGCGGTGGGCACCGCGTCGGCGCCGCCGCCGGGGGAGGGCTCGGGTGCCCGCCCGGCGGGGCGCGCGGCCGGCACGGGCGCCCCGCCGGGCCCGGGGGAGGTGGGGATGCGGACCCAGACGCGCTTGCCGGGGCCCCGGTCCTCGATGCCCCACGTGATGGCGAGGGACCGGACGATCCCCAGGCCGCGGCCGGACTCGGCGCTGTCCGTGAACTCGTGCACGACGAGGGGGATGGAGGAGCCGTCGGAGACGGCCACGAGGAGCTCCTCACCGTGCTCCAGGTGCAGGCGGGGGGGCTGGGAGCCGTCGGCGTAGCGCACCGCGTTGGTGACGAGCTCGGTGACGACCAGCTCCACGACGTCGTGGGTGGTGGGGTCGGTGCAGCCCCAGGCCAGCAGCACGGTGCGGGCCGCGCGGCGCGCGGCGGCCGGTGCCCGCAGGGTGGCGGGCAGGTCGATGCCGCAGGTGAGCCGGTGCGCGTGCGTCCCCCCGCCGTCGGCCGTGCCCTGCTCGGGCGGGGAGGTGTCCATTCCCCCACTATCGGCAATCCCCCTTGCGGAAACGAGCGTTTCGGCAAGATGGGTTGCCGAGCGGGTGACCGCTGGCAACTCCTGTTGCGGAAGAGCACGCGGCGTTGGCTACGGTGGTCCCACAGCGACGACCAGCACGGAGGAGGCGCGACGGCCATGGTCGTTCCGGCAGCGGGGGCGGTGGACGGCTCCCCGGAGCCCTCCCCGGCGGGTGGGCGGGCGCGGCCCGAGCCCGCCATGGAGGCGCTGGACGAGCTGTGCGTCGCGGTGCGCCGGTCGATCGACGACCTCGAGCAGGTCCTCACGCGCGCCGAGACCGTCCGCACCCAGCGCGCCCAGGGCATGAGCTACGCCCAGATGGTGCCCGCCGAGGCCCGTCCCCTCACCGTCGAGCTCATCAGCGACACCCTCGCCCGCCTCGCCGCCACCGGCAGCCGCTGGCGCCGGGAGGAGGCCCGCGCCCTGCACGCCGAAGGGCTGTCGATGGACCGGATCGCCCAGCTCTTCGGCGTGACCCGCCAGCGCGTCTCCGCCCTGCTCAACAGCTCCCCGGGCACCCGCACGAGGCGCCGCAGCGGGTGATCCCGCCGCCCGTGGGGCAGGGTGGACACCACCGGCGGGCAGCCGGGGGACGGGGGTGCAGGTGGTGGACGACGCCGACCGGCTGCGCTGGCGCATGGCCCTGGCGGCCGGCGGGGCGGGCACCTTCGACGCCGACCTCGCCACCGGCGAGCTGCACTGGGACGAGCGCCTGTTCCGGATCCTCGGCCTCGACCCCGCCACCTGCCGGCCCACGACGGCGACGTTCGCCGGGTGCCTGCACCCGGAGGACCGCGACCGCGTCCTGCAGGGGCTCGAGGAGGCGCTGCGCACGGGCGCGGAGCACGAGGCCGAGTACCGCGTCGTGCGCCCCGACGGGGAGGTCCGCTGGGTGCTGTCCCGGGGCCAGGTCCTGCACGGGGCGGCGGGCGGGCCGGGGCGCTTCCTCGGCCTCACCCTCGACGTCACCGCCGCCCGCGCCGACGGCACCCGCCTCACCCAGGTGCTGGAGTCGATGTCGGCGGCGTTCTTCTCCTTCGACCGCCGGTGGCGCTTCGTCTACGTCAACGCCGCCGCCGAGACGCTCATCGGCCGGCCCCGCGAGGAGCTCCTCGGCGGCGTCCTGTGGGAGCTGTTCCCGCACACCGTCGGCTCGGAGTTCGAGCGCAACTACCGCCGGGCCGCCGAGACCGGCGAGCCGGTCACGTTCGAGGCCTACTACCCCGAGCCGCTGAGCACCTGGTACCAGATCCGCGCCTGGCCCAGCGCCGACGGCGTGTTCGTCTACTGCGTCGACGTCGGCGAGCGGATCGCCGTCCGCGAGGAGGCCCGCCTGGCGCGCGAAGCCGCGGAGACGGCGCGCTCGCAGGTCGACGCGGAACGGCGCCGCGCCGAGGCCGCCCAGCGCGCCGCCGACGTCACGGAGCAGCGGCTGCGGCTCGTCGCGGAGGCCAGCGCCGACCTGTCGGCCACCCTGGACACCGAGGAGGCCGTGGCACGCCTGGCGCACCTGGTGGTGCCCGAGCTCGGCGAGTGGTGCCTGATCAGCCTGGTCGACGACCCCGCCGGGCGGACGCTGCGGGACATCGGCTGGTGGCACGCCGACGCTGCGCTGCGCCCGCTCGTGGGGCGCTACGCCCCGCTGCGGCTGCCGTCCCTCGCGGCGCACGCCCCCGCCAGGCGCGCCCTCGCCTCCGGCCGGCCGGTGGTGCTGCGCGAGGGCGCCACCCGCGCGGTCGGGGACGCCCTCGGCGACGAGGAGGCCCGCACCCTGCTGGGGCACCTCGCGCCCGTCTCGGCGGTGTTCCTGCCACTGCAGGCCGGTGGGCGCACCCTCGGCCTGCTCAGCCTGTTCAGCCGCGACGGGGAGCGGCACACCGGTCCCGCCGTGCTGGAGACCGCCGCGGAGGTCGCCGCGCGGGCGGCCCTGGCGTTGGACAACGCCCGGATGTACACCCAGCAGCAGCGCCTGGCCGAGGGCCTGCAGCGCTCGCTGCTGACCGAGCCCCCCGAGCCGGACCACCTGCAGATCACCGTGCGCTACCAGCCCGCCGCCACCGCCGCGCAGGTCGGGGGGGACTGGTACGACGCCTTCCTCC
>NZ_BAAIHU010000009.1:0-337373 GCF_054590795.1 Kineococcus anabasis
CGGCCTGGAGGAGCTGTGCGACGGCATCCTCACCCACCTGCTGCCCCCCTCCCCCGAGGACGACGTCGCCCTCGTCGCGGTGCGCCTGCACCCCCAGGACCGCCCCCGCCCGGCCGAGGCCGGCCCCCGCTGGGCCCCGCCCACCCCCGACCCGCGCGCCTGACCCGCGCGCCTGACCCGCGGAGGCGCGCTCGGGACGTTCACGGGGACGTCCGCGGGGACGTTCTGCCGCGACACGCCCGCGCGCCGCGCGCACAACGTCCCCGCCAGGGTGGGTGCGTGCCCCGGGTGGGGACGTTCCGCCGCGACACGCCCGTGTGTTCCCCGCACAACGTCCCCACCCAGGACCCAGCCCACCCAGGACCCAACCCGCCCAGGACCCAACCCGCCCAGGGCAGGACCCACCCAGGGCAGGACCCACCCAGGTGCCTAGCGGGCCGCCCGCCGCACCGCGAGCAGCGACGAGGCGGCCAGCAGCAGGTCCGCCACCGTCAGCAGCACCCGCGACAGCAGTGCCACGACCAGCGCCCCGCCGCCCGTCAACGCCGCCGACAGCACCGCCACCAGCGCGGCCTCCCGGGCACCGGCACCGGCCGGGGCGAACACCACCACGAACCCCACCACCCACGCCAGGGCGTACCCGCCGACGGACAGCCCCAGCAGCCCCGCCTCACCCGCCGCGGGCACCGCGGCCCGCGCGAGCACGAACACCTGCCCGCCCACGGCAAGCCACGACGCCAGCGCCCAGCCCGCCGCCGCCACCACCCCCCGCGCGGACAGGTCGTGTTCCGGCGGCTCCTGCCGCACCAGCCGCAGGCAGGCGCGCAGCAGCGGGTTCAGCACGCGCGGCAGCAGCAGCACCACCAGCAGCGGCGCGGCCCACGGCAGCCAGGACACCCACCCGGGCACGGCTTCCGCGCCGGACCCGCTGCGGCGCAACGCCTCTGGCAGCGCCAGCAGCACCAGCAGCGCGGCCGTGGTCATCGACACCAGCAGCGACACCGCCAGCGCGGTGGCCGTGCGCCGGCGCGGCACGCCGTGGTCGCGGCCCAGCTCCGCCTGGGCGAGGAACTGCCACACCGAGCCCGGCACGTACCGCCCGAGCTGGCCCACGAAGAACACCGCCGCCGCGGACCGCCACGGCAGGGGTGAGCCGAGGTCGGCGACGACGGCCCGCCACGACGCGCCCGCCAGCGCCACGTTCAGCACGGACAGCAGCAGCGCCAGGGCGGCGCTGCCGGTGTCGAGCCGCGCCAGCGCACCGGCCACGGCCTCGCGCTCACGCGCCACCGCCCACGCCGCGAAACCCAGGGCGAGCAGCAGGAAACCGCCGCGCACCAGCGGGGACCGCAGGGCGCGCAGCAGCCGCTGCAGCACCCCTCAGCCCCGGCGGCGGAACGTCAGCAGCACGAACGTGTAGTCCAGCCCGGTGCGCTTCCAGTGGACGGGGCGCGCCGGGTGGGACAGCACCTCCTCGTCCAGCTCCCCCACCAGCTCCAGCCCCGCGGCGGCGGCCTGCGCGACCAGCTCCCGCACGTCGGCCGGGGAGAAGATCCGCACCGGCGCGCCGTAGGCGGTGACACCCGTGGTGTCCGGCGGGTCGGAGTCGTAGTCCGTGGACAGCACCAGCACCCCGCCGGGGCGCAGGACGCGCGCGGTCTCGGCGAGGAAGGCCTCGACCGGCACCCCGTGCTCGATGACGGACATGCACGTCACCGCGTCCAGCGAGCCGTCCGGCAGCCCCGTGGCCGTCACGTCGCCGTGGCGGAACTCCACCCCGTCGCGGTGGACCGGCGCCCCGAACTCCAGGTTGATGCCCGCCAGGGCGCCGCGCTCGGCGCCGAAGCCGTACAGCCGCAGCCACGGCAGGACCGGGGAGTACCGGGCGCTGCCCGCGTCCAGGACCCGCGCGCCGCGGGAGCCGTCGTCGGCGAGGGTGAGCACCGCCGCGACCGCACCCAGGGCGTCCCAGTTCTTCGGGGCGTCGGGGTGCGCGGGCAGCCGCAGGCGCTTCACCTGCGCCACCGCGTCCGCGACCTCCGCGGCGTCCTGCAGCACGCCCGTGCGCGGCACCCCGCTGGGCACCGGCCGGTACGGCGCCGTCCCCGTGCGCTCGGACACCCTGCGCTGCACCGCGACCCGCGTCCACAGGGCCCGCTCGGCGCCTCGCTTGGCCACGGACAGCAGCGCGCCGCCCGGCGGGGCCGCGGCACCGTCCACCGCCGCCTCCAGGGCCGTGAGGTACTCCTGCCACGGTGCCCGCACGTCCGGGGGGCGCACCCCGGCCCGCAGCCGCTCCAGCTCCGCCGGGTCCGCCAGCCGCTCCAGGGCCCGCACCAGCGCCGCCACGTCCGCGGGCGGCACGAGCAGCCCGTCCACGCCGTCGCGCACCTGCTCCGGGAAGCTGCCGACCGAGGAGGCCAGCACCGGCATCCCGTGCGCGAAACCCAGCAGGGCGTTCTGCGAGGCCGTGGCGCTGCGGTACGGCAGGGCCAGCACGTCGTGCGCGGCGAGCAGCGCGGGAAGCTCCGCGACCGGCACGTACCCGGCGCGCAGCTCCACCCGCGGGCCGAGCTGCGGGGCGAGCTGGGCGATCCGCTGCCCCTCGGCGCCCCAGAACTCCCCCGCGATGGTCAGCCGCACGTCCGGCACGCGGGCCATGGCCTCCAGCAGCAGGTCCAGGCCCTTGTAGCCGCGCACCGCCCCCAGGCTCAGCAGCCGCAGCGGTCCCCCGTGCGGCAGGCGCGCCGCCGGCCGGGCCACCGGTAGGTGCGGCGGGAGCGGCGCCACCTGCACCCGGCGCGCGCCGTGCGCCAGGGCCAGCTCCGCCTGCTCCCCGGAGTGCACGAGCACGCCGTCCACCGCCGAGAGCAGCCGCCGCACCAGCACCGCGTCCGCCGGGCCCGGCTCGTGGGGCAGCACGTTGTGCGCCACCACCACCGTGCGCGGCGTGCCGGTGCTGCGCGCCCCCGCCAGGACCGACAGCAGCGCGGGCACCTGGAACGGCACCACGTGCGCCAGGACGAGGTCCTGCCGGTGCGCCAGGCGCAGGCCCGCCCGGAACCAGGTGTCGGGGCGGTCCCAGCGCAGCGGGTAGGACGTGCGGGCGAACAGCGGCACGTCGGGCAGGCCGCCGGGCACCGTCAGCTCCCCCGGGTACAGCAGCTGCGGGTACAGCTTGGACCAGGACACCACCTCGACGGTGCCGGGCGCGCGTTCCTCCAGATGCCGGGCCAGCTCCGTGGTGTGGGCGACGACACCGCCCTTGGCGGGGTGCGCCGGGCCCACGACCGCCGTGCGCAGCGCGCTCACGCGCCGTCCCGGGAGCGCACGATGAGGTCGGCCAGCAGCGCCATCGAGCCGATGATGAGGCTGGAGACGATGAGCAGCAGCGTGTTCGACGTGAAGTAGACGCCCTGGTAGCGGATCACGTCGACGACCGCCTTGACGGCGCCGACGCCGAACACGAACAGCGCCAGGGGCATCAGCACGCGCAGCGGCTCGAAGTACATGACCATCCGCAGCACCTGCAGGATGTAGCGGTAGGCGTCCTTCACGAAGTGGAACTTCGAGCGGCCCGAGCGCTTGGCGTACTCGATCGGCACGTACCGGATGTCGTGCTGGTTCGACAGGAACGACAGCGTGATGGTGGTGACGCAGCTGAAACCGGCCGGCAGCAGCCGCAGGTACGGCAGCGCCACGGAGCGGCGGAACGCCCGCAGGCCGGAGTTCAGGTCGGGGATGCGCTCGTTCGTCAGGGTCTCCGCGACCTTGCGGATCACCCACTTCGCGGGCACCCGCAGGATCTTGTGCGAGCCCTCCTCGCTGAGGCGCGCGCCCACGACCTGGTCGTAGGAGTCGTCCTCCAGCAGCATCCGCACCAGCTCGGGGATGCGCTCGTTGGGGTAGGTCAGGTCCGCGTCGGTCCACACGACGACCTGCCCGCGGGCCATCTGCGTCCCGATGCGGCGCACCGTGCCCGAGCCGCCGTTGCGGCGGAACGCCACGACCTTCACGTGCGGCATCGTCTTCTCCGCCTCCCGCAGCACCGCCAGGGTGCCGTCGGTGGAGGCGTCGTCGATCGCGAGGATCTCGTAGGCCATGCCGTCGGCGTCCAGGGCCGCGGTGATGCGCCGCAGCTCCAGCAGGACGTTCTGCTCCTCGTTGTAGCAGGGCAGCACGACGGTGGCGACGGGCGCGGGCTGCTCCCCGGCCGCGGCGGCCGCGGCGAGGGAGCCGGACGGCTCGCGGCCCGCGGGCACGACGGGCACCGCGGGCACGGGGGCGGTGGCGCTGGGGGCGGGGAGTTCGGGAGCCATGGCGCTGGGGAGCTTAGCCGCCGGACGCCCCACCCCGGCCCCGCCAGGGGTCAGGCGGCGAGCCGTGCCCCGCGGGCACCGGTCGCGGCCGGCCCTCCCAGGCGCACCGGCACCGCCTGCGGGGCGGCGCCCGCGGCGGCACCGGCGGCCGCGCGCGGGGAGGCCGCCGGGCGCAGCTGCGTGCGGGCCAGCCGGTGCCGCACCACCGACGCCGGCCGTGCCCCCGCGAGCTGGTGCACCACCAGCTCGCGGCGCCGCTCTTGCAGCAGGCGCACCTCCTCCGCCTGCAGCTCGCTCTGCGCGGCGAGCAGCAGGTCCGACAGCCGCAGGCCGAGGGCGGCGCAGACGGCGGCCAGGACCTCGCTGGAGGCCTCCTTGCGGCCGCGCTCCAGCTCGGAGAGGTAGCCGAGGGAGACGCCGGCGATCGCCGCGACGTCGCGCAGGGTCAGGCGCTTCTCGCGCCGGGCGCCGCGCAGGGCCGCGCCGAGGAGGGACCGCAGGAGCACCATGGACCGACGGTAGGTGCCCGGCGCGCGCGGTGCCCCGGCCGTTCGCTCACAGCGTGCACCCGGCCCCCGCCCGTCCCGGCCCCCGCCCGTTCCGCCCCGCCCATCTCCGGGTTCGGGCGCTCCCAAAGGGCCCGAACCCCACCCGAACCCGGAGAAGGGCGGGCACGAGCGCAGCGCAGACCACCCGAACCCGGAGAAGGGCGGGCAGCAGCGCGGCGGGTCAGCGGCGGGGGACCTCCGCCGTCCACAGGTTCACGTCGAGGCGCTGCGCGCCGTCCGGCCGCTCCGTGAGCACCCGCTCGTCCTCCGTCGTGGAGATCCGCACGGCCTGCCGGACCGAGGAGGCCGCCACCCCCAGGCGCTCCAGCGAGGCCGGGTCGTGCGCCACCAGCACCGGCCGGCGCCCGGCGGCCCGGATGCGCTCCGCGGCGCGGTGCGCGGCCTCCCGCACCTGCGCCACCGCCTCCGCCGAGCCCTCCGGCCCCACGGAGGTGCGCACCACCACCGACGCCGTGGGCACCCCGCACACCCCCCGCAGCACCTGCGGCCACTCGTTGCGGGCCCGAGCGTCCACCGCGAGGGCCACGTCACCCGGCGCGAACGACGCGCACGCGGCACGCACCGCCGCGAGCTGCCCCGCCTCGGTGCGCAGGCCCGCCACCGGCGCGGTCGCCACCGCCGCGGGCACCAGCAGCAGCAGCGCCGCACCCGCTGCCGCGGCCCCGCCCACGACCCGGCCGCGCTCCCCCGCCCGTGCCTTCGCCCGGACCCACGCCACCGCCACGGCCAGCCCCGCCGTCGCCAGCAGCACCACCGCGGGCAGGACCACCGGCACCAGCCTGCGGTCCGCCCACGGGTGGTCCGGGGTGATGCCCGGCCGGTACAGCGTCAGGAGCACGGAACCGGCCGCCACCGTGAACGGCCCCACCCACGGCGGCAGCGGCGCACCCGAGCGCACCGCCGCCACCAGGCGGCGGGTCAGCACCACGGCGACCACCGCGGCCACCGCGACCGCCGGCCAGCCCAGGTACCAGGCGACCCAGTCCACCGAGTGCTCCGCGTACGTGCGGCCCCCGTCCACCGGCAGGCCCTGCCGCGCCTGCAGCGCGGCGACGACCTTCGCGCCGGGGTCCTCCGGGTCCTGCCGCACCACCAGCCACAGCGGCCGGCTCGCCAGGCCCACGAGGACCACGGCCAGCAGCCCCGCCACCACGTCCGGCAGGCGCGGGGAGGTCAGCGGCGCCAGGCGCGCCAGCACCCCCCGCCGGGCCAGCACGACCGCGCCCGCGCACGCCGCGGCCACCACCGCGGCCAGCGCCAGCAGCGGCAGCAGCGAGCCGGCGATCGTGGCCAGGTACGGCCGGGAGGTCGCCACCGCCGAGAGCACGGCCAGCACCGTGGCCAGCCCCGCGCCGGCGAGCAGCGCCCGCCCCGCCGGGTGCCGGCGCACCAGCAGCACCGCCGCCACGGGCAGCACGAGCAGCACCTCACGCAGCGCGTCCACCCGCACGAACCCCGCAGCCCCCAGCAGCAGGCCCGCACCCCCGGCCAGGCGCGCGGCCCGCACCCGGTGGCCCTCCCCCAGCGCCGCGGCGAGCAGCGCCGCGGCCGCCGCGAGCAGCAGCAGCGCGGGGGGCTCGGAGTACGTCGAGCGCGCGGCGTGCAGCACCGGCTGCGCCAGGGCCGTGGTCGCGGCGGCCAGGGGCGCCCAGGCCGGTCCCACCAGCCGCGCCGCCAGGCCCCCCACCGCCAGCACCGCCATCCCGCCCAGCACCGCGGGCGCGAGGAACAGCCCGCTCCAGCCGCCCGCCCACTCCCCCAGGCTGAACAGCGCGGGGGCGCCCAGCAGGAACTGCGGCACGATCCGCACGTCCGCCCCCGAGCCCACCTCGTAGAAGGCGGGGCTGGCCACGGTCACGTTCGGGTCGGCCGGGGTCTCCGGGCCCCCGAGCGCCGCCACGGACGCGTCGACGGGCAGGCCGCCGTGGACGCTCAGGTGGTGCGCGAAGTGCGCCAGGGACCCCGCGTCCCGGCGCAGCACGAGGTGCTCGGCGTGCGTGGCGCCCGCCCACACCGCCGCGCCCACCGCGACGGCCAGGGTGGCCAGGGCCGCCCAGCGGGGCACCGCCGGGGCGGGCACCTGCCAGCCCAGCCGGCCCGCCAGCGCGCCCAGGACGAGGACGACCGGCACCGCCGTCCACGGCCGCCACACGTCCAGCAGGACCAGCGGCACGGCCAGCGCGCAGACCGCGGCGACGACGGCGGCGAGCGCCACCGGCAGCCGGCACAGCAGCGCGGACCACGGCCCGGGCACCGGCCCGGGGAGCGGGGCGGACGCGGGACCTGGCAGGGGGTCGGGGCGGACGGTCGGGGCGGGCACGGGACACGACCGTAGTTGCCCCGGGCCGCCGCTCCGGCCTCCCGCGCCCGCCCTACGCTGGCGCGGTGACCACGAGCGCGCCCCCGGGCCTGCCCCCCTCGGTGCCGGAGCTGCTGCGCCGGATGGTCGCCGACGACCCGACCCGCCCCCGGCTGACCTGGTACGGGCCCCGCTGGGCGGTGGACGGGGAGCGGGTGGAGCTGTCCGCGCGCAACCTCGACATGTGGGTGGCCAAGACGGCGAACCTGCTGGTGGAGGAGTTCGACGCCGGGCCCGGCACGACGCTCGCCCTGGCGCTGCCGGTGCACTGGCGCACCGTCGTGTGGCAGCTCGCCGCGTGGTCGGTGGGCGCGACCGTGGTGGTGGACGACGGCGGGATGCCGGACGTGCACGTCACGGCCGACGCGCAGGAGGCGGCGCGGGCCGCGGTGCAGGACACCGTGCTGGTGGCCCTGGAGCCGCTGGCCCGCTCCTTCCCCGGCGGCGCCCCCGCCGGGACGGTGGACTACGCGGGCGTCGTGACCGGCTACGGCGACGTCTTCCGCCCCACCGAGGACCCCGACCCGCAGGCCCCCGCGCTGCTGGTGCCCGGCGCCCGCACCACGTTCGCGGAGCTGCTGCCCTCGGCGCTGGGGACCGGTGCCGCGTGGCCCGTCGGGGTGCGGCTGCTGAGCGGTGCCGGCCCGCGGCACGCGGTGGAGGGGGTGCTGGCCGCGTTCGTGCGCGGCGGGTCGGTGGTGCTCACCCCGGACCTCGCGGCCCTTCCCGCCGCGGTGCGCGAGCAGGAGCTGGTGACGGCGGAGCTGCCCGCCCGGGGGTGACGGGGGGACCGGCCGCGGCGGGGCGCCTGGCCCGTCCGGGCTACGCCACCCGGCTCAAGGGGCCCACCGGCGCTGCCGACATCTCCGGTGTGACCCTCCTCTCCCGCCTGCGCCTCGGGCACCGCCTCGGCGCCGCGTTCGCCGTCGTCGTCCTCCTCCTGCTGGCCGTGCTCGCCGTCGGCCTGCGGACGGCCTCCACGCAGTCCGCCGCCGCCCGGGAGATGGAGCGCGCGGAGCAGTTCGTCACCGCCGCGCTGGAGGCGAAGTACCACTCCGCCGACATGGCCGGGTGGCAGACGGCCTACGCCTTCGACGCCGTGCGCCTCGGCGTCGCGGGGGCGGAGGACTCGGCCCCCAACCGCAGCGCGTTCCTGGAGAGCACCACCGCGTTCGAGGAGGCGCTCGACGGCCTCGGGACGTTCCTGCGCACCGCCGAGACCCGTGACGACCTCGCGCAGATCCGCGAGACCTACACCGAGTACCTGCGGATCGACGCGGAGCTCGCCGAGCACTACCGCTCCGGCGACCCGGCCCGGGTGGCGCAGGCCACCGAGCTCGCGCTGGTCGACGAGATCGAGCTGTACTCCGCCGTGGCGACGCTGCTCGCCGAGCTGGCCGGGGACGCGAGCGGGGAGTTCGCCACCGCCCAGGCGCACGCCTACGACGCCGAGCGCA
This sequence comes from Kineococcus anabasis, assembly GCF_054590795.1. Lineage (NCBI taxonomy): Bacteria > Bacillati > Actinomycetota > Actinomycetes > Kineosporiales > Kineosporiaceae > Kineococcus > Kineococcus anabasis. The sequence goes on from NZ_BAAIHU010000009.1 coordinate 8,705, forward strand.
CCGGCGATCGCCTGATGTACGGCCTCGGCGCCGCCGCCGTCGTCTTCGCCGTGGTCGTCGCCGTCCTCATCACCCGCTCCGTCACCCGCCCCGTCGCGGCCGTGCGGGCCCGCCTCGGCCGGCTCGCCGAGGGCGACCTGACCACCCCGCTCACCGTCGAGGGCTCCGACGAGGTCGCCGACATGGCCCGCTCCCTCAACGGCACCATCGGCACCCTGCGCGAGGCGATGTCCTCCATCGCGACCAGCGCCCGCACGCTGTCGGACTCCTCGCACACCATGTCGGCGACGTCCACCCAGCTCGCCGGCTCCGCGGAGTCCTCCGCCACCCAGTCGCGCCTGGTCGCCGGTGCCGCCGCGTCGGTGTCCGCCAGCATCCAGACGGTCGCCGCGGGCACGGAGGAGATGGGCGTCTCCATCCAGGAGATCGCGCACAACGCCACGAACGCGACCGCCGTGGCCGCGCAGGCCGTCAGCGTCGCCCAGAGCACCAACACCACGATCTCCAAGCTCGGGGAGTCCTCCGCGGAGATCGGCGACGTCGTCAAGGTCATCACCTCCATCGCGGAGCAGACGAACCTGCTCGCCCTCAACGCCACCATCGAGGCGGCCCGCGCCGGTGAGGCCGGCAAGGGCTTCGCGGTCGTCGCCGGCGAGGTGAAGGAGCTGGCCCAGCAGACCGCCCGCGCCACCGAGGACATCTCCCGCCGCGTGGAGGTCATCCAGAGCGACACCGCCGCCGCGGTGCACGCGATCGAGGAGATCTCCGAGATCATCGAGCGGATCAACGCGAGCCAGATGACGATCGCCTCCGCGGTGGAGGAGCAGGCCGCCACCACCAACGAGATGAGCCGCAACGTCGGGGAGGCCGCCGGCGGGGCCGACGAGATCGCCCGCAACGTCGCGGTGGTCTCCGCCGCCGCCGACGAGACCACGTCCGGCGCCGGGCAGACCGCGCGTGCCGCGGACGAGCTGGCCCGGGTGGCCGGCGGCCTGCAGGAGCTGGTCGGCCGCTTCCGGTACTGATCCCCGGCACGCCGCACACCGCACGCCGCACACCCGGACCCGGACCCGGAGGGCGGGAGGGGGCGGGCCACCCGGCCGGCGCGGTTGCGCCGAGCGGGTGGCCCGCCCGTGGCATTCGGGGAGGGTGGGCACCGCGTGTCCCCGGCGGGTGCCCCGGGCGGACCTACGGTTCCCGGGCCGCGCAGTCCGCGCGCACCCCCTCCCCGAAGGCCCGCCGATGCCCTCTCCCGCGCCCCGCGCCGCACGGTTCCCGTGGACGTCCGCTGCACGGTTCCCGTGGACGTCCGCTGCACGGTTCCCGTGGACGTCCCCGCGCACGGCCCGACGCCGCGTCCTGCGCGCGGCCCTCGCCGCCGCCGTCCCCGGTCTGCTCGGCGCGCCCGCCGCGCTGGCCGCCCCGCCCGCTCCCGCCGCGGTGACCGCACCGTCCGTGCAGCGGCCGGTCGCGGCGGCGGCGCAGGCCGGGACGGTGCGCGCCGGCGGCCGGGAGGGGCGCTGGACCCGCTCGGCGGCGCTGGAGTGGGTCGAGCGCGACGCCGGCGCCCCGGGTGCGCACGGCAACGTGCACGTCGGGGACCTGCACGTGCTCCGCGAGGACGGCACCACGTCGGGCCACGGCCGGATCACCGACTGGCGGTGCGACCCCGGGGAGGAACCGGACCACCTGCCGCACGTGCCCTCCTCCTCAGAGGACGGGGAGGACGGGGAGCGGGCCCGGATCCGGCTGCCGCACCCGCTCGACCCCGAGGAGTCCGCTCCCGCCTGCGACCTCGTCGGCGAGCGCTGGGTGGAGCCGGTGTCGCTGCGGCTGGTCGTGGACATGTCCCGCGGCACGGCCACGGTGCGCGGCACCGTTGCGGTGCACCACCTCCCCGCCGACGGGGAACCCGCGGACGGCCCGGGCGCGGAGGTGCCCGTCGACCTGACGCTGCGCAACACCGGCCGCATCGCGCGGACCTCGTACGCCTGGACGTGGGACGACGGGGAGTCGAGCGTGCGGGTGACGAGCCGCGGGCGCAGCGCCGAGCAGGCGTCGGTGACGGGCTCGGTGGGCGTGGCGGTCGTGGGCGACGACGCCGACGACACCGGGATCGGCTCCTTCTCCCTGGACCGCGTCTCGCACACCTCGACGGGCGGCTGACCCGCCGCGGGTCCCGGTCGCGCCGGGTGCCGGTCGCGCCGGGCCTCAGGCGCGCCGGGTGCCGCGCGCGCCGGGCCTCAGGCGCGCCGGGGCGCGGCCGCGGCCAGGACGCCGTCGCCCATGACGGTCAGCGGGTGCTCGCCGGCCGCGGCGAACGCCGACCCGCCGCGGCGCAGCACCAGGCGCTCGCCCCGCGCCGACACCTCCACCTCCCCCTCCAGGCACAGCAGCGCGCGCGGCACCGGCTGCTCCCACGTGGTGGCGACCCCCGGGCGGGCGGTGAGCACGTGCAGGGAGAACTCCTCCACGTCGGGGGCGAACAGCACCTCGTCGTCCGAGACCCGCTGCGGCACCAGGACCGGCGGGGGCAGCACCCGGAAGTCGACCACGTCGAGCAGCTCGGCGACGTCCACGTGCTTGGGCGTCAGCCCGCCGCGCAGGACGTTGTCGGAGCTGGCCATGACCTCCACGCCCCAGCCGGACAGGTAGGCGTGCACGTTGCCCGCGGGCATGAACAGCGCCTCACCGGGGGCCAGCCGCAGCCGGTTCAGCAGCAGGGAGACCAGCACGCCCGGGTCGCCCGGGTAGTGGCGGGCGAGGTCGCGCACGCACTGCGCGGAGGGGTCGTCCACGCCCTCGCAGGCCGCGGCCACGGCGGTGACGAGCGCGCCGGCGACGTCGGCGGGCAGGGTGAGCAGCCGGCCGGTGGCGCGGCGCAGCGCGGTGGAGGGGTCGGGGTCGGCGAGGTCCTCCCGCAGGCCGGCCAGGGCGCCGGCGGCGGGCGCGTCCAGCCCGGGCAGGTCCAGGGAGGCCAGCAGCGCCAGGGCGTCGGCGGGCGGGCGGAAACCGCACAGCGCGTCGAACGGCACCATCGCGTACATCAGCTCGGGCTTGTGCTGGTCGTCCTTGTACAGCCGGTGCGGTGCGTCCCGCGGCACCCCGGCGGCCTCCTCCTCCGCGAAGCGGCGCCCGGCGCGCTCGAGGTCGGGGTGGACCTGCAGGGACAGCGGGGCGTCGGCGGCGAGGACCTTCATGAGGAAGGGCAGCCGGGTGCCCTCCGCCGCGAGGAGCTCGTCGAGCGGGACCGCGGTCCCGTCGGGACCCGTGGCGAGCGAGGGCGCCGAGGGGTGCGCCCCGATCCACATCTCCGCCTGCGGGGTGCCGTCGGGCTCGCGGCCGAGCAGGTCGGGGATGACGGTCGCAGAACCCCAGCCGTAGGGCTGGACACGGTTGTCGAGGCGGCGCACGGCTCCGGAGGATAGGGCAGGCCGTAGGGTTCCGGGCATGAGCGTGCTGGTCACCGGAGGAGCGGGCTACATCGGATCCCACGTCGTGCGGCTGCTGCAGCAGCGCGGCCAGGACGTGGTGGTGGTCGACGACCTGTCGAACGGATCCGCCGACCGGGTGGGCGGGGCCCCCGTGGTCGAGCTCGACCTGGCCGTCGACGCCGCGCCGGGGGTGCTGGCGGAGGTGCTGCGCGAGCACGGCGTCACCGCGGTGGTCCACTTCGCGGCGCGCAAGCAGGTCGGCGAGTCCGTCGCGAAGCCGGCGTGGTACTGGAAGCAGAACGTGGGCGGCACGGCGAACGTGCTGCAGGCCATGGAGACCGCCGGGGTGCGGGAGCTGGTGTTCTCCTCCTCGGCGGCGACGTACGGCGCGCCGGACGTGGACCTGGTCCGGGAGGACGGTCCCGCCGAGCCGATCAACCCCTACGGGCAGACCAAGCTCGTCGGGGAGTGGATGACGCGCGCGGCGGGCGTGGCCTGGGGGCTGCGCGCGGCGAACCTGCGCTACTTCAACGTGGCGGGCGCGGGCTGGCCGGACCTGGGCGACCGGGCGGTGATGAACCTCGTCCCCATGGTGTTCGACCGGCTGGAGCGCGGTGAGGCACCGGCGATCTTCGGGGACGACTACCCCACCCCGGACGGCACGTGCATCCGGGACTACGTGCACGTGCTGGACCTGGCGAAGGCCCACCTGGTGGCGCTGGACGCCCTGGGGGGCGGGGAGCACCCGCACGACGTGTTCAACGTCGGCACGGGCACGGGCGCCTCGGTGCGCGAGGTGATCGACGCGGTGCGGGCGGTCTCGGGCCGGGAGGTGGAGCCGGTGGTGCACCAGCGCCGCGCCGGCGACCCGCCGAAGCTGGTCGCGGACGTCAGCCGCATCCGGGAGACGCTGGGGTGGACGGCGCGCGAGGACCTGACGTCGATCGTCTCCTCGGCGTGGGAGTCCTGGCGCGCGGCGCACTGAGCGGGCCCGCCCCGGCGGTGGGCTCGCCGGGGCTTTTCCGCGTCCACCCGCGATCCCGCGACCGCGGTGGCTACGGTGTCCGCCGGTGGACGGGTCGTGATCGCACGGAGGCGAGCACCCCGTCCACCGGCGTGGCGCACGTCACTTGTGGTTATGAGGTGACTACTTTGAGCCAGGGTTGTGGTCCCGGCGGGGCCGGGAGCACACCGGGCTGATCTCGTGCGGGACGTGCGGATGCGGTGCCTCGCTCAAGGACGCGGCCAGAGGCGCCGATGCAGGGACGAGGGTGCACCCGTGTGGGTGGCCCTGAGTCGGAGCAGTCGGACGAAGAGCGAGGCTTGGCATGCGCTGGACACCGAAGGACTCCCGCCGGGTAGCGGACGCGGGGCAGGAGTCCCGCACGGCACCCCGAGGGGTCACTCGCCGCCTGGCGCTCGCCACCGGCGGCTCCCTCGGCGCCCTCTCCCTGCTCTCCGCCACCGTCGCGCGCGCGGCCACCCCGGCCCTCGGCGCCGGCCTGGCCACCAGCAGCGGCACCACCCAGGCCTTCCCCCTGGCCGAGGCCGCCCGCTCCGGCGGCACCCAGCGCCTCGCCGCCGCGGTCGACGGGACCGTGACCGTCACCGTGCCGGTCGACTCCGGCCGCATGCTCGGCGTGACGTTCCCCGCCGGCACCGCCGCCACCGAGGTCGCCGTGCGCACCGGTACCGCCGGCACCTGGGGTTCCTGGACCACGCTCCCCGTCCTGGACAGCGAGCCCGACGCCTCCACCGCGGAGGCCCGGCACGCCGTCGTGGCCACCGACCCGGTGTGGGTCGGGAACCTCCCCCGCGGCTCCCGCGTGCAGGTCCGCCTCGCCGCCGCCGACGTCGCCACCGCCAGCCTGCACGTCGTCGACCCCGGTGCCGCCGCGGGCGACGCGCGCGCCGTGCGGCTCATGCGCTCCGACGCGGCCGACACCCGCGCCACCTCCTTCCTCGCCGCAGGCCTGGAGGAGGGCGACGAGGGGACGCCTGTCGTGCCCGTCGACCCCGGCACCGGCGCCGAGCCGCCCGCCGGGCAGACCCCGCCCGCCGCGGAGACCCCGGCCGGCGAGGAGATCGTCCCCAAGGCCCTGGCCCGCCCGCGCATCGGCTCGCGCGCCTCCTGGGGCGCCGACGAGAGCCTGCGCCACGGCGGCACCGGCTACTCCGACACCATCAAGGCCGCCGTCATCCACCACACGGCCGACCCCGGCTCCTACAGCCAGTCCGAGGTGCCCGCCGTCATCCGCGGCATGTACCGCTACCACACGGTGAGCCTCGGCTGGAGCGACCTCGGCTACAACTTCGTCGTCGACCGCTTCGGCGGCATCTGGGAGGGCCGCTCCGGCGGCATCACCCGCGCCGTCATGGGCGCCCACGCCGGTGGTTTCAACACCGACACCTTCGGCGTGTCGATGATGGGCGACTTCTCCTCCGTCTCCCCCTCCGCCGCGATGCTGGAGTCCGTCGCGCAGGTCACCGCCTGGAAGCTGTCCCTGTACAACGTGCAGCCCGGCGCCAGCGTGCAGCTGATGTCCGCCGGCGGCGGCACCGCCCGCTACAAGGCCGGCACCGTCGTCAGCATGCCCATCGTCATGGCGCACCGCGACGTCGGCTTCACCGCGTGCCCCGGCAACGTGGGCTTCACGAAGATGCCGTGGATCCGCGACCGCGTGAACCAGCTCCTGCGCGGCGCGCCGGTCTCCGCGATCGCCGCCCGGTACGCCGCCCTCGGCGGGCGCTCCGGCCCCCTCGGCGGGGCCAGCGGCCCGGAGACCGCCCTGCGGGGCGGGGCCTACCAGCACTACCAGAACGGCTCGATCTACTGGTCCGCGGCGACCGGCGCGCACATCGTCAAGGGCGCCATCCGCGACCGCTGGGCCTCCCTGGGCTGGGAGAGCTCCTACCTCGGCTACCCCACGCGCGACGAGGGCCCCGCGGCCGGCGGCTTCTACAGCCACTTCCAGGGCGGCTCGATCTACTGGTCGCCCCGCACCGGCGCCCAGGTCGTCCGCGGCGTCATCCGCGACCGGTGGGCCGCCCTGGGCTGGGAGCGCTCCCCCCTCGGCTACCCCACCACCGGCGAGATCTCCCTGCCCGGCGGCGCCTTCAACCACTTCCAGGGCGGCTCGATCTACTGGTCGCCCCGCACCGGGGCCAGGTCCGTGCGCGGCGCCATCCGCGACGCGTGGGCCGCACAGGGCTGGGAGAACGGCCGCCTCGGCTACCCCACCTCCGACGAGTACGACGTGCCCGTGGGCCGGCGCAGCGACTTCCAGGGCGGCTCCCTCACCTGGAACGCGGCCACCGGCACCGTCACGAAGGTCCTCTCCCGGTGAGCGCGGTGCACACCGCGCCGGCCAGCCTGCCGGCGCGGCGCTCCCTGCTGCTCGCGGGCGCCCTGTCCGCCGCGGCCGGCCTCGTCGCCCCGCGCACCGCCGCGGCCGCCGCGGTCCCGCTGCCCGTGCGGCTGCCCGCCCTGCCCGGGCACCTGCCCGGCGCCCTCGACGACCTCGGCCACCACGAGGGCCCGGTCGCGTGCGGCCCGGTGCAGCCCGGCACCCAGGCGCTGGCCAGGCTCATCACGGCCACCTACGGCCGCCAGACGATCGGCACCGCCCGCGCCTGCCCCGTCAACGGCGTCCCCACCAGCGAGCACCACGAGGGCCGCGCGCTGGACTGGGCGCTGGACGTCGCCGACCCGGTGCAGCTCGTGCTGGCCGAGACGTTCCTGGCGTGGCTGCTCGCCCCGGACGCGGCCGGCCGGCCTGCCGCGGTGGCCCGCCGCCTCGGCGTCATGTACGTCATCTGGAACCACCGGGTCTGGAAGTCCTACCGCGCCGACGCCGGCTGGCAGCCCTACACCGGCTCCAACCCGCACACCGACCACATCCACATCTCCCTCACCCGCCGCGGCGGGCGCGCCGAGACGTCGTGGTGGACGGGCGCGGCCTCGCCCGTGGCCGGGCACTGGGTGCGCCTGGGCGCCGAGCGCTCCCACCTCGGCCTGCCCGTGAGCGCCGAGCGCTCCTTCCGCGGCGGGCTGCGCCAGGACTTCCGGGGTGGCTCCATCCTGCACTCGCGCGCCACGCTGGCCCACGAGGTCCGTGGGGCCATCGCGGGGTGCTACTTCAGCGGTGACCACGCCGCGGCCCTCGGGATGCCGACGACGGGAGAGCTGCCCACCCCGCGCCGCTTCGGCCGCTACAACCACTTCCAGGCGGGCTCGATCTACTGGTCGCCCACCACCGGTGCGCACGCGGTGCGCGGGGCGATCCGCGACGCGTGGGCGCGGCAGGGCTGGGAGACGGGTCCGCTGGGCTTCCCCACCTCCTCCGAGCACGAGGTCCCCGGCGGGCGGCGCTCGCACTTCGAGGGCGGCTCCCTCGTCTTCACCTGGGCGGACGGGCAGGTCGTGACCGTCCCGCGCTGAGAGGTGCGTCACCTCCGGGCCCTGTGGTGGTGGAGGGCTCAAGTTCCCGTGCGATCCTGCCGACACTGAGGCATCGCGTCACCCGGACGGCCCAGGGTGACCACCCGGATCAGCAGGAGAGCTCGTGCGCCTGTCCTCCCTCGTCCGTCGCACCGCCGCGGCGGTCACCGCCACCGGCGCCGTCCTGACCGGCCTGGTCGCGGCAACGCCCGCCACCGCGGCCACGCCGCCCCCGCTGCCCGCCTGGTTCGCCCCGGGCAGCGTGTGGAACGGCGACTTCGGCGACCCCACGGTCGTGCGCGTCGGCGGCACCTACTACGCCTACGCCTCCCCCGTGGGCGGGCGCGTCCTGCCCGTCCTGACGAGCACCGACACCGTGACCTGGCGGGTCCGCGACCGCTACTCCAACGACGGCCCGCCCGGCCGCGGCGGCTACAGCGTCGCCGCCGACCCGAAGATCCCCGCCGAGATCAAGGCCGCCCCCATGGGCGACTGGGCCAAGTACGACACCAACGACGGCCTCGTGCGGTTCGCCTCCTGGGGCGTGCACCACCAGCAGGGCCCGTGGGTCAACCGCGACTACTGGGCGCCGGGCGTGTTCAACATCGGCAGCACCTGGTACGCGTACTCCCCCGTCCGCGTCGCCCCCGGCCGGTTCTGCCTGACCGTGGCCTCGGCCCCCTCGCCGCTGGGCCCCTTCCGCGACATCTCCGGCGCCGGGCCCATCCAGTGCGCCCCGCTGGCCGTGGACCCGGGCGGCTCCATCGACCCCTTCCCCTACCGCGACCCCGCCACCGGGCGGAACTACCTGGTGTGGAGCGCCTCCGGCAAGGTCGGCTCGCACCCATCCTCCCTGCAGGTCGTCGAGCTCGGCGGCAACGGCTTCCCGCTGCCCGGCGCGCCGTGGGTCAAGGTGCTGGAGACCGACCCGCGCTCGCCGTGGGAGGGCAACCGCATCGAGAACCCCTCGATGGTGAACCACAAGGGCACCTGGTACCTGTTCTACTCGGGCAACCTGTCCGAGCCGCTGGACTCCCAGGGCCACAGCAACTACGGCAGCGGCTACGCCATCTGCGACGGACCGGTCGGCCCGTGCCGCCGGCCCTCCACGTTCCCGCTGCTGAGCAGCTCCGGCACCGTGCAGGGCCCCGGCGGGTCCTCCGGTTTCGTCGACGCCAACGGCCGCCTGCGCCTGGCGTACGCCTCCTTCTGGCTCGGGGAGAACCTCGGCGGCGCCCAGCCCCACCCGCGCCGCATGGGCATCGCGACCCTCGTGCAGAACCCCGACCGCACCCTGCGCGTGGAGGGCGCCGCCACCGGCTCGGAGATCCGCGCCAAGTGGCTCGCCCTGGGCGGGGCCGGCGGTTTCCTCGGCGCGGCGACCTCCGCGGAGCTGCGCACACCGGCCAGGTTCGGCGCCTACCAGCACTTCCAGCGCGGCTCCCTCTACTGGTCGCCCGCCACGGGCAGCCACGTCCTCAAGGGCGCCATCAAGGACCGCTGGGCGGCCCTCGGCTGGGAGAACGGCTACCTCGGCTTCCCCGTGACGGACGAGGCGATGCTGCCGCGCGGTGCGTACAACCACTTCGAGGGCGGCTCGGTGTACTGGTCCGCGGCGACCGGTGCGCGCTCCGTGCGGGGCGCCATCCGCGAGCGCTGGGCCAACCAGGGCTGGGAGGGCGGCTGGCTCGGGTTCCCGGTGACCGACGAGACCGGCGTCCGCGGCGGCGCGTTCAACCACTTCCAGGGCGGCTCGGTGTACTGGTCCGCGGCGACCGGCGCGCACAGCGTGCGCGGCGCGATCCGCGACGCCTGGGCCCGGCAGGGCTGGGAGGGCGGCCGGCTCGGCTTCCCGACGTCGGAGGAGCACGACGTCCCCGGCGGCCGGCGCAGCTTCTTCCAGCGCGGGGAGATCACCTGGACGCCCGCCACGGGTGCGGTCGTCCGGTACTGGTGAGCCGCTGGCTGCCGCACCGCACCCGCAGGCCCCGCGCTCCCCGAGCGCGGGGCCTGCGGGCGTTCGGGGGGAGTTCCCGGGAACCGGTCACGCGGCGTGGCGGCGCTGCTTACCCTGCTCCAGGCCCGCGTCGCGGGCGCGGGCGCGCACGTCGGCCCGCCGCTGCACCACACCTCCTGGAGAGCACCATGGCGCGCCTGCGCCTGCCCGCACTGCTGACCGCACTGACCCTGCTCGCCGGCGGCACGGCCGCCACGGCCCCGGCGGCCGCGACCGCGACCGCGACCGCGATGGACCCCACCGCCCCGGTCCCCGTGACCGGCACCCTCGCCCTGAGCGGCACGGAGCGGGACGGTCTGGTCGGGCCACGCGCCAGGCTGTACACCGAGGCGGACGCACCCATCACGATGACGAGCGGGCCGCGGAGCGTCCACGTCCAGGTCGGCTACCACTTTCAGGTCCTCCTGGCCGCCGCCGAGGGCGGGCGCCTCGAGCGGGGCGGCTACGAGGGGGCGACCACCCCCCAGTGGGCCGGGCCCCACCAGCCGGTCATCGACATGTCGCACACCGGCAACGGGTGCGGCAGGTCCACCGGTCGCTTCGAGGTCCTCGACATCGCCCGCGACGGCCTCGGCCGGGTCGAGCGGTTGTGGGCGCTGGTGGAGCAGCACTGCGGCGTGGGCCTGGACGCGGAGCACGCGTTCGGAGAGGTCCGCGTCGGCTACCCCGGGGGGGATGCGTTGCTGGCGCCCCGCGCGGTGTCGTGGCCGGTGCCCGACGCCCGCGTCGTCGTCCCGTCCGCGACGGTGTACCTGCGGAACACCGGCACCACCTCGTGGACGCCCGGCCCCAGCCACGTCGAGGGCCCGGCCGGCGACGACTTCACCGTGATCGCGGACGGCTGCGTCGGGCGCGGCCTCACCCCGGGCGGCACCTGCGAGGTCGAGGTCGAGCACCTGCCCACCGCCGCGGGCGCCCGCACGGCCGACCTCGTGGTCCCCGCCCCCGGTGGCGTTCGCCGAGTCGCCCTGCGCGGCACCGGGCTCGAGGGGTACTCCGGGCTGCTCGTGCAGGACGACCCCGAGCTGCCCTGGCGCGGCGTGACCGACCTGCGCGTCGGTCCCGGTGAGCCGACGCTGTCCGCACGCGGCACCGCGCGTGGGATCACGGTGTCCGCGACGCCGCCGGACACCCCGACGTGGACGGTGACCCTCGACCCCGGCGCGGGCGACGCCCTCGAAGCCGGCCGGCACTACGCCACGACCACCGGCGCCGACGTGCCCGCCGAACTGCCCCGGCTGACCCTCACGGAGGGCGGGTTCCGCTGCGAGGCCCGCACCGGCGGGTTCACCGTGCACCAGGCGGCCTTCGCCGCCGACGGGAGCCTGCAGCGGCTGTCCGCGACCTTCTCCGCCGCCTGCGGGGACCTCCCGCACCGGCACGGGTCGATCGCCTGGAACGCGACCGACCTCCTCGTGCGGCCCGGACCCGACGTGCGGTTCGTCGAGCGGTTGGAGGGCCCGGACCGCTACGCCACGGCCGTCGCCGTCTCCCGCGCCTCCCACCCGGACGGCGCCCGCACCGTGGTCGTCGCCTCGGGGCGCGGGTACGCCGACGCCCTCGCCGCGGGGCCGTTCGCGGCCGAGGTCGACGCGCCCGTGCTGCTCGTCAACGGCGACACGGTGCCCGTGGTCGTGGCCGAGGAGCTGCGCCGGCTCAGACCGCAGCAGGTCGTCATCGCCGGGGGCACCTCCGCGGTCGGCGAGCGCGCGGCGGCGGAACTGGCCCGCGTCGCCCCCGTCCGCCGCATCGCCGGGCCCAACCGCTACGCCACCGCGGGGGCCCTGGCCCAGGCGGTGAAGCCCTCACCGGTCGTGGCCTTCGTCGCCGCGGGGACGGACTTCCCCGACGCGCTGTCCGCCGGTGCCGCGGCCGCGGCGAGCGGGGCCCTGCTGGTGCTGACCGGGCGGGACCGGCTGCCCGCCGAGACCCTCGACGCCCTGGTCGCGACCCAGCCCGCCGTGATCGTCGTCGTCGGCGGGGAGACGGTCGTCTCGCCCGCCGTGGAGGCGCAGCTGCAGGAGCTGGTGGTGGAGCCGGTGGTGCGCCTGGCGGGGCGCGACCGGTACGAAACGTCGGCGCTGACCGCCCGGGCGTTCGCGACCGACGCGCCGGAGGCGGTGTTCCTCGCGACGGGCACCGACTTCCCCGACGCCCTCGCCGGGGTGCCGTTCGCGGCGCTCACCGGGGGGCCGCTGCTGCTGACGAAGCCCGGCTGCACGCCCGTGGCGACGGCGGCCGCCGCGCGGGAGGTGGCGCCCGGCGCGCCGCTGCTGCTGCTCGGCGGCCCGGACGTGGTGAGCGAGCGCGCCGCGGCGTGGCAGCCCTGCTGAGGCCGGCACCTCCCCCGCCGGGCGCCGCGCCCCGGCGAGACGCTGCGCGGCCCGGCGGGGACGTCCTGTCGCGACACGCCCGCGTGTCGCGAGCGGGACGTCCCCGCCGCGGGGGATGCGGGGGCTACGTGATGGGCAGGAACTCCTGCGGGCTCGGCCCCGGCCCGGCGCCGTCCCACCAGCGCCAGCCCGGCACCGTCCGCTCCCCCTCGACGACGTCGTAGCGCTCCCGCGGCAGCTGGTACCGCACGCGCAGCAGGTTGCCCCACTCCCGGTACGGCGCACCGGGCAGGAACCCGCGGTACGGGGTCAGGGTCGCCACCGTCGGCAGCGTCGCGTACGAGCCGCCGCCGTCGATCATCGTGAGCATCGGGGTGTGCTCGAACGTGGCGCTCTGCACCACCCACTCGACGGGCTCGACCATGCCGCCGGCCACGAGGGGCGGCCGGGCGCAGGGCAGGTCGAAACCGATGGGCCAGTCCACGAGCACGGCCTGCTCCCGGGGCAGCACCGAGCTGAGCCTCTCGCCGGTGGCCACCCACGGGTCGGTCACGGCGCCCGCCGCCGGCTGGTCGGGCGACCCGGCCGGGGATCCGGCCGAGACGTTGACCCGCACCCGGGCCACCTCCGGCTCCAGCCGGTCCAGGGTGGTGAGGCGCACCACCCGCCAGCCCTCGCCGGGCGGGACCGTCACGACCAGCAGGCCCAGCGATCCCCCCGCGGCGTCGGCCAGGTCCACCACGACGGGGGCGACCGGCTCGCGGACCGCCACGACGAGCGCGTCGGAGGCGCTGCGCGGCCCCAGCTCGTGCCAGGCGCCCTGCGTGCCCGCCGGGTCCGGCACCCACGCGCGGGTCCCGGCCGGGAGGCCGCCGGGGTCGTCGCCGGGGGCCTGCGGGCGTTCCGGTGCCCCCTGCGCGGCGCCCGGCACCTCCGGCAGCGCCCGCGCGCCGGTCAGGGCGACCGCCGAGTCCGCGAACCCGCACCCGTCGCCGCGCAGCGCCGCCAGGGAGGAGCCCGCTGCCGACCAGGTGTCGCGCAGGACGTACGTGGCGCGCGCGACGCTCAGCACCTGCAGCACCAGCGACGCGGTGAGCACCCCCGCCGTGGTGAGCACCACCAGCTCCGGCCACGCGTCCGGCCCGCCCTCCGCGGCCCGGCGCCGGCGCCGCAGCGCCACCCCGCCGGCGGCCACCGCGCCGAGGGCCAGCCACAGCGGCGGCAGCCCCAGCACGCCCGGCAGCTCCGGCACCGTGCCGTAGGCGGACAGCTCCACCTGCGCGTCCGGCCCGTGCAGCGCGAGGCCCGCGACCGCCGCCACCGCCGCCGCCAGCCCCAGGCACGCCCACCGGTTCGGCCGGCGCCGCACCAGCGCCACGCACCCGGCGACCAGCGCGAGGGTGCCCACCCCCGCCACCGCCCCGAAGTGGTGGGACCACTTCGTGGGCGCCAGCGCCAGCACCGCGTACCCGGCCAGGGCCACCGCGGCGGGCACCACCCACGACGTGCGCCGGGCCGGGGCGGGCACCCGGGAGCGCAGCAGGGCGGTGCTGACGCCGACGACCACGGCGAGGGTGACGAGCACGACGAGCTGGCGGGAGAACAGGCGCTGGTTCGGGTCCGGCCCCTGCGTGAGGTACCAGTACCGCAGCGGCTCCATCCACCACGACAGGTTCGGGCCGACCTCGTCGTGCACCCGCAGCGCCGTCAGGGCCGCGGCGAGGGTGGCGTCGGCGAACACGGCGGGGGCCGCGACGGAGGCGCACGCGGTGAGCAGCGCCGCCGACGCCACCACCCCGTACCGGCTCTCCCGCAGCAGCGGCCACCAGCGCGGCGCCAGCACCAGGGCGATCACCGCGGCCAGCGCCCCGGAGGCGGTGATCGCGACGGAGGCACCCGCCACCAGCGCCGCCAGGCCGAGCAGCACGAGGCGGCGGCGGGCGATCGCCTCCAGCACCAGGGCGAGCGCGGCGGTGGTGGCCAGCACCACGAGCGCCTCGGGCCGCCCGCCCACCGCGAAGGGCAGGTACCAGGCGAGCAGGGCCAGCGCGGCGAGCGGCCGCACCCACGCCGGCGGGTCCTGCACCAGGCGGGGCAGCACGACGCGGCTCAGCAGCAGCCACGTCCCGAGGCCCGCGAGCAGCGCGGGCAGCCGCAGCACGACCGGCGCGGCGGAGAACGCGGCGAACGCGGACAGCACGTGCTGCCAGAGGGTGAAGGGGATCTCGGGGACGTTGAAGTAGCGCACGACGTTGCCGACGTAGCCGGCCTGGTCGATCGTGCGGGCCTGCAGGGAGTAGTAGAAGTCGTCCGTCTGCAGGGGCCCGGCCACGGCCCAGCCGGCGAGGCCGCCGACGACCGCCACGTCCGCCACCGCGGCGGCCGTGCGCCGGCCGCGCGGGGAGGCCGGGCGGGCGGTGCGCGCGGAGGCCGGGCGGGCGGTGCGCTCCGGGGCCGGACCGCGCGGCGCCGCCCGCACGAGCAGCAGCAGACAGCCGGCGACGAGCAGGCCGTGGGCCGCCAGCAGCGCGCTCTTCAGCGCCGTGGGGGTGCTCTCGAACCGCGCGTCGGGGTGCGCGACGACCGCGGGGAAGGACTCCGGCGGGGCGTCGCTGACGAAGGCGGTGACCTCCGGCACGGGCCGGCCCGGCGCGGCCCCGAGGACCTCGGCGCGCCCGTCCCGCACCAGCTCCGCGCGGGTGCCGGCCTGGTCGGCCACCACCCGCAGGGTGCACTCCCCGGCCAGGCGGGGGTCGGCGGCGGGCACGACGGCCAGGTCCGGCAGCTCCCCGGCGGAGGAGCGCACCCGGACCTCCCCGGCGCCGCCTCCGGTGACGGTCACCGCCAGCGCCCGCTGGACGCCGCGCGGCTCACCGGGCAGGGCCGTGCCGAGCGCGGTCGCCGCCTCCTCCCCCGGCCGCGCGGCCAGGGCGCGCAGCGCCGCGCACGGCACCTCCGCGGTGAGGTCCAGCGGCCGGTACGGCATGAACAGCGCCACCGTGGACGAGGGCGCCTGCCCGGCCTGCGGCCAGCGCACCTCGGGGGTCTGCACCGTCACCGGCGCCAGCGGCAGCGAGACCGACAGCAGGCACGCCAGGGCCGCGAGGAGGAGCGGGAGCAGCCCGGCGGCGGGCAGCAGGCGGGCGGCGCGGGCTCGGAGCACGGGGAGGGAACCTACCGGGGCGCGGGAGGCCGTCAGCGCGTGCGCGCGACCACGGTGAACGGCCCGACCTCACGCGTGGTGAAGTGCTCCGGGCCGAACAGCGCCGGGTCGAACCGGACGGTCTCCCAGCCCACGTTCGGCTCCCGCGGGAACAGGTCGTGGGTCACGCCGATCTCCAGGTCCTCGGCGCCGCGGAACAGGACGAACACGTCGGGCGCGCGGAACGGGCCGGAGTCCAGCCGCTCCAGGAGGTCGCCGGGCGACGTGGCCTGCGCCCAGGAGCGGATCTCCTCGCGGCGGGCGTCGAAGTCCGCGAGCGGGTTGGCGTAGTGCGCGGTCATCTGCTGGTAGCCGCGCCACGGCGCGAACGTCGTGAGCTCGTAGAGGGAGGACAGCACGACGAGGTCGCGGGCGGGGCGGTCGGTCAGGTCGTCGACCGCGGCGAGGACCTGGGGGGTCCAGGCGCCGGCGGCGTTCTCGTCGCGCACGCCCGCGGGGGTGCGCCCGTCGGCGGTGTAGTCGTTCCAGGCGTGCTCCAGGCCGCGGGCCGCCGCGACGGGTGCCTGCTGCAGGGTGCCGACGACCGCGGCGGCCACCGCGAGGGCGCCGAGCACCGCCAGGGGCCGCCGCACGCGCACGACCTGCTCCGCCCGCAGCCCGCGCAGGGTGCGCCAGGCGTCCGCCGCGGCCAGGCAGCCCGCGGCCGCGAGGGTCGCCACGAGCACCGCCTCCAGGCGGAACGCCAGCAGCGACGTGCCCGCCGCCAGGGCGAGGGTGGACAGCGGGTACCAGGCGTAGAGGAGGGCGGTGAGCAGCAGCAGGCCCCGGGCGGCGGTGTCGGTGCGGGCGCGCAGCACCATCCACACCACACCCGCCAGGAGCAGCGCGCCCCACGCGGAGGCCTCCAGCATCGGCGTGGGCAGCACCGCACTGGCCCGCGGCAGGAACCGCTGCGCCGCGGCCTGCCCGCCCGCACCGGACAGGCGGGCCAGCACGAACGGCGCCCACACGGTCGCGGCGAGCGCGGCGGAGACCACGGCCGCCAGCACCAGGGCGGGCACCCGCGTGCGCAGCGCCGCGCCCACGCCCTCGCCGGAGCGCCGGCCCCGCACCACGCCCAGGGCGCAGGCGGCGGCGACGACGAGCGCGGCGAACCCCGCGTAGAGGGTGTACGTCATGGCCGCCAGGCCGAGGAAGACGCCGATGCCGAGGGCGGCGCGCCAGCGGCCCGCCACCCGGGCGGGCTCGAACGCGCGCACGGCCGCGACCGCGACCGCGGGCACGAGCGCCGCCAGGCACCAGGAGTACGCCTCTCCCGCGAACGGGCCGGCACCGGCCTCGTGCACGGCGGCGGCGGTGGTGACGAGCCCGACGAGCAGGCCGCGGCGGGGCCCGGCCAGCCGCGCCCACACCAGCGCCACGACTGCGGGCACCACGGCGACGGTGGCGATCGCGACGGGCTTGAACGCCTCCCAGGCGGGGGTGCCCGTGAGCGCGGCGGAGCGCCCGGCGATCCAGAACCACCCCGCGGGGTAGAACGGCGCGGTGTCGGCGTAGTTCATGTCCGCCAGCGCGGGGTCGTCGGCGTACCGGCCGACGTACTGGGCGCGGAACGTCTGGTCCTCGGTGTTGCCGCCGAGGTACCAGGGGGTGCCGTGCAGGGGCAGGGCCAGGACGAGCGTGGCCAGCGCGGGCAGGGCGACGAGCCCGAGGGGCAGGACCCAGCGCGGCAGGTCCCGGGCGGCGCACGCGGCGAGGACCACGCCCGTGACGGCCAGGGCCGCCAGGACGGTCAGCGCCGTGGGCACGTTCGACGGGTGGAGCACGGGCAGGCGGGACACCGCGGCCTGCACGGCCGCGCTGACGGCCACCGCGGCGACGACGACCGCGGGCACCTCGACCGCCAGGCGCCCGCCGCCGGTCGCGGCCCGCCCGCCGGTGCGGGTGCGCCCGGGCTGGTGCTGCTGTGCCCCGTCGGGGGCGCCGGCGGGCGCCTCCACCGATCGTGCGCCGGTCACGGTCCTCCCCATCGCCTCGGCCGTCGGCCGGTGCGGCGCGCTGCGCGCCCCCGGCCGTCGTCGAGGGTAGGCCAGCGGGGCGCCTGCCCGGGCGGGGCGCGCTGGGCGCGGGTGGCCGCGGACCGTCGCGGGGACGTTCCGCGCCCGGCACGCGGGCGTGTCGCGCCAGGACGTCCCCACCCGGGACGTGCGCGCCGGTGGGCGGGGACGTTCCGCGCGCGGCGCGCGGGCGTGTCGCGGCAGGACGTCCCCACCCGGGGCGTGCGCGCCGGTGGGCGGGGACGTCGTGCGCCCGGCGCGCGGGC
The DNA here is from genome assembly GCF_054590795.1 of Kineococcus anabasis. Taxonomy (NCBI): domain Bacteria; kingdom Bacillati; phylum Actinomycetota; class Actinomycetes; order Kineosporiales; family Kineosporiaceae; genus Kineococcus; species Kineococcus anabasis. The sequence continues at coordinate 26,416 of NZ_BAAIHU010000009.1, forward strand.
GTGTCACGGCACGACGTCCCCGCCCTGGGAGCGGCAGGACGTCCCCGCCCGGCGGACGGGACCCCGGACCCGCCGCGTCAGAGGTACGTGACGACCGCCCCGCCCGCGGGGGTCCACACGATCCAGCCGCCCGCGAAGTCGCTGCGCCGCCCACCGGGCACGGCGTACTCGTCGGAGGTCGGGTACCCCAGCCGCCCGGTCTCCCAGCCCTGCCGCGCCCAGGCGTCGCGGATCGCGCCGCGCACCTCGTGCGCACCCGTCGCCGGCGACCAGTACACCGAGCCGCCCCGGAAGTGGGTGAAGGCGCCGCCGCCCAGCCGCACCTCGTCGGTGACGGGGAAGCCGAGCGGGCCGGTCTCCCAGCCCAGGCGCGCCCAGGCGTCGCGGATCGCGCCGCGCACCTCGTGGGCACCCGTCGCCGGCGACCAGTACACCGAGCCGCCCTGGAAGTGCTGCCCGGCCCCGCCGCGCACGGCGAACTCGTCGGTCACGGGGAAGCGCAGCGCCGACGTCTCCCAGCCCAGGGCCCCCCACCTGTCGCGGATCGCGCCGCGCACCGAGCGGGCGCCGCTGGCCGGGGACCAGTACACCGAGCCGCGCTCGAACACCTGGTAGGTGCCCTCCACGGTCGGCAGGGCGAAGTGCGGGCCGACGGGCCGGCCCAGGACGCCGGTGTCGCCGCCGAGGGCCCGCCAGCGCTCGGTGATCGCCGCCATCCCGCCGGGCAGCGGCACCCACCAGTTCGAGCGCAGCCCCATCCGGGTGGCGGAGGAGGAGGTGAGGGTGGCGGTGCCGGTGGTGCAGCGCACCCTCAGCTCGGCGATGCGCCCGCCCCACTGCCCGCGCCCGTCGCGGCGGGTGATCTCCAGGGACTGCGGCTGCCCGCCCGAGGGGCAGGAGCGGGCCACGGTGGACACCGGCAGCGACGCCGTCCAGGAGGCGACCGGGTCACCCGGGGCGCGGCCCTCCGGGGAGGACCAGAAGTCCTCGTTCGCCCGCAGGTAGGGCCGGCTGCCGTTGATCGACCAGCCGCCGTTGCTGGAGGAGAACTGGGTGAAGGCGGGGGCGCCCTCGTGCTCGCGGATCTCCCCGTCGGTGGCGCGCACGGCCTCGGTGGTGGTGGGCGCCTCCTTGGGGGTGACGTTCCCCGCGGCGTCGCGGGCGGCGCTGCCCTCGAAGACCTGGCAGGCGTCGGTGTCGCAGATGTCCCAGTTCGCCTGCGGCCGCAGCGTGGAGAGGGCGTAGCTGCGGGCGGCGACGGCCTGCGCCCGCAGCGCCTGCTGGGCGAAGGAGGCGGGCGACTCCCGCGGCACGACCCCGAGCAGGTAGTCCTCCAGCCACGTGTCGTTGACGGCGGTGACGGGGCTCATCACCGGGAAGGTGAGGGTGCCGCGGTAGCGGTTGCCGGAGCGGTCGGCGCGGGTGACCCAGACGCCCTCGGGGGTGCTCACCCTCGGCGGGGCGGTCCAGGTCTCCCGCCACTGCTCGGCCGCCCCGTCGAAGGCGGCGCCGACGAGCGCGCCGTTCTCGAACGTGATCCGCAGCCGCTGACCGGGCGGCAGGGCGCGGGCGGAGGTGGCGGACACCGAGATGGTCAGCGGGGACGACGAGGGGCTCTCCACCCACACCTCGGGCCCGGCCAGGCGCGACAGCTGCACCCGCAGGGGGCGGTTGGGGCGGGTGCCCACCGTCGTGCCGGGGTAGTAGTCGGCCAGGATCCGGCGGTGGTCCTGCCCGGCCAGCGCCCGGGAGTGCGCCCCCCACTGCGACATGCCCGCACCGTGGCCCCACCCGCGGCCGGTCACGGTCCACGAACCCGACGCCGGGGCCGGCCACACCTCGGCCGCGGAGGCGGCGGGCGCGGGCAGGAGCACGAGCGCGCAGACGGCGGCGGGGACGAGCGCGGCGACGGTGGCGCGACGGATGGTCACATCGGATTGTGAAACGCTTGTGACAGTAGGTCAAGGCAGCCGCGGATCGGCGGGCGGGGTCCGGGGCGGTTGCTAGGGTCGGCCGCTGCAGCGGGAACAGTCAGGTGCGGGCGGCGGCGTGTTCCGCGGCCCGGGAGGGGACGGCGGACTCGTGCAGAGCTCCACGAAGGGGCAGTCGCTCACCGGATGGGGAGGCACGGCACCGACCGTCGCCAGCCTCGTCGAGACCACGGGCGAGGACGTGGCCGTCGCGGCCGTGAAGGAGGCGGCGGCGGGGCGCGGCGTGCTGGCGCGCGGCCTGGCCCGCAGCTACGGCGACGCGGCGCAGAACAGCGGTGGCACGGTCCTCGACGCCACGCGCATGGACCGCATCCTGTCGGTGGACGTGCCCGGCGCCACGGTGGTCGTGGAGGCCGGGGTGTCGCTGGACACCATGATGCGGCAGCTGCTGCCCCTGGGCCTGTTCGTGCCGGTGACCCCCGGCACCCGGCAGGTGACCGTCGGCGGGGCCATCGCGGCGGACATCCACGGCAAGAACCACCACGTCGCGGGCACCTTCACCCAGCACGTCTCCAGCATGGACCTGCTGCTGGCCGACGGCTCGGTGCGGACGGTGACACCGGAGGACGACCCGGAGCTGTTCTGGGCCACCGCGGGCGGCATGGGCCTGACGGGCGTCATCCTGCGCGCCACGGTGCGGATGCAGCCGGTGGAGAGCGCGTACTGCCTCGTGGACACCGAGCGCGCCGAGAGCCTCGACGACCTGATGGACCGCCTCACCGCGACGGACCACCTCTACACGTACTCCGTGGCGTGGATCGACTGTCTTACCCGCGGCGCCCGCATGGGCCGCTCGGTCCTCACCCGCGGCTGGTTCGCCAAGCGGGACGACCTGCCGGCGAAGCTGCGGCGCGACCCGCTGACGTTCGCGCCGAGGTCGCTGTTCACGGCGCCGCCGGTGTTCCCCTCGGGTCTGCTCAACCGGGCCACGGTCGCGGCGTTCAACGAGATGTGGTTCCGCAAGGCCCCCAGGGAGCGGCGCGGGGAGGTCCAGGGCATCCACCCCTTCTTCCACCCCCTCGACGGCGTCCACGAGTGGAACCGCATCTACGGCCCGCGCGGGTTCCTGCAGTGGCAGTTCGTGGTGCCCTTCGGCGCGGAGGAGACGATGCGCCAGTGCATCGACGCGCTCGCCGCCGCCGGGCAGGCCTCGTTCCTGGCGGTGCTCAAGCGCTTCGGTCCGGGCAACCCCGGCCCGCTGTCCTTCCCCTCCCCCGGCTGGACCCTGGCGCTGGACATCCCCGTCGCCGCGGACCGGCAGGAGCTGTCCCGGCTGCTGGACCGCCTCGACGACCTCGTCGTGGAGGCCGGCGGCCGCGTCTACCTGGCCAAGGACTCCCGCGTCACGCCCGAGCGGCTGCGCCTGATGTACCCGCGGATCGACGAGTGGCGCGCCGTGCGCGACCGGGTCGACCCCACCCACGTGTTCACGTCCGACCTGGCGAGGAGACTCGAGCTGTGATCGACGCCCTGGGCAACCCGCAGTCCGTCCTGCTGCTCGGCGGGACCTCCGACATCGGCCTGGCCACCGCGGAGGCCCTCGCCGACGGCCGCACCCTGCGGGTGACGCTGGCGGCGCGGCCGGGCGGGCGCCGCGACGCCGCCGTGCAGCGCCTCGCGGGCGCCGGGCACACCGTGCGCACCGTCGACTTCGACGCCGAGGACCTGCCCGGCCACGCCCGGGTGGTGGAGGAGGCCTTCGCCGAGGGCGACGTCGACGTGACCGTCGTGGCGTTCGGCCAGCTCGGCGACGCGGAGCAGCTGTGGCAGGACCCCGAGGCCGCCGTGCGGGTGGCGACGGTGAACTACACCGCGCCCGTGGCGCTCGGCGTGCGCCTGGCGGAGCGGCTGCAGAAGCAGGGGCACGGCACGATCGTGGCCCTGTCCTCGGTGGCCGGTGAGCGGGCCCGCCGCTCGAACTTCGTCTACGGCTCCACCAAGGCCGGGTTCGACGCGTTCTACACCGGGCTGCGGGAGGCGCTGCGCCCCCACGGGGTGCGCGTCGTCGTGGTCCGCCCCGGGTTCGTGAAGTCGAAGATGACCGAGGGGCTGAAGGAGGCCCCGCTGGCGGTGACGCCGGAGCAGGTCGCCGAGGTCGCCGCCGACGCGGTGCGGCGGGGCAGGGAGACGGTGTGGGCCCCGGCCCCCATGCGCTGGGTGATGTCGGGCCTGCGGCACGTCCCGGCCCCGGTGTTCCGGCGCCTGCCCCTCTGACCCGCGCGCCGCGGCGCCGCGCGGACCTCCTGGCGGGGGTCCTCGCGGCGCTCGCCGGCCTCGTCGTCTTCGGCCGGGGCGTGGCGCGCCCGAGCCCCTGGCGGGACGAGGCCGTCACCGTGGCCGTCGCCTCCCGCGACGTCGCGGACATCCTCGCGCTGGTGCGGGCGGTGGACCTCGTCCACGCCCCCTTCTACCTCCTCGTGCACGCCCTGTTCGGCGCGAACGTCACCGTTCCCGACGCCCGCTGGGTGTCCGTGGTGGCCGCCGCGCTGACGGGCCCGGTGCTCTACGGCACCGCCCGGCGGGCCGCCGACCGCGCGGTGGGCGCGGCGGCGGTGGGCTGCTGGCTGGCGCTGCCGCTGGTGACCCGTTTCGCGCAGGAGGCCCGGCCGTACGCGCTCGCGGCGCTCCTGGCGGCCTGCTCGACGTACGCGCTGCTGCGCGCCACCACCGCCGCGCCCGCACCCACCGCCCCCGGGCGGCCCGTCCCACCCACCGCCCCCGGGCGGCCCCCGGGCGGCCGGCGCTGGTGGGTGCTGTACGCGCTGTCCCTGCCGGCGGTCGTGGCACTGAACACCGTGGCGGGGCTCGTCGTCCTGGGCCACGCCGCGTGGGTGCTCACCGGCCCGCGCGGGCAGTGGCGCCGCGCGCTGGTCGCCGCGGCGGCCGGTGCGGTACCGGCCGTTCCCCTGGTGCTCGCGGCGCAGCGGCAGAGCGGGCAGGTGGCGTTCCTGCGCCCGCCGGGGGCCCGGGACCTGACCGGGCACCTGGTGGTCACGGCGGGCTCCCCCCTCGCGGCGGTGCTCGTGGTGGTCGCCGCGGTGGTGGTCCTGGCGCTGGGGCGGCACCGGCGCCTGGCGCTGCTGGGCGCGACCTGGGGCCTGCTGCCGCTGCCGCTGCTGTGGGGCCTGTCGCAGGTCCGGCCGTTCTGGACGACGCGCTACCTGGTGCCGGCGCTGCCGGGGCTCTGCCTGCTGCTGGCGGGGGCGGCGGCGCTGGCCGTGGGTGGGCACGTGCTGGCGCGACGCCTGCCGGCGGCGGCGCTCGTGGTGGCGCTCGTGGTGGCGGGGCTGCCCGCGCAGCAGCGCCTGCGGGGCCCGCTCGGGCACGTGGAGGACATGCGGGGCGCGGCGCGGCTGCTGGCGGAGCGCTCCCGGCCGGGCGATGCGGTGCTGTTCGTGCCGAACGGGGAGTACCGGTACCGGGTGCTGGCGCAGGTGTACCCGGGGGCGCTGCGGAACGTGCGGGACGTGGCGCTGGCGGCCGGGCCGGTGGAGTCCGCGACCCTCGTGGGCGTCGAGCACGGGCCGGCCGGGGTCGAGGCCGCGCTGCGCGGGACGCGGCGGGTGTGGGTGGTCGGCCGCCCCGGGGAGATGATCACCGCCGAGCCGGGGGACGTGCGCAAGCTGGAACTGCTGGCGCGCCGCTACCGGCAGGTGGAGCAGGTGGAGCTGCGGGACTGGACGGTGCGGCTGTTCGTGGCGCGCTGAGCGCCGCCCCCACCCCGCCCATCTCCGGGTTTCCGCGCACCAGCACCACCCGCACCCCGCCCATCTCCGGGTTTCCGCGCACCAGCACCACCCCTCACCCCGCCCATCTCCGGGTTTGCGCGCACCAGCACCACCCCTCACCCGCCGAAACCCGGAGATGGGCGGAATGGAGCGGGCGCGATGGAGCGGGCGCGATGGGGACGAGCGGGCGGGACGGGGCGGGTGGGGCCGTGCCGCGGCTCAGGGCGCGGGCGGAGCGTGCCGATGCGGGGGTGTGGACCTGTCAGCACCCGGCTCGCCGGAGGGCACGGCGCCGGGAGCGGCCGGTACCGCCTCCCCGCACGTGCGGGACCCGCGCGACGTGAGCGGCAGCATCGCCTGGACGGACCTGCACCGCACGAGCCGCACCCGCCCGACCGTCACGACCTTCGGCTGGCGCGGCAAGATCCTGCTCAGCGTGCCGCCCGCGCTCGTGGTGTCGGTGTGGATGCTGCCCGGGCTGGCGAGCCCCGTCGGGCCGTTCACCACGATCACCGTGTCCTTCGGCCTGCCCCTGCTGTGGGCGCTGCGGTGGTGGCTGCGGCAGGTGTGGGCGGCGGGGCCCCGGGAGCGGACCGCGGCCGGCACCGGCCCGGCTCCCGCGACGCCACCGGCCGGGGAAGATGCCCCGCCGCGGCCGCGCGCGTATGTCCACCCGAACTTCGCCTACCTGCGCGAGCGCCCGTCGCCCGTGGTCGAGGAGCCCACCACCCCCGGGGAGGGCTGAGCGGTCCGTGCTGGGCCGGGCGGGTGGTTCCGGCGCCCGCGGGACCCGCACCGGTCGTGGAGCGGGCCGCGGCTGCCGATGGGAGGTCACCAGCGTCCGCCGCTCCCGGGGAGGTCCCGTGTCCGCTCTGCAGCCCCTTCCCGCCGGGAGGCGGGAGGACCTCGGCCTGCCCGCCCTGCTCCTCGGGATCGCACTGCTCGTGGGCGCGGCGGCCGGTGTCGCCTCCGTGCTGCCCCCGGAGGTCCCGGCGTCCCGGTCCACCGCGGCCCCGCACGACGGGGACCGGCTGCCCGCGTCCTGGCCGCGCACCGCCGCCCGCCCCTGACCTGGCGCGGGCGGGCCCGTCAGCCGACGCCGCTGCGGCGGTCCGGCTGGCCCGGATCGCGGTCCACCGGCCCGCCGTCGCGCTGCCGCCCCGGGCCCGGCGCCTCCCCGGCCCCGGTGCGCTGCCGCGGGCGCACCAGGTCCACGAGGCGCAGGTCCACCCGCGCCGGGTTCCTGCCCGCCCGCCACGGCAGCAGCAGCGCGACCAGCAGCAGCAGCGACACCGGCCGGGTCAGCGCCAGCGGCGCGGTGAGCACCCGCCAGCCGCCGCGCATGTCCGCCGCGAACTCCAGCACCGGCAGCAGCCACGGCAGCAGGCCCACGAGCAGCACCGGCAGCAGCGGCACCCGCCGGGGCCGGTCCAGCGCCAGGACCACCGCCGCCAGCGGGGCGGCGAGGGCGTGGTGGCTCCACGCGATGGGCGAGACGAGGACCGTGACGAGGCTGACGAGCAGGCCGAAGTGCATCCGCTGCACGGGCGAGGACCAGTCGCTGCGCCGGACGGCGGCCACCACGAGCAGCACCAGCGGCACGGCCAGCGCCCCGGCCAGCGGCAGGGCCACGTCCCCGGGCACGCCGGCGTGGGCGAGGGCGCCGGCGAGGGAGTTGTTCGACGGGGTGTCCGGCTCCGCCACGCGTGCGGAGTTCCACAGCAGGTCGGTGAAGTAGTGCCGCCACGACGCCGGCGCGGCCAGCGCCCCGGCGAGGGTGAGCAGGAGCCCCGCGACGCCCAGGGGCACGGCGAACCGGCGCCGCGCCCCGGGGTTGGCCAGCGCGGTCAGCGCGAGGGCGGGGGTGACCTTCACGGACGCGGCGAGGGCGGCGAGGACCGCCCCGGGCCGCCCCCCGAGGGTGCAGCCGCCGACGAGCCCGAGGACGACCAGCGGGCTGATCTGTCCCAGCACGATCGACTCGCGGAAGGGGTCGCTCACGAGGACGGCCGCGGTGCCCAGGCCGAACGCCAGCGGCGCCGCGCGGAAGGCGGGGGTGGCCAGCCGCAGCAGCCAGCCGGTGCCCACGACGACCGCGAACACCAGCACCGCGTCCCACACCAGCAGCGCCACGCCCGGCGGGAACACCAGCAGCGGCGCCATCAGGACGGCGGCGAGCGGCGGGTACACGAAGTAGTGGCCCTGCTCGGTCGCGGCGAGGTAGATGTCGCGCCCGGCGAGCAGGTCCTGCCCCCCGCGGCGGTAGATCGCGATGTCGTACCCGGGCTGCCACCACTGCGCCGTCAGGTGCGTGAGGACGACGACCGCGCACCACGCCACCGCCAGGGCGACGGGCAGCACCAGGGCGGGCGGCAACCTGCGCAGCCGTCCCGCCCAGCGCCGCAGGAGCCGGGCCGGCATCAGCCGCGGTCGGGGAAGACCAGGGAGCGGAAGGTGACGAAGCGGAAGACCATCGCGAGGGCCATGCCGATGATGTTGCTGGAGATGTTGTCGGCGAGCACGCTGGTGAAGCCCAGCAGGTCGTGCGAGATCCACAGGCACAGCAGCTGGATGCCGGCGGCGATCGCGGACAGCAGGAAGAACATCGCGTACTCGCGGCCCGGGTGGGCGCTGCGCCGGTGCGCCCACGTGTAGTACCGGCTGCCGACGAAGGCGACGCCGATGGCGACGACCGCGGCCACGACCCGGGCGACGATGTAGTCGGTGCCGGTGAGCAGCAGCACGTTGAACAGGATGACGTCGACGGCGTAGGCGATCCCGCCGGTCATGAGGAAGCGGAACACCTCCCCGAAGCGCTCGTCGCGCATGAGACCTCGCAGGATGGGGAGCCGGCCCGCCGGCCCGTCGGAGGCGGAGGTGGTCACAGGTACACCGCCACGAGCAGGACCGCGACCCACGTCAGGGCCAGGACGAGCAGGACCCGGTCGTGCAGGGCGATCTCCTCCGGCTCCTCCGCCTCCCCCTTGTCCACGTCCACGGCGTACCTCATGATCGCCAGGACGAACGGCACGATGGAGACGACGGCCCAGCGGGCGCTGCCGTTGGTCAGGACGGTGAACGCCCACAGCGAGTACGCGCTGACGACGACGGTGGCGGACAGGGTCCACACGAAGCGCAGGTAGGTGGGGGTGTAGCGCTCCACCACGCGCCGGACCTTGCGGCCGGTGAGCTCGCCCTGGCGCGCCTCGGCGTACCGCTTGCCGGCGGCCATGAACAGCGAGCCGAACGCGGTGGTCATGAGGAACCAGGGCGAGAGGTGGATGCCCGCGGCGACGCCCCCGGCCAGCGCCCGCAGCAGGAACCCGGACGCCACGCACGCCAGCTCCAGGACGGGCTCGTGCTTGAGGCCGAAGCAGTAGGCGAGCTGGATGGCCGTGTAGGCGCCCATGACGATCAGGAGGTCCGTGGACCACCAGGCCGACAGGGAGAGGGCGACGACGAGCAGCACCACGGCGGTGACGGACGCGGTGCGCGGGGACACCGCGCCGGAGGCGATGGGCCGGAACCGCTTCTTGGGGTGCGCGCGGTCGGACTCGACGTCCCGCACGTCGTTGATCATGTAGATGGCGCTGGCGACGAGGCAGAACACCCCGAAGGCCACCCCCACCCCGGCGAAGGCGTTCCCGTCGAGCTGGGACCAGCCGGCGGGCAGCAGGGGCGCGACGACCAGGACGTTCTTGACCCACTGGCGGGGCCGGCCGGCCTTGACGAGGGCGGCGGTGCTCACCGGCGCCGCCCGAGGGGCAGCGCGCGCAGCACGCGGGGTGCGGCGGCGGCGACCGCGGCGCCGAGCGCGCTGCCCGCCGCGACGTCCGTGGGGTAGTGCACGCCGACGACGAGGCGGGACAGCGCCATCGCCGGGGCCAGCGGCGCCAGGCGCCGGGTCCCGACGAGCCGGCCGAACGCGACGACCGCGGCGGTGGTGGATGTGGCGTGCGAGGAGGGCAGGCTCCAGCGGCTCGGGGTGCCCGCGTGGACGAGGAGGTCGTCGTGCCGGGGGCGCACCCGGCGGGTGACGCGCTTGAGGACGACGCTGGCGCCGTGCGCCGCGACGACCGCCGCGGTGGCCTCCACCCACTCCCGTCGGCGCGGCCGGTCGGCCAGCGCGCCGAGGGCGCCGGCGGCGATCCACACCGCGGCGTGCTCCCCGGCGTGGCTCATCAGCTGCGCGGTGCGCACCACGGCGGGGCCGCGCAACCCGGACTGCACGGCCAGCAGCAGCCGCAGGTCCGCGCCCGTGGGTGGCTCCTGGGGTGGCACGGCCACGGCCGGGGTCTCCCCCGTGCCCGTGAGCCCGGTCGCCGCCTCGGTCGTCGTCACGTCGTCGGTCCTCCCCCGCCCCGCGTCGCGGGGCCTCGTCGTGCCGGCGTGCCGGCGGTCAGGCGTCGTGCCGGCGTGCCGGCGGTCAGGCGTCGTGCCGGCGTGCCGGCGGTCGTGCTGGTGGTCGGGCTGGTCCTCGGAGCCGGCGCTCGGGCCGGCGGTGGGGCTCACCGCAGGCGGGCCACGGCGGCGGTGATGTCCTCGTCGGCGACGAGCCTGCCGCGCTCCAGCACCACGCCGCGGGAGCAGAGGGTGGAGACCATGTCGAGGTCGTGGCTGACGATGACGAGGGTGCGGCCCTCGTCGCGCAGCTCCCGGATGCGGCCCAGGCACTTCTGCTGGAACGGCGCGTCACCGACCGCGAGGATCTCGTCGATGAGGAAGATCTCCGGGTCGGTGTGCACCGCCACCGCGAAGGCCAGGCGCAGGAACATGCCCGAGGAGTAGAACTTCACCTCGGTGTCGATGAAGCGCTCGATCTCGGAGAACGCCACGATCTGGTCGAAGCGCTGCCGGATCGTCGCCTCGTCCATCCCCAGGATGGCGCCGTTGAGGTAGACGTTCTCCCGGCCGGTGAGGTCCGGGTGGAAGCCGGCGCCGACCTCGATGAGACCGGCGATGCGCCCGCGCAGCAGGACCTGCCCGGCGTCGGGGCTCATGACACCGGAGATGAGCTTGAGCAGGGTGGACTTGCCGGAGCCGTTGAGGCCGAGCAGCGCCACCGCCTCGCCCTCGCCCACCTCGAGGCTGACGTCGTCCAGGGCCAGGAAGGAGTTGCCGAGGTCCTTGCCGCGGAAGGCGGAGACCGCGAGGTTCTTCAGGCTGCGGTCGTGGCGCAGCACGAAGCGCTTGGAGACGGACTGCACCGCGATGGTGGTCCGGGCCGTGGTGGTGCTCATCGTCGTCACGCGCTCCTACAGCTCCTGCGCGAAGCGGCCCTCGAGCCGGCGGAAGGTGAACTGCCCGAGGACGAGGACCCCGGCCGCGATGGCGAGCGACAGCAGGCCGTTCTCCAGCAGGTTCGGGGGCAGCTCGAACGGCTCGTCGATCGCGCCGTACCAGAAGCCGTAGTGGAACAGCTCCACCGCCGAGGTCACGGGGTTGAGCTGGTAGAGGGTCATCAGCCAGCCCGGCAGCCCGGCCTCGGAGATCGCGTCACGGACCTGCCACCAGGCGTAGAGCACCGGGGACGTCCACGTCACGACGAGCAGCAGCAGGTCGACGATGTTCTCGAAGTCGCGGTACAGGACGTTGATCGCACCGAACAGCAGCCCGAGCCCGATCGAGAGCACCACGATGATCGCGAAGCCGAGCGCCCCGCCGGCGAGCTGCCCGGGGGTGGGCCGCCACCCGGCGATCAGCGTGCCGATCACCAGGATCACGAACTGCGGGAAGAAGTGCACCGCGGCCACCCAGGCGGAGGCCACGGGGAACAGCTCCCGGGGCAGGTAGATCTTCTTCACCAGGGGCGCGTTGCCCACCACCGCGCGGGTGGCGTTGCCGAAGCTCTCCGAGAAGTAGTTGATGACCACGATGCCGGAGAACAGGTACACCGCGAAGTCGGAGACCGTCTCGCCCATCTTCAGGAAGACCCCGAGGGCGAAGTAGAAGACGCAGAACTGCACCGCGGGCTTCACGTACGACCACAGCAGCCCCAGGGTGGAGCCCTGGTAGCGGACCCGCAGCTCCTTGCGGACCAGCAGCTTCAGCAGGTAGCGCCGCTCCAGCACGTCGAGCAGCCCCCGGCCGCGGCCGGGGACCTCGAAGCCGTCCTCCCCCGCGCGCGGCGCCCGGGCGGGGGCGCCCGTCACCGGGCTCAGCGCCCCTCTCCCGCGACGGCGCCGACGCGGCCCGCGCCCTGCCCGGGCACGCCCGCCGCCAGACCGGGCCGGGTGTCCGAGACGGTGCTCGCGTCGAACACCTCGTCCCACGCCTCGGGCGAGGTGAAGCGGGGCAGCTCCTCGCGGTACGCCTTCGACAGCTCCGCCCAGCGGCGCCACAGCGCCTGGTGGGCCGCGGCGCTGCGGGAGAGCAGCTCCCGGAACCGCTTGGGGTCGCGCTTGTACCAGGCCGCGGCCGTGCCGTCGGCGGTGGAGACGACGGCGGAGTCGTAGTGCGCCAGGCGCCACCAGGTGGAGTCCATGGCGGCCAGCCGCCGCTCGGGGCGCTCCAGCGCCGCCGGGTCCGGGTCCGTGGCCAGGTGCCGCGCCACGACCGAGGCCGCCCACGGCAGCAGCGTGAACCTGTTCGGCGACTCCGGCTCCTTCCCCTTCTTCGGGGGCTTGCGCCGCCGCGCCTGCGGGAACGCCTCCACGTCCGTGGACGTCGCCGCGTCGGGGAACTCCTTGCGCAGCGCCCGGACCTCCGCGGTGCGGGTGGGCAGCGTCCGCAGCAGGTGCTCCGGCCCGGCCAGCACGTCCTCCAGCGCCAGCAGCCGCAGCGCCTCCGTGGAGTACTGCATGGAGATCAGGTGCTTGACGTCGGTGAAGACGCTCTCCCGGAAGATCCGCCCGCCGTGCTCGTACGGGGAGTGCAGCAGGGCCGCCACGATGCGGTTGCGCTCGTGGAAGTACGCCTGCCAGTCGGTGGAGTCGTCCTTGTCGATCCAGGACACGTGCCACACCGCCGCACCGGGCAGGCTCACCGTGGCGAAACCGGCCTCGGCGGCGCGCAGGCCGTACTCGGCGTCGTCCCACTTGATGAACACCGGCAGGGACAGGCCCACCTCGCGCAGCACCTCGACGGGGATGAGGCACATCCACCAGCCGTTGTAGTCCACGTCGGCGCGCTTGTGCATCCACGGCGTCACCCGCAGGTTCTGCGCCCCGAGGTCGTGCCGCTCGGCCAGGCCGGGCAGCGCGCCCCAGAAGAAGCGGTACATGTCGACGCGCTCGCCGAAGGAGTGCAGGACGCTGCGGTCGAACATGTCGAACATGTGCCCGCCGACGACGGTGGGCGTGCGGCACGAGGCGGCGAACTGCAGCGCCCGCAGGATGCCCTCCGGCTCGACGATGATGTCGTCGTCCAGGAGGAGCACGTAGTCGCTGCGCCCCGTGCGCAGGGTCTCGCGCATGCCGCGGGAGAAGCCGCCGGAGCCGCCGAGGTTGCCCTGCCGGATGATGCGCAGCTGCGCGCCGAGCGCGGCGGCGACGTCGCCGAAGCCGGGCTGGTCCTGCACGAGCTGGGTGCCCTGGTCCATGACGAGGATCTCGTCGACGACCTCGCGGACCTCCGGGGACTCCGCCAGGGCGCGCAGCAGCGCCAGGCAGAAGTCGGGCCGGTTGTAGGTGGTGACCGCGATGGACAGCGTCGGGGGCTTCCCGTCGGCCCCCCCGTGCCGGCTCACCGCGCCGGCGGCGTCCGCGACCTGCCACTCCGCGCGCACCAGCGCGGTGTCGGCGCGCCCGGCGCTGAGGTCGAACCAGTACCAGCCGCCGTCGCCGAAGGAGGCGAGGGAGAGCTCCAGCTCCAGGGGCGCACCGGGGCCGGCGGTGCGGCTGGTGACGCGCTGGCGCAGGCCGCGGGCGTTGGAGCGGTAGACCGTGACGGTGCCCTCGGCCTCCAGCTCCACCCGCAGGCGCACGGCGGTCGCGCTCGTCCAGCGCCGCCAGTAGCTGGCGGGGAAGGCGTTGAAGTACGTCGCGAAGGACACCCGGTCCCCGGCGTGCACGACCAGGCCCCGCCGGCCGCGCACGTCCTCGGTGTGGCGCTCCTGCGGCACGGAGAACACCTGCGCCGCGGCGGTGGCCGCGCCCTGGCCGGTGCCGCCCGTGGTGGGCGAGTCCGCGGACTGCACGCCGGGTGCGGAGACCGCCTGGTCGAAGTCCACGTACAGCGGCAGCGCGTCGGCGTCGTTGTCGGAGGGCATCACGACCCGCGCGACGGTCCGCCACAGCGCGCCGGGGACCTCGGTCAGGACCGTGCTCATGCGTCCACCCCACCGCTCGTCAGCGCCGCCCCGTCCCGGAAGTGCGGGGTCAGCTTGTTGTCCACCACCGACAGCGCGGAGCCGATGGCCATGTGCATGTCCAGGTACTTGTACGTGCCGAGGCGGCCGCCGAACAGCACGCCCTTCTCCCCGGCCGCCAGGTCGCGGTAGGCCAGCAGCCGGGTGCGGTCCTCGGGGGTGTTCACCGGGTAGTACGGCTCGTCGCCGTTGCCGGCGAAGCGGGAGAACTCCCGCATGATGACCGTTTTGTCCTTCGGGTAGTCCCGCTCCGGGTGGAAGTGGCGGAACTCGTGGATGCGGGTGAAGGGGACGTCCTCGTCGGCGTAGTTCATCACCGAGGTGCCCTGGTAGTCCCCGATGGGCAGGACCTCCTGCTCGAAGTCGAGCGTCCGCCACGTCAGGCGGCCCTCGGCGTCCTCGAAGTAGGTGTCGACGGGGCCGGTGTAGACGACCGGCACGTTGCCGACGACGTTGCCCTTGGAGACCTCCTGGCCGCCGTCGAAGAAGTCCGTCGACAGCCGGACCTCGATGTTCTCGTGGTCGGCGAGGCGCTCCAGCCAGGCGGTGTACCCGTCGACGGGCAGGCCCTCGTACGTGTCGTTGAAGTAGCGGTTGTCGTACGTGTAGCGCACGGGCAGGCGGGTGACGGTCTCCCCGGGCAGCTCCCGCGGGTCCGTCTGCCACTGCTTGGCGGTGTAGCCGCGGAAGAACGCCTCGTAGAGGGGGCGCCCGATCAGGGAGATCGCCTTGTCCTCGAAGTTGGAGGCGGTGGCGGTGTCGACCTCGGCCGCCTGCTCCGCGACCAGCGCCCGCGCCTGCGACGGCGACAGGGCCTTGCGGAAGTACTGGTTGATGGTGGCCAGGCTCACCGGCATGGGGAAGACCTCTCCCCGGTAGGTGGAGAACACCTTGTGCTGGTAGCTCGTGAACTTCGTGAAGCGGTTGACGTGCTGCCACACCCGCTCGTTGGAGGTGTGGAACAGGTGCGCGCCGTAGCGGTGCACCTCGATGCCCGTCTGCGGCTCCGCCTCGGAGTAGGCGTTGCCGCCGATGTGGTCGCGGCGGTCGATGACCAGGACCTTCAGCCCCAGCTCCTCCGCGCACCGGCGCGCCACGGTCAGGCCGAAGAACCCCGACCCGACGACGACGAGGTCGACGTTCACGCTCCTGCTCCCCCTGTCGCCGGTGCCGTCCCGCGGGCCGGCGCGCCGCCCGCCCCCTGCCTGCCCGTGGTCCTGCTCGTCAGCCCTCGCATGGTGCCGTCAGGGTAGCCGGTGGGATGTGGGCGACCCGTGAAGCGCGCCGCCGGCCGGCCCGGCCCCGCGGGCGACCCCCTGCAGGGCCTCCCGCGGGAGCCCCTGGGCGGTGCCCCGCTGGGAGCCGGCGATGAGCCGCCGGTACGCCGCGCGCCGCAGCCCCTCGGGCACGAAGCGGTACCCGCCGCGCACCGCCACGTTGCGCGCCCGCTGCGCCCGGGAGGTGAAGCCCTCGGCGCGAAGGTGCCGCTGCAGGGTCAGCTCCGAGCGCAGCAGCCGCAGCCCGCCGCGGCGCGCGTACGAGCCCGCGCCCGGCGTGCCCACCCGGTACAGCACGAGCGGCTCGGCGACGTTCGCCACGGCCGCGCCCGCGCCGATCATGCGGGCGAAGAGCCAGTAGTCCTCCATGAGCGGCAGGTCGCGGTAGCCGCCGGCCGCCGCGACCGCCGAGCGCCGGTACACCACCGTCGGGTGGTTGAACGGGTCGTGGAAGCGCGCGTACGCCGCGATCCGCGCGGCGCCCACCGGGGGCGTGCGCCGGGCCACGACGTCGTCCTCCGTCGCCCCGATCTCCAGCAGCCCCGCCCCGACGAGGTCCGCACCCGCGGCGACGAACGGCAGCTGCACGGCGAAGCGGTGCGGCAGGCTCACGTCGTCGGCGTCCATGCGCGCCACCACGTCGTGCGCGCAGGCCGCCAGCCCCTCCTCCAGGGCGCGGGCCAGGCCGACGTTGCGCTCCAGGGGGACCAGCCGCACCGGCACGCCCCCCGCGTCGGCGGGCAGCGCGGCCAGCACCCGCTGCAGCGCCGCCGGCACCGGCCCGTCGCGGACCACGACCACCTCGTCGGGGCGCAGCTCCTGCTCCGCGGTGACGCTGACCAGCGCCCGGCGCAGCCAGGCCGGGTCGTCGCCCGCCCACACCGGCAGCAGCACCGAGAACGGCGGCAGGTCCGCGGCGGCCACGACCGGGCGCGGCGGCTCGGCGGTGCCGGTGGCCCGCCCCGCGCCGGCCTCCACCGCCGCCACGTCCCCGGAGACCTCCCCGAGGCCCGCCAGCACCTCCGCCGTCGGCCGCGGCCCGGACAGCAGCCCCTGCCGCAGCCCGCGCACCAGGCCGCGCACGAGGACGTCGCGGCGCTGCGAGCGCGCCAGGGTCCGCGCCCAGCGGCGCAGCGTCGCCCCGCCGTAGAGGGCCAGCTCCACCGGCTCCAGCGTCCGGCAGCGCAGGTACGTCCACAGCTTGTTGCGGACCTCCAGCACGAACCGCTCGCCCGGGTCGGCGTCGGTGCCGCCGAAGACGCGGGTGCGGTGCTCCACGGTGCTCGCGGGCACCGCCAGGCCCCGGCGGTGGCGCAGCAGCCGCGTCGTGTACTCGAAGTCGTCGTTCCAGAGGAAGAAGTCCGCCACCGGCAGCCCCTCGGCGCGCACCGCGGCGGCGTCCACCAGCACCGCCACGAAGGAGGCCGAGCGGACCGGCACGCCCCCCGCGGCCCGCGCGTCGCGCAGCTCGGCGGCGGAGACGCGCGGGCGCCGGCGCGGGGTGTTCATCGGGTGCTCGCGCCCGTCCGTCCACACCACCCGGCTGGCGACCACGGCGGGCGGGCGGCCGGGTGCCGCCTCGCGCGCGGCCAGCGCGGCGGCCAGCGCGCCGGGCAGCGGCACCGTGTCGTCGTCCATCAGCCACACCAGGTCCGCCGAGTGCGCCCGCACGGCCCGGGCCAGGCCCGCGGCGAAACCGCCCGCCCCGCCGGTGTTGCGGGCCAGGCGCACCACCTCCAGCCGGCCGGTGAGGCCGAGGGGTTCCGCGGCGGCCCCGGCGGCCTCGGCGCTGCCGTCGGTGGAGGCGTTGTCCACCACGACGACCGCGTCCGGCCGGCGGGTCTGCGCCGCCAGCGCCGCCAGGCCGGCCAGCAGCAGCTCGCGGCGCTGGTGGGCCACGACGACGGCGACGACCCGGGGGCCGGCGCCGCGCGGGCCGGTGGGGTCGGGTCCGGTGGGGTCGGGGGCGGGGCTCGGCACGGCTCAACCCTTCCAGTCGCAGGCGGTGATCTCGTACAGGCGCGCCCCGCCACCGGAGGCGACGGGCGTGAACCCGGGCCGCTCGCGGAACAGCCGGAACGCCGTGTACCCGGCGGGGTCCAGGCCCGGCGGGTCCCACAGCGGCCCCATGTCCAGGACGTAGCGCACCCGGCGGGCCTGCAGCAGCGGGCAGACCGCCGGGTCGGTGGCGGCGTCCTGCAGGTGGTCGGCGAGGAAGCGGGCGTCCTCCCCGAGGTTGCCGCGCATGTGCGGGTAGAGGGCCTCCACCCCGCCGGAGAGGGCGTAGAGGTAGGCGCTGCCGTCCCACGGGGTGCCCGCCACCACCCAGCCGGGCGGCACGTGCCGGCGCAGCCCCTCCAGGAAGCGCTGCTCCTGCGGCGAGACCAGCGACAGGACCGGGTGCCGCTCGGCCCGCGCGTTCGTCGCCCCGAGCTGGTCGCCGTTGCCGCGCACCGCGGGCACGGCCGCGGCCAGCGCCAGCACCACGGCGAGCACCGGCACCGCCCGGCGCCCACCCGCCCGGTGCGCACCCGTCCTGCCCGCCCCGCCGGCCCCGGCCGCCCGGCCCGCGAGCGCGACCGCGCCCAGCACCGCCAGCGCTGCACCCGTGACGGGCACCGCGGCCGCCAGCCGGAACCGGTCGTTGTACCAGGGACCGGTCACGACCTGCGCGAACGGCGCGTCGGTGCCGGCGGCCACCACGTCCAGCGCCGCGAGGAGCAGGTGCCCGGCCACCAGCCACCGCCACCGCGGGCGGGCCGCGGCCACCACCAGCCCCACCACCACCAGCACCGCCACCACCACGTTGACGGCCGCGCCCGCGGGCGCGTGGAGCAGCTCCTCCAGCGCGGCCTCGCCGAGCGTGCGCGTCGCGGGCCAGTCCGCCGCGGTCATGTTCCGCAGGCGCGGGCTCAGCACCGCCAGCGCACCGGCCGCCGCCAGCACCCCCGCGGCGGCACCGGCCAGGGCCCGCCACTGCGCCGGCCGGGCCCGCCAGGGCAGCAGCGCCTGCGGCAGGGCCGTGACCAGCACGAGGGCCGCGGCCAGCAGCAGGCCGAGCAGGAAGGAGCCGGGGTGGGCCAGCACCACCGCCAGCGCCACGGCCGCCGCGACCAGCAGCGAGCGCAGCCGGTCCCCGGCCGGCACGGGCGCAGCTGTGGCGTGCGCGGCGGCGGGCGCGGGGGCGGTGGCGTGCAGCAGGGCGCCGAGGGCCGCGGGCAGCAGCGCCGTGCCCAGCGTCTGCGGCCACAGCGCGCCCCAGCGGTCGATGAGCCAGGGGAACGCCACGAACCCCTGGCTCAGCACCCCCGCGAGCAGCAGCGGCACCGGGCGCGGGCCCACCAGGCGCCGCACCAGCAGCACGCACCCCAGCGGCCACACCAGTCCCGCGATCAGCAGCACCAGCACGTTCGCGGAGACCACGACCGGCACCCCGGTCTGGGCGAGCAGCCCCGCCACGGCGTGCCAGGCCGCCGGGTAGTAGGCGCTGTCCGAGAACGGCGAGGTGAGCTGCGCGACCGACAGGGGCGAGGCGTCGGCGGTGTCCACGACCCGCTGCACCGCGTTGAGGTGGAACATCGCGTCGAACGTCTGCGAGACGGCGTCCGGGCGGCCCAGCCCCCGCGCGGTGGAGGCCGCCGCCAGCACCAGGGCGACCAGCAGCCCCGCGAT
Source organism: Kineococcus anabasis (assembly GCF_054590795.1). Taxonomy (NCBI): domain Bacteria; kingdom Bacillati; phylum Actinomycetota; class Actinomycetes; order Kineosporiales; family Kineosporiaceae; genus Kineococcus; species Kineococcus anabasis. The sequence continues at coordinate 45,392 of NZ_BAAIHU010000009.1, forward strand.
CCCGGCCGCCAGCGCGGCCCGGTCGTCGGGCCCCTCGGCCGCCGCGCCGCGCGCCGGGGCCTGCGCCGGCTCCCCCGCGCGCGCCGGGCGGGCGGCACCCGCCCCGGGGCGGTCCGCGGCCCGCAGCAGCAGCGACGCCCCGGCACCCGCGAGCGCCGCCGCGGCCGTCGCGGCCAGCACCGGCAGCGGCCCCCACGGCAGGCCCGCGCGCGGGGCCAGCAGCGCCGCGAGCGCCACCACCGCGGTGGACAGCCCCGGTGCCGCGCCCAGCAGCGCCAGGCCCCGCTGGCGCAGCGCCCAGCCCACCACCGCACCCGGCAGGAGCAGGACCGCGGTCCCCAGCAGGACCGCCGGCACGGCCTGCGGCCAGGTCACGGGGTGGCGCCGGCCGCGCTCCCCCGGCCCAGCACGGTGCGCCGCACGCCCGGCCACCCCGCCGGCGACGTCACGTCCCGGCCGTCGAGCAGCACCCGCACCCCGGGGAAGTCCGCCGCGGACAGCTGCGCGTACCGCGCGTGGTCCGCCTGCACCACCACCGCGTCGACGGCCTCACCCGCGGTGTGCGGCTCCAGCCCGAGGGCGCGCAGCTCGTCGGCGGAGTACAGCGGGTCGTGCACCACGGGCACCGCGCCGCGGGCGCCCAGCTCCGCGACCAGCGGGAACACCCCGGAGAACGCCGTCTCCTTCACCCCGCCCCGGTACGCCGCGCCCAGCACCGCCACCCGCGCCCCCGCCAGGGACAGCCCCACCGCCTGCGCGTCCGCGGCCAGCAGGTCCACCGCCGCGCGCGGCATGCGGGCGTTGGCGGCGCGGGCGGTGCGGACGACGTCGGCGTCGGGGTCCCCCGCCAGGTACAGCTGCGGGTAGACGGGGATGCAGTGCCCGCCCACGGCGATGCCGGGGCGGTGCAGGTGGCTGTACGGCTGGGAGTTGCAGGCCTGCGCGACCGCCGCGAAGTCGATGCCGCGGGACTGCGCGTACAGGGCGAACTGGTTGGCCAGGGCGATGTTCACGTCCCGGTACGTCGTCTCGGCGAGCTTGGCCAGCTCCGCGGCCTCCGTGCTGCCGAGGTCCCACACGCCGTTCTCCCGCGGCAGGTCCGGGCGCTCGTCGAAGCGCAGCGCCGCGGAGTAGAACGCGCGGGCCCGCTCTGCGGAGGCGGCGTCGAGGCCGCCGACGAGCTTGGGGTAGCGGCGCAGGTCGGCGAACACCCGGCCGGTCAGCACCCGCTCCGGGGAGTACGCGACGAACAGGTCCTCCCCCGCCCGCAGGCCGCTGCCCGCCTCCAGCAGCGGGGTGAGGCGCTCGCGGGTGGAGCCGACGGGCAGGGTCGTCTCGTACACGACGAGGGTGCCGGGGCGCAGGCCGGCGGCGACGGCGCGGGTGGCGGCGTCCATCGCGGTGAAGTCCGGGCGGGCGGCCCCGTCCACCACGAGCGGCACGACCACGACGACGACCTCGCTGCGCGCGACGGCGGCGGCGGTGTCCGTGGTGGCGCCCAGCCGCCCTGCGGCGACGACGTCCGCGAGGCGCTCGGCGAGGTGCGCCTCCTCGTCCCACGGCGCGCGGCCGGCGGCGACGAGGTCCACCACGCGCGCGTCGATGTCGGCGCCGACGACGTCGTGCCCGTTGGCGGCGTACTCCACGGCCAGCGGCAGTCCGATCTTGCCGAGGGCCACGACTGCGACGTCCACGCGGGCGACCTCCTGCTCCAGGGCGTTCGGCGGGGCGGCTCCCGGGGCCGGGGCCGGTCCACCCTAACCAGCGCCCGCGGCCGCCCCCGCCGCGCCGGGCCGCCCCCGCCGCGCCGGGCGCCGGGCCCGCTAGGGTCGTCGCCCGTGCCAGCGGACACCCCGGCGGAGGACACCCCGGCAGCGGACCTCCCGGCGGCGCGCGGGCGGAGCGCCGCCCCGAGCGTCACCGTGGTCGTGGCCTGCTACCGGCAGGCCGCGCTCGTCGAGGGCTGCGTGCGCAGCGTGGCGGCGCAGACCCGCCCCGCCGAGCGGTTCGTGCTCCTCGACGACGCCTCCGGGGACGGCAGCGCCGACGCCCTGCGCGCCGCCGCGGCCGCGCACCTCGACCCCGCGCGCACCGTCGTGATCGACTCCGGCCCCAACGCGGGCCTCGCCGCGCGGCTGGACCAGGCGCTGGAGGTCGTGGACACCGACTGGTTCCTCGTGGTGGCCGCCGACGACGAGCTCGTCCCCGGCACCCTGGAGGTGCTCACCGCCTCCGCCGCCGCCCACCCCGGGTGCGCCGTGCACTTCGGGGACCTGGACGTCGTGGACGTCGCCGGCCGCCCGCTGGGCTACCGCCGCCCCGCCCAGACGTGGCAGGGCGCCGTGGCCCGCCGCTACCTCACGCCCGCCCGGCCGTGGCTGGACCTGCTGACGTGGAACAACTTCGTCCCCGGCGGCATGACGATGGTCTCGGCGGCGGCGGTGCGCGCCGCGGGTGGTTTCCGCGCGGAGGTCCGCACCACCGAGGACTTCGACCTGTGGCTGCGCCTGGGCCGCGAGCACCCGTTCCGCTACACCGGCCGCACGGTGGGCCGCTACCGGGTGGTGCCGACGTCGAAGTCGCGCAACGAGCCGGTCAGCGTCCTGGACCACGCCTCGATCGTGGGCCGCGCCGCCGCCTCGGCCCCGGCGGCCACCCGCCGCCGCGCCTCCCGCCGCGCCGCGCGGCTGGTCGCGCTGCGCTGGAGCCTGGCGGTGGGCCGCTCGCGGGGGCGCCCGCCGGTGACGCTGGCCGCCGCGGCCCGGGCGGCGGGGATGTCCCCGCGGGCGGTGGCCGCCGCGGTGCCCGCCGCCCTCGCGCTGCCCGCCGCGGGCTGGGCCCGCACCCGGCTGGCCTCCCGCGCCGGGCAGGGGGGTGCCGCGTGAGCCGGCCGCGCATCCTGGTGCTGTCGTTCTCCCCCATCGCCACCGACGCGCGGGTGCTGCGGCAGGTGCGGCAGCTGTCGTCGCTGGGGGACGTGACGACGTGCGGGTTCGGCCCGCACCCCGAGCCCGCCACCGAGCACCTGCAGGTCCCCGCGGGCCTGCCGTCGCTGCCGCTGACGCCCGCCGGGGTCGCCGACCTCGGCCTGCGCCGCTACCGCCGCGCCGAGCGCGCCGCACCGGCGCTGGCCGCGGCGGCCCGGCGCCTGGCGGGCCGCCGCTTCGACCTCGTCGTCGCCAACGACGCCCGTGCGCTGCCCCTGGCGCACGACGTGGCCGCGGGCGCGCCGGTGTGGGCGGACATGCACGAGTGGGCGGCGGAGGAGTTCTCCCACGACCTGCGCTGGCGCCTGCTGGTGTCGGGTTTCGCGGACCACCTGTGCAAGGTGTACCTGCCGCGCTCGGCGGCGGTGACGACGGTGTGCGACGGCATCGCGGAGCTGTACACCGCGCGGTACGGCGTGGCCTGCTCGGTGCTGGCGAACTGCCCGGACGCGCAGGACCTGCACCCGAGCCTGCCGGAGCCGGGGCGCCTGCGGCTGGTGCACTCGGGGATCGCGCTGCGCGCGCGGCGCCTGGACCTGATGCTGCAGGCGGTCGCGCAGGCCGGCGAGCACGTCAGCCTGGACCTGTTCCTGATGCCCGCGGGCGACGGCGGCCGCTACCTGGCGCAGCTGCGGCGCGAGGCCGCCGGGTGCGGGCGCATCACCTTCCGCGACCCGGTGCCCCCGGCGGAGCTGCCGCGCGCGATGAACGGCCTGGACGTCGGGGTGTTCCTGCTGCCGCCGTCGAACACGAACGCGCGGCTGGCGCTGCCGAACAAGTTCTTCGACTTCGTCCAGGCCCGGCTGGGGGTCCTGGTGGGCCCCTCCCCGGAGATGGCGCGGCTGGTGCGCAGGCACTCCCTGGGGTGGGTGGCGGACGGTTTCACCGCCGCGGACCTCGGGCGGGCGATCGCGGCGCTGGACGACGCGGGGGTGGCGCGGGCCAAGGCCGCCTCGGCCGCGGCGGCGCACGAGCTGAGCGCGCAGGCGCAGTGGGAGCACGGCCTGCGGCTGGCCTCGGGGCTGCTGCGGGGCTGAGCCGGCGGCGGACCAGCTCAGCGCCGCAGCAGCGCCCCCAGCTCCCGGCGGCACACCAGCGCCCACACCGCGGCGAACGCCGCCGCCAGCCCCAGCTGGGCGGGCACCGAGTCCCCCGCGAGGACGCGGCAGCCCGCGACGAGCAGCACCCACAGGGCCAGCCGCCACGCCAGGTCCCCCCAGCGGTGGGCGTCGCGGCGCCACACCACGCCCAGCGGCAGCAGCCCCACCACGAGGGCCCCGGCGAGGTAGCCCAGCGCGATCCCGTCCACCCCGCGGCCCTGCGCACCGACCAGCACCGCCCACGCGCCGGCGCCCACGAGCAGGCCGAGGAGGCTGGAGGCCGCGGACAGCGCGATGCCGCGGGTGCCGCGGCTGGTCATGCTGTTGACGGCCGCGACGGACAGCGTGGAGGCCAGGACCGCCACCAGCAGGAACGGCAGCACACGCGAGGCGTCGGGGTAGCCGGCGCCGAAGACGACGCCCACGGCGAGCGGGGCCAGGACGACCAGCAGGCCGAACACCGACGTCATCGTCACGAACAGCCCGCGGGTGGCGCGGTCCGTGCGCGCGCGCAGCCCGGTCTCGTCCCCGCGCCCGTGGGCCTCGGCCATGGTGGGGAACAGCACCAGGCTCAGGGACTGCGACAGCATCGCGGCGGGGGTGGCCAGCTGCAGGGCGGCGGCGTACTGGCCCCTGCCCGGCAGGGTGGCCGCCAGGACCATCGAGAGCTGCAGGAAACCGGTGCTGGCCAGGGTGCCGACGCTGGCCAGGGCGGTGAACGCGTCCGCCTCGCGGCGCAGCTCCGGTGCGGCCGCGGCGCGCGGCAGCCGCGGCAGGTTCGCCACCGCGTAGAGGGCGTACCCGGCGGCCAGCGGCAGCAGGAGCAGGTCCTCGCGGCCGCCGGCGAGGACCGCGGTGAGGGCGCCGAGCGCGAGCAGGGCGCTGAGGACGTCCCACGCCGCGGCGCGGTGCGCCTGCCCGGTGGCGAGCTGCACCCCGCGGGTGAAGGTGTACCCCGACCAGGCCAGGACGAGCAGCCCGACCCCGGCGGCGGAGGCGGCGCTGCCGGCGAAGTGCGGCAGCAGCCAGGCCGCGGCGGCGGCGGGTGCGAGCACCGCGGCGGTGGCGGCGGTGCGCCGGCGCAGCAGGCGGGCGGCGGCGGCGGCGCGCTCGGGCGAGCCGGCCCCCCGCTCGCGGGCCACGAACTTCGCGACGGCGCTGCCGGTGGCCGTGGGCCAGAACAGGGCCGCGAGCAGGGCCAGGGAGATCGCGCCGCTGACCTCGCCGAGGCGCTGGTCGCCCGCCAGGCGCGCCACGAGCACGCTGTACAGCAGCCGCGTCAGCCCCTGCGCGGCCAGGCCCACGGTGCCGGCGAGCATCCGGGTGCGCAGGGTGCCCTGGGCGGGGGCGGTGAGGTCCACGGGGCGCAGCAGCGCCGCCACGGCACCGCTCACGGCGGCCCGCTCACCGGGGGACGTCTGCGGGGCGCGGCCCGGGTGGCACCTCGGGCGGGATGCGGTTGGGCCCGGCCTCGGCGGGGCGCGGCCGGTCCTGGGGGTGCAGGCGGACCGCGACGAGCGCGACGTCGTCCTCGGGGACCTGCGGGCGCAGCCGCTCCAGCACCCCGTCGCACAGCTGGTCGAGCGTTCCGCCGGCCACCTCGGTGAGCACGTCGCGCAGGGCGGCGAGGCCCTCGTCGAGGGACTGCCCGCGCCGCTCCACGAGACCGTCGGTGTAGAGGAGCACGGTGGCCCCCCACTCCAGGTCCACGGTGGCCTCCGCGCGCGGCACGCCGGACCACAGGCCCAGCAGCAGGTCGGCGTCCTCCCCGGCCAGCACCTCGATGCGGCCGTCGGCGCGCAGCACGATGGGCGGCGGGTGGCCCGCGTTCGACCAGCGCAGCCGCGTCAGGTGCCGGGCGAGCAGGTCCGCGTCCTGCTCCAGGCGGGCGACGACGGCGGTGGCGGTGGTGCCGACCTGCAGGCCCTCCACCGCGCGGTCCAGGCGCTGCAGGACCCCGGCGGGTCCCTCCCCGGTGGTGAAGGCGATGCCGCGCAGCAGGCTGCGGAGCTGGCCCATGGCGGCCGCGGCGGCGGTGTCGTGCCCGACGACGTCGCCGATGACGAGGACCGTCGCCCCGTCGGGCTGGAGGAAGGAGTCGTACCAGTCCCCGCCGACCTGGGCGGCCTCCGCGGCGGGCTCGTACCGGACGACGACCTGGAGGTGGTCCGGCTCCGGCGGGGCGGTGAGCAGGCTGCGCTGCAGCCCCTCGGCGAGACCGCGCTGCTGGGCGTAGAGGCGGGCGTTGTCCAGGGCCAGCCCGGCCCGGGCGGCGACCTCCCGGGCGGTGGTGAGGTCCTCGGTCTCGAGGACGCCCCGGTCGGGGCCGGTGAAGACGGTGAGCAGCCCCACGGTGCGGTCGCGCCCGCGCAGGGGCAGGACGGCGGCGCCGACGGGGTCCAGGGCCCGCAGCAGGTCCTGGGCCTCCCCGGGGCGCAGCACGGTGGCGATGGCGTCCACGGCGGGGGTCTGCACGAGCGCGGTGTGCCCGGTGCGCAGGGCGCTGGCGACGTAGGAGGCGTCGGTGAGGGCGTCCAGGCGCAGCTCGGCGTAGCGCTCCACGAGGGGGCGCAGCGTCTCGTCGTGGTGCCAGCAGCCCACGTCGCGCAGCGTCCCGTCGTCACCGACGAGGGTGACGACGCACCAGTCCGCCAGGGCGGGCACGACGAGCTTGGCGAGGCTGGCGACCGCCTCCTCCGCGTCGAGGGTGGCGGCGAGCTGCGCGCTCACCTCCGAGAGCAGCACCAGGCGCCGCGCGGAGGTCTCCGCCGCGAGCCGGGCGGCGCGGCGCTCGGTGACGTCCTGGAAGTACACGGACAGCCCGTCGGGCCCGGGCCAGGCCCGCACCTCGTACCAGGCGTCGAGGGGCGGGGGGTAGTAGGCCTCGAAGGTGGCGACCTCGCCGCTGGCCGCGGCGCGGCGGTAGTGCTCCTCGAACGGGGAGCCGACGGCCGCGGGGTACAGCTCCCACAGGACCCCGCCGACCAGCCGGTCGCGGTCCATGCCCAGCAGCCGCTCGGCCTGGGCGTTGACGTAGGTGAAGCGCCAGTCGCGGTCGACGGCGAAGAACGCCTCCTGCATGGTCTCCAGGACCCGCACGACGCGGGCCTGGGCGTCCTTGGCGTCGGTGGTGTCGTAGGCGACGCCGAGGACGCGGGCGCTGGCCCCCTCCGCGTCGGCGAGCACCCGGCCGCGTGCCTGCACCCAGCGCACGTCACCCCCGGGCCGGACGATGCGGTACTCCATGTCCACGGTGCTGCACGCGTCGATCGCCGCCCGCAGGTCCCGGCCGACGCGCTCGACGTCGTCGGGGTGCACCCGGCGGGTGAAGCTGTCGATGCTGTGGTCGAAGGTGTCCTGCTCGTAGCCGAACAGCTCGATGAGGCGCTCGTCCCAGGTGAGCACCCCGGTGCGCAGGTCCCAGTCGTACCCGCCGACCCCGGCGGCGTCGATGGCCAGCCCCCACCGCAGCCGGTTGGCCTCGACCTCCAGGGAGAGCGCGGACAGCTCCAGCTCGGCCATCGCGGAGGCCGCGAGCTGCTCCAGCAGGGCCACGTCGGCGAGGGTCCACGTGCGGGGCGCGGCGTCGAGGACGCCGAGGACCCCGGCGACGCTGCCGTCCTCGCGCAGCAGGGGGATGCCGAGGTAGGCGCCGATGCGGCCGGAGGCGACGGCCGGCAGGTGCGCCAGGCGCCCGTCGGCGCCCGCGTCGGACACCAGCACCGGCTCGGCGGCGCCGACGGCGAGCGCGGCGAGCACGTCGAGGTCGTCGCCGGCGGTGGGGCCGGCCCCCAGGAGGTTCAGGTGCGCCCACGGCGTCTGGAGCAGGCGGGCCGCGAGCGCCTCGACGCGCTCGGCGGCCGGCTCCTGCCGTTCCCGCTCCTCCACCGACCGCACACCGCTCCAGGGTTGGTCCCCGCCCGTGGCTGCTCGTCACGGGCCCGGCCGCAGGGCGACCGCGCTACAGCGTAGGTGCCGGGCCGTCCGCGCCGCGCCCCGGAGGGACCCCGCCCGGCCCCGGCCGGCACCCGGCGCGCCCCGTGACGCGGCGCCCCCGCCCGCGGGAGCATGGGCGCGGCGCCGGACCGGCCGGCGCCGGCGGCACCGTCGCGCGGCGCCGTCGTCGGCACCGGCCCTCGGGAGGTCCCCGTGCTCTGCACCGGTACGGCAGCGCTCGTCACGGGTGGCGCCTCGGGCCTGGGGGCGGCGACGGCACGCCTGCTGGCCGCGCGGGGCGCGCAGGTCCACGCCGTGGACCTGCCGGCGGCGTGCGAGCGCGCGGAACCCGTCGAGGGCGTCACGTTCCTCGCGGCGGACGTGACGGACCCGGTGCAGGTGCGCTCGGCGGTCGAGCGGGCGGCGGGCGGCGGTGTCCCGCTGCGGATCGCGGTGAACTGCGCGGGCATCGCCCCCGCGGCGCGGGTCCTGAGCCGCTCCGGCCCGCACGACGTGGACCTGTTCCGGCGCGTCCTCGACGTGAACCTGACGGGCACGTTCGCGGTGACCGTCGCGGCGGCGGAGGCGATGGCGGCCACGGATCCGCTGCCCGGTCCCGACGGGCAGCGCGGGGTGGTGGTGAACACCGCGTCGGTGGCGGCGTTCGACGGGCAGGTGGGGCAGGTGGCGTACGCGGCGTCGAAGGCGGCGGTGGCGGGGATGACGCTGCCCCTGGCGCGGGACCTGGCCTCGGTGGGCGTGCGGGTCGTGACGATCGCGCCCGGCGTGGTGGACACCCCGATGCTCGCGGGCGTGGAGGAGCGGTTCCGGGCCGCGCTGGCCGCGGGGGTGCCCTTCCCCCGGCGGCTGTGCCGGCCCGGGGAGTTCGCACAGCTCGTGGGCATGGTCGTGGAGCACGACTACCTCAACGGGGAGACGGTCCGGCTGGACGGCGCGCTGCGCATGCCGCCGCGCTGAGGGCGGCCCGGGAGGTCCGGACGGGCGCTTTCCACCCGTCCGGCTCCCCCGGTCCACCGGGCCCGGGCTGCCGGACGCCCTCCCGGCGGTACCCTCCGGGACGTGCGGTGGGGGCCGCGGCGGGGGGACGGTGGCACGGTGGCACGGACGGACGGCACGCACGTCGTGCTCCCGGAGGCCGAGGCGGTCCTCCGGCTCGTCGCCTCGTCCACCCGCACCGGTGCCGTGGAGCGCGCCGCGCTGCACCTGTCGGCGATGTCCGCCGACCTCGACGGCCTGGCCCGGCTGGCCGCGCAGGTGGCGGGGACGGGCGTCGGCCTGGTGGGCCTGCTGGCCCCCGACGTGCAGACGTTCGTGGGGCGCAGCTCCCCGGACCTGCCGGCGAGCACGCGGTACCCGCTGGGGCAGGTGGTGTGCGCGCACGTCGTCGCCCGCGGCCGCCCCCTCGTCGTCCCGGACTGCCGGGCCGACCCGCGTTTCGCGGGGAACCCGGAGGTGGTGGCGGGCCGGCTGGGCTTCTACGCGGGCGTGCCGGTGACCGACGCCGACGGGGAGGTCCTCGGCACGGTGTGCGCGCTGGACGCGCTGCCGCACGGGCACCTCGACGACGGCCGGCTGGCCGCCCTGGTGGACATCGCCTCGCAGGTGGGCACGCTGCTGGCGCGGGGGCGGCGGGCGGCGGAGCAGAGCGCGCAGCGGCGGGTGCTGGCGGCGGTGGCGGCCGGGCGTCCCCTGGAGGCCGTGCTGGACCTGCTGGTGCGGGAGGTCGAGGCGCTGTTCAGCTCCGGGGTGCGCTGCTCGGTGCGCCTCGGCGCGGGTGCGGCCTGCCCCGCCGACGGGCACGAGGAGGAGTTCTGCGCCTCGCTGCCGGTGCTGGGTTCGGACGGGCAGGTCCTCGGCGCCTTCGCCCTGTTCCGCGACCCGCCGGGGGTTCCGGCCGCCTACGAGTGGGCGACGCTGGAGGACTTCCGTGACCTGACGGGGCTGGTCATCGAGCGCTCCCGCGCGCAGGCGCAGCTGACGCGCCTGGCGACCCGGGACACCGTGACGGGGCTGCTGAACCGGGCGGCGTTCCTGGCGCAGGCGGAGCGGGCGCTGGTCCGCCCGCCCGCGCGGGGCCGCGAGCACGTCCTGCTGCTGTGCGACATGGACCGCTTCAAGCAGCTCAACGACTCCCTGGGCAGCGGGCCCGGCGACGAGTACCTGCGCGTGACGGGGAACCGCCTGCAGGCGTGGCTGCGCCCGGGGGACCTGGTGTGCCGCTACGGCGGGGACGCGTTCGCGGTGCTGGCGCTGGACGTCCCGCCGGAGGAGGCGGGGGTGCTGGCGCAGACGGCGTCCGCGGCGTTCGCCGCGCCGGTGCGCCTGGCGGGGCACGACCTGCGCCTGTCCGCGAGCGTCGGCATGACGACGAGCGCGGTGACGCGGGACGCCGGCGGGGCGGGCCAGCAGGTGGAGGCGATGCTCAGCGACGCCGATCTCGCGATGCACGCCGCCAAGGACGCCGGCCGGGCGCGGGTGCGCCGCTGCGACGCGGCGCTGCAGGCGCGGGCCCGTTTCCGCAGCGACCTGGTGCTGGCGCTGCGGCAGGCGATCGACCGGGGCGAGACGACCGTGGCGTACCAGCCGGAGGTGGAGGTGGCCACGGGCCGCATCCTCGGCGTGGAGGCGCTGTGCCGGTGGTGGCGCCCGGGGCACGGCGCGGTGAGCCCGGCGGAGTTCGTGCCGCTGGCGGAGCAGGCGGGGCTGGTCGTGGCGCTGGGGCAGCGGGTGCTGGAGACGGCGGTGGCGGACCTGGCCTCGTGGCGTTCCCGCGCCCCGGAGGCGCGGGACGTGACGTTGTGGGTGAACGTCTCGGCCCACCAGCTGGGGGACCTGCGCCTGCTGGACACGGTGGCGATGCTGCTGCGCCGGCACCGGGTGCCCGCGGACCGGCTGGGGCTGGAGGTCACCGAGAGCGCGGTGATGGCGGAGCCGGGTGCGGCGCGGACCGCGCTGCAGGCGCTGCGGCGGCTGGGCGTGCGCATCGCGATCGACGACTTCGGCACGGGCTGGTCGAGCCTCAGCGCGCTGAAGGAGCTGCCGGTGGACCTGCTGAAGATCGACCGCTCGTTCGTGACGAGGCTGCACGAGCAGGAGTCGGACGAGCAGATCGTGACGGCGGTCATCGCGATGGCGGGGGCCCTGGGGCTGCCGGTGATCGCGGAGGGGGTGGAGCGCCCGGAGCAGCTGGCGGTGCTGCGGCGCCTCGGTTCCCCGTCGGCGCAGGGTTTCCTGCTGGGGCGGCCGAAGCCGGCGGCGGAGACGGAGCTCCTGCTGGCCGCGCCGGTGTGCCTGCCGCGCTGAGCCTTGTGCGCCCCGGGGGGCGGGGATACGGTGCGGCCTCCGGAAAGCGTTTGCCGTCGCGGGCCGCCCAGGACCGGACCTGCGGCCACCGCACCACGGAGGGACACCCGCATGCTGCGCCCGCAGGACAACCGGTGCCGTGAGCGCAAGAACCTCGACGGGATGTGGCGCCTGCGCCTGGACCCCGGCGGGCACGGCAGGGACCAGGCCTGGTTCGCCGGGCCGCTCGCGCAGGCCCGCGACGTGCCCGTCCCGGCCAGCTACAACGACCTCTACGTCGACGCCGCGGTGCGCGACCACATCGGGGCCGCGTGGTACCAGCGGGAGGTGTGGGTCCCGCGCGGCTGGGCGGGCCGTCGGATCGTGCTGCACCTGGAGTCGGCCACGCACCGGGCCACCGTCTGGGTCGGCGACGCGGAGGTGGTCCGCCACGAGGGCGGCTACACGCCGTTCGAGGTGGACGTCACCGACCACGTCAGCCCCGGGGAACCGGCGCGCCTCACCGTCGAGGTCGACAACACCCTGACGTTCCAGACGATCCCGCCCGGCGTCGTGCTGGACACCCCGCACGGCCGGCGGCAGAAGTACTGGCACGACTTCTTCAACTACTCCGGGCTGCACCGCTCGGTGTGGCTGTACAGCACCGACCCCGCCCACCTCACCGGCGTGACCGTCGTGACGGACCTCGACGGCGACCTCGGCCTGGTGCGCTGGACGAGCGAGGTGGTGGGCGCCGGCGACCTCCGGGTCGGGGTCGTGCTGCGCGACGCCGCGGGCGCCGTCGTCGCCACCGGCACCGGGGACTCGGGCGTCCTGGAGGTTCCGGGCGTGCACCGCTGGGCGCCGGGCGACGGCTACCTCCACGACCTGGAGCTGCGGCTGCACCGCGGGGAGGACCTGCTCGACGAGTACCACCAGAGCGTCGGGGTGCGCACCGTGCGGGTGGACGGCACCCGCTTCCTCGTCAACGGCGAGCCCTTCTCCTTCAAGGGTTTCGCCATGCACGAGGACGTCCCCGTCCTCGGCAAGGGGCACAACGCGGCCTACCTCGTGCACGACTTCGAGCTGCTGCGCTGGAGCGGGGCGAACTCTGTGCGCACCACGCACTACCCGTACTCGGAGGACTTCCTCGACCACGCCGACCGGCAGGGCGTGCTCGTGATCGACGAGACCGCGGCGGTCGGCCTGAACATGGGCATCGGCGGCGGGGTGTTCGGCGCGCAGGGCTACACCACCTACACCCCCGAGACGGTCAACGAGGTCACGCAGGCGGTGCACGCCCAGGCGATCCGGGAGCTGATCGCCCGCGACCGGAACCACCCGAGCGTCGTGCTGTGGAGCATCGCCAACGAGCCGGAGTCGCAGACAGCGGCCGGCGAGGAGTACTTCCGCCCGCTGTTCGACGTCGCCCGCGCGGCCGACCCCACCCGGCCGGTCGCCTTCGCCAACGTCGTCCTCGCCCCGCACGGGCAGTGCCGCGTCTCGCAGTTCGGCGACGTCCTCCTGCTCAACCGCTACTACGGCTGGTACCTGGACACCGGTGACCTGGCGGCCGCGGAGGCGCACCTGGAGGAGGAGCTGCGCGCCTGGGCGGGCGAGGGCAAGCCCGTCGTCGTGACCGAGTACGGCGCCGACACCTACCCCGGGCTGCACGCCGCGCTCCCCACGCCGTGGACGGAGGAGTACCAGGTCGAGTTCTACGACATGTGCCACCGCGTGTTCGACCGCATCGAGGCCGTCGTGGGCGAGCAGGCGTGGGTGTTCGCCGACTTCACCACCACCTCGGGGGTCATGCGCGTCGGCGGGAACCGCAAGGGCGTCTTCACGCGCGACCGCCTGCCCAAGGCGGCCGCGCACGCGCTGCGGCGCCGCTGGCGCGGGGAGGACCGCTAGCCGGACCCGGCCCGAACCCGGCCGTCAGCGCCGGCGCAGTCCCCGCACGAGCAGCAGCAGCGCCGCCCCGGCGAGGGCGGCGAGGGCGCCCTCGCGCACGGCGCGGCGGGCGCCGCCGTCCGGGGCGAGGGAGTCCAGGGCGTCCTCGAGGCGGTCCGTGACGGCCAGGCCGGCTCCGGCGACGACGTTGCCCGGCGGGCGCCGGGACACCCGCGGGTGCGGCCGGGTGGGCGAGGCGGTGCGGGCGGCCTCCCAGGCGGCGCCGATGGTCCGCAGGTCCTCCACGCCGGCCACCTGCTGCAGCCGGGGCAGCAGGTCGTCCTCCTCGTCGTGGGCGTCGTGGCGGATCAGCGCGAAGACGCGGCGGACCTCGGCGTCGTAGCCCTGCGAGCGGGGGTCGGCGTGCTGCAGGTCCTCGAGCAGCTCGTTGATCCGCTGGTGGTCGCCCTCGATGTGGCGCGTCAGCTCGTCGTCCCCGCCGGCACCGGGCAGGAACCGCCGGTAGGCCGGGAAGAGCACGGTCTCCTCGGCGAAGGCGTGGCGCAGGGCGCGTTCGCTGAGCTCGGCGACGATGCGACCGCGTTCACCGGCGTCGGGCTCGGCGTCGTACGCCTGCATCAGCTCGTCGAGGTGGCGGTGGTCGGCGCTCTGCCGGCTCAGGATGCTGCCCGGGCCTCCGCGCTGGTCCTCGGACTGGTCCGCGACCGACGTCAGCCCGTTGTGGCGCGGGTTGGTCATGGCTGGTCGGTACCCCGGGCCCGTCGCCGGCAAACGGTTCCGCCGCGGCCCGCGGTGCCGTGTCGCACGCGGGGGCTAGCGTCGGGCCGTGCCCGGAGCGGAGCTGGACGAACTGCTCGTCGCCGACGCGGAGGAACTGCGCGCCTGGTTGCTGGTCCACCACGCGTCCTCGCCCGGGGTGTGGCTGGTGCTGACGCGCAAGGGCGGAACCCTGACCTCGCTGACGTGGCAGCAGGCGGTCGACGAGGCGCTGTGCGTGGGCTGGATCGACGGGCAGGGCCGCAGGCGCGACGAGCAGACGTCCCTCGTCCGGTACACCCCGCGCCGGGCGCGCAGCATCTGGTCCCGGCGCAACGTCGCCCACGTGGCGCGGCTGGAGGAGCAGGGCCGGATGCTCCCGGCCGGGCGCGCCGCGGTGCGGGCCGCGCAGGAGGACGGGCGGTGGCAGGCCGCGTACCCGCCGTCGTCGGAGGCGGAGGTGCCCGCCGACCTGGTGGCCGCGATCGCCGCCGACCCGCGGGCGCAGGCCCTGTTCGACGTGCTCACCCGCACCAACCGCTACGCGCTGGTCCACCGCCTGGCGTCGGTGAAGCGGGCGGAGACCCGCGAGCGCAGGATCGCGGAGTTCGTCGCGATGCTCGCGCGGGGCGAGACGTTCCACCCGCAGCGGGCGCGACCCGCCGACCCGCCCTGAGCACCGCGGCGCCACCCGGGCCGGGCGGCGCCGCGGGGGTTCACAGCACCTGGGAGAGGAACTGCCGCAGCCGGGGCTCCCGCGGCGCCTCGAAGACCTGCTGCGGGGTGCCCGCCTCCACGACGACACCGGCGTCCACGAACGCGACCGCGTCGGAGACGTTGCGCGCGAAACCCATCTCGTGGGTCACCACGATCATCGTCATCCCGCCCGAGGCGAGGTCGGAGATGAGGGAGAGCACGCCCTTGACCAGCTCGGGGTCCAGCGCGGAGGTCGCCTCGTCGAAGAGCATGACCTCCGGTTCCATCGCCAGCGCCCGGGCGATCGCGACGCGCTGCTGCTGGCCGCCCGAGAGCCTGGAGGGCCGCACGCCGGCCTTCTCGGCCAGCCCCACCTCCTCCAGGTGGCGCCGCGCCCGCTGCTCCGCCTCCTCGCGCGAGAACCCGCGCAGGGTCCGCAGGGCCATGGCGACGTTGTCCAGCACGCTGCGGTGCGGGAAGAGGTTGAAGTGCTGGAACACCATGCCGACGCGCTGGCGCAGGCGGTCGACGGGCACGGCCGCCGCGTCCTCCCCGCCCAGCAGCACCGTGCCGGCGCTGGGCTCCACCAGCCGGTTCACCGTGCGCAGCAGCGTCGACTTCCCCGACCCCGACGGGCCGATGACGCTGACCGCGGTGCCCCGCGGGACGGTCAGGTCGATCCCGCGCAGCACGTGGTTGCGGCCGAACCGCGCCTGGACCCCGCGCAGCTCCACGCTCGTCGCCGACGGTGCCACCACGGCCCCCGCCGGCGCGCCCACCGCGTCCGCTCCGCTCACCTCAGCCACCCCCCGCCCGCAGACCGGCCTGCGGTGGCGCGGGCAGCGGGGTGGAGCCGGCCGCGGGGGCGCCGGGGTCCGCGGTCCCGGCGTCGGCGCCACCGCCGGTGCGCATCCGCCGGTCCACCACGTTCACCACGTGGGTGAGGGGCACCGTGAGGACCAGGTAGAGCAGGCCCGCCAGCAGCAGCGGGGACTGGTTGCCGGTGTTGGAGCTGTAGTCCTGGCCGATGCGGAACAGGTCCCGCTGGCTGGCGAGCAGCCCGAGGAAGTACACGAGGCTGGAGTCCTTGATGAGGGCGATGAACTGGTTGACGAGCGCGGGCAGCACCCGGCGCACGCCCTGCGGCACCACCACGAGGCGCATGGCCTGCGCGTGGGAGAAGCCCAGGGCGCGGCTGGCCTCCATCTGCCCCGCCTCCACGCTCTGGATGCCGGAGCGGAAGATCTCCCCGATGTAGGCCGAGGCGATGAGCGAGAGCGCGAGGATCCCCAGCGGGAACGGGTTGGGCGGGAAGAACCGCACGTAGAGCGGGGACAGGCCCAGCCCGATGAGCAGGATGGTCACCACCGCGGGTAGGCCGCGGAAGACGTCCGTGTAGATCCGCGCCGGCCAGCGCAGCCAGCGCCGCGAGGAGAGCCCGAGCAGGGCCAGCACCATGCCGAGCAGGGTGCCCAGCACGCCGGAGGCCAGCGCCAGCACCAGCGTGTTGTACAGGCCGGTGCCGATCAGCTCCGGCAGGGCCTCGCGCATCGCCCCCGTGTCGAGGAAGGTGCTGCGCAGCGTCAGCAGGACGTCCACGGCGGTCCTCCGCGGCCGGCCGTCAGGAGGCCGACGGGGACGCGGAGGGCGCCGCGGTGTTCACCGCGACCGAGCCGCTGCCGGGCCGGAACTCCGCGGGGATCTCGCGGCCGGGGTAGAAGCGCTGCTCCAGCTCGTACCAGGTGCCGTCGGCGACGACCTCGTCCAGCGCCCCGTTCAGGGCCTCCAGCAGGGCGGTGTTGCCCTTGGCGACGGCGAAGGCCGTGGGCTGGTCGGTGATCTCCTTGGCGGCGAACAGGATCCCGCCACCGGAGTCCACGGCGATCTTCTCGCCGATCTCGGCCGGGGAGACCCACGCGTCGGCGGTTCCGGCCTTGAGCTGGTTGGCGGCGGTGTTGTAGTCCGGCACGCGCACCGGGTCGAGGTCGTTCTTCGTCGCGTAGTCGTCCTGCACGGTGCCCTGGACGACGACGACGCGCCTGCCCGCCAGCTGGCCGAAGTCCGTGATCGTCGAGCCGGCCGGGACGTCGAGGCCCTGGTAGCCGAAGTCGTAGCCGTGGGTGAAGGCCACCGTCTGCTTGCGCTTCTCCGTGATCGTGATCGAGGAGCTCCCGACGTCGAACTGCTTGTTGGCCACCTGCGAGAGCAGCGCGGAGAAGTCGGTGCCGACGAACTCGACCTCCAGGTCGAGCTTCGCGGCGACGGCGCGCAGCAGCTCGTTGTCGAAGCCGGTGAACACCCCGTTCTCCAGGTAGACGTTCGGCGGGGCGTCGGTGAGGGTGCCGGCGCGGATGACGCCGGGGGTGAGGAGGCCGTAGGGGTTCTCGGCGGGCGGGGCGGCGGGCTCGCCGCCGCACGCGGCCGTCAGGGCGATCGCGGTGGACGAGGCGGCTGCGAGCAGCAGTCGGGTGGCGGCGCGTCGGGTCAGCACGGGTGGTTCTCCTGGAGTGGTGGTGGATCACCCGGCCTCCGGGGTGCGGAGGTGCCGGGAGGGGTGGTGCGGCGGGAGGCGGCGCGCGTGCGGGGACCACCCCGGGGCGGGGTCCCGTCGTGCGCTCTGCGCGGGAGGTGCCGTGGCGGCGGAGGTCAGCGGGCGGGGAACGGCCGGCACGGCCGGCATCGCGCTCCGCAGGTGCGGCAGAGGTCGATGTGGTAGCGGTGCGCGAAGTCGTCGGCCGGAGGCGCGGCGGGCGCGGTCGGGTGCACGGACTCCTCCATCGGCCCTGGCATGAGCACCTGCCCGCGGGGTGGTCCCGCGGGTGGTTGCTGTGGCGTCGTCGAGCCAGGTCTCTCGGCCACTCTGGATGGGTTCCAGAACACTGTACAGCCGCCCGCCGGGCACCGGGTCCGCGCGACCCCGCCGGGCGCCCGTCACGCCGCGGGCCCCTCCAGCCGGGCCAGGTCGTCGGCGCAGCGGCCCTCCAGCTCGGCGAACTCCGCCAGGGTCTGCTCCAGGTCGGCGCGGCGCTGCTCCAGCTCGGCGCGACGGCGCCGGATCTCCCCCAGGAGGTAGCGCAGCTGCCCGGCCTCGCCGGGCTCGGCGTCGTACATGTCGAGGATGGTGCGGATCTCCTCCAGGGAGAACCCGAGGCGCCTGCCGCGCAGGACGAGGGCGAGGCGGACGCGGTCGCGGGCGGAGAAGAGGCGCTGCTGCCCGCGCCGCTCGGGGGCGACGAGGCCGCGGTCCTCGTACCAGCGGATGGTGCGCAGGGTGACGCCGAGGTCCTGCGCGACGCGCGTGATGGACCAGGGTTCCTCGTCCACGGCGATCCCTCCCCCACCGGTCTTGCGGCGGCGCCGCACCCGTGCTTACGTTGACGTAAGCGGCAGCGTAGCCGCTGCGGGGCCCGGCAGCAGCCGGGCCTGCCGGGAGGAGGCGTTCCGTGACGGCAGCACCCACCACCCGCGCGGGCGGCGCCACGCTGCGCGAGCTGACCGCCGAGCTCCGCGCCCGCCTCGCCGAGGTCCGCCGCGGCGGCTCCGAGGCGGCCCGCGCCCGGCACACCGCCCGCGGCAAGCTCCTCGTGCGCGAGCGCGTCGACCGCCTGCTCGACCCCGGCTCCCCGTTCCTGGAGCTCTCCCCCCTCGCGGCCACCGGCATGTACGGCGACGAGGTCCCCGCGGCCGGCATCGTCACCGGCATCGGCCGCGTCGCCGGCCGCGAGTGCGTCGTCGTGGCCAACGACGCCACCGTCAAGGGCGGCACCTACTACCCCGTGACCGTGCGCAAGCACCTGCGGGCGCAGGAGGTCGCCGCCGCGAACTCCCTGCCCTGCCTGTACCTCGTGGACTCCGGCGGCGCCTACCTGCCCCTGCAGGACGAGGTGTTCCCCGACCGCGACCACTTCGGGCGCATCTTCGCCAACCAGGCCCGGATGTCCGCCGCGGGAATCCCCCAGCTCGCCGCCGTCCTCGGCTCCTGCACCGCCGGCGGGGCCTACGTGCCGGCCATGTCCGACGAGTCCGTCATCGTGCGCGGGCAGGGCACGGTGTTCCTCGGCGGCCCGCCCCTGGTCCGGGCCGCCACCGGGGAGACGGTGAGCGCGGAGGAGCTCGGCGGCGGGGACGTGCACGCCCGCGTCTCCGGTGTCGTCGACCACCTCGCCGCCGACGACGCCGACGCTCTGGACGTCCTGCGCTCCGCCGTGGCCGCGCTCGGGCCCGCGCCCGCGCCGCACGAGCCGCCGGAGGCGCCGGAGGAACCCCTGCTGGACCCGGAGGAGCTGTACGACGTGGTCCCCGCGGACCTGCGCACCCCCTACGACGTGCGCGAGGTGATCCGGCGCCTCGTCGACCGCTCCGAGCTGACGGAGTTCAAGGCCCTGTACGGCGAGACCCTGGTCTGCGGGTTCGCGCGGATCTGGGGCCACCGGGTGGGCGTCGTCGCGAACAACGGGGTGCTGTTCTCCGAGTCCGCCCTCAAGGGCGCCCACTTCGTGCAGCTGTGCAACTCCCGCGGCGTCCCGATCCTGTTCCTGCAGAACATCTCCGGGTTCATGGTGGGCAGGGAGTACGAGAACCGCGGCATCGCCAAGGACGGGGCGAAGCTCGTGACGGCGGTGGCGTGCTCGGTGGTGCCGAAGTTCACCGTCGTCCTCGGCGGCTCGTTCGGCGCCGGCAACTACGGCATGTGCGGGCGCGCGTTCGACCCGCGGTTCCTGTGGATGTGGCCCGGTGCCCGGATCTCCGTGATGGGCGGGGAGCAGGCCGCCTCCGTCCTGGCGACGGTGCGCCGGGAGGGCGTCGAGGCCCGCGGGGGCACGTGGGCCGCGCAGGACGAGGAGGAGTTCCGGCGGTCCGTGCGCGAGCAGTACGAGACGCAGGGCTCGCCGTACCACTCCACCGCCCGGCTGTGGGACGACGGGATCCTCGACCCCCTCGACACCCGCCGCGCCCTCGGCATGGGCCTGGCCCTCGCCGCGCGCGGACCCACCGCCCCCTCCCCGTGGGGGACCCCCTCCTACGGAACGTTCCGGATGTGAGCGCCATGACCGCGCACGCGACCCACCGCCCCTTCCGCAGCCTGCTCGTGGCCAACCGCGGCGAGATCGCCGTGCGGGTGCTGCGCGCCGCGCGCCGGGCGGGGCTGCGCACCGTCGCGGTGTACTCCGACGCCGACCGCGGCGCCCCGCACGTCGCGCTGGCCGACACCGCGGTGCGGCTCGGCCCCGCACCCGCCGCGGAGTCCTACCTGTCCGTGCCCGCGCTGCTGGCCGCGGCCGCCGCCACCGGCGCCGAGGCCGTCCACCCCGGGTACGGGTTCCTCTCCGAGGACGGGGGTTTCGCCCGCGCCTGCACCGGCGCCGGACTGGTGTGGGTGGGACCGCCCCCGGACGTGGTGGACCTCATGGGCCGCAAGGACGAGGCCCGGCGGGTCGCGGAGGCCGCCGGGGTCCCCGTGGCGCCGGCCCTGGCGCTGCCGGCCGACGCCGCCGCCGGGGAGGAGGAGCGCGTGCTGGCGCGCGCGCCCTCGGAGGTGGGCCTGCCGCTGCTGGTGAAGGCCGCCGCGGGCGGTGGCGGCAAGGGCATGCGCGTGGTCCGCGCGGAGGCGGAACTGCCCGCGGCGGTGGCGGCGGCCCGGCGGGAGGCGGTGTCCGCCTTCGGGAACGGGGCGCTGCTGCTGGAGCGCTACGTGGAGCGCGGCCGGCACGTCGAGGTGCAGGTCCTGGCGGACGCGCACGGCCACGTCGTGCACCTGCTGGACCGGGACTGCTCGGCGCAGCGCCGGCACCAGAAGGTGCTGGAGGAGTGCCCGGCCCCCGCCCTGCCGGACGCGCTGCGCGCGCGGCTGCGCAGCTCCGCGGTCGAGCTGGCCCGCACCGTCGGCTACACCGGGGTGGGCACGGTGGAGTTCCTCGTCGGGCCCGGCGGCGCGGAGGCGTTCTTCCTGGAGATGAACACGCGCCTGCAGGTGGAGCACCCCGTGACCGAGCTGGTCACCGGCCTCGACCTCGTCCGGCTCCAGCTGGCCGTGGCGCAGGGCGAGCCGCTGCCCTTCGGCCAGGACGGCGTGCGCTGCACCGGCCACGCGATCCAGGCGCGCGTGTACGCGGAGGACCCCGACGCCGGTTTCCTGCCGCAGGCGGGCACCGCCCGCACGGTGCGCTGGCCGCGCGGCGCCCGGGTCGACGAGGCGCTGCGCCCGGGGCAGGAGGTGACACCCCACTACGACCCGATGCTCGGCAAGGTCGTGGTGCACGGCCCCGACCGGGAGGCGGCGCGCCTGGCGCTGGTCGCGGCGCTGGACGACACGGTCGTCACGGGGCTGGTGACGAACACGGGCCTGCTGCGCCGGATCGCCTCCTCGGCGCGGTTCCGCGCCGGGCCGCCGGACACGGCGTGGCTGGACCGCTCGGTCCCGCCCCGCCCCGGCACGGACGTCGCGCTGTGCGCGGCGGCGTGGGCCCTGGCGTCCGCCGCGCCGCAGGACGGCGGGCCGTTCGGCTCCCGCGACGGCTGGCGCGCGGGCGGGCCGGCGGCGGCCTTCGCGGTCCGCCTGCACGAGCGGCGGCGGACGCGGGTGCTGCGGGTGCGGCCGGCCGACGGGCGCGTCGAGGAGGACGCAGGGCAGGACGGCACCGGGCAGGACGACGGCACCCGGGACGAGCGCGCCGGCCGGGTGTGGTCGGTCCGCCCGCTCGCGGCGCAGGGCCCGGGGCGGCTGCGGCTGGAGGTGGACGGCGAGGTGCACGACGTGAGCGTCGAGGAGGCTCCCGGTGAGGTCGTGGTGGCGCACCGCGGCGAGGTGCTGCGGTTCGCCCTGCCCTCCCGCTCCCCCACCGCCGGGTCGGGTGCCGCGGCGGACGGCACGGTGCGCGCGCCGATGCCGGGGACCGTCGTGTCCGTGCCCGTCGCGGTGGGGCGGCACGTCTCGGCCGGGGACGTCCTGGTCGTGCTGGAGGCGATGAAGATGGAACTGCCGCTGCGCGCACCGGCCGACGGGGTCGTGACGCGGCTGGCCGTGGAGGTGGGCGGGCGCGTCGCCCGGCACGACGCCGTCGCACGGGTGGACCCCGCGCCGGACGACGCAGCGCAGATGGACGAGGCGCAGGTGGACGGACCGGGGACCGGAGGGGAGCACGCATGAGCAGCGGCCTGTCGTTCGAGCTGACCGCGGGGCAGGAGGCGCTGCGGCAGCGGGCGCGGGAGTTCGCCACCGCCGTCATCGCCCCGCGCGCGGCGGAGCTGTACCGCGCCGGGGAGTACCCGGTGGACGTGCTGCACGCGATGGGCCGGGAGGGTTTCTTCGGCCTCGGCGTGCCCGAGGCCGACGGCGGCACCGGCGGGGGCCTGCTGGAGCTGTGCCTGGTGCTGGAGGAGATCGGCCGGGTCGACCAGTCCCTCGGCATCACCCTGGAGTCCGCGACCGGCCTGGGCACCGCGCCGCTGGCCCGGCACGGCACCGCGGAGCAGAAGGAGCGCTGGCTCGGGCCCTTGCTGCGCGGGGAGAAGGTGGCGGGTTTCGGGCTGACGGAGCCCGGTGGCGGCAGCGACACCCAGGGCCTGACCACCCGGGCGGTCCTCGACTCCGGCGAGTGGGTCCTGGACGGGGCCAAGGCGTGGATCGGCAACGCGGGCAGCCCCATCACCTCCCACGTGACGGTGACGGCGGCCACCGGGCGGGGCCCGGACGGCAGGCCCGAGGTCAGCACCGTCGTCGTGCCCGCCGGGACACCGGGTTTCGAGCCGCAGCCGCGCAACGACCTCGTCGGCTGGCGCACCATCGACAACCGGCACCTGCGCTTCACCGGGTGCCGGGTCCCGGAGGGGAACCTCCTCGGCCCGCGCGGGGCGGGGCTGCGGCTGTTCCTGGGCGCGCTGGACGCCGGGCGGGTGGCGATCGCCGCGCTCGCCGTGGGGATGGTGCAGGGCTGCCTCGACGAGTGCGTGCGCCACGCCGGCGAGCGGCGCGCCTTCGGCCGTCCCATCGGGGTGAACCAGGGCGTCTCCTTCAAGGTCGCGGACCTGGCGGTGGCGGCCCAGCTCACCCGGGACGCGACGTGGCGCGCGGCGTGGCTGGCGGACGCCGGCCGGCCCTTCTCCCGGGAGGCGTACGTGGCGAAGCTGGCCGCCACCGAGGCCGCCGTGACCGCCGCGCGGGAGGCCGCGCAGGTGTTCGGCGCGCTGGGCTTCTGCAACGACACCCTCGTGGGACGCTTCTACCGGGACGCGAAGGTCCTGGAGATCGGGGAGGGGACCAGCGAGGTGCAGCGCATGCTCATCGCCCGGCACCTGGGCCTCCCCCGGTCGGCGTGAGGGGGGTGGACGTGCCGCACGCGACACCCGGCGGGGAACCCGGGGGAACCGCACCGCTGCCCGTCGTGGAACAGCGCGGGCTCTGGTTCGAGGAGCTGCGCACGGGCGTGCTGTACCGGCACCGGCCGGGCCGCACGGTGACGGAGGCCGACGAGGTCCTCTTCAGCACCCTGACGATGAACCCGCAGGCGCTGCACCTGGACGCGGCGTGGAGCGCGACGCAGCCGTTCGGGCAGCGCCTGGTCAACAGCCTCTTCACGCTGTCGACGCTGGTGGGGCTGTCCGTGGGGCACCTGACGCAGGGCACCACCGTGGCGAACCTGGGGTTCTCGCAGGTCCGCTTCCCCGCCCCGGTGTTCCACGGGGACACCCTGTACGCCGAGACCGTCGTGCTGTCCGCGCGCCCCTCCGCGAGCCGTCCCGGTGAGGGGGTCGTCACGTTCGAGCACACCGCCCGCAACGAGCACGGCACGGTGGTCGCCGTCGCCGTGCGCAGCGCGCTCGTCCGGATGCGCCCCGGCGGCGCGGGCGACGTGCCGGCGGGGCCGACGCCGGCCGGGGGGACGACGTGACACCGCCCGCCACCGGGGCCGCCTGGCTGTTCTGCCCCGCCGACCGCCCCGACCGGTTCGCCCGGGCCGCGCGGACGGCGGACGTCGTGGTGCTCGACCTGGAGGACGGCGTGGCGCCGGACGCCAAGGAGGCGGCGCGCCGGGCGGTGCGCTCGGCCGACCTGGACCCGGCGCGTACGGTGGTGCGGCTGAACCCGGCCGGCACGGAGGACCACGGCCGCGACCTGGCGGCCCTGGCGGGCACCACGTACACGACGGTCATGCTCGCCAAGACGGAGTCGGCGGGGCAGCTGCGCGCCCTGTCGCCGCGGCGGGTGGTGGCGCTGTGCGAGACGGCGCGCGGGGTGCTGGCGGCACCGGAGATCGCCGCCTCGGGCCTCGCCTCGGCCCTCATGTGGGGGGCGGAGGACCTGCTGGCCTCCCTCGGCGGGCGCTCCAGCCGCGACCGGCTGGGCCGCTACCGCGAGGTCGCCGTCCACGCCCGCTCCACCGTCCTGCTGGCGGCGGGCGCGGCGGGCATCCCGGCCGTGGACGCCGTCTACCTCGACATCCCCGACCTGCGGGGCCTGGAGGCGGAGGCGCAGGAGGCGGCGGCGACGGGTTTCTCGGCGAAGGCGTGCATCCACCCCAGCCAGGTGGAGGTGGTGCGCGCCGCGTTCCGGCCCCCGGCGGAGGAGGTCGCGTGGGCGCGGCGGGTGCTGGCCGCGGCCGTCGGGCGGCACGCCGTGTTCGCCTTCGAGGGCCGCATGGTGGACGCGCCGGTGCTGCGGCACGCCCGGCAGGTGCTGCGCGCCGCGGGCGAGGAGTAGCCGCACGGGCGGGGCCGCCGGCCCGGCCGCCCGGCGTGCGGGAGGCGCCGGCGTCGCTAGCGTGGCGCCATGAGCGAGATCGACCACGACAGCGTCCCCGTGCTGGAGGACGAGACGGCGACCCCCCGTCCCGAGGAGGAGGTGGCCGACGTGGCGCGCGCCGAGCCGGACGTCACACCCCACCCGGGCGACGCCGCGTCCGACGGCGAGGGCTGAGCCCCCCCACCGGCCCGGTCAGCCCTGCGCCCCGCCGCCCCCGCGCCGGGCGCGGGCCCGCACGTGCACCCGCTCCCCCTGCGGCCCGAACAGCGAGAGCACCTCCACCGGCCGCTCCCCGGCGTTGCCGAACCAGTGCGGGGTGCGGGTGTCGAACTCGGCGGCCTCCCCCGGCCCGAGCAGCAGGTCGTGCGGGCCGAGGACGACGCGCAGGCGCCCGGTGAGGACGTAGAGCCACTCGTAGCCCTCGTGGACGCGGGGCTCGGGGTCGGCGGTCGTGGTCCGCGGCGGCAGGACGATCTTGTACGCCTGCAGGCCGCCGAGGGAGCGGGTCAGGGGCAGGTAGGTGCGCCCGTGGCGGGTGACGGGCCGCTGCGGGACGCGCGGGTCGTCCACCGCCGGTGCCCCGACGAGCTCGTCGAGGCTCACCCCGTAGGTGCGGGCCAGCGGCAGCAGCAGCTCCAGCGCGGGGCGGCGCGCTCCGGACTCCAGCCGCGACAGGGTGCTCACGGAGGTGCCGGTGGCCGCGGAGACCGCGGCCAGGGTCAGGCCCCGCCGGGTGCGCGCCCGCCGCAGCCGCGGGCCCACCGCCGCCAGCACGCCGTCGAGGTCGCCGTCCCCGGCACTGCCGTCCTGCTTCTCCGCCGTCACGGAGCCATTTGCCGGTTCCGCAACCTCGCTTGTCAAGAGCGTGCGGTGCGGGCGACGGTTCCGGTGGAGGTGAGGTCGATGACCCCGAGGACGGAGACGGCCCGCACGGAGCAGGAGCGGGCGGAGTACGACGTGGTGGTGGTGGGTGGTGGCGCGGCCGGGCTGAGCGGTGCGCTGCAGCTCGCCCGCTCGCGCCGGTCGGTGCTGGTGGTGGACGCCGGCGAGCCGCGCAACGCGCCGGCCGACGGCGTGCACGGGCTGCTGGGGCTGGAGGGCACGCCGCCGGCGGAGCTGCTGGCGCGCGGCCGGGCGGAGGTGCGCGGCTACGGCGGTGAGGTCGTGGCGGGTTCCGTCACCGGTGCCGAGCGCGCCGGGGCGGGGTTCCTCGTGCACCTCGCGGGCGGCGGCACGGTGCGGGCGAGGCGCCTGCTGGTCACCACGGGCCTGGTGGACGAGCTGCCGGACGTGCCCGGGGTGCGGGAGCGCTGGGGGCGCGACGTGCTGCACTGCCCGTACTGCCACGGCTGGGAGGTGCGCGACTCCCCCGTCGGCGTGCTGGCCACCGGGCCGATGGCGGTGCACCAGGCGCTGCTGTTCCGGCAGCTCACGGACGACGTGGTGGTGTTCCTGCACGCGGGCGGGACGCTGCCGGGGCCGGAGGCGGCGCAGCTCGCGGCGCGCGGGGTGCGGGTGCTGGCGGGGCCGGTGGCGGCCCTGGTGGTGGAGGACGACGCCCTGACCGGGGTGCGGCTGGCCTCCGGGGAGGTCGTGCCGCGCCGGGCGCTGGTCGTCGGGCCGCGCTTCACCGCCCGCAGCGCGGTGCTGGCCTCCCTGGGGGTGGAGGCGGCCCCGCTGGTCGTGGCGGGCCGGACGCTCGGGGAGGCGGTGCCCGCCGACCCCACCGGCCTGACCTCGGCGCCGGGGGTGTGGGTCGCGGGCAACGTCACCGAGCTGCAGGCGCAGGTGGGCGCGGCGGCCGCGGGCGGTGCGCGCGCCGGCGCGGCGATCAACGCCGACCTCGTGGCGGAGGACGTGCGCGCCGCGCTGGCGGGCGTGCCCGCGGAGCAGGAGGCGCCCGCTACCGTCCCCGGGTGAGGATCGGGGACGTCGCGGCGCTGGCCAGGTATCCGGTGAAGTCGATGCTCGGGGAGGCGCTGAGCCGGGCGGAGTTCACCACCCGCGTGCGCGGGGACCGCTGCTGGGCCGTCTACACCGAGGACGGCGGCATCGGCAGCGGGAAGAACTCCACGCGGTTCCGCCGGGTGGACGGGCTGCTCTCGCTGCGCGCCCGCCTCGGCGGGACCGGCGGCGACGGGGGTCGTGGCAGTGGGAGCGGGGCCGGCGGGCCGGACGCGGTGCCCGTGGTCGAGCTGCCCGACGGGAGGCGGCTGCGCGCCGACGACCCGCAGGCGCCCGCGGTGCTCGGCGGGCTGCTCGGCCGCCCGCTGGAGCTGCGCCCGGAGACGACGGTGCCCCACCACGACGACTCCCCCGTCCACGTCGTCACGACGGCGGCGCTGCGGCGGCTCTCGGCCCTGCTGGGCGCCCCGGTGGACCCGGTGCGATTCCGCGCGAACGTCGTCGTGGACGTGCCCGGCGAGGGTTTCCCGGAGGACTCCTGGCCGGGCCGGGAGCTGCGGCTCGGCGGCGACGTCGTGCTGCGCCTGACCGAGCCGATGCCGCGCTGCGTCATGGTGAGCGCCGCCCACGGGGACCTGCCCCGCGACCCGCGCGTGCTGCGGACGCTCGGGCAGGTCCACGACGTGGAGTTCGGCCTGCAGGCCGAGGTCGTGCGGGGAGGCCACGTCGCGCTCGGCGACGCGGCCTCCCTGCGCTGAGACCGGGCCGCTCAGCCCAGGGCGACGACCGTCCAGGACACCGGCGGCAGCTCCACGGTGAGGACACCGCCGTCCAGGGCGACGCTCTTGTTCTCCACCGGCGCCACGCGCGCCGGCTCCTCCAGGGTGTTGCGCGCGTACGGGTCGTCGTCGGTCAGGGTGTGCGACTCGGTGACCGACACGTCCCCGAACCCGGAGAGGTCCACGGTGACGGTGGTGACGTCGGTGGTGCCGCGGTTGACCAGGAACAGCGCCGCGGCGCCGGTCTCCGGGTCGTGGGTGGCGACGGCGTCCACGAGCGGCACGTCGCCGTAGGCGGCCGTCGGCGTGGTGGGCGTCTCCAGCTCCACCCGCAGCGCCCTGCCCCGCGCGAGGCGGGAGGTGAGGGCGAACGGGAAGAACGTCGTCTGCCGCCACGCCGGCCCGCCCGGCTCGGTCATGATCGGGGCGATGACGTTGACGAGCTGCGCCAGGCTGGCGGAGGTGACGCGGTCGGCGTGCTTGAGCAGGGAGACCAGCAGGCCGCCGACCACGACGGCGTCGGCGACGGTGTAGACGTCCTCCAGCAGCCGCGGCGCCAGCGGCCACTGCTCGATGTCGGTGATCCGCTCCTCGTTCTCGAAGCGGTCCTGGTACCAGACGTTCCACTCGTCGAAGGAGACGGCGATGCGCTTGTCGCTGCCCAGCTCCGCGCCGACGGAGTCCGCGGTGGCGACGACGTCCTCGATGAAGCGGTCCATGTCCACCGCCGAGGCCAGGAAGCTGGCCAGGTCGCCGTTCTTCTCGAAGTAGTAGGCGTGGCAGGAGATGTAGTCCACGTGCTGGTAGGTGTGCTGGAGCACCGTGCGCTCCCACGCCCCGAAGGTGGGCATCTGGCGGTTGGAGCTGCCGCACACCACGAGCTCCACGCGCGGGTCGAGCTGGCGCATGGCGGCGGCCGTCTGCGCGGCGACCTTGCCGTAGTCCTCGGCGCTGCGGTGGCCGAGCTGCCAGGGCCCGTCCATCTCGTTGCCCAGGCACCACATGCGCACGTCGAACGGCTCGGCGGTGCCGTCGGCGGTGCGCCGGTCGGACAGGGCGGTGCCGCTGCGGACGTTGGAGTACTCCAGCAGGTCCAGCGCCTCCTGGACGCCGCGGGTGCCGAGGTTCACCGCGAGCATCAGCTCCGCCCCGGCCTGCGCGTTCCAGCGGGCGAACTCGTGCAGGCCGACCTGGTTGGTCTCCACGGAGTGCCAGGCGAGGTCGAGGCGGCGGGGGCGCTGCTCCTTCGGCCCGACGCCGTCCTCCCAGCGGTAGCCGGAGACGAAGTTGCCGCCCGGGTAGCGGATCGTGGACACGCCGAGCTCGCGCACGAGCTCCAGCACGTCGCCGCGGAAGCCGTCGGCGTCGGCCGTGGGGTGCCCCGGCTCGTGGATGCCGTCGTAGACGCAGCGGCCGAGGTGCTCGACGAAGGAGCCGAACACGCGGCGGTGCACGGGGCCGACCGCGAAGCGGGGGTCGACGATCAGGCGGGCGGTGGCCATGGAGGTCCTCGCAGGGGTGGGATCGGTCTGTGGCGGAGCGGCGTGGGGGCTCATCGGGGGCTCACTTGAGGCTGCCGATGGCCAGCCCGCCCTGCCAGTACTTCTGCAGGGACAGGAAGGCGATGATCAGCGGGATGATCGACACGAGGGAGCCCACAACGATGAGCATCCACAGGGACTCCCCGCCGCCGTTGTTCGCGCCGGCGAGGCCCTGGAGCAGGCCGATGCCCACGGTCACCGGGAACAGCGTGGAGTCGGACAGCATCGCCAGGGGCAGGAAGTAGTTGTTCCAGGTGGCCACGACGGACAGCAGCAGCACCGTGACGATCGCGGGGCGCAGCAGCGGCAGCGCGACCTGGAAGAAGGTGCGGAAGGTGCCGGCACCGTCGATGCGGGCGGCCTCCAGGATCTCGTCCGGCACGCCCTCGGCGGCGTAGACCCGCATGAGGTAGACCCCGAACGGGTTGAGCAGCGAGGGCAGGATGACCGCCCACACGGTGTTCGTCAGCTCCATGCGCGACAGCAGGACGAAGGTCGGGATGACCAGCGCGGTGGCCGGCACCATGACGGCGCCCAGCAGGACGGAGAAGGCGAGGTTGCGGCCGCGGAAGTCGAACTTCGCGAAGCCGTAGCCGGCCAGGACCGCCAGCACGGTCGAGCCGATGCCCCCGGCGAGGGCGTAGAGGAAGGAGTTGCCCATCCAGCGCAGGTAGATGCCGTTGTCGTAGGCGAACAGCGCCCGCAGGTTGTCCACCAGGTGGAAGCCGTCGGCGAACCACAGCGCACCGTTCGGGCTGGCGAACAGCCCGGTGGTGTCCTTGGTGCTGGCCACCAGCAGCCACCACAGCGGCAGCGCGAAGTACAGCACCAGGGCGAGCAGGAACAGGTTGCCCAGCAGCTTCGGGCGGGCGGCGCGCCCCCTGCCGGGGGTCCTGTCCGCCGGGTCGGGGCGGGCGGCGCGGCGGGACGGGGTCAGGACGGTCACAGGAAGCTCCCCCGCTTGCGGGTGGCGAACAGGAAGACGTAGACGCCGACGAACACCACGGCCCCGAGGGCGAAGGACAGCGCGGAGGCGTAGTTGAACTGCGCGAAGGAGAACGCGGTGGTGAAGGCGTACATGTTCGGCGTGAAGTCCGGCGGGATGGCCCCGTTGGAGATCCGGCCGAGGATCTGCGGCTCGGTGAAGAACTGCAGGGTGCCGATCACGGCGAACACCAGGATGAGCACGAGCGCGGAGGCCACCATGGGGACCTTGATGCGCAGGGCGACCTGCCAGGGGCTGGCGCCGTCGATCTTGGCCGCCTCGTAGATCGCCGGGTCGATGCCCTGCAGGGCCGCGTAGATCACGATCATGTAGTAGCCGGCCCACTGCCAGGTCACGACGTTCATCAGGGCGCCGAAGACGTGGTCGCGGCTCAGCAGCGACGGGGCGTCCGCGCCGAACAGCCCGAAGAGCTGGTCCAGCGGCCCGAAGTTGGGGCTGTAGAGGAAGCCCCACATCAGGGCGCCGATGACGGCGGGGATCGCGTACGGCACGAACATCATGAGCCGGGAGAACCGGCTGAAGCGGCTGGTCATCTCGTCCAGCACCAGCGCCGCGGCGAGGGAGACGAGCATCTGCACCGGGATGAGGACGAGGGAGAACTTCAGGACGAACCACAGGCCCTTGAGGAAGGCCGGGTCGGTGAAGGCGCGGGAGTAGTTCGCCAGGCCGACGAACTTCGTGCCCGTGGCCAGGCCCTTGGTGTAGAGGCTGAGGTAGAACGCGTACACCAGCGGCGCCACCAGGAACACGAGGAACACCGCGGCGAAGGGGGCGATGAAGAGCCAGCCCTTCGCGTCCTCGCGCCTGCGCCAGCCCGCGCTCCCGGAGCCCGCGGGCTCCGCCCGGCCAGCGCCCTGCCCGGGTGGGGCCAGGGCCACCCGCCCGTCCGTCCGTGCTGCCATCACCGTCTCGCCTTCGTGCGCCGTGGGGTGTCCGTGGCCGGTCCGGGGAGGGTGCGGGGCACCCTCCCCGGGCCGGCGTGCTCGTCGCCGGGGCGACGGGGTCCGGGGCGGCGGGTCGCCNCCCCGGACCGGGGGCTCACTCCTGGACCGTGAAACCCTGCTGCTTGCCGTAGGCGACCATGGCCTTCTGCAGGTCGTCGGCGGCCTGCGAGCCGGTCTTCTCGCCGTTGTTCATCGCGGTGATCTGCTTGGTGAACTCGGCGTAGAAGCTGGTCGAGTACGGGCTGTAGGTCGAGCCCTTGTACGCGTTGGCCGCCGGGATGTAGACGTCCTTGTTCGAGGTCTGGCCGCCGAAGAACTCGGCCTGGTTGTTCACGAACCAGTCCGCCTTCAGGATGCTCTGGTTGAGCGGGAAGATGACCTGGTCCTTCGCGCCCTGCTCCAGCGACTTGTCGTCGGCGTAGAGGCCCTTGGCGACCTCGGCGGCGAGCTTCTTGTCCTTGGCCTGGCTGGTGACGGCGAAGGTGGAGCCGCCCCAGTTCACGGACACGGGGTTGGCGGGGTC
The DNA here is from genome assembly GCF_054590795.1 of Kineococcus anabasis. Classification (NCBI taxonomy): domain Bacteria; kingdom Bacillati; phylum Actinomycetota; class Actinomycetes; order Kineosporiales; family Kineosporiaceae; genus Kineococcus; species Kineococcus anabasis. The sequence continues at coordinate 76,521 of NZ_BAAIHU010000009.1, forward strand.
CCACTGCGGCAGCGGGGCCACGGCCCAGTTGCCCTTGTCGGCGCCGGCACCGGCGCCGGCGCCGGTGAGGTAGCCGGGCGCCCAGGCGGCGGAGATGTAGGTGGCGTAGTCGCCGTTCACGACACCGGAGATGTACTCGGTGGTGAACTGGTCCTGCTTGCCGACCAGGCCGTCCTCCACCAGGCCGCCCCAGTAGTCGAGCACCTTCTTGGCGGGCTCGGAGTCCAGGTCGATCTTCAGCTTGGTCTTGTCCGAGGCGTTGTAGTCCCACGGCTTCGCGCCGGCCTGCTCCATGAGGGCGACGGTCGGGGCGGGGACGTTGCTCGGGAAGTCGCCGAAGAGGGGGCCGCCGGCCGCCTTCATCTTCTCGGCCGCCGCGCGGTACTCGTCCCAGGTGGCGGGCGGGGTGATGCCGAACTTCTCGAAGATGTCCTTGCGGTACATCATCGCCATGGGGCCGCCGTCGACCGGGATGGCGTAGACGGCGTCGCCGCTGGAGACGTCCTTCCAGGCGCCCTCGCTGAAGTTGCCCTTCACCTCGTCGGCGCCGAACTCGGTGAGGTCGACGAGCGCCTCCTGGATGGCGAACACCGGCACGGTGTCGGCCTCGAGCATGATGACGTCGGGCGCGCCGGAGCCGGCGGAGACCGCGGTCTGGAACTTGTTGTACTCGTCGGCGCCCTGGCCGGCGTTGGTCCAGCAGACCTGGACGTCGGTGCGCGCCTCGTTGAAGTTCTTGACGACCTGCTCCATGTTCGGGTACCAGGCCCAGACGGTGACCTGGGGGGCGTCCTCGTGCGTGACGGGCACGCTGCAGGACACCTTGGCGCCGGAGCCGGCGGCACCGCCACCCCCACCGCCCCCGCCGCCGCAGGCGCTGAGCGAGGCGACGAGCGCTCCGGTGCTGAGGACGGCGGCTACGAACTTCCGGTTCACTGTGCTCCCTCTCGGTGTGACCGCACTGACGGCGTCGTCGTGCGTGGCGCTGGGTCCCGGTGGAGGGGCGTGACGGATCACGCCACGCCGGCCGGGGTGGCCGCCTGGCTGGAGGCGGGGATCGGGCCGCGCCGCGGGGCGGCGGTCCGGGTCCGGGGACGTCCCGGGTGGTCCAGGGCGCACCGCCGGGGCGGTCGCGCGACCTGTCGGTGGGTTCTCGGGCGCACCGCCGCCCCGGGTCCTCCTCGACCTGGGAGCCGCACGTCAGCGGGTGGGTACCCGCTGCGCGGTGCCGCTCGGCCTCTCGTCTTTACAACGTTGGAACGTTGTGAGCGTTATCATGCGGTCGTGCCGAGGCGGCTGTCAAGCCGACCGCGAACGCGTGATGTTTCCGTTACCAGGGAGCGTGATCCCGTTGCGGGGCAACGAGAAACGGGCGCGCCGACGTGGCCCGCGCCCGGTGTGGCCGGACGCTCACGCCGACTCCCGCCGCACGATGCCGAAGTCGACCTCGACGCGGCGGGCGGGACGCTCCCGGTCCTCGATGCGGCCCATGAGCACGTCCACGGCCGACTCGGCGATGTCCCGGCGCCCCGGGTCCACCGTCGTCAGGGCCGGCACGGAGTACATGCCCTCGTCGGTGTTGTCGAAGCCCATGACCGCGACGTCGTCGGGCACCCGCCGCCCGGCCGCCTGCAGGGCGTGGATCACCCCGATGGCCAGGGTGTCGTTGAAGGCGAAGACGGCGTCGAACCCCACACCGGACCCCAGCAGCGCCCGGGTGGCCTCGTCGCCCTCCCGCAGGTGCCACAGCTCCGCGGGGGCGAGCAGCCGCTCGTCCAGCGGGACGCCGGCCGCCTCCAGCGCCTCGCGGTAGCCGCGCAGGCGCAGCCCCGCCGAGCCGACGACCTCACCCGGGTGGACGCCGACCACGGCGATGCGGCGGCGGCCGGAGGCCAGCAGGTACTCGGTGGCGGCCCGGGCCGCGTCGACGTTGCGCATCGTCACGTGGTCCACGCCCGGGGCGAAGATCCGCTCCCCGAGCAGCACCAGGGGGGTGTCGATCCGCACCAGGTCGGCGTCCTCGCCGCCCAGGGCGAGGGGGCTGAAGAGCAGCCCGTCGACCATCCGCAGCCGCGCGCTGCCCAGCAGGTCGACCTCCCGCTGCCGGTCGCGGTTGGTCTGCTCGATGAGCACCACCATGCCGCGGCGCTCCGCCGCGCGGATGACCTCGTCCGCCAGCTCCGCGAAGTAGGGCAGGCGCAGCTCCGGGACCGCCAGCGCCAGGGCGCCGGTGCGCCCCGAGCGCAGCGTGCGGGCCGAGAGGTTCGGCTGGTAGTCGAGGGCGCGGATCGCCTCCTCGACGCGCTCGCGCGTGGTGGCGCGGACGTGGGGGAAGTCGTTGACCACGTTCGAGACGGTCTTGACCGAGACCCCGGCCAGCTTCGCGACGTCGCGCAGCGTGGCCGCGGCGTTCACCGGGACCCCCGCGGCAGGCCGGGCGCGGCGACGGTCCGGCGGTGGGGACGCGGGCGGGTCATGGGCGGTCCTCGGCGGTCGTCGTCGCTCCGGCGGGCCCGGGCCGGACCGCTGGTTACAACGTTGCAGCCACCCATCGTGGAACGCGCCGGGCCCGCAGGTCAAACAGCTCGTGCACCCTCCCCGGACGGGGATCGGCGCGGGCCTGCCCGGATGGCTCCAGGTGCCGCTCCCGGCGACCGATGGGAGGAGCTGGACCACGCCGCTCCCGGAGGAACCACCATGCCCAGGATCACGATCGGTCGCCGCATCGGCGCCGGCTTCGCCGTGCTCGTGCTGCTGATGATCGGCCTGACGACCATGGGCGTCGTGCGGGTCCAGGACATCGACGAGCGCCTCACCACCATCAACGACGTCAACAGCGTCAAGCAGCGCTACGCCATCAACTTCCGCGGCAGCGTCCACGACCGCGCCATCAGCCTGCGCGACGTCGTGCTGGCGGAATCCGCCGCCGAGGTGGACGCGGAGAAGGCGATCATCGCCGAGCTGGCGTCGGCGTACGCCGCGTCGGCGGAGAAGCTCGACGCCATCTACGCCACCGAGGGCATGGTGGACGCCGCCGAGCGCGACGCCCTCGCGGAGATCCAGCGCATCGAGGCGGAGACCCTCCCGCTGATCGAGCGGGTCGTCGCCCTCACCGAGGCCGGGGACGCCGGGAACGCGCACCGGGTGCTCATGACCGAGGCCAAGCCGCTGTTCATCGACTGGCTCGCCGCGATCAACGTCCTCATCGACATGGAGGAGGCGAAGAACACGTCGGAGAGCGCCGCCGCACGCGACATCAGCGCGGGGTTCCTCACGACCATGCTCCTCGTCTGCGGGCTCGCGGTGCTCGTGGCGGTCGTCGTCGCCTGGCGCACCACCACCAACCTCACCCGGCGCATCGGCCAGGCGGAGTCGGTGCTCGCCTCCGTGGCCGACGGCGACCTGACCCGCCGCCTCAGCCCCACGACCGACGACGAGCTGTGCCGCATGGGCCGCTCGCTCAACTCCGCCCTCGACGGCATCGGCGGAGCCCTGACCGCCGTCCGCAGCAGCGCCGAGGACCTCGACGGCACCAGCGCCCGCCTGGGTGAGCTGTCCGGCCGCATCGCCTCCGGCGCCGTCGAGTCCGCCTCGCAGGCCGGTGTGGTCTCCGGCGCGGCCGCCGAGGTGTCGCGCAACGTGCAGGGCGTGGCCGCCGGCTCGGACGAGATGGGCACCGCCATCCAGGAGATCGCCCGCAACACCAGCGAGGCGGCCGCCGTGGCGGGGCAGGCGGTGGAGGCCATGAGCTCCACGACGGCCACCGTCGCCCACCTGGCCGACTCCAGCCGGGAGATCGGCGAGGTCGTCAAGGTCATCACGGCGATCGCGGAGCAGACGAACCTGCTGGCCCTCAACGCCACCATCGAGGCCGCCCGCGCCGGTGAGGCCGGCAAGGGCTTCGCCGTCGTCGCCTCCGAGGTCAAGGACCTCGCCCAGGAGACGGCCCGCGCCACGGAGAGCATCTCCGCCCGCGTGCAGGCCATCCAGGCCGACACCGCGGGTGCCGCCGAGGCCATCACGGCCGTCACCGGGGTGATCGAGCAGATCAACCAGTACCAGACCACCATCGCCGCGGCGGTGGAGGAGCAGACCGCGACCACCACGGAGATGAGCCGCGGCATCGCCGAGGCCGCCGACGGCTCCGGCAGCATCGCCGCCAGCATCGGCTCCGTCGCCGACGTGGCGCGGCGCACGCAGGAGTCCGTGACGGAGGCCGAGCGCGCCACGGCCGAGCTGGCCGCGATGGCGGGGGACCTGAAGACCCTGGTCGGCCGCTTCCGCTTCTGAGCCGCCGCACCGCTCGTGGCCCCCGCTCCCGGGGGCCACGAGCGGTGCGGGCGCGGGGCGGCACCCCGGCGGCGTCGGGGCCGGCGCCTAGGCTTCCCGCATGTGCCGGAACATCCGCCCCCTGCACAACTTCGCCCCGCCCGCGACGGAGGAGGAGGTGCGCGCCGCGGCCCTGCAGTACGTCCGCAAGGTGTCCGGTGCCGCCCGGCCCTCCCAGCGCAACGCCGAGGCGTTCGAGCGTGCCGTGGAGGAGGTCGCCGAGGTCACCCGGCGGCTGCTCGCGGACCTCGTCACCACCGCCCCGCCGAAGGACCGCGAGGTGGAGGCGGCCAGGGCCCGCGAGCGCGCCGCCGTCCGCTACGCGCGCTGAGGAACGGGCGGCACCGGGCTCAGAACGGGATCTCCTGCCCGTCCTTGAAGAACCGCCCCGTCACCTCGAACGGCTCGCGCAGCAGCGCCAGCGCCCCGCGCGCCGACTCCTGCGGGGTGCCGGGCGCCTGCGGGCCGCCGAGGTCGGTGCGCACCCAGCCGGGGTCGAAGGCGTTGACGGCGACCTCGCCGCGCAGCTGCGCGGCCTGCACCATCACGAGGCCGTTGAGGGCCCACTTGCTCACCCGGTAGCTGCCGATGCCGGGCTCGGCCAGCGCGGCCAGGGTGCCCGCGCCGGAGCTGACGTGGACGATGCGCGGCTCCGCCCCCTTGCGCAGCGCCGGCAGCAGCGCCAGGACGAGGGCGTGCGGGGCGAGGAGGTTCACGGCGAGCGTCGCCTCCAGCGTCCCGGGCGGCTCCTCCTCCAGCACCGGCGCGCCGGAGAGCATGACCCCGGCGTTGCTGAGCAGGACGTCGAGGGCTCCCCAGCGCACGGCGACGGCGTCGGCGAGGACGGCCGGTGCCGAGGGGTCGGCGAGGTCGGCCGCGACGGTGGTGAGCCGGCCGTCGCCGCCCAGCTCCTCCTGCAGGGCGCGCAGGCGCCCGGCGTCGCGGGCGGTGGCGAGGACCTCGGCACCCGCGTCGAGCAGGTCGCCCAGGACCGCGCGCCCGACACCGCGGGAGGCGCCGGTGAGCAGGACCCGGCGGCCGGCCAGGTCGGCGCTCACGGTCGGCCCCGGCGTGCGGGGTGGGGACGTCGGGCGGTGGTCATCGTTCCTCCTGGGCTGGGCCGGTCCGGGCTCGGGCCCGGGCGGATCACCGTACGACAGCTCCTGAGAGCGCTCCCACGTGTGAACGTACCCACCGCCGCGGTGTCCTCCACGGGGACCAGCCGGGCCCCGTGCGGGCCGCGCGGACCCGCCGTCAGCCCAGCAGCGCGGTGACCTCCGGGGGCAGCGGCGCCCCCAGCTCGGCGCGCCGGTCCCGGTAGCGCCGCACCCCCGCCAGCTTCACGTCCTCGTAGCCGCGCACCAGGTCGGCGGCCTCCAGCACCGCCACCGCCCGCTCCAGCACCTCCGTGCCCGCCCCGCCCTCCAGCTCCGCCTCCAGCTCCGCGGCCAGCCGGCGCACCACGTCCTCCACCTCCGCCGCCAGCGCACGCTCCAGCCGCCGCACCCGCGCGTACCCGAAGGGGTCCAGCGCCGTACCCCGCAGCGGCCGCGCCGCCGCCAGCACCCGCAGCGCGGGGCGCCACGACGGGCCGAGGGCCAGCTTGCGCCGCATCCCCAGCGCCCGCAGCAGCGGCGGGTGCAGGTTGTACGTGGGACGCGCCGCCCCCGGCACCTGCGCCAGCACCGCCGCCCGCCCGGCCGGGTCGGTGAGCAGCCGCGCCACCTCGTACTCGTCCTTGTAGGCCCACAGCCGGTGCACGGCCCCCGCCACCGCCTCGCTGAACCGGGTCTCCGCCTCACCGGACCGGGTCTCCGCCTCACCGGACCGGGTCCCCGCCTCGCCGCCCGGCACCGCCCGGCGCTGCGCCGCCCAGGCCAGCTCCACCAGCTCCACGTAGCGCCGTGCCCGCGCCTCGCCGCCCCACGCCGCCATCGCACCGGCCCGCACGCCCACCAGCTCCCGGGTCCGCCCCGCCAGCGGCGAACCGGCCAGGAACCGGCTGCCGTCGGGCGCCGGGCGGCGCGCGCCCGCGGGACGGGTCGCCGCCGCGAACGCCGCCGGGTCGGCCACGGCCACCCGGCCCCAGCGGAACGCCGCGAGGTTGTCCTTGACGGCGACCCCGTTGGCGCGCACCGCCTCCTCGATGCTCCCCGCCCGCAGCGGCAGCGCCCCCGCCTGGAACGCGGCGCCCACCACGAGCAGGTTCGCCGCGACGGTGCTCCCGAACAGCGCCTGCGCCGCCGCCTGGGCGTCCAGCTCGACCACCCCGGCCGTGACCCCGCGCAGCCGGCCGAGCAGCTCCTCCTCCCCGGGGTGGCGCACCGAGGGGTCGTAGACCATCCCGCCGGTAGGGGTGCGGCTCGTGGAGGCCACCACGACGGTGCCCGGCCCGGCGACGGCGAGGTTGCGCGGGTCCGCCGCGACGAGCAGGTCGAAGGCCAGGACCGCGTGCGCGGAGCCGGCGGTGACGCGGTTGCCGCCCGCGCCGGAGCCCTGCGGGGTGAAGCGCAGGTGGGAGGTGACGGGGCCGGCCTTCTGCGAGAGCCCCGTCTGGTCCAGCCCGGCGCTGCGCAGCCCGTCGCGCAGGGCTGCCGTGGCCAGCAGCGCGTTCACCGTCACGATGCCCGTGCCACCCACCCCCGCGAGGAACACGTCGTGCTCCCCCTGCAGCGCGACGGGTTCCGGGTCGGGGACCGCGGGCGCCCGGCCGGCGGCCGGGGAGCGCTCCGCCGCCCGCCCGGGTTCCAGCCGGACCGTCACGAACGAGGGGCAGTCCCCCTCCAGGCAGGAGTAGTCCGTGTTGCACGAGGACTGGTCGATGCGCGTCTTGCGGCCGAGCGGCGTCTCCACCGGCTGCACCGACAGGCAGTTGCTCTTGCGGCCGCAGTCCCCGCAGCCCTCGCACACCGCCTCGTCGATGACGACGCGCGTCGTGCGCTCGGGCAGCTGCCCGCGCTTGCGCAGCCGCCGCGCCTCCGCCGCGCACATCTGGTCGTAGACGAGGACCGTCACGCCCGGCACCTCGCGCAGCAGCCGCTGCGCCTCGTCGAGGCGCTCGCGCGGCCAGACGAGGGTGCCCGGCGCGAACCGGGCGCGGCGGCCGTAGCGGGACGGGTCGTCCGCGCACACCACGGTGCGCACCACGCCTTCCGCGGCGAGCTTGCGGGTCAGCGCCGGCACGTCCAGGGCGCCCTGCGCGTCCTGCGCGCCGGTCATGGCGACGACCTGGTTGTGCAGGATCTTGAAGGTGACGTCCACCCCGGCCGCCACGCACGCCTGCACCGCGAGCTGCCCGGAGTGGAAGAACGTGCCGTCGCCCATGTTCTGGAAGACGTGCGGCACGTCCGTGAACGGTGCCTGCCCGATCCACTGCGCGCCCTCGCCGCCCATCTGCGTCAGGCCCGTCACCCGCGAGGTCTCCCGCGGGGAGATCGTCACCATCGTGTGGCAGCCGATGCCCCCGGCGCCGAGGGAGCCCTCGGGCAGGACCGTGGAGCGGTTGTGCGGGCAGCCGGAGCAGAAGTACGGGGTGCGCGGGGCCCCCACGGGCGTCAGCGCCAGCGCCACCCGCTCCCGGGGCAGCTCCACCAGCCCCGCCAGGACCCGGCGCAGCGGCGCGGTGAGGAGGTCGGCGGTCAGGGTCCCCCCGGCCGGCACCAGCGGGCGCCCGGCCGCGTCGCGCTTGCCGAGGACCGCGGGCGCGCCCGGGGTGCCGTAGAGCAGGTCCCGCACCTGCGTCTCGACGAAGGCGGTCTTCTCCTCCACCACCACCACCCGCTCCACCCCGCGCGCCAGGCGGGTGAGCACGGAGCGGCCCAGCGGGTACGGCATCCCCACCCGCATCAGCCGCACGCCCGCGCGGGACAGGGCGGCGTCGTCGAGGCCGAGGGAGGCCAGCGCCTGCCGCAGCACGTCGTACTGCGCGCCGGGCGCGACGAGGCCCAGCACCGCGGCGGGCGGGTCGAGGGTCACCTCGTCCAGCGGGTTCGCCGCCGCGTACGCCTCCACCGCGGCCCAGCGCGGCCCGAGCAGGTCGGCCTCCGCCAGCAGGCTGTCCGTGGGCACCCCCATGCGCCGCTGCGCGTAGGTCCACGGGCGGCCCTCCCACTCCAGCTCCGGCACGTGCGTGCGCACGGCGGCGAAGTCGCGGTCCACGGTGAACAGCCCGTCGGCGACGTCGGAGACGATCTTCAGCCCGACCCAGCAGCCCGAGGCCCGGGACAGGGCGATGCCGTGCAGGCCGAGCACGACGAGCTCCTCGGCGTCGCGCGGGTACAGCACCGGCAGGCCGTAGGCGGCGAGGGTGCGCTCGCTGACGCACGGCACCGTCGAGGACTTCGACGCCGGGTCGTCCCCGGCCAGGGCCAGCACCCCGCCGCGCGGGTGCGCCCCGTAGAGGTTGGCGTGGCGCAGCACGTCGCCGGAGCGGTCGACACCGGGGCCCTTGCCGTACCAGAGGCCCACCACCCCGTCGTGGTCGCGGAAGCCGCCCGGCAGCTCCGTCTGGCTGCCCCACACCGCCGTGGCGCCCAGCTCCTCGTTGACGGCGGGGACGAGGTGGACGCCGTGCTCGGTGCGCAGGGCGGGCACGGCCGCCAGGGTGCGGTCCAGCCCGGCCAGCGGGCTGCCCTGGTAGCCGGAGACGAGGGTCGCGGTGCGCAGGCCGGCGCGGGTGTCGCGGACGTGCTGCTCGGCGAGCAGGCGCGCGACGGCCTGCACACCGGTCAGCAGCACGGGGCGGGCGCCGGGGCGGTAGCGCTCGCGCGGGTCCAGCAGGGGTGCGGGGCCGGGGGCGCGCACGCCTCCCGGCGGCGCCTCGATCCCCTGAGGCGCCGTCCGCTCGATCAGGTGCTCGGTCACGCCGGACCTCCTCCTCCGGGTCCGCCATCGCCACCCGGAGCCGTCAGCGTGCGACCGGGTGCTCGGAGGCGTCAACATGGAGCGCGAGAACTGCGCACTCTGCCCAGCCGGACCCCGTCCGACCGACACGAGGTGACCACCGTGAGCAGCATCGACCGGCTCGACGCGGAACTGCTCGCGGCACTGTCGGAGGACCCGCGCCGCGGCATCAGCGACCTCGCGGCCCGCGTCGGCGTGGCGCGCAACACCGTCAGCGCCCGGCTGGCCCGGCTGGCGCAGGACGGCGTCCTCAAGGGCTACGACGTGCGGGTGGACCTGCCCGCCCTCGGGCTGCCCGTCACCGCCTTCCTGCACCTGCAGCTCGCCCAGGGCGGGCTGCAGGGGATCATCGACGCCCTGGCCCGCTTCCCCGAGGTGCTGGAGGTCTGCATCACCACGGGCCCCAGCGACCTGGTGGTGCGGGTGGCCTGCCCCGGCAACTCCGAGCTGCAGGCCCTGGTGCAGGAGGTGCTCGCGGTGCCCGGTGTCGTGCGGACCACCACGGAGATCGCCCTGACCACCCCCGTGCACTACCGGGTGGCGCCGCTGCTCACCGCCCTGACCGCCGGGCGCGGGCGGGGGCGGGCGGGCCGGGGCTGACGGGGGGGGCGCCCCACGCAGCGCCGTCCTGCGCGGGCCGTGCGAGAGTGGTGGTCCAGATCGGGTCGGGACCACGGCCCTGGGTGGACGGCGGAGCACGCAGCCCACCCAGCAGCCGAGCGCGCACCCGCGCGGAGGAGCCGCCCGTGAGCCCGTCCAGCACACCCCTGCCGCTGCGCGAGGCGACCCTCCCGTCCCTGGCGCACGGCATCGACGTCCCCCGCTACGACCGGGCGGCCCTGCGCCCCTCCGTCGTGCACATCGGGGTCGGCGGCTTCCACCGCGCCCACCAGGCCGTCTACCTCGACGACCTGGCCCGGCGCGGCGAGACCGGCTGGGGCGTCGTCGGGGTCGGCCTGCACTCGCGGGCCGTGCTGGACGCCCTGGACTCGCAGGACGGCCTGTACTCGGTGCTCACCCGGGGGCAGCGCGGCGACCGCGTCCGCGTCGTCGGCTCCCTCGTGCGGCGGCTCTTCGCCCCCGACGACCCCGCCGGCGTGCTGGACGCGCTCGCCGACCCCGGCACCCGGCTGGTCACCCTCACCATCACGGGCGCCGCCTACGCCACCGCCGACACCGCCGGGGACGGCACCGCCCGCGACGGCACCTTCCGGGGCAGCCCCGGCCCGCCGCGCACCGCGATGGACTACCTCGTCGCGGCCCTGGCCCGGCGCCGCGACGCCGGCACCAGGCCCTTCACCGTGCTGTCCTGCGACAACCTGCCCGGCAACGGCGCGGTCACCCGCGAGGCGGTGCTGGCCGCGGCCCGGCTGCGCGACGCCTCCCTGGCGGACTGGATCGCCGGGCACGTCGCCTTCCCCGCGGGCATGGTCGACCGCATCACCCCGCAGGCCGCCCCGGAGCACCGGGAGCTGCTGGCCCGCGAGCACGGGGTCGACGACCGCTGTCCCGTGGTCACCGAGCCCTTCAGCCAGTGGTTCGTGGAGGACCGCTTCGGCGGCGAGCGCCCCCCGCTGGAGGACGTCGGGGTCCGCTTCGTGCGCGACGTGCGGCCCTACGAGCTGATGAAGACGCGCCTGCTCAACGGCGCCCACAGCGCGCTGGGGCACCTCGGCGGGCTCGCGGGGCTGACGACGGGTGCGGAGGTGCTGGCCGATCCGGTGCTGCGGCGGTACACCGAGGGCTACCTGGCGGAGGCCGCGGCCGTGCTGGGGCCGGTGCCCGGGATCGACCTGGCCGCCTACCGCGGTGTCCTGGTGCAGCGCCTCTCCAGCGCGGCCCTCGCCGACAGGCTGGCCCGGCTGCGCCGGCGCGGCTCGGAGAAGATCGCCGCGTTCGTGCTGCCGTCCCTGCGCCTGGCCGTGCAGGAGGGCTCGGCGTGCGGGCACCTCGCCCTGGCCGTGGCGGCGTGGGTGCGGACCCTGCGCGGGCAGGACCTGTGCGGGCGGCCCGTGGCGGTGGACGACCCGGTGGCGCCGCTGCTGCAGCCGCTGGCCCGCACCTGCGGCCACGACCCGCGGCCCCTGCTCGCCGTGCGGGACCTCTTCGGCGACGCGGTGGACGACCCCCGCCTGGTCGAGGCGGTGCGCAGCGCCCTGCACGCCCTCGACACGGGGCCCTCGGCCGCGGCCCGCGCCTGCACGGCGACCGGCTCGGTGCAGGGCCCCGGCGCCCTGCGAGGATCCACCGCATGAGCGTTCCCGGTACCCGGCGCGGCGAGCGGCCCGCCCCCGTCGGCCTCGAGCGGCTCCGCGTGGTCCTCTGCGACGCCGACGACAACCTCTTCGGCTCCGAGATCCCCGCGTTCGAGGCGGCCACCGAGGTCACCAACCGGTTCCTCGCCGCGCACGGGGTGGCGCACCGCTACACGCCCGGGGAGCTGCGGCGGGCCGCGACGGGCATGAACTTCCGTGCCACCGCCGTGGCCCTGGCCAGCGCACACGGCGTCCCCGTCGCCCCCGACGTGCCGGGGGCGGGCTCCGCGGCGACGACGGGCCGGGCGCCCGGCGCGCCCGCCCTGGACGCCGCGGCCCTGGAGCACTGGGTGCGTGAGGAGCGCCGCGCCGTCACCGCGCACCTGCGCGAGGTCCTGCGCCCCGACCCGGCCGTCCTGGGCCCGCTGACGGCCGTGGCGGCCGCCTACGAGGTCGCCGCCGTCAGCTCCAGCGCCGACGCCCGCCTCGCCGCCTGCTTCGAGGTGACCGGCATGGCGGGGTTCTTCCCCGCCGCGCGGCGCTTCAGCGCCGAGGACTCCCTGCCCGTCCCCCGCGGCAAACCCGACCCGGCCGTCTACCGGCACGCCCTGGCCGCGCTGGGCGTGGAGGCGGAGGAGTCGCTGGCCGTGGAGGACTCCGTCGCCGGGGTGACCTCCGCCGTCGCCGCCGGCGTCCCGGTCGTGGGGAACCTGCAGTTCCTGCGGCCCGACGAGCGCGCCGCCCGCCACGAGGCGCTCCTGGGCGCCGGGGCCGGGGCCGTGGTGGCCTCCTGGGACGAGGTGCTGGACCTGCTGCCCCGCACCAGGCCCGCGCAGCCGGTGCCCGGCGCGCGCTGACACCCGCCCCTCAGTGCCCGGGGCCGCCCGCGGGCCGCCCGCCCGCGGGCGGCTCCTCCACGACGATCGGGCGCAGCTTCACCCACAGCGCGAACACCGCCGACGCCACCAGCAGCCCCAGGCCCGTCCACAGGTTCGCGTTCACCCCGTCGGCCTTGGCCAGGTCCGCGGGTTCCGTGGCCACCAGGCCCATCACGGTGAGGATGACGCCGTAGACGCCGAGCAGGGCGGCGATGACGGAGCGGATGTCGAGGGCGCCGGCCTTGTGGGCGCGGCCCCCCGCACCGGTGCCGGGGTTCGTCTCGGGGCTCACGGGTTCTCCCACCTCAGCCGTAGGCGACGTTCAGGGCGACGACGATGGCCAGCGAGATGCCCGCCAGCAGGCCGGGGCGGCGGTACCACACGGCGTTCTCCCCGGTGGCCTCCTCGCTGCGCTCGGCCTTCGGGGTGAGGGACCAGACCAGCCCGCGCAGCTCCGACTCCGGTTTCGGCCGGGTGACCAGGCTGACCAGCACGCTCAGGACGATGTCCACCACGAAGGCCAGGAACGCCCCGAGGAACGCCGCGCCCTGGCCGGGCAGCGAGAGCACCCCCGTCTCCTGCAGCAGGAACACCGTGAACGCCGTCAGGGTCCCCGCGACCAGGCCCACCCAGCCGGCCGTGGGGGTCATGCGCTTCCAGAACATCCCCAGGATGAACGTCGCGAACAGCGGCGCGTTGAAGAACGAGAACAGCTGCTGCAGGTACGTCATGAGGTTCTCGTAGCTCGCGGCGAAGAACGCCGTGCCGATGGCCCCGATGGTGCCGAGGACCGTCACGACCCGCCCGACGCGCAGGTAGTACCCGTCGGGGCGGCCCCTGCGGACATACTGCTGCCACAGGTCGTAGCTGACGACGGTGTTCAGGGAGCTGACGTTGGCGGCCATGCCCGCCATGAACGCCGCCAGCAGCCCGGTCAGCGCCAGGCCCAGCAGCCCGTTGGGCAGCATGTCCCGCATGAGCAGCAGCAGCGCGTCGTTGTAGTCCACGCCGCCGCCCTGACCGGCCTTGAAGTCCACCAGCTCCCGGACCTCCACGGCCGCGACCATGCCCGGGATGACCACGATGAACGGGACGAACAGCTTCGGGAACGAGCCGATGATCGGGGTGCGCCGGGCGGCGGACATGTCCTTGGTGGCCATCGCCCGCTGCACCTCGACGAAGTTCGTCGTCCAGTACCCGAAGGACAGCACGAACCCCAGGCCGAGGACGATGCCCAGCACGGAGAGGAAGTCGGAGGTGAACCCGGACAGGGCGTTGCCCGGCCACGCCGACAGCTGCTCCGCGCCCCCGGGGGAGGCCGCCACCCGCGCGGCGAGGCCGTCCCAGCCCCCGACGCGGTGCAGCCCGATGAGCGTCAGCGGCAGCAGCGCGGCGACGATGACGAAGAACTGCAGCACCTCGTTGTAGATGGCCGCCGACAGGCCCCCCGCGAACGTGTACGTCAGGACGACCACCGCGGCCGCGATGACCGCCACCCACAGGGGCCAGCCCAGCAGGACCTCCACCACGCTGCCCAGGAGGAACAGGTTCACCCCGGCGATGAGGACCTGCGCCAGGGCGAAGCTGACGGCGTTGACGAGGTGGGCGGCCGGCCCGAACCGCCGGAGCATGAACTCCGGGACGCTGCGCACGCCCGAGCCGTAGTAGAACGGCATCATCACGACGCCGAGGAACAGCATCGCCGGGACGGCGCCGACCCAGAAGTAGTGCATGGTCGGCATGCCGTACTGGGCGCCGTTGGCGGACATGCCGACGATCTCGATGGCGCCGAGGTTGGCGGAGATGAACGCCAGGCCCGTCACCCACGCCGGCAGCGAGCGCCCCGACAGGAAGAAGTCCAGGCTCGTGGACACCTGGCGCTTGGCCAGGTAGCCGATGCCCAGCACGAACGCGAAGAAGACGGCGATGATCAGGTAGTCCACGAACGCCGTGTCCAGCCGCAGGACCGCTCCGCCCTGGCCTGGTGCCTGTGCGAGCACGGTGCCTCCTCCCCGGGCATCGCTGCCCGGTGTCCGCCGCGGTGGTGGGGCGATCGTGGAGGAGGCGGCACCGGGAGGCAACCCGGCGCGCGGGAGTTCAGGCGCGCAGTTCCCGGTAGTCCGCCCGCAGCCGCTCCACCGCCGCGCGCACGTCGTGGCTGCGCGCCAGCCACCCCGGGCCCGCCAGCCGGGCGGAGGCCGCCGGCGGGTCCGCCAGGGCGTCGCGCACCGCCTCCACGACCGCCTCCACCCGCGCCGCCGGGGACGGCTCCCACCCCGCCGTCCCCGCCAGCACCGCGGGGTTCCCGTCCGGCGCGGACGCCGGGTACCAGTCGGGGCGCAGCGCGGCGGCGAGCGGGACCCCCGTGCCCACGGCCTCCAGCTCGCTCGCCGCGAGCATCCCGCTGCTCTGCCCCACCGCGAGCGTCGCCGACGCCAGCAGCCGCAGGAAACCCGCCCGGTCCGTGCGCGGCAGCAACCGCACACCCGCCGCCGCGGCCTCCCCCGCGCCCGGCCCCCAGTCGAGCCCCGCGAGCTCCACCTCCGCCGGCAGCGCCGCGCGCAGAGCCCGCGCCAGCGCCAGCTGCTCCGCGCCGCCCTTCACCGGCTCCCACCGGGAGGTGAAGAGCACCCGGGGCCGCTCGCGCGCCTGCGGCCGCCAGGGGGGGATCGCCGTCAGGTCCAGCGGCACGGGCAGGTAGCGGGCCCCGGGCCGGTGCGGCAGCACGTGCCCGGCGAGGTCCGGGGTGGAGAAGTACACGGCCACCGCCCCGCGCAGCGCCGCGCGCACCGGCGCCGTCCAGCGCGGCTCGTACTGCTGGCTGCGCACGTCCGTGCCGTGCACGTGCAGCACGTACCGCCGCCGCGTCCACGCCGTGTGCCGCACCACGCTCGCGTAGTGCACGTGCAGCAGGTCCGCCCGGGCCGCGCCCGCCCCGAGCCGCGCCGCCCAGCGCGCACCGGCCCCCACCTGCGCGGCGCGCCCGCGCAGCCCCGTCCACCGGCGGCCCCGCCCGGCCAGCGGCAGGTACTCCCACGGCAGGTCGCGGCGGTGGGCCTCCGCGACGAGCTGCACCGTGGTGGAGGCGCAGTCGTTGACGTGCAGGACCCGCGGCTCCGGTCCGGCAGCGGCACCGGGCACGGCTGCGGGCACGGCTGCGGTCACGGCGCGGCGGGCAGGTCCACGGTGCGCCCGCCGGCCGCCGAGCGCAGCACCGCGTCGGCGACCTCCACCACGCGCAGCCCCTCCGCCATCGTCACCAGGCACGCGGGCGCCTCGACGGCCCCCGCGGCGCCGGTCGCGGCCAGCACCGCGTCGCGGAAACCCTCCAGCTCCGTGCGCAGCGGCTCCGGTTTCGGGAACGCGAACCGCGTCACGTCGCCCTCCGAGACGCCCCGGAAACCCGCCAGCGCCTCCCACGAGACCGGCACCGACCCGTTGGCGTACAGCGTCAGGTCCGCCGTCAGCGTGTCCGCCACGAACGCCCCCGCCTCCCCCGTCACGACCGTCACGCGCTCCTTCACCGGCGAGAGCCAGTTCACGACGTGGTTGGTGATGGTGCCGTCCGCCAGCGACCCCACCACGACCGCGAGGTCCTCGTGCGGGCGGCCCGTGCGGTGCGCGGTGCGCGCCGAGACCGCCGCGAACGGGCTGCCGGTGATCCAGGCGGTGGAGTCGATGTCGTGGGTGCCGAGGTCCTTCACGACCCCCACGTCCCCGATGCGCGCCGGGAACGGCCCCTGCCGCCGGGTCTGCACCTGGTGGATGCGGCCCAGCTCCCCCGCGGCGGTGCGCCGGCGCAGCTGCTGCAGGGCCGGGTTGCAGCGCTCGATGTGCCCGACCGCGCCCACCACGCCCGCGGCCTCCACCGCCGAGGCGATGCGGCGCGCGGTGTCCGGGTCCTGGGCGAGGGGTTTCTCCACCAGCACGTGCACCCCGGCCTCCACCAGCGGCACGGCCACCGGCTCGTGCAGGGCCGTGGGCACCGCCACGACCGCGAGGTCCACCCCGGCCGCCAGCAGCTCCGCGACGTCCCGCACGAGGCGCACGCCCGGCGCGGCGCGGTGCGGGTCGCCGCCCACGTCCGCGACCACGACGAGCTCCACGCCCTCCAGGGAGCGCAGCACCCGCGCGTGGTGGCGGCCCATCGCGCCCAGGCCCACCAGGCCCGCGCGCAGCACGCGCCCGCTCACGAGCGCCCCGCCACGGCCGTCACGGCCTCCGCGACGGTCTCCACGTCGCCCTCCAGCAGCGCCGGGTGCACGGGCAGCGAGAGGACCTCGGCCACGGCGGCCTCCGTGTGCGGCAGGGGCTCGGGCACGCGGCCACCGCCGTCGGCGAACGCGGGCAGGCGGTGCACGGGCACGGGGTAGTACGCGGCGGCGCCCACCCCGCGGCGGGCCAGCGCCTCCACGAAGGCGTCCCGGTCGTGGCCGGGCACCCGCACCGTGTACTGGTGCCACACGTGCCCGGCGCCGGGGGCGGTGGCCGGCAGCACCACGCCGCGCTCCCGCGCACCGGCCAGGGCTGCGGTCAGGGCGGCGGCGTTGGCCCGGCGGGTGGCGGTGCGCTCGCGCAGGTGCCGCAGCTGCACGCGCCCGATCGCGGCGTGCAGGTCGCTCATCCGCACGTTCAGGCCCACGACCTCGTTGCGGTAGCGCTGCTCCATGCCCTGGTTGCGCAGCAGCCGCGCCATCCGCTCCACGCCCGCGTCGGCGGTGGTCACCATGCCGCCCTCGCCGGAGGTCATGTTCTTCGTCGGGTAGAAGGAGAACGCCGCGGCGTCGCCCATCGCGCCGGCCGCCTCCCCGTGCCAGGTGGCCAGGTGCGCCTGCGCGGCGTCCTCCAGCACCAGCAGCCCGTGCCGGCGGGCGGTCTCCCGCAGCCGCGTCATGTCCGCGGGGTGGCCGAACAGGTGCACCGGCACCACGGCCCGGGTGCGGGGGCCGACGACGGCCTCCACGGCCGCGGGGTCCAGGCAGAACGTGACGGGGTCGATGTCGGCGAAGACGGGCACCGCCCCCACGAGGCGGACGGCGTTGGCGGTGGCGGCGAACGTGAAGGAGGGCACGACGACCTCGTCCCCCGCGCCGACGCCGAGGGCCAGCAGCGCCACGTGCAGCGCGGAGGTGCCGGAGTTGACGGCCACGCCCCGCCGGCCGGGGACGGCCTCGGCGCAGAACTCCTCCTCGAAGGCCGCGACCTGCGGGCCCTGCACGAGGTGCCCGGAGGCGAGGACCTCCACGACGGCGGCCTGCTCCTCCGCGCCGATCTGCGGCGCGGCGACGGGGATGGCCCGGTGCGCGGGGCGCAGGTGGCCCCCGTGGCCCTGCCCGGCGGTGCTCACGCGCCCACCTCCGCCAGGGCGCCGTCGCGCTCGGCGTAGCGCAGCCCCGTGTCGGGGCAGCGCCAGCGGCCCGCGCCGCCGGGTCCGGTGCCCTCGGGCAGCAGCCGCGCGCCGGTGCGCCCGACCCACGCCACCCACCGGGCGGGCACGCCCGCGACGAGGGCGTGGGCGGGCACGTCGCGCGTCACGACGGCCCCCGCCGCCACCACGGCCCACGCGCCGACCTCCACGGGCGCCACGCACACCGCACGGGCACCGACGGAGGCGCCGTACCGCAGGACCACCCCCACGGGGTCCCAGTCGTCGGCGGACTTGAGCTGCGAGTCGGGGGTCACCGCCCGCGGCAGCCGGTCGTTCGTCAGGACCGCGGCCGGGCCGACGAAGACACCGGCCTCCAGCCGCGCGGGCTCGTACACGAGCGCGTAGTTCTGGATCTTGCAGCGGTCCCCGACGACGACACCGGCACCGATGTACGCGCCGCGCCCGACGGTGCACTGCGCACCGACCACGGCCCGCTCGCGCACCTGGGCCAGGTGCCACACGCGGGTGCCCTCCCCCAGGGTGCTGCTCGCGTCGACGTCCGCGGTGGGCTCGACCCGGGGTCCGGCCACCACCGCCGCGGCGGGCCCTGGAGGTGTCGTCATGCGGTGGAGTCTAGGAGCGGCCCGCACCGGGTCCCCCCGTCGGCACGCGCGGCGCCGGGGTGCGCGACCGGGCCCCGGGCTGGCGCCATGATGGGGACGCCCCCGCCGGTCGGGCCGGGGCCGGCACGGACGGAACGGCGGCATGGACCAGCTCAGCAGCGCACCGGAGGCACCCGCCCGGCCCGGGGGCCGGCGCGGCGACCCCGCGGGCGAGACGTGGGTCGTGGTTCCCCTGTACCAGGAGGCCACCGCGGTGGGGGACGTGGTGCGGGAGCTGCGCACCGTCTTCCCCCACGTCGTGTGCGTCGACGACGGCAGCACCGACGGCTCGGCCGCGGCGGCGCGGGCGGCCGGGGCGGCCGTGGTGCGCCACTGCGTCAACCTCGGGCAGGGCGCGGCGCTGCAGACGGGCATCGACTACGCGCTGAGCTTCCCCACCACCCGCCACGTCGTCACGTTCGACGCCGACGGGCAGCACCGGGTCGACGACGCCGCGGCGATGGTGGAGCGCCTGCGCCGCGGCGAGGCCGACGTCGTCTTCGGCTCCCGCTTCCTCGACGACCGCACCCGGCTGGACGGCCTGCGCCGCGTCGTGCTGCGCGGCGCGGTGCTCTACACCAACGCCACGACGGGGGTGCGGCTGACCGACGCGCACAACGGGCTGCGGGCGCTGTCGCGCACCGCCGCGGCGTCGCTGCGCATCACCCACCACCGGATGGCGCACGCCTCCGAGATCGTCGCGCAGGTGGGGCGCTCCCGGCTGCGCTGGGTGGAGCACCCCGTGGAGATCGTCTACACCGACTACTCCCGCGCGAAGGGGCAGTCCCTGCTCAACAGCGTGAACATCCTCGTCGAGACGATCCTCGGCTGAAGGGCGGGAGACACCGTGCTGCTCATCCAGGTCCTGCTGATCGCCGCCCTCGTCGCCGTCGGGGCGGTGCTGGTGCGCAGCACCGCCGACGCCCGCCACCAGGCCGTGCGGCGCCTGCTGCTGCTGGGGCTGGTGCTGCTGGCGGTCACCAGCGTCCTGGTGCCCGGCCTGGTCACGCGGGTCGCCTCCTGGCTGGGCGTGGGCCGCGGCACCGACCTCGTCCTGTACGGCACGGTGGTGGCGCTGCTGGGGTTCATGGCCTCCTCCTACCGGCGCTCGCGGGCGCTGGAGGCCCGCCTGGCGCAGCTGACCCGGCAGATCGCCCTCGACGAGGCGGGGGTGCCGCGCCCGGGGGACGCCCCGGCGCAGCCCCCGCTCGCCCCGGGGGGCCGGGCCCCGCAGGGACCGCCGGACGGCGGGGGCCCCGCGGCCTGAGGAGCCCCGCGCGCGGGGCCGCTCAGCCGAGGGCGGCGGCGATGGCCCCGTCCTGGTCGGCGGAGACGGCACCGGTGCCGCCGAAGACGAGGGCCGTCTCGACGGCGGAGCTGTTGCGGGCGGCGTCCTCCCGCAGGGCGCGCAGGGCCTCGACGGTGACGGCGGGCAGCGCGGCGCGGCGGGTCAGCAGCAGGGGCCCGGCGGTGAAGCCCATGACGGCCGACCCGGCGAGGGCGTCGGGCCAGTTCTCGCCGGTGGCGATGCCGACGGAGGTGCCGGCGTCCTCGAAGAACGCGCCGCCGGAGAGGAACTGGCGCGCCACCCGCGCCGAGGTGTCGTAGCGGTCGGTGCCGGCGACCGGCAGGAACGAGCGCTCGAACTCGCGGGAGGCGCGCACGGCGTCACCGCCGACGGCGACGACGTAGCCGGTCTCGACGAAGTTGCGCTGGACGATGTAGTCGCGCGTCACCGCCGGCATCGTGGCGCCCTGGCTGAGCAGGACGACGCCGACCGTCTCGCCGGAGGAGTTGTCCTGCACCCCCATGAGGGCACCGGCGGACAGCCCGTCGGGGTAGTTCAGGCCCGTCACGACGGCGACGTTGTCCGCTCCGGGCATCAGGCGGGCCACCTCGACGGCCGTGGCGTACCGGTTGGCGCCCTGCACCCGCTGGACCTTCACGCCGAGGTTGCGCACCGCCGTCTCGGTCTCCGGCGACAGCGCGCCGGCGCCGCCGACCAGGTACACCGTCCCGCCGGGGGTGAGGGCGCGGCGGATCTCGGTGGCGACCGCGGGCGCGAGGGAGGCGCGCGGGGTGAGCAGGAGGGGGCCGCCGCGGTCCGAGGCCAGCGGGCCGGCCGCGAGGGAGTCGGCGAAGTCCTCGGAGCGGGCGAGGACGACGTTGGCCGCGGCACCGTCGGCGAAGGTGGTGACGGAGGCGTTGACGGCGGTCTGGATGCGGTTCTCGCCGAAGACGCGCTGCACCTGCGGTGCGGCGGAGGCCGGTGCCGCACCGGCGACCGTCGCGGCGAGGCAGGCCGTCGTCGTGAGGGCGGCGAGGGCGGCGAGACGGGGCTGGGCGCGCATGGGGACCTCTCCTGGGCGTCTTCTCCCACGACCGGCGGGAGCCTGTGACGGTTCTTGCGCCCTCAGTGTCGCCGATGCGCCGACCGGGGGCCGACCCGGCCGCCGGACCCCTCCGGGCCACTCTCCCGGACCAGGGGATGACGCACAGCGCGACAGGCCCACTACTGTGCGCCCATGCGTATGACGGTGATCGGCTGCGGGTACCTCGGCGCGGTGCACGCCGCGTGCATGGCCGAACTCGGCCACGACGTGGTCGGCGTCGACGTCGACGTCGAGAAGGTCGCGGCCCTGCAGGCCGCGCGGGCGCCGTTCTTCGAGCCCGGGCTGCCGGAGGTCCTGGAGCACGCGACGGCCTCCGGGCGGCTGCGCTTCACCACCGACATCGCCGAGGCCGCGGGCTCGCAGGTGCACTTCGTCTGCGTGGGCACCCCCCAGCGCAAGGGCGAGTTCGCCGCCGACCTGCGCTTCGTCGACGCCGCGCTGACGGCCCTGCTGCCGCACGTGGGCCCGGGCGAGCTGGTCGTCGGCAAGTCCACGGTGCCGGTCGGCACGGCCGCGCGGCTGGCCGCTGCGCTGCACGAGAAGCAGCCCGGCGCCTTCCTGGCGTGGAACCCGGAGTTCCTGCGCGAGGGGCACGCGGTGGCCGACACCCTGACCCCCGACAGGTTCGTCTACGGCTTGCCCGAGGGCGGGGCCGGGGAGGCGGCCAAGGCGCTGCTGGACGAGGTGTACGCCGTGCCCCTGGGCCGCGGCACGCCCCTGGTGGTCACCGACTACGCCACCGCTGAGCTGGTCAAGGTGGCCGCGAACTCGTTCCTGGCCACCAAGATCTCCTTCATCAACGCCATGGCGGAGCTGTGCGAGACCGTCAACGCCGACGTCACCGCCCTGGCCGACGCCATCGGCCACGACGACCGCATCGGGCGCAAGTTCCTCAACGCCGGCCTCGGCTTCGGCGGTGGCTGCCTGCCCAAGGACATCCGCGCCTTCATGGCCCGCGCGGGGGAGCTGGGCGCCGACCAGACGCTGACCTTCCTGCGCGAGGTCGACTCCATCAACATGCGCCGGCGCATCCGGATGGTCGACCTGGCGCGGGAGGTGTGCGACGGCTCCCTCATCGGCAAGCGGGTGGCGGTGCTGGGTGCGGCGTTCAAGCCCGACTCCGACGACATCCGCGACTCCCCCGCCCTCAACGTCGCCGCCCAGATCCGCCTGCAGGGCGGGGAGGTCGTGCTGACCGACCCCAAGGCGCTGGACAACGCCCGCAAGGCCTACCCCGACATCACGTACGCCGAGACCGCCGAGGAGGCCGCCACCGGCGCCGACGTGGTGCTGCTGCTGACGGAGTGGCAGCAGTACCGCGACCTGGACCCGCAGGCCCTGTCCCGGATCGTGCGCAACCGCCGGATCCTCGACGGCCGCAACGCCCTGGACCCGGTCCGCTGGCGCGCCGCCGGGTGGACGTACCGCGCGCTGGGCCGCCCCCGCGGCTGAGGCGGGCGCCTCTCCACGAGGTGTCCACGCACCGTGCGCGCCACGTGCGCCGCGGTTGCACGCCCGCGGAGCCCGGCACGCCTACTGTGGACGGGTGCCAGCGGAACCCCCCTACCGCGACGAGCAGCCGACGCGCCTGATCCCCAGGACGCCGCCCGCCGCCCGCCCGGCCGCCCCGCGCCCGCCGGAGGCGGCGCCGGGGGTCGGCCTCCCGGACGACGGCTCCACGCGCCGCCTGCCCCGCACCCCCGGTGGTCCCGAGCGCACGCAGCGCCTGCCGCGCACCGGGCCGGGCGCCGCACCGCAGCCCGCGGGGCGGCAGCGCCCCGCCGCGCCGCAGCCGCCGCGGACCGCCGGCCCGCAGCCCGCCCAGGGCCGCCCGCAGCAGGGCCCGCGCCCCGTGCAGTCCCGTCCCGCGGGCCCGCCGGGCCGGCCGCACACCACCGTCCGCCGCCGGCGCCGGCCGCCGTGGGGCCTGGTCGCGCTGCTGCTCGTCGCCGTGCTCGTGGGCTACCCGGCAGTGCTCGGCTTCACCGCCTGGTCGAGGGTGCAGAAGATCGAGGCGCTGCCGGCCACCTCGCCCGCGGACACCCCCGGCACCACGTTCCTCGTCGTCGGCAGCGACTCCCGCGCCGGGCTGGACGAGGCGGAGCGCGCCGAGCTGTCCACCGGGAACGACGAGGGCCAGCGCACCGACACGATCATGCTGCTGCACGTGCCGGCGTCCGGCCCCGCGGCGATCGTCAGCATCCCCCGCGACAGCTACGTGCCCATCCCCGGCCACGGCCGCAACAAGATCAACGCGGCGTTCTCCATCGGCGGCCCGCAGCTGCTCGTGCAGACCGTGGAGTCGGTGTCCGGGCTGCACGTCGACCACTACGTCGAGACCGGCTTCGGGGGTTTCTCCGCCGTCGTGGACGCCGTCGGCGGGGTGGACATGTGCGTGCCCGCGCCCCTCAAGGACGAGCGCGCCGGCCTGGACCTCGCGCCGGGCTGCCAGACGATGGACGGCCCCACCGCCCTGGGCTTCGCGCGGTACCGCTACTCCGACCCGCTCGGCGACCTCGGCCGGGTCCAGCGGCAGCGGGAGCTGCTCGCGGCGATCATGTCGAAGGGGTCCAGCCCCGTGACGCTGGCCAACCCCGCGCGCTCCCTGCCCCTCGCCTCGGCCGGCGGCTCCGCCCTCACGCTCGACGAGGGCGCCTCGCCGTTGACGCTGCTCACGTTCGCGCGCGGCATGCGCAGCGCCTCCGGCACCGACGGCGTCTCCATGACCGTGCCGATCGAGAACCCCGCCCTGCGGACCCCCGCGGGCACCGCCGTGAAGTGGGACAGCGCGAAGGCGATCAGCATGTTCGACGCCCTCGAGCGCGACGACACCGCGGCGCTGCGCGGCCTCGCGGGCTGATCCCGCCCGCTCCCCGGCACACGCCGGGGAGCGGGCCGCAGGTGGTGCTCAGCCGCCGAAGCCGACGCCCCCGCGCAGGCGGGCGCGCAGCCGCTCGCCCTTGGCCCGGGCCCCGTCGCGCAGCTCCTCCTGGAAACCCGCCATCCGCTCGCGCAGCCGCGCGGCCTCCTCGCCCTCGCCGGCGGCGAGGATGCGCACCGCGAGCAGCCCGGCGTTGCGCGCGCCGCCCACCGACACCGTGGCCACCGGGACCCCGGCGGGCATCTGCACGATCGACAGCAGCGAGTCCATCCCGTCCAGGTGCCGCAGCGGCACCGGCACCCCGATGACCGGCAGCGGCGTGACGCTGGCGAGCATCCCGGGCAGGTGCGCGGCACCGCCGGCCCCCGCGACGACCACGCGCAGGCCCCGCTCCGCCGCACCCGTCCCCCAGGCCACCATCTCGTGCGGCATGCGGTGGGCGGAGACCACGTCCACCTCGTGCGGCACGCCGAACTCGGCCAGCGCCTTCGCCGCCTCCTCCATCACGGGCCAGTCGGAGTCGGAGCCCATGACGACGCCGACGACGGGTGCTGCGCTCATTCGTCGATCTCCCCTGCGATGAAGGCGGCGGCGTGCCGCGCGCGCTCGAGCACGGCGTCGAGGTCGTCGCCGCTGACGTTGACGTGGCCGAGCTTGCGCCCCGGGCGCTGCTCCTTGCCGTACAGGTGGACCTTCACCCCGGGGTCGTGGGCCATGACGTGCAGGTAGGAGCGGAACAGGTCCAGGTGCCGCGGCTCGGGGTCCGGGCGGCCCAGCACGTTCACCATGACCGTCCACGGCGCACGCGGGCGCGTCTCGCCCAGCGGCAGGTCCAGCACGGCCCGCAGGTGCTGCTCGAACTGGCTGGTGACCGACCCGTCGATGGTCCAGTGCCCGGAGTTGTGCGGGCGCATGGCCAGCTCGTTGACCAGGAACGCCGGCCGCCCGTCGCGCTCCACCTCGAACACCTCCACCGCCAGGACGCCGGTGACGCCGAGCCCCTCGGCGACGGCGAGCGCGGTGCGGGTGGCCTCGGCGGCGAGCTGGGGGTCCAGGCCGGGCGCCGGGGCGATCACCTCGCGGCAGACGCCGCCCACCTGCACGGTCTGCACCACCGGCCACGCCGCCGCCTGCCCGGAGGGGCTGCGCGCCACGAGCACGGCCAGCTCGCGGGTGAAGGCCACGTGCTCCTCGGCCAGCAGCGGGCCGCGCTCCCACCAGCGCTCCGCGTCCGCCAGCCGCGCGTCGCCGGGGCCGTCGAGGACGAGGACGCCCTTGCCGTCGTAGCCGCCGCGGGGGGTCTTCAGGACCACCGGCCAGCCGGTCTCCTCCCCGAAGCGGGTCAGCTCCGCCACGTCGGCGACCCGGCGCCAGCGCGGGCAGGGAACCCCCAGGGCGGTGAGCCGCTCGCGCATGACGGTCTTGTCCTGGGCGTGCACGAGGGCGTCCGGGCCGGGCTCGACGCGGGCGCCGGCCTCCAGCAGGGCGCGCAGGTGCCCGGTGGGGACGTGCTCGTGGTCGAACGTGACGACGTCGCAGCCGGCGGCGAAGGCGCGCAGGGCGTCGAGGTCGTCGGCCGCCCCGACGGGCGCGGAGGCCACGACCTGCGCGGCGCTGGCGCCGGGGGACTCGGTCAGGACCCGCAGGCGCACGCCGAGCGCCACGGCCGGGGGCTGCATCATGCGGGCGAGCTGGCCGCCGCCGACGACCCCGACGACGGGGAAACCCCCGGGGGCGTCGTAGGGGGCGGGGTCCGGCACCTTCCTCGTCACGGGGGACGAGCCTAGGGCCTCGACGGGGGCGGCCCCTCCGGTCCCGGTTCGGTAACGGAACGTGGAACCCCTGGTGCAGGCGGCGTGTCCCGGGGTGCCGATACCGATTCCCGGGGGCAAGCTTGGCCCGCCGGGCGGGGCCCCGGCGGACGTCGAGGGCCGGAGCCGGCCGGCCAAGAGGAGAACCATGTTCACGCTCATCGCCTGCGTCACGCTCGTCGTCGCGGGCATCCTCGGTGCCATGCACATGGAGACGCGACTCGGCGCCGGGACGGACGCGGAGCGCTCCGGCAAGAGCTGAGCGGGGTGCGGACGGGGGCACCTCCCCCGTCCGGCCGGGTTCGTGAGGCACACTGCGGGAACCCGCGGACGCCGACGAGCAGGAGCACCTCCCCCGTGATGCAGGCGATCGACAGCTCTCCCGGCCCGAGCGGTCTCGTCGCCAGGATCCGCGGCACCGTGGACGTCCTCGCGCGCGAGGTCGCCAAGTTCGGCGTCGTCGGGGCGCTGGCATTCGTCGTCGACACGGGCGTGTTCAACCTGCTGATCCTCGCCGGGCCCGGCGGCGAGGGCGTCCTGGCCCACAAGCCGCTCACCGCGAAGGTCCTGTCGGTGGCGGTGGCCACGCTGTTCTCCTGGGTGGGCAACCGGTACTGGACCTTCCGCCACCGCAACCAGCCCGGCAAGCTGCGCGAGCTGGTGCTGTTCGGCGTCATGAACGTCTGCGGCCTGCTGATCGCCCTGGCCTGCCTCGGTTTCACCGTGTACGTGCTCGGGCTGCGCTCGCCCCTGGCGCAGAACGTCTCGGCCAACGTGGTGGGCCTGGTGCTCGGGACGGCGTTCCGCTTCTACGCGTACCGCACGTTCGTCTTCGTCCGCCCCGACGCGGACGCGACGGAGCCCCCTGCCCGGACCGCCGCGGGAACCCCTGCCGGGGTCCCCGCGGGGGCCGAGGCACGGGCCGCGGGGAGGGTGCCCTCAGCCGGCGGCGCGGACGTGCACGACGTCGCCCGCGGACAGCGCGGTGCGGGCAGCCCTTCCACCGGCTGAGCCCCCCACCGGCCCGTCCTGCGCCGGCCCGTCGTGCGCCACGACCAGGCGCCCGGCCTCGTCGACCTCCTCGGCGCGTCCCGCGAGGACGCGCCCGTCCGGCAGCTCCACGCGCACCTGCGCGCCGATCGTGACGCACGCCTCGCGGTACGCGGCGGCCAGGCCGCAGGCCACCGGGTCGCCCCCGGCCTCCTCCCAGGCGTCCAGCCGGCGGCGCAGCGCGCGCAGGTAGGCGCGCAGCACGGTGTCCCGGTCCGGGGTGGCCGCCCCGGCCAGCAGCAGCGACGTCGGCGGCGGGGACTGCGGCGACGGCGGCGGGGGCAGCTCGTCCTGCGCCTGCGAGACGTTGAGGCCCACACCCAGCACCACGGCCTCCGGCCCGGCGGCCTCCGCGAGCACCCCGCACACCTTCGACTCCACCGTGGCCGCGCCCTGCCCGCGGCCCCGCACGGGCACGAGCACGTCGTTGGGCCACTTCAGCGTCGCCTGCAGGCCCGCCACCTCCACGAGGGCGTCGACGAGCGCGCGGCCCGCCAGCAGCGGCAGCCACGACCAGCGCTCCGCGGGCACCCGCGGGCGCAGCAGCACGGACACCGTGAGGGCGGAGCGGGGCGGGGCGAGCCAGCCGCGCCCGAGCCGGCCGCGCCCGGCGCTCTGGTGCTCGGCGACCAGCACCGCACCGGCGGCCTCGCCGTCGCGGGCGCGCGCGAGCAGGTCGGCGTTGGTGGAGCCGGTCTGCGCCACGACGTCCACGGTGCGCCAGCCGCCCTCACCGCACAGGACCCGGCGCAGCGCCCGCTCGCTCAGCGGGGGCCGGGACAGGTCGCTCCAGGCGGAGGGGGCCGCCGCGCCGTCGTGGGCCGGGTCCCCGGTGGCGTCGCTCTGCATCACCTCCCCCACGCTACGCGCCGCGCCCCGCCCGCCCCGTGCGGCCCAGCGCGGCGCGCGGGACGGGTCGCCCCCGCCGGGTGCCGGACTACAGTTCGCCCCTGTGACGAGCACCCCCGTGACCAGCAGCCTCGCCGCGGCCGGCAGCGACGACGGCCCCGGACCCCGTGGCGGGGGCGGCCGCGGCCCGGGTGGCGGCGGCCGGGCCGCGGACCTGCGCACGACCGCGGGCAAGCTGGCCGAGCTGCGCCGGCGCACCGACGAGGCGGTGCACGCGGGCAGCGAGCGGGCCGTGGAGCGCCAGCACGCCAAGGGCAAGCTGACCGCCCGCGAGCGCATCGACCTGCTCCTGGACGAGGGCTCGTTCGTGGAGCTGGACGCCCTCACCCGGCACCGCTCCACGGCGTTCGGCATGGACCGCTCCCGCCCCTACGGCGACGGCGTGGTGACCGGCTACGGCACGGTCGACGGGCGCACGGTCGCGGTGTACGCGCAGGACTTCACGGTGCTGGGCGGCTCCCTCGGCGAGGTCCACGGCCAGAAGATCATCAAGGTGCAGGACTTCGCCCTGCGGGTGGGCTGCCCCGTGGTCGGCATCAACGACTCCGGCGGCGCGCGCATCCAGGAGGGCGTGGTGTCCCTGGTGCAGTACGCCTCGATCTTCCGCCGCAACGTCGCGGCCTCGGGCGTGGTGCCGCAGATCTCCCTGGTGATGGGCCCCTGCGCGGGCGGCGCGGTGTACTCCCCCGCCCTCACCGACGTGACCGTCATGGTGGACGGCACCTCGCACATGTTCGTCACCGGCCCCGATGTCATCAAGACGGTGACGGGCGAGGACGTCGGCTTCGAGGAGCTGGGCGGCGGGCGGACCCACAACTCCCGCAGCGGCGCGGCGCAGCACCTCGCGGTGGACGAGGAGGACGCCATCGCCTACGTGCGGGAGCTGCTGTCCTACCTGCCGAGCAACAACCTCACCGACCCGCCGGTCCTGCCGGGCGTGGAGGTGTCCCTGGAGCCCCTGCCGGAGGACCTGGAGCTGGACACCCTGGTGCCCGACTCCGCGAACCAGCCGTACGACATGCACCGGGTCCTCGCGCACGTCCTCGACGACGGGGAGTTCCTCGAGCTCGGGGAGCTGTTCGCGCCCAATGTGATCGTGGGCTTCGGGCGGGTCGAGGGGCGCAGCGTCGGGGTGGTGGCCAACCAGCCGCAGCAGCTCGCCGGGACCCTGGACATCGACGCCAGCGAGAAGGCGGCGCGCTTCGTGCGGATGTGCGACGCGTTCAACGTGCCGGTCCTGACGTTCGTGGACGTGCCGGGGTTCCTGCCGGGCACGGAGCAGGAGTGGAACGGCATCATCCGCCGCGGGGCGAAGCTGCTGTACGCCTACGCCGAGGCGACGGTGCCGCTGGTGACGGTGATCACGCGCAAGGCGTACGGCGGCGCGTACATCGTCATGGGCTCCAAGGAGATGGGCGCCGACGTGTGCCTGGCGTGGCCGACCGCGCAGATCGCGGTGATGGGGGCGCAGGGCGCGGTGAACATCCTGCACCGCAAGACCCTCGCCGAGGCCGGGGAGGACTCCGAGGAGGTGCGCGCGGACCTCGTCGACGAGTACGAGGAGACCCTGGCGAACCCCTACGTGGCGGCCGAGCGCGGGTACGTGGACGCGGTCGTGGAGCCGAGCGCGACCCGCGGGCACGTGGTGCGGGCGCTGCGTGCGCTGTCCACCAAGCGCGCGAGCCTGCCGGCGAAGAAGCACGGGAACATCCCGCTGTGAGCGCGCGGGCGACCCGCGCGGGGTCGGTGGAGCGGCGGGTGCGGCAGGTGCCGTTCCCGGGGCCGGACCGGCGCCGGGCACCGCTGGAGAGCGGGACGGTCCGCGACGGGGCGGTCGCCGAGAGCGCGCTGCGGGTGGTGCGCGGGCACCTGGACGAGGAGGAGCTGGCGGCGCTGACGGCGGTGGTGGGGGCGATCGTGCGGACCCGCGCGCGCTCGGGGCCGCGGCCGCTGCCGCTGGTGACGTCGGCGTGGACGGACCGGGCGCACCAGCTGCTGCGCTCGCCGTACCCGGGCATCGACGGGTGGCGGCGCAGCAGCCTGCCCCGCTGAGCCGGTCCGCCCGGTGGGGCCGCGCGGGTGACGTCCGTGCGGGTGAGGTTAGGCAGTCCTATCCACGATGTGGTTAGGTGAGCCGTACCTGACCCATGGACGGAAGTCCGCGACCTCCGGAGCAACAGTGCCCCTGCTCGACCGCCGCCGCGCCCTCGCGCTCGCCGCCGCCGGCACCCTGTCCCTCGCCCTGGCCGCCTGCGGCGGGGACACCTCCAGCACCTCCCCCGCCGGTGCGCCCGGTACCGGGAGCCCCACGTCCTCCGCGGGCGCTTTCCCGGTCAGCATCGAGCACGCCCTGGGCACCACCGAGATCCCCGAGCAGCCCGAGCGGGTCGTCGTCATCGGCTGGGGCTCGGCGGACGTGCTGTGGGCGCTGGGCGTGGACCCCGTCGCCGTGCCCAAGGGCGACTACGGCGCCGAGGCCGACGGCACCTACCCCTGGTGGAAGGGCCACTACGACCCCGCCAGGACCCAGCTGCACCCCAGCGCCGACTCCGGCGAGGTGCCCTTCGAGACGATCGCCGCCTCCCGGCCCGACCTCATCGTGGCGGTGCAGTCCGGCATCACCGCCGACGACTACACGAAGCTGGCGGCCATCGCGCCCACCGTCGCCTACCCCGAGGCGGCGTGGAAGACGACGTGGCAGGACCAGGCCACGATCGTCGGCAAGGCGGTCGGCAAGGAGGCGGAGGCCGCCGAGCTCGTCGCCGACACCGAGAAGGCCCTCGCCGACGCGGGCGCGGCGCACCCCGCCCTGAAGGGCAAGACGTTCACGTACACGTACGCCACCCCCGGCAACCTGGGCACCTACCTGCCCGGCGACTCCCGCGTCGACCTGCTCGTCGACCTCGGCATGGAGGTCGCGCCGGGCGTCGCGAAGCTCGCCGAGGGCGCCACGACCTTCTACGCCGAGGTCAGCAAGGAGCGCGTCCACGACGTCGACTCCGACGTCCTCGTCGGCTACGCGGACGTCCTGCCGCTGGAGCAGTTCACGGCCGACCCGGTGTACTCCACCATCCCCGCGGTGAGGTCCGGCGCGGTGGTCTGGCTGGAGGACAAGACGTTCATCACGGCCACCTCCTCCCCCAGCGTGCTCAACGTGCCGTGGTTCCTCGACCGGTTCGTGCCGCAGCTGGCCGAGGCGGCGGCGAAGGTCCCCGCCTGACCCGACGCGCACCGCGCGGGCGCACCGGGGAGCGGGGCGGGAGGACGGCAGGAACCGTCCACCNGGCGGCCGGGAGCCTGGAGGGGTCCCGGCCGCCCACCGGCGCACGAGGACGTCGACCGAGGAGGAGTTGCGTGGAGGTCACCACCGCGGCATGGGCCGCGACGATCGGCCTGATCCTGGCGCTGCTGGCGCTGGACCTGGCGGTGGGTGCGCTGCGCCCGCACGCGGTGGGTTTCAAGGAGGCCACCGCCTGGTCGGTCTTCTACATCGGCGTGGCGATCGCCTTCGGCGTCGTGCTCGGCTCGATCGCGGGCTGGGACTACGGCACCGAGTACTTCGCCGGGTACCTGGTCGAGAAGAGCCTGTCCGTCGACAACCTGTTCGTCTTCGTCATCATCATGACGACGTTCGCCGTGCCGGCCGAGCACCAGCAGAAGGTGCTCACGTTCGGCATCGTGCTCGCCCTCGTCATGCGGGCGATCTTCATCGCCGTCGGCGCGGCCCTGCTGAACATGTTCTCCGTCATGTTCCTGCTGTTCGGGCTGCTGCTGATCTGGACCGCGGTGCAGCTCTACCGGCACCGCGACGAGGACCCCGACATCGGGGACAACGTGCTGGTGCGCGCCACCCGCCGCGTCTTCCCCACCACCACCGAGTACCACGGCGGGCGCCTGACCACCCGCATCGACGGCCGCAGGGTCGTCACCCCGCTGTTCGTGGTGCTCATCGCCATCGGCGGCACGGACCTGCTGTTCGCGCTGGACTCCATCCCCGCGGTGTTCGGCGTCACCCAGGAGGCGTTCATCGTCTTCACCGCCAACGCCTTCGCCCTGCTGGGCCTGCGGGCGCTGTACTTCCTCGTGCAGGGCCTGCTCGACCGGCTCGTCTACCTCTCCACGGGCCTGGCGGTGGTGCTGGCGTTCATCGGCGTCAAGCTCGTCCTGCACTGGGGGCACACGCTCTCGGACGCCGTGCCGGAGATCCCCACCCCGCTGTCCCTGGGGGTCATCGCGGTCATCCTCACCATCACCACCGTGGCGAGCCTGGCGAAGTCGCGGCGCGACCCGGACGCGCGCGCGCACGCCGGCACCCTGCGCGGCTCCGGCACCCAGGACGCCCCCGCCGAGCAGCCCTGACCCGGGCCACCCCGGCGGCGACCCGCACCGCGGCCGGGCACGTGACATCCGTCATGTGCCCGGCCGTGCGCTTCCCACCGGAAGCGGTGACGCGGGGCACTGCCCGGCGCCCCGGACGGGCGGGAGCGTGGGGGCATGACCACGACGCACCCCGGCCCGCCGGCCCCGGCGGTCCTCCCGGCTCCCGGCCCCGTCGTCTCGGCGCGCGGGCTGACCGTCGCGCACGGCACGTTCCGGGCCGTCGACTCCGTCGACCTCGACATCCGCCCCGGCGAGGTGTTCGCGCTGCTCGGCACCAACGGCGCGGGCAAGACCACCACGCTGGAGGTGCTGCTCGGCCTGCGGCGGCGCACCGGCGGCACCCTGTCCGTCCTCGGGGAGGACCCCGGGCGCGGGACCGCCCTGCTGCGCCGCTCCTGCGGCACGATGCTCCAGGACCCGGGGTTCCTGCCCGAGTCCACCCCCCGCTCGACCGTGGCGCTGTGGGCTGCGCTGTCCAGCCGCGTCGACGACGTGGACGCGGCGCTGGAGCGGGTGGGCCTGGCCCACCGCGCCGACGTGGCCGTGCAGCGCCTCTCCGGCGGTGAGCGCCGCCGCCTCGACCTGGCGCTGGCCCTGTGGGGCGCCCCGGAGCTCGTGGTGCTGGACGAGCCCACCACCGGCCTGGACCCGGAGTCGCGGCGCACCCTGTGGGACCTGGTGCGCGGCCTGCACGAGGCAGGCACCACGGTGGTGCTGACCACCCACCACCTGGAGGAGGCCGAGGCCCTCGCCGACCGGGTGGCGATCATGCACGAGGGGCGGGTCGCCGTCGCCGGGACCCTGCCGGAGGTGCTCGCGGCGCGCCCCGCGAGCATCCGCGCGGACGTGCCGCCGGACGCACCGGTCGCGGCGCTGCTCGACGGGCTGCCCGGTGCCACCGCCACCGCGGTGCGCCGGGCCGCCGGGGCGCGCACCGCCCTGCACGTGACCAGCCGCGACCTGCCGGAGGACCTGCTGCGCCTGCTCACCGCGGCGCGGGCGGCCGGGGTCCGGCTGGAGGACCTGCGCGCCACCCCGGCCTCCCTGGAGGAGGTCTTCCACGCCGTCCGCGCCGGCGGGCCGAGCACCCGCCCCGCCGAGCACCCCGAGGAGTCCTGGTGACCACCCCGAGCCCGACCACCCCGAGCCCGACCACCACGTCCCCCACCACCACGTCCCCCACCACCACGTCCCCCGCGCCCGCGCGGCTGCGCCGCACCCGCTCCCCGCTGGCCCGCACCGCCGCCCTGGCCCGCTTCGAGGCCGCTGTGCTGCTGCGCCAGCGCACCACCCTGCTCACGCTGCTGCTCGGCCCCGCCGTCGCGGTGGGCCTGGCGCTGGCCCAGCGCGGCGCGGGACCGCAGGTGTGGACCCAGCTGCTGGGCACCGCGATGCTCATGCTGCTCGCGCTCACCGTGCACTACCCGGCGCTGACCGTGGCCGTCGGGCGCCGGGAGTCCCGCGTCTTCGCGCGGCTGCGCACCTCGGAGCTGACCGGCGCCGGGGTGCTCGCCGGGGTGCTCGCCCCGCTCGTGGTCGCCGGCCTGCTGGGCGCGGCCCTGGTGTGCCTGCTGTACGGGGTGCTCGGCGGCGTCGCCCCCACCGGGGTGCTGCCCGTCCTGGGCGTCGTGCTGGCCACCGCCGGGCTGCTCGCCGCGGCCCTCGCCGTGGCCACCGCCACCCCGAGCACCGAGGCCGCGAACTGGACGGCGCTGCCGCTGGTGCTGGTGGCCTCCGTCGCCGGGCAGGTGCTCCTCGCCCCCGGTGCCGGGGAGGGGCTGCGCACGGTGGCGCTGCTGCTGCCGTTCGCGTCCCTGGCGGACCTGCTGGCCCGCACCAGCAGCGCCCCGCTGGACCTGCCCGCCACGGCGCTGCCGCTGCCCCCCGAGGTGGCCGACGTCCTGCTGCTCGCGGCGTGGACGCTCCTGTTCGCCGCGGTGGCGCGCCGCCGGTGGCGGTGGGGCCCGCGGGACTGAGGCGCTGGCAGGCTGACGCCGTGGCACCCGACCCCGGCCCCGCGACCGCACCCGCCCCGGCGGCTGACGGGAGGGCACCGTCGTGGTGGCGCTCCCCGCGGGCGTGGTGGGCGCAGCGCAGCCAGGTCGAGCGGGTGGACCTCTACACCCGCTACGGCCTGTACCCGTTCGCGGCGCACGCCCCCCTCACCGCGGTGCTGCTGGCGCCCGCCACCGGGGTGGGACCGGCGGCGCTGACGGTGCTGCTGTCGGCGCTGACGGCGGCGGCGGTCGCCGGGGTGCTGGTGCTGCGCGCCGGCACCGCCGTCGCGGGCGCCGCCGGGCGCGCCCCGCTGGTGCTGGTGGCGGGGGTGCTCGTGGCCCTGGTGGTGCTGGCCGCGGCGGTGCCCGGGGGGGCGGCGGGGTGGGAGCCGGTGACGGTCCTGGCCCACCTGCTGTGCGCGTTCCCGCTGGCGGCGCTGGCGGCGCTGCGGCCGGGCGGGCGGGGCGTGCGGGGGCTGCGCGCCCGGGTCCCGCTGCTGGCGGGGCTGCTCGTGGCCTCGGGCGGCGGGGTGGCGGTGGCCGCCGCGCACGGCGCCCAGGGCGCGGCCCTGGTGCGGGTGGCCGTCGGCGGGGCGGGCTGGTTCGGCTTCCTCGCCCTGGCGGTGGTGCTCTCGCTGTGGCTGCTGGACGTCGTGCGGGACCTCGACGCCGCGCAGCGCGACCGGGCGCGCCTGGCGGTGGCGGAGGAGCGGTTGCGCTTCGCCCGCGACCTGCACGACGTGGTGGGCCGGGACCTGTCGGCGATCGCGGTGCAGGGGGAGCTGGTGGCGCAGCTGGCCCGGCGGGGCAGGCCGGAGGTGGCCGAGCACGCCGAGCGGCTGCAGCAGCAGGCCCACGCCACCCTGGCGGAGGTGCGGGCGGTGGTGCGCGGCTCCCGTCGCACGGACCTGGCCGCGGAGCTGGCCGGGGCGCGGTCCCTGCTGGCCTCGGCGGGGGTGCGCTGCGAGGTCGTGCCCGGCCCGGACCTGCCGCCCGGGGTGCAGGAGGCGCTGGCGTGGGCGGTGCGCGAGGGCGTCACGAACGTGGTGCGCCACAGCGAGGCGCGCACCTGCCGCATCGGCGTGCAGGTCCACCGGGACCCGGGCGGCGGGCGGGCCGCGGTGCTGCGGGTGGAGGACGACGGCGTCCCCCGCGCGGGCGGCGCGGCGGGGCGGGCGGCCGGCTCGGGGCTGGCGGGCCTGCGCGAGCGCCTCGCGCAGGCCGGCGGGTCCCTGCACGCCGGGCGCCGCCCGGACGGCTTCGCGCTGACGGCCACCGTGCCGCTGCCGGGGACCGGGCCGGGACCGGAGCGGGCACCGGCGGAGGGCGGCGCCGGGGCGGCACGGCAGGATGCGCACCCGTGATCCGCCTGCTGCTCGCCGACGACGAGAACCTCATCCGCGGGGCCCTGGCGACGCTGCTGGGCCTGGAGGACGACCTGGAGGTCGTCGCGCAGGCCGCGAGCGGGCACGAGGCCCTGGCGATGGCGCGGGCGCACACCCCCGACGTGGCGGTGCTGGACCTGCAGATGCCGGGCCTGGACGGCATCGAGGTCGCGGCGCGGCTGCGCGCGGAGCTGCCCTCGTGCGCCTGCCTCGTGGTGACCGGGCACGGCCGCCCCGGGCACCTCAAGCGCGCCCTGTCCACGGGGGTGCGGGGGTTCCTGCCCAAGACGGTGTCCGCGCACGTCCTCGCCGACGTGGTCCGCACGGTCCACTCCGGCGGGCGGTACGTGGACCCGCAGCTGGCGGCGGAGGCCATCGGTGCGGGCGACTCGCCGCTGACGCCCCGGGAGGCGGACGTGCTGGAGCTGGCGGCGGACGGCACGAGCGTGGAGGACATCGCCGCCCGCGCGGCCCTGTCCCCGGGGACGGTGCGCAACTACCTCTCGTCCGCGACGCAGAAGCTGCAGGCCGCCAACCGCCACGAGGCCGCGGCGCGCGCCCGCGACCTCGGGTGGATCTGACGCGCGGCATACGCTGACCGGGATGAGCGAGCAGCACCGCCCCCGCACCGCGGTCGACGAGGTCGCCGACGCCCACCTCGAGGCGGCCCTGCGGCTGGACCCGCTCACCGCGCTGTCGCTGGGCGTCCCGGACGCCGGGCCCGGCCTGGGGGACCACTCCCCCGCCGGGGCGGCGGCCGCGGCGGACCTGGCGCGCGCCACCCTGGCCCGGCTGGCGCGCACCGCGCCCGCCGACGACGTGGACCGGGTCACGGCCGCGGCGCTCTCGGAGCGCCTGGGCCTGGAGCTGGAGCTGTACGCGGCCGGGGAGCTCACCGGCCGCCTCGACGTCATCGCCAGCCCGGTGCAGTCGCTGCGGATGGTCTTCGACCTGCTGCCCACGGCGACGCCGCAGGACTGGGAGCAGGTCGCGGGGCGCCTGGCCGAGGTGCCCGCCGCGCTGGAGGGCTACGTGGCGGGCCTGCGCTCGGCCGCGGCGACCGGGAGGGTCGCGGCCCGCCGGCAGGTGGTGGACTGCGCGGCCGAGGCCGCCTCGTACGCCGCCCCGGGCGGGTTCTTCGACGTGTTCGCCGCCTCGGCCGCACCGGCGGTGCCGGAGACCCTCGCCGGGCGGGTGCGCTCGGCCGCCGCGGCGGCCGCCGGGGCGTACGGGGAGCTGGCCCGCGTGCTGCGCGAGGACCTGCTGCCCGTGGCGCCCGCCGCGGACGCCGTCGGGCCGGAGCGCTACGCGCTGTGGTCGCGGTGGTTCCTGGGCGCCGAGGTGGACCTCGCGGAGACGTACGCGTGGGGGCAGGAGGAGGTCGCGCGGCTGCGGGAGGAGATGCGCCGCACCGCGGTGGAGATCACCGGCTCGCCGGACGTGGCGGAGGCCGTGGCGGCGCTGGACGCGGACCCGTCGCTGCGCATCGAGGGCACGGAGGCGTTCCGCGACTGGATGCAGGAGCGCTCCGACGCCACCGTCGCAGCGCTGGCCGGCAGCCACTTCGACATCCCCGAGCCGGTGCGCCGCCTGGAGTGCCGCATCGCGCCCACCTCCAGCGGCGGCATCTACTACACCGGGCCCAGCGAGGACCTCACCCGCCCGGGCCGCATGTGGTGGGCGGTGCCGCAGGGGGTGACGTCGTTCACGACGTGGCGGGAGGCCACGACCATCCACCACGAGGGCGTGCCGGGGCACCACCTGCAGATCGGGCAGGTCGCGGTGCGCGGCGACCTGCTGAACCGGTGGCGGCGGCACGGCTGCTGGGTGTCGGGCCACGGCGAGGGCTGGGCGCTGTACGCGGAGCGGCTCATGCACGACCTCGGCCACCTGCACGGGCCCGGCGAGGTGCTCGGCATGCTCGACGCGCAGCTCCTGCGGGCGGGCCGGGTCGTCCTGGACATCGGTGTGCACTGCGGCCTGCCCGCCCCGGCGGAGGCCGGCGGCGGCGCGTGGGACTACGCCGGGGCGTGGCGGTACCTGCGCTCGGTCGCGGCGATCGACGAGGCGACGCTGCGCTTCGAGCTGCACCGCTACCTGGGCTGGCCGGGGCAGGCCCCCTCGTACAAGATCGGGGAGCGGCTGTGGACGTCGCTGCGGGAGGAGGTCCGCGCCCGCGAGGGCGCCGCGTTCGACCCGGTGGCGTTCCACCGCCGGGCGCTGGACGTGGGCTCGGTGGGCCTGGACGTGCTGCGCTCGGCCCTGCTGCCCTGAGCGGGCGGACGGGCCGCACCGCCGACCCTGCGAGACTGGCGGGCGTGCCGACCCTGGTCCTCGCCTCAGCGTCCCCCGCCCGTCTCGCCACCCTGCGCGCCGCGGGCGTCGAGCCCACCGTGATCGTCTCCGGTGTCGACGAGCCGGCGGTGCTGGCGCGCTACGGCATCAGCGAGGCCGAGGACGTGGCGCTGGTGCTGGCCAAGGCGAAGGCGGAGGACGTCGCGGGGCGCGAGGAGGTGCCGCTGGACGGGCTGGTGCTGGGCTGCGACTCGGTGCTGGAGCTGGACGGGGAGGTCCACGGCAAGCCCGCGGACGCGGCGGAGGCACGCCGGCGCTGGCGGGCCATGCGCGGGCGCAGCGGCGTCCTGCACACGGGCCACTGGCTGGTGGACGCCCGCGAGGAGGGCTCCACGGGCGCGACGCTGGGCGCGGTGGCGTCGGTGACGGTGCACTTCGCGGACGTCACGGACGCGGAGATCGACGCCTACGTCGCGACGGGCGAGCCGCTGGGGGTGGCGGGGGCCTTCACCCTGGACGGCCTCGGCGGCCCGTTCGTGCGGGGGG
The DNA here is from genome assembly GCF_054590795.1 of Kineococcus anabasis. Classification (NCBI taxonomy): domain Bacteria; kingdom Bacillati; phylum Actinomycetota; class Actinomycetes; order Kineosporiales; family Kineosporiaceae; genus Kineococcus; species Kineococcus anabasis. The sequence continues at coordinate 114,562 of NZ_BAAIHU010000009.1, forward strand.
TCGAGGGCGACCCGCACGCCGTGGTGGGGGTTTCCCTGCCGCTGCTGCGGGAGCTGCTGGCGGAGGCGTCGGTGGCGTGGCCGAGCCTGTGGTCGGTGGAGTGGGACGACGAGGCCGCGCCGGGCCCCGCGACCGGCGCGGGCGCCGCGCCCGGCTCCGCGTCGTGAGCGCCCCGCCACCCCCGGCAGTATCCTCACCCGGACCCCGCCGACCGCTGCGACGTCGCGGCCCCGCCGGACGTCCCGCCCGCACCCTTCCCGGAGTGACCAGCACAGTGGAGACCGCATGACCGCCCCCAGCGCCGAGACGCGGGCCGTGACCGGTCCCGTCTCCAAGGTCCTCATCGCCAACCGGGGTGAGATCGCGGTCCGCATCGCCCGCGCCTGCACCGACGCCGGCATCGCCTCGGTGGCCGTGTACGCCGACCCGGACCGGGACGCGGTGCACGTGCTCGCGGCGGACGAGGCGTACGCCCTCGGCGGTGCGACGGCGGCGGAGTCGTACCTCGACATCGCCAAGGTGCTGGACGTGGCCGCCCGCGCCGGCGCGGACGCGGTGCACCCCGGCTACGGGTTCCTCGCGGAGAACTCCGCCTTCGCCCGCGCGGTGATCGCCGCGGGGCTGACGTGGATCGGCCCGCCGCCCGCGGCGATCGACGCCCTCGGCGACAAGGTGTCCGCCCGCCACCTGGCGCAGCGGGCGGGTGCGCCGCTCGTGGCGGGCACCCCGGACCCGGTGACGGGCCCGGAGGAGGTGGAGGCGTTCGCCGACGCCCACGGCCTGCCCATCGCGGTCAAGGCGGCGTTCGGCGGCGGCGGCCGCGGCCTGAAGGTGGTCCGCGAGCGCGAGGAGATCCGCGAGCAGTACGAGTCGGCGGTGCGGGAGGCGATCGCCGCCTTCGGCCGGGGCGAGTGCTTCGTGGAGCGCTACCTCGACACCCCCCGGCACGTGGAGACGCAGTGCCTGGCCGACGCGCACGGCGGCGTGGTGGTGCTCTCCACCCGCGACTGCACCCTGCAGCGCCGCCACCAGAAGCTCGTGGAGGAGGCACCGGCGCCGTTCCTCAGCGACGCGCAGGTGGAGCAGCTGTACTCCGCGTCCAAGGCGATCCTGCGCGAGGCCGGCTACGTCGGGGCGGGCACGTGCGAGTTCCTCGTCGCGGCGGACGGCTCCGTGAACTTCCTGGAGGTCAACACCCGCCTGCAGGTGGAGCACCCCGTCACCGAGGAGGTCACGGGGGTCGACCTGGTGCGGGAGCAGTTCCGCATCGCCACCGGTGAACCGCTGGGCTACGACGACCCGCCCACGCGCGGGCACTCCATCGAGTTCCGCATCAACGGCGAGGACCCGGGCAACGGTTTCCTGCCCGCCCCGGGGCGCATCTCCAAGTGGACGCTGCCGGCGGGCCCGGGTGTCCGGGTGGACGCGGGGGTGCGCCGCGGCTCCGTGGTCAGCGGCGCGTTCGACTCCCTGCTGGCCAAGCTCGTCGTGACGGGCGCGGACCGCCAGCAGGCCCTGCAGCGGGCGCGGCGGGCGCTGGCGGAGTTCCGGGTGGACGGCATGCCGACGGCCCTGCCCTTCCACCGGGCGGTCGTGGTGCACCCGGCGTTCAACCCCGCGTACGACCCGGAGGTGGACCCCGCGCAGGCCGCGGAGGTGCCGTTCTCGGTGCACACCCGCTGGATCGAGAACGACTTCGAGAACGGCCTGACCCCGTGGCGGGGTGGTTCCGACACCGGTGGCGCGCACGCCACCGCGGCGTGGGAGACGGTCGTGGTGGAGGTCGGCGGCAAGCGGCTGGAGGTGTCGCTGCCGGCCAGCCTCACCGGCGCCGGGGACCAGATCCGCGAGGCGGGCGCGGCGGTGGCCCGCGCGGTGCGCCGGCCCCGCAAGAAGACCGGTGCCGCCGCGGTCAGCGGGAACTCCCTCACGGCGCCGATGCAGGGCACGATCGTGAAGGTCGCGGTGGCGGACGGGGACACCGTGGCCGCCGGGGACCTGGTGGTCGTGCTGGAGGCGATGAAGATGGAGCAGCCGCTGCTGGCGCACCGGGCGGGGACGGTGCAGAACCTCACCGCGACGGTGGGGGCGACCGTCACGAACAACGCGGTGGTCTGCGACATCGTCGACTGAGGACGCCGCCGACGGGGCCGGGCCACCTGCGGGTGGCCCGGTCCGCGGCCCGGTCCTCGGGCACGGTTCTCCACAGCTGGCCCCCGGGCTCAGTCCTCCGGGTGGGCGTCCAGGCTCCCCGGCTCCAGGCCGGCGCGCGGTGCGTGCCAGCCGTAGCGGACCCCGGCCAGGCGCAGCGCCGCGCAGGCCAGCGCCCCGGCGAGGGCGACGACCCCGCCGGGGTGGCCGAGCTGCGCCCCGGCCACGACGATCCCGGCGCCGAGCAGCGCCGGGATCGCGTACAGGCCACCGGTGAGGACGGCGGGGACGCGCCCGACGAGCACGTCGCGGAAGGTGCCGCCGCCCACCCCGGTGACCGCGCCGAGCAGGACCGCCACCCCCGGGCCGGCGCCCGCCTCCAGCGCGACACCGGCCCCGGTGACGCAGAACAGCGACAGCCCGGCCGTGTCGGACAGCAGGATCGGGCGGTGCAGCCGCGTCCAGAGGCGGTGCCCGTAGAACGCGGCCAGCGCACCGCAGGTGGCGGTGAACAGGTACCGCCAGTCCTCGAAGCTGCCGGGCGGCAGCTCCCCGAGCAGGACGTCGCGCAGCACGCCCCCGCCCAGCGCCGTCACCATCCCGAGGGCCACCACGCCCAGCAGGTCCAGGTGCGCGGCGCGCATGGCGGTCAGGGCACCGTCGAGGGCGAACGCGAACACCCCGGCCAGGTCGAGGACCAGCAGCAGCTGCCCGGTGGTCAACCCGGCCCGCTCAGCGGGAGACGTGCAGCTGGCGCGCCGCCTCGGCCAGGGAGCCGGACAGCGACGGGTACACGGTGAAGGCGTGGGCGACGTCGTCGACGTTGAGCCGCTTCTCCACCGCGATGGTCAGCGGGAAGATCAGCTCGCTGGCGCGGGGGGCGACGATCACCCCGCCGATGACGGTGCCGGAACCGGTGCGGCAGAACAGCTTCACGAAGCCGTCGCGGATGCCCAGCATCTTGGCGCGCGCGTTGGTGGACAGCGGCAGCTTCACGATGTCCCCCTGCGCCTCGCCGGAGTCGATCTGCCCCTGCGTCCAGCCGACGGTGGCGATCTCCGGGGAGGTGAAGATGTTCGAGGACACCGAGCGCAGCGCCAGCGGGCTCACCGCGTCGCCCAGGGAGTGCCACATCGCGATCCGGCCCTGCATCGCCGCGACGGAGGCCAGCGGGAAGACGCCCGTGCAGTCCCCCGCGGCGTACACCCCGCGCTTGGAGGTGCGCGAGACGCGGTCGACGGGGATGTGCCCGGAGTCGGTGACGTCCACGCCCGCCTCGGCCAGGCCGATGTCGGCGGTGTTGGGGATGGCGCCCACCGCGATGAGGCAGTGCGAGCCCTCCACGGTGCGCCCGTCGGAGAGGGTGACGGTGACGGTGTCGCCGTTGCGCACGGCGGACTCCGCGCGGGAGCGGGACATCACCGTCATCCCGCGGCGGCGGAAGACGTCCTCGAGGACCTCCGCGGCGTCGGCGTCCTCCCCCGGCAGGACGCGGTCGCGGCTGGAGACGAGGACGACGTCCGCGCCCAGGGCGTTGTAGGCGTTCGCGAACTCCGCGCCGGTGACACCGGAGCCGACGACGATCATCCGCTCGGGCAGGGTGTCGATGTCGTAGAGCTGCTTCCAGGTGAGGATGCGCTCGCCGTCGGGCCGCGCGGCGGGCAGCGTGCGGGGGCTGGAGCCGACGGCCAGGAGGATCGTGTCGGCCTCCACGCGCGCCCCGGCGTCGTCCCCGGAGGTCACCTGCAGCGCCTCGGGACCGTCGAGGCGGCCGCGGCCGGAGAGGATCCGCACGCCCTCCTTCTCCAGGCGGGTGCGGATGTCGGCGGACTGGGCGAGCGCGAGGGCCTTGACCCGCTCGTTGACCCGGCCGAGGTCCACGCTGACGCTGCCGGCGGCCTCGGTGTCGGGGCCGGGGCCGCCGGGGAAGCGGACGCCGAGCTCGGTGGCGCCGTCCACGGCGGTCATCGCCTCGGCGGTGGCGATGAGGGTCTTGCTGGGGACGACGTCGGTGAGGACGGCGGAGCCGCCCATGCCCTCGTCCTCCACGATGGTCACGTCGGCGCCGAGCTGGGCGGCGACCAGGGCGGACTCGTAGCCGCCGGGGCCGCCACCGAGGATGCCGACGCGGGGGCGCTTGGTCTGCACGGTGCTCGTCACGGCGCCCATCGTCGCAGGCCGGTCCGACGGTGGCAGGCCCGCGGGTGCCGCCGTGCGCGGGGCCGGACACGCGCAGGGCCGGACGGGGGGCGCGCGGGCACCGGCCGGCCCCGCGGTCACTACGCTTGCGGCTCGTGCCCGTCTACGCCGCCTACGGAAGCAACCTCCACCCGGACCAGATGGCGCTGCGGGCCCCGCACTCCCCGCGGCGCGGCAGCGGCTGGCTGACCGGGTGGCGGCTGACCTTCGCCGGCGAGGACCGCGGCTGGGAGGGCCCCCTGGCGACGGTGGTGGAGGACCCCGCCGAGCAGGTGTACGTCGCCCTGTACGACATCACCGACGGCGACGAGGACCGCCTGGACGAGTGGGAGGGCGTGGGCATCGGGCTGTTCCGCAAGGTGCGGGTGCGGGTGCACACCCTGGACGGCGAGGTGCTGGCGTTCCTCTACGTCCTCGACGACTACGAGGGCGGCCTGCCCACGGCCCGCTACCTCGGGATGATCGCCGACGCCGCCGAGGCCGGGGGCGCGCCGAGCGACTACGTGGAGGGCCTGCGCCGGCGGGCGTGCCGCTCCAACGACGCCTGAGGTCCCGCCCTCCCCCGGCGCGCTCCCCCGACGCCCTGCACCGGCCGGCCCTGCACCGGCCGGCTCAGTCCCACACCCGGGCGTGCCGGGCGAACTCCCCGGGGTCGCTGTGCACGGGGATCACGCACAGCAGGTGACCGCCGGGGGCGCGCAGGGTGCGGCACTCCAGCCAGCGGCCGACCTCCACCGCGCCGAGGCCGAGGAGCCGCTCCGTCTCGGCGTCCACGTCGTCGGTCTCCACGTCCAGGTGGTAGCGCGGCGCGTCGTCCACGGCCTGCACGGCCACGACGAGGCCGGGCACCGCGCCGGGCAGCGAGGTGAACTGCTCCTCCTGCGGGACCGGCCGCGCCGGCACCCCCACGGCGGCCGACCAGAACGCGGCGGCGGCGGGTGCCTCGGCCGCGGGGGCGTCGATGAGGAGCGTGGAGACCCGGCTGCGGTGCACGCGGCGGAGCGTATCCGGGCCCCCGGCGACGACCGGGTCCCCGGGCTCCTGCCGCACCGCCCCGGTAGCCGGTGCAGCACGCGGGGGCGCTGTCCTCGACCACGTCCGACACCGGAGCGGCTGCCCGACCACCGGCACCGGTCCGCACCCTCCGGCCGGCGGCGGGAGGGGACGTGCACCCCCACCGCACCTCACTAGGCTCCGCGGGGTGAGAGACGACGCCGCCCGCACACCCGAGGCCCCGGCCCCCGCCGGGCAGGACCCCGCCGGGCAGGACCCCGCCGGGCAGGACCCCGCCGGCCCGCAGGAGCTCGCGGCGCGGGCCGCGGCCCGCCTGGCGGAGCTGACCGGTGTGGCGGCCCACGACGTGGCCCTGGTGCTGGGTTCCGGCTGGGCGGCGGCGGCCGACGCGATCGGCGAGGTCGTCGCGGAGGTCCCCGCCGAGCAGGTGCCGGGGTTCTCCCGCCCGGTGGTCAGCGGCCACGTCGGGACGCTGCGCTCGCTGGCGGTGCACCGCCCGGGCGCGGAACCGCTGCGCGCGCTGGTGGTGGGCGCGCGCACCCACCTGTACGAGGGGCACGGGGTGCGGGCGGTGGCGCACGGCGTGCGCACGGCCGCCGCGGCCGGGTGCCGCACCGTCGTCCTCACCAACGGCTGCGGGGGCCTGGACCCGGCGGTGCCCCCCGGTTCGGCGGTCGTCATCCGCGACCACGTCAACCTCACGGGCCGCTCGCCGCTGGAGGGGCCGACGTTCGTGGACCTCACCGACCTGTACTCGGCGCGGCTGCGGGAGCTGGCGCGCACGGTGGAGCCGTCCCTCCCCGAGGGCGTGTACGTGCAGTTCCCCGGCCCGCACTACGAGACGCCCGCCGAGGTGCGGATGGCCGGGGTGATCGGCGGGACGCTGGTGGGGATGTCCACCGCGCTGGAGGCGATCGCCGCCCGGCACGCGGGGATGGAGGTGCTGGGCCTGTCGCTGGTGACCAACCTCGCCGCCGGGGTGCAGACCGAACCGCTGTCGCACGCGGAGGTGCTGGCCGCCGGCCGGGAGGCCGCGCCGCGCTGCGCGGCCCTGCTGGCGGGGCTGGTCCCGCTGCTCTGACCGACCGCCCCGGGTGTCGGTCGGCGGGGCCGGTCGCAGGGGCCGGTCACACGGGTCGCGCACGCCCCGCCCGGGCGGGGCCGGAGCAGCGGCGTCACGGTCCGCAGGGGGCGATCGGCACGTCCGGGACCTGACCGGAGCGGCTGAACCGCAGGCACTCCAGCGTCACGGCGCCGGGATCGGCCAGCTCCAGGTGGACGGCGTTCCAGACGAGGGAGGAGTTCCGCAGCACCGAGCCGTCGCAGCCGTGCCACAGGCGCACCCCGACCCGGTGCCGCAGGACCCGCACCCCCTCGAGCCTGGCCGGGATCTGCGCGCAGGAGATGCCCTCGCCGCCGCGGGGCCCGTGGACCGTCGTGTCGGTCACGACCAGCTCGCCCGCCCCCGCCCCGTTGGCGAGGACGCCCACGAACTCGTTGCGCAGCACCGTGGAGCGGTGCACCGAGAGGACCCCGCCGTCGTGCACGCGCGCACCGACGCCGTTGCGCTCGACCAACGCGTCCCGCACGGTGAGCGCCCCACCACCCCAGGCGGCCAGACCGGCCTCGCCGTGCCCGTCGAGCCGCACCCCGCGCACGGTCGCGCTGCCCGGCGCGCCGACGTCGTCGTACGGGTCGTACCCGGCGAGCACCCCGTACCGGAAGCCCGAGATGCGCCCGTTGCGGACGGTCACGTCCTCGGCCTCCACCTGCACACCCGGCCACGCGCTGCGGCCGGTGGACGGACCGAGGATCGCGTGGCCGTTGAGGTTGACGTCGATGCCGTCCGCGGCCAGCACGATCCCCCGCACCGGGCAGACCAGGTCGGCGGCGAGGCGGACGTCGGTGGTGACCCTCGCCCCGCAGGTCACCACCGGGCCGCCCGCGGCGGCCGTCGCGGGGGGACCGCCGAAGTGGGCCAGGAGCAGGGCCAGGGGCATGGCCGCCGCTGCGGCAGGTGCCCTGGAACGGCGCACGGGGACCTCCTCGGGAGGGCTCCGTCCCACGGTAGACCCACCGCGCGCGGCGCGGGACGGCCCGGCACGCGCAGCGCGTGCCGGGCCGTCCCACGTCCTTCGTGCGGGTTCAGCGGGACGTGGCCCGCTTGTACTGCCAGGTGGCGACCGGCACGAACACCACGAGGATCGCCGCGATCCAGATCAGCGTGTACAGCACCGGGTTCTGCAGGGCCCACACCTCCGGCGGCTTCGCCAGCCCGGGCGGGGCGACGTTGCCGAACAGCTCGCGCGCCGCCAGCACCAGCGAGGAGACGGGGTTCCAGTCGGCGATCACCTTGAGCACCGGGGGGAAGTTGTCCGTCGGGACGAACGTGTTCGCGATGAACGTCACGGGGAAGACCGTGAGGAACGTCAGCGACTGGAACGCCTCCGGCGTGCGGACCAGCAGCCCCACGTACGCCATGACCCAGGAGACCGCGTAGGCGGCGAGCAGCAGGAGGGCGAAACCCCCCACCGCCTCCAGGAAGCCGCTGCGGATGCGCCAGCCCACGGCGAGGCCGGTGGCCGCCATGATCGCGACGGTGAGGATGTTGATGATGACGTCGCTGCTCGTCCGGCCGGTGAGGACCGCCGACTGCGCCATGGGCAGGGACCGGAACCGGTCGATGATGCCCTTCTGCATGTCCGTGGCCAGCCCCATGCCGGTGATGGTGCCGCCGAAGATGACGGTCTGGGCGAAGATGCCCGGCACCAGCCACTCGCGGTAGTTCACGCCCTCGGGCGAGGGGATCGCGCTGCCGAACACGTAGGCGAACAGCAGGATGAACATGATCGGCGAGATGAGCGTGCCGATCAGCAGGTCCGGGACCCGCTTGATGTGGATGACGTTGCGCTTGGCGACGACCGAGCCGTCCGCCAGCGCGCCGAGGACGGCGTTCACCTGGTCACCTCCACGTTGCCGGTGCGGGTCTCGTCCTTGCGCCCGCGCCGCGGGGAGGGCGGGCCCCCCACCTCCTCGCCGGGGTCGTCCTCGGCCGGGCGGCCGGTGAGGGTGAGGAACACGTCGTCCATCGTCGGGCGGCGCAGGCCCGCGTCGAGGACGTGCACCCCGGCGGCGTCGAGCCGGCGCAGCGACTCGATGAGCACCGCCGCGCCACCCGTCACGGGTGAGGTCAGCCGCCGCGCCTGCCGCTCCAGAGCGACCTCCCCCACCGCGAGCGCCTGCAGGGTCGCCCGCGCCGTCTCGATCTCGGCGTCGTCCTGCACGACGACCTCGATGCGCTCCCCGCCGACCTGCTGCTTCAGCTCGTCGGCGGTGCCGCGCGCGATGACCCGGCCGTGGTCGATGACGACGATGGAGTCCGCGAGGCGCTCGGCCTCCTCCAGGTACTGCGTGGTGAGCAGGAGGGTCGCCCCGCCGCGCACCATCTCCGAGAGCAGGTCCCACATGTCCAGGCGGCTGCGCGGGTCCAGGCCCGTCGTCGGCTCGTCCAGGAACAGCACCTGCGGGTCGGCCACCAGCGCACCCGCCAGGTCCAGCCGGCGGCGCATGCCGCCGGAGTACGTCTTGGCCGGGCGGTCCGCGGCGTCCGTGAGCCGGAACAGCTCCAGCAGCTCCCGCGCCCGCTCGCGGCTGCGCCGGCGGCCCAGGTGGTAGAGCCGCCCCACCATGTCCAGGTTCTCGAACCCGGTGAGGTTCTCGTCGACCGCCGCGTACTGGCCCGACAGCCCGATGCGGCGGCGCACCTCCCGCGGGTCCCCGAGCACGTCCACACCCGCGACCGTCGCGCTGCCCGCGTCGGGGACCAGCAGCGTCGTCAGGATCCGGACCGTCGTCGTCTTGCCCGCCCCGTTGGGACCGAGCAGGGAGAGCACGGTGCCCTCGGGCACCGCCAGGTCCACACCGGCCAGGGCCTCGACCTCCCCGTACCGTTTCGCCAACCCCCGTGCAACCACCGCATCCGTCGCCGCCATGCGATCAACGCTAGGGGTGACCTCCGACACAGCGCCTCGTCTTTTCGGTGGACGCGCCGCCGGACACCGGGGCATCCCCCGCCGGACACCGCGCGGTCACCCGGGCGCCTACGATCCGGTGCGTGGCCCCCCTCGGCGACCGCCCTGAGCACCACCGCGCCCAGCACCCCGCCCACCACCTCGTGCGGATCGGCGAGGAGCACTGGGAGCAGGTGCGCGGCATCCGGCTGGAGATGCTCGCCGACACGCCCCTGGCGTACCTGGAGACGCTGGCCGAGGCCCTGGCGCTGCCGGACGGGGCGTGGCGGGCGCGGGCCCGCCGGGGCAGCGACCCCGACAGCGTCGGCCTGGCCGCCGTCGAGACCGCCACGGGCCGCTGGGCCGGCACGATGGCGGCCCTCGCCGCGCCCGGGGAGAGCCCGCTGCTGGTGGGCGTGTACGTCTCCCCCCGCTGCCGCGGCGGCGGGGTCGCCGACCTCCTCCTCGACGGCATCGAGGCGTGGGCCCGCGGGCGCGGCGCGCCGGAGCTGTTCCTGCAGGTGCACGAGCACAACGGGCGCGCGCGGGCGTACTACCGGCGGCGCGGGTTCGTGGAGACCGGCGACAGCACGCCGTACCCGCTGGACCCCACCGCCCGCGAGCTGCGGATGGTCCGGGTCCTGGGCTGAGCGGCGCCGGCCCGGCCTGAAAAGATCACGAGCCGCCGCACCGGAGCACTAGGGTGCGAGCGCCGCGGCGGGACCCCCGCCGCGTGGTCTCCGCTCCGCGGGGTGGTGGCCGGCAGATCGGGACCGTCGACCGGAGGAACCACCGTGACCGACCGCTGGGGCGTGCCCCTCGAACTGGGCGACCGCCGCATCCTGCGCCCGGGCCGCTTCCGCCGGCTGCGCACCGTCGCGTGGCTGGTGGCGTTCTTCTTCGCGCTCCCCCTGGCGTTCGGCCCCGCGATGGACGCCCTGGGGAACGCCCTGCCGGACGACGACGCCTCCGTGTTCCTGGTGCGGTGCGCCGGTGCGGCGCTGGCGCTCGGTGCCTACGCCGTCCTCGCACGGCTGGTGGAGGCCCGCTGGCCCCGCGAACTGGCCCCGCGCCCCGCGCTGCCCGGGATCCTGTCCGGTCTGGTGCTGGGCGTGGGGATGATGGCCGTCGTCATGGCCGTGCTGGCGGGAACCGGCCTGTACGAGCTCCGCACGACCGGGTGGGCGCCGGCGTGGGACGCGCTGGGGTCCGCGGTGCAGGCGGGGGTGATCGAGGAACTGCTCGCCCGCGCCATCCTGCTGCGTCTGCTGTGGCGGGCGTTCGGCCCCTGGGTGGCCCTCGCCGTCTCCTCGGTGGTGTTCGGGGCCGGGCACCTCGTGAACCCGGAGGCCACGCTGTTCGCCGCGCTGTGCATCGCCCTGGAGGCGGGGATCATGCTGGGCGCCCTCTACGCGCTGACGGGGCGCCTCTGGGTGCCGATCGGCGTCCACACCGGCTGGAACTTCGCGCAGGGCTACGTCTTCGGCGCCGCCGTCTCCGGCGGGGACACGGGTGCGTCCCTCCTGAGCGCCACCGCCGACCCGGCCGCCCCCGTGGTGCTGACGGGCGGGGCGTTCGGTCCCGAGGCCTCCCTGGTGGCGCTCCTCGTGTGCGGCGGGGTGGGGGTGGCCGCGCTCCTGCTGGCGCGGCGGGCAGGACGCTTCCGGCGCGAGACCCCGGACGCCCAGCACTCGGCGGGGACGACGCCGTCCGCGGTCGCGGCCGCCTGAGCACCGCCCACCGGCCGGTCCGGACCCGACCCGCGGACCGGAGCACTAGGGTCGGCCGGGTGAGCGGTGCAGCAGGCGGCGACGACGGCGCACCCCCGGAGGGGGCCCTCCTGGCGGAGGTGCGCGCCTGGCGGGACGACGACCCCGACCCGGTCACCCGCGCCGAGCTGGACGCTCTGCTGGACCGGGTGGAGGCGGGTGACGCGGGCGCGCTGGCCGACCTGGCCGGGCGCTTCTCCGGCCCGCTGGAGTTCGGCACCGCCGGCCTGCGCGGCGCGCTGGGCGCGGGCCCGCACCGGATGAACCGCGCCGTCGTCCAGCGCGCAGCGGCCGGGCTCGGCGCGTGGCTGCGCGGCGCGCTCGGCGGGGACACCCCCCGCGTCGTCGTCGGGTACGACGCCCGGCACGGCTCGGCCGACTTCGCCGCGGACTCCGCGGCGGTGCTGACGGCCGCCGGGTGCGAGGTGCTGCTGCTGCCGGGGCCGCTGCCGACGCCGGTGCTGGCGTTCTGCGTGCGCGACCTGGGCGCCGACGCCGGGGTGATGGTGACGGCCAGCCACAACCCCCCGCAGGACAACGGCTACAAGGTGTACCTGGGTGGGCGCGCCGCCCCCGAGGAGGGCCGGGGCGTGCAGATCGTGCCGCCCGCCGACGCGCAGATCGCGGCCGCCATCGCGGCGGTCGGTCCGCTGGCGCGGCTGCCGCGGGCCGCGTCGGGCTGGACGGTGCTCGGCGGCGACGTCGTGGAGCGCTACCTCGACCAGGTCGCCGCCGCGGTGGGCTCCCCCGGCGCGCAGGCCTCCCCGCTGCGGCTGGTGGTGACCCCGCTGCACGGCGTCGGCGGCCGGGTGCTGCTGGAGGCGCTGCACCGCAACGGCTTCCCTGCCGTGGACGTCGTCGCCGAGCAGGCCGAGCCGGACCCCGACTTCCCGACCGTCGCCTTTCCCAACCCCGAGGAGCCCGGCGCGCTGGACCGGGCGCTGGCCCTGGCGGCGGAGCGCGGCGCGGACCTCGTCGTCGCCGTGGACCCCGACGCCGACCGCTGCTGCGTCGCGGTGCCCGCGGCCGGTGGCTGGCGCGTCCTCACCGGCGACGAGCTGGGCTGGGTGCTGGCGGAGTGCCTGGCGCAGCCGGGGCTGCTGTCGGACGAGGGCCTGCCCGCGGGCGCGGTGCTGGCCTGCTCGATCGTCTCCTCCCAGCTGCTGGAGCGGATCGCCGCGCACCACGGCCTGGCGTTCTCCCCCGCCCTCACGGGGTTCAAGTGGATCGCCCGCGTGCCGGGGCTGGAGTTCGGCTACGAGGAGGCGCTCGGGTACTGCGTCGCGCCGCACGTGGTGCGCGACAAGGACGGCATCTCCACCGCCGTGCTGGTGGCCCGCGCGGTGGAGGCGCTGCGCCGCGGGGGCCGCACGCTGCCCGACGTGCTCGACGAGCTCGCGGTCCGCCACGGGGTGCACGCCACCGGCGCCGTCTCCCAGCGGGTCGGGGACCTCTCGCTCATCCCGGAGGCGATGCACCGGCTGCGGGCCGCACCGCCCGCGCAGCTGGCCGGCGCGGCCGTGACCGCGGTGGAGGACCTCGCCGGTGGCGTGGACGGGCTGCCGCCCACGGACGGGCTGCGCTTCCGCACGGCGGCGGGGGCGCGGGTCGTGGTGCGGCCCAGCGGGACCGAGCCGAAGCTGAAGTGCTACTGCGAGGTCGTCGTGCCGGTGGCCGGGGACCTGCCGGGGGCGCGGGCCGCGGCGGCGGAGGCCCTGGCGGCGCTGCGCCACGACATCGCGGCGGCCACGGGCCTGGGCTGAGGACCTGGGCGCCCCGTCACGTCCAGTACAGCGGGCGGGCGGCAGGCAGCAGCCGCTCCAGGGCACCGGCGAACCAGGTGCGCAGCTCGCGCATCGTCCCGGCGTCGTAGACGTACTTCACGGCGCCGAACTTCCCGCGCTTGCGGGCGCGGGTCTCCTCGTCCAGGTCCAGCTTGGTGCGCGGGTACCAGCCGAGCTGCACGTCCTTGGACCTCGGCGTGAAGCGGTGGGTGATGCACTCCACCGTCAGGTCCAGGCCCGGCGCCCCGGCCAGCTCCGCGGCCGCGTTCTCCAGCAGCGCCGCGTACTGCCCGCGCCAGTCCTCCACCGGCATGATCGGCGCGATGGTCAGCCCCACCGGGTACCCGGCGCGGGCCAGCCTGCCCAGCGCCGCCAGCCGCGCCGGCACCCGCGCCGTGCCGCCCTCGAAGCGCTCGACGGCGGGCACGTTGACGGAGGCGCGGATGCGGGTGCGCCCGCCGTGCGGCAGGTCGAGCAGCGGGGCGACGTCGTCGTACTTCGTCGTCAGCCGCAGCTGCACCGGACCCCCGAAGTCGTGGGTGCCGAAGTGGGTGACGGTCGCGGCGAGGGAGCCGGTGAGGTGCTCCACGGCGAGGGGGTCGGTGTAGCAGGACGCCTCGAACGTGGTGCCCTCGTGGCCGCGCGCCGCGGTGCCGGTGGTGACGGTGCCCGTGCCGACGACCGCGTCGAGCCCGGCGAGGATGCGCGGCAGGTCCGCGTACACCCGGGTGATCGGCGGGCCGGACAGGGAACCGGCCAGGTAGCAGTACTGGCAGTGCCCCGGGCAGCCCTCCGCGAGGGGGAAGGAGAAGTCCGCGCTCGGCGGGATCGGGGACGGCGCCCGCTTGGAGGCCGGGCTGGTGACCACGGCCAGGGTGGACTTCGCCAGGGCGTAGGTGGCGCGCTCGTCGGCCCCGCGCGAGGAGGGCAGCCGGTCCGAGGGCAGCAGCGTGACGTCCTGCACCCCGGCGGCGGCGAGGCGGTCGAGGATCACGCGGCCGTGGGGCTCGGCGGCGGCGGAGGCGGTGACGAGGACCCGCTTCGGGGTCCACAGGACGGGGCGGGCGGCGGGGGCGGGCGGGGTGGACGGCGCGGCGAGCGTCACCTTCTGTTCAACACCGGGCGCGGGCGGAGGCCTCCACCTCCGCGCGTGGCGCTGGACACACCGGCGCACGGCCGGCCGCGCACGGACGTCAGGTGTCCCCGACGAGCCGCGCACAGTCGTGGGCGACCGGTAGCAACCCCCGGGCGTGCCCCTTGAGCACGGCGTCCAGCCGGTCGGTCGCACCGAGCCGGCGGTACAGGTTCTCCAGGTGCTTCTCGACGGTCCGCGCGCTCAGACCCAGCTGGTGCGCGATGGCCGCAGCGGTCATGCCGTGGGCGAGGTAGCAGAGCACGGCGTGCTGACGACGGGAGAGGGCTCCCTCGGGAGCGGCTGGAGCCTCGCTGACCACGACGGCACGGGCGCCGGGCCGCGCGGGGCACCACCGCAGGCGGAGGACCCCGCGACCGGTGCGGAGGGCGATGGTGCGATCCCCCCCGTGCAGGTGCGCGCGGCAGGAGCGCAGCACGGCCTCCAGCCGGACGCCGTGCTGCTCCAGCAGACCGCGGGCGGTCGCATTGACGTGTGCTGCCTGGTCGCCGCGGAAGACCACCAGACCCGCTCCCGCGGCGACCGCGTGGTCGAGGTCGGCGATGAGCTGCGCCCGGGCGCGCCCCACCGCGGCGCGGCGCAGGAACGGCTCGAAGGCGTCCAGGGCGGCACGCTCCTCGTCGCTGAACGGGCGGCTGCGGTTGACCCCCCAGCCGCGCACGATCCCGTCCGCCTCCAGACGGGCGGTCAGCAGTGCGTGCGGCACCCCGTGGGGCTGGAGCAGGTGACGGCGCATCGGGTTCTCCGCCCACGTGTCCGGAGCGCAGAGGTCTTCCACCCGGCTGGCTCCCAGCACACGGTGCTCCAGCAGGTGGGGAAGTGCTGGACTGGTCATGAACAGGGACTCCTGCCCGGTGCGCCGGGCGAACGGCACGAGCATGTCCGGCACCTCGAGCACGCGGAAGTCCCGCGCCCGCAGGTCGACCTCCACCGCGGCGACCAGCTCTCCGGGTACCAGCCGGCGCAGCGCGGCGAGCCCCACCACGTCCTGTTCTCCCCGGTCGACGTCCTCGAGGAGCTCCATGCCCAACCGGTGCACCAGTTGCCATCGCGCCTCGGACAACACGACTACCTCTTAGCACACACGGGCACGCCGAGGCGGCGTTCCACCAGAACTACGTAGTAGTACGCAGCCCCCTTGGGAACAGCACGCGGTGACACGTAGAACAGGTGGGCAGGAGCCCCGCACAGCCGCGACCACGACATCCGTCCCTCGGGACCCGCGTCGGCTGAACGCCGCCGGCAGCCCGCCGGCTGCGGGGACGAACCCGGCGACGGACCGCAACCGCGACGGAGTGCGCGGCACACCCGGAGAGCAGGCATGCACATGAACGTACGTCGGCGTCTCACCGATCTCGGCAGCGTGCTCGTCGTCGCGCTCGCCGCGTCGCACCTCGGCGGCAGCACGGCCTCGGCACAGGACGTGGGGCCGTCGTCGGCCACCCTCGCACCCTCCGCCTCCTGGACCGCGACCTGGTACGACAGGACCTTCGACTGCGGAGACAGCAACTGGATCGACAAGGTGCGCGTCCGCGGGTTCGGCCAGAGGCTGGACTACATGGTCACCCCCACGAGACGCGGGAGGTGGTTCTACGACGACCGGAGCGGATGGCCCCAGATCACCGCTTGCGCCGGTGATCACGGCCTCGGCCAACCGCAGCTGGAGTCGATCCGCAAGCAGTTGGTGTGTCATGCCGTGGACCACACGGGACGCATCACGGGGCCGGACTGGGGTGCCGAGTCCTGGAGGACCAACAAGCCCGTGTGGGGCCGCCTCCCGGCTGACTGCAACTGGGACACGGCCGCGGAGTCGATCCAGGTCAAGGCGTCCAACTTCTCGGGGTACCGCCTGTACGCCTACCGGAAGGAGCAGGCCCGGATCGGGCGGAGTCCTGGCGCCTACACGGCCAGCTTCCGCGTGGTGCCAGGCCTGGCCGGCACCGGCGTCAGCCTGGAATCGCTCTTCTACCCCGGGTACTACCTGCGGCACTCCAACGGCGCTGTTCTCCTCCAGCAGTTCGACGCAGCCCCGTTCAACCGACGCTTCGAGGACCTCCTGTTCCGGGCGGACGCGACGTTCCTGTCCGCAGGACTGGGGCAGGACCGGGATGGCACACCGATCCTGCAGAACTCCTTCCGGCTCGCGAGCTGGAACTTCCCGAGCCACCACGTCCGCCACTACCGGGGGGTCGTGGAGCTCGGGACCCCGACCACCCGTCGGGGCACGCCGTTCGGTGCGGACTCGAAGTTCGTCAAGGTCAGGTGACGTCGGCC
Source organism: Kineococcus anabasis (assembly GCF_054590795.1). Classification (NCBI taxonomy): domain Bacteria; kingdom Bacillati; phylum Actinomycetota; class Actinomycetes; order Kineosporiales; family Kineosporiaceae; genus Kineococcus; species Kineococcus anabasis. The sequence continues at coordinate 130,916 of NZ_BAAIHU010000009.1, forward strand.
CGGAGCCTCCGGGACACCACCACACCGGGCCCCGCCCGGCCCCATGGCGGCCGGTCCGTGTCACCCGGCGGCGATCCGACTCACCCCACGTCGACGAAGACGGGATTCGTGTAGCACCACAGGTCCTGCCACGGGTCGCCCTCGCCCACCCGGTCGACGAGGGGGTGCCCGTCGTCGCGGCAGCGGTTGCCGTCGCTCGCGCGGAACCGCACGTACAGCGGGTCGCTCACGGAGCGCAGGGTGAGCTCGAACCGCTGCCTGCCGCGGGCCCGGGCGGGCACCTCGAAGCTCTCCACGACGCGGGTCCCGGGCGCCTCGAACAGGTCGCGGTCGGCGTCGGCGACGCGGCCGGTGACGGTCCCCACGATGACGTCCAGGCGCGCCACGGACGGCACCTCCCCCGAGCCGTTGGGTTCGGTGGCCGGGTCCAGCAGGACCTCCACGGTCACGTCGTCGCCGCGCGCGACGCGCAGCCGCCCGCCGAACGTCACCCCCGGGCCCGCGGCGCCCGGGCCGGAACCGGGCCGCAGCCGCGCCTCCACCGCGCGCAGCAGGCCGCCGTGGACGACGAACGCGCGGCCGGCGCGCAGCCCCGCCATCACCGCCCGGTAGTCGCGGGTGTCGGCGCCGACGTAGGTGCGGCTGTAGAAGCCCGGCGCGAAGTCCACGTAGCCGTGCTGCGGCCGGCCGGTGTCGACGGGCGCCCCGCGGTGACCGTGCTCGGCGTAGTGCGCACGGGAGGGCTCCCCGACGGCGAGGGTGTCCATGTGGTCGAAGTGGTTGTCGGAGTTCGCCGTCACCCACCACGGCAGGCCCTCGGCGAGCAGGCTGTCCCACAGCCCGCCGACCCGCGCGGTGGCCGCGTCGAAACCGCCCCAGGTGCGGTACTGGGCCTCGTCGTAGCCGGGGAAGGACAGCCGGCCGGGGAACTCGTCGTACTGCCCGCGCCCGCGCGCCCGGCTCCACGGCTCGGGCAGCGCGGCGGCCTGGTGCCCCGGGGCGCCCTCCCAGCCGACGAAGACCCCGGGCGCGGCGTCGCGCCACTCCCGCACCCGGGAGGGGTCCACGCGGCCGGTGCGCATGGGGTGGTTGCCCAGCACGAGGGCCTCGTCGACCGTGCCGCGCCCCAGTTCCGCCACCATCCACGCCAGCGCGTCCAGCCCGAGCCGGCGTGCGAGGTCGGTGCCCTCCACGGAGTGCTGGATCAGGCGCGGGCCCGCGGGGTTCGACGCGGCGGCCAGGACGTCCCCGTCCCAGCGGCCCTCGAACTCCTGGAGGAACTGCACGGTGCGCTCGTGCGGGGGGACGATGACGGTGGCGTGCTCGGCGCCGGGGATGTTCCACTCCAGCCCGTGGAACACGAGCGTGGGGTAGCGCTCGCGGGCGGCGGCGATCTCCGGGGCCTGCCGCACGACGGACAGCTTCTGGTGGTCGGGGCCGCCGTGGTCGGTGATGACCATCCAGTCCAGCCCGCACGCCGTGCCCCGGCGCACCTGGTCGTCGATGGTGTACATCGCGTCGCGGGAGAACGTCGTGTGGATGTGGTGGTCCCCGGCGTACCAGGCGAACGCCCGGTCGTCGCCGTCCACAGCGGGGCTCTGCACGGGAGCGGGCACGTGGGCGTGGGGGGTCGCGGACCCGTCTGGGTGGTGGTGCGCTGGCACGGGCCCACCCTGTCAGTTCCCCCGCTCGGGGCCGTTCCCGGGAGGGGCCGACCGTAGACTGCGCCCCGTGAGGGCGTCGGCACGCTCGGCAGCGGGCGGGGAGGTGTCCCCCGCCTCCTCCGCCGCGAGCGCCGGGCTGCTGCCCCGCTACTCCCCCGTCCTGCCCGGGGGCGCCGCCGACACCGGCGTCCCCGCCACACCGCTGCTGGCCCCCGCCACCGGTGCGGCGCTGAGCGAGGTGGCCGAGAGCTCCCCCGAGGACGCCCGCCGGGCGCTGGCCGCCGCGGCGCGGGCCCGCACGGACGGCTGGGCGTGGGCGGGTGGCGCCGACCGGGTCAGGCACCTGCTGCCGCTGGCGGACGCGCTGGAGGAGGCGGTCCACCCGATGGCGCTGGCCTGCTCGGTGACGAGCGGGCGCCCGCTGCGCGCGGCGCAGGCCGACGCGGGAGCGGTGCCGGACCTGGCGTTCGGGGCGGCGGGGTGGGCGGACAAGCTGGCGTGGGCACCGGCCGGGCGCTCCCCCGTCGGGGTCGTCACCGTCGTCGCGGACTGGCGGGCCACCCCCTCCGCCCTGGCCGTGGCGGTCGTCACCGCCCTCGCCTGCGGCAACGCGGTGGTCGTGCGGCCCCGTCCCGCCGCGGCCCCCCTGGCGCACCTGCTCGCGGAGACGACCGGGCGCGCGGGTCTGCCGGCGGGGCTGCTCACGGTGCTGCCGGGGGCCCGCCCGGCCACCGACCGCGCCCTGTGGGCCGGCTCCGGCGCGGTCGCCGCGTGGGGCACCCGGGCCGCGCTGCACGCGCTGCGCGTGGAACTGGCGGAGGCGGGCGTCGCGCTCAGCGCGGAGCCGGACGTCCTCGGCGTGGACGTGGTCCTGGGTGGGGCGGTGGGCGGCGGGGCGGTGGACGTGGACGTGCTGGCCGCGGCCGTGGCGCGCAACGGCTTCGGTGCCCTGCACCGCCGCGCCGGCTCGCTCGTGCTCGCACCGCCCGCCGTCGTGGAGGACCTCGTGGCCCGGCTGGAGACCGCCGCGGACGGGCTGCGCATGGGCGACCCCCTCGAGGAGGCGACGGACGTCGGGCCGCTGCCCGGCCCCGAGCTGGCCGCGGCGGCCGTCGCCGCGGTCGGCGTGCCGCCCCCGGCGTCCCTGCCCGCGGGAGGCTGGTGGTGCCCGCCGGGGGTGCAGCGCCTCCTGAGCCGGCGGCCCGTGGCACCTCCGCCCGGCCCGGTGGTGGGGCTGCGCCCGGCCGCTACGGTCGAGGCCGTGGCGGCCGACCTGGCCCGCTATGCGGCCGACGCCGCGGTCGAGGTCCGGCTGTGGGGCGGCGGGGCGGCGGCGGCGGCGCTGCTGGCCCGGATCGACGGGGTGCGGTCGGTGACGTGCGTGGACGGCACGGGCGGCACGGGCGGCACGGGCGGCGTGGACGGGGCGGGCGGCGTGGACGGCGCCCCGGGAGCGGCCGGTGCCGCCCTCGGGGACGTCCTGGCGCGGCTGGGGGTCTTCCGTGCCTGACCGGGCGGCGGAGCGGGGACGCGAACGCAGCCGGGTGCTGCGGGCGGTGCCGTCCGGCCCGGCGCCGGGCGGGGACGCCGGCAGCGGCACCGCGGAGCTGCTCGTGGCCGCCGCGGAGGCCGCCGCGGAGTGGTCGCAGGTGCCGCCCACGACCCGCGGGCGCCGCCTGGCGCGGGCGGCCGCGGACCTGGAAACCCACCGCGGCCTGCTCGTCTCGGAGCTGCGGCGCGGCGGGCTGTCGCTGTCGGGGGCCCTCGCGGAGGTGGAGGCGGCCGTGGACCGCCTGGTGTGGTGGGCGGGCTGGGTGGACAAGCTCGACCTGCTGCCCGCGGGAGCGCCGCCCGGCCTGCGGGTCGAGCGCGGCCCCGGCGTGGTCCTCGCGCTGGCGCCCGCCGGTCACGTGCTGCTGGGGGCGGTGTCCGTGGCGGCCCCGGTCCTCGTGCTGGGCGGCGCGTGCGTGCTGCTGCCCGCGGCGGGGGCGGCCGGGGTCGCGGCCCGGCTCGTGGAGGCCGCGGCGGCCGGCGGCCTGCCCGGGGACGTGCTGACGCTGGTCCCGGCCGGTGAGCGGCGGACGGTGCTGGCCGAGCTCGGCGGCGGCGTGGACCTGGTGGACGCCCGGGGCGGTGGTGGGCTCGACGAGGAGGAGCTGCGTGCGCTGCGCACCGCCGCGGCGCGCGCCGAGCGGCCGCTGCTGCCTCCCGCGGCGGAACCGCCGCCCGGGCCCGCGGAGGGCCCGCCACCCGACCCGGCCTGGCTGTTCCCCTTGCGCCGCAGCGGGATCGTGCACCTCTGACGGCGCCCGCCGCGCGGACCGCCGGGCCCTGCGCGGTGCGTCAGCGGGCGGGGGGCGGAGCCGGCACACGCGCGCCGAGCCCTCCCGCGAGCAGCCCGAGGCTGCTGGCGAGCACGTCGTGGGCCCGCGCCCCGGGCAGCATGCCGCTGGCCGCCAGGGAGGCGATGCCGTGCACGGTGGACAGGACGGCCGCGGTGGCGAGCTCCTCCTCCCCGGGTGCGACGACGCCGGCGGTGCGCCCGTCCGCGACGACGTCCTCGACGACCCGCAGCGCCCGCCCGGCGGCCTCCCACAGCGCGGGGGTGGCGCCGCGGGCGTGCTTGGCGGTGAACATGAGGCCGAGCAGCTCCGCGTCGTGCACGGAGAAGTCGAGGTAGGCCTGCCCGACGGCGACGAGGCGCTCGGTGAAGGGGGCGGGTGGGGCCGCGGCCGCGGCCATCGTGGCGCCGAGCCGCTGGAACCCGTGGACGGCCAGGGCGTCGAGGAGGGCGTCGCGGTCGGGGAAGTGCCGGCTCGGCGCGGCGTGGCTGACGCCGAGGTCGCGGGCCAGCTCGCGCAGCGACAGGGCGGCGCTGCCGCGGGCCCGCACCACCTCCTCGGCGCGCACCAGGAGGGCGGAGCGCAGGTCGCCGTGGTGGTAGCTGCGGCGGGCGGGGGTGGGCACGGGCCGAGACTACGCCGATGTTGGCGTTGACTACGTTGTTGGCGCTGTCTACATTCGGGGCATGACCCCTCCCCGCTGGACCGCAGCCGACCTCCCCCGCCTCGACGGGCGCACCGCCGTCGTCACCGGCGCCAACAGCGGCCTCGGCCGCGTCACCGCCGCCGAGCTCGCCCGCGCCGGCGCCCGCGTCGTCCTCGCCGTGCGCGACCCCGCACGGGGCGCCGAGGCCGCCCGCGGCATGCGGGGGGACGTGGAGGTGCGCCGCCTCGACCTCGCCGACCTGACCTCCGTCCGGGAGTTCGCCGCCGCGTGGAACGGCCCCCTCGACCTCCTCGTCGCCAACGCCGGGATCATGGCGGTGCCGCAGGGCCGGACCGCGGACGGCTTCGAGCTGCAGTTCGGCACCAACCACCTCGGGCACTTCGCGCTGGTGAACCTGCTGCTGCCGCACGTCACCGACCGCGTCGTCGTGGTCTCCTCCGGGGCGCACCGCATCGGGAGCATCGACCTCGACGACCCGAACTGGGAGCGGCGGCCCTACAACCCGTGGCGGGCCTACGGGCAGTCCAAGCTGGCCAACCTGCTCTTCGTGCTGGAGCTGCAGCGGCGCCTGGCCGCGGCGGGCTCACCCGTGCGCGCGCTCGCCGCGCACCCCGGCTGGGCCGCCACCAACCTGCAGCAGGGGTCCGGCCGGCGCCTGGTGACGCTGGTGGGCGCGATCGGCAACCGGCTCCTGGCGCAGAGCGCCGAGGCGGGGGCGCGCCCCACCCTGTTCGCCGCGGTGCAGGACCTGCCCGGCGCGAGCTACGTCGGTCCCGACGGTTTCCAGGAGGGCCGCGGCCACCCCGCCCTCGTCGGGCGCAGCGCCGCCGCCAGCGACCCCGGGAGCGCGGCGCTCCTGTGGGAGCTGTCCGCCCGGCTCACCGGCACCGGGGTGGCGCCGGCCCCGGTGCGCGGCTGAGCCGGCGGCCCGCCCCTGCGCGGGGTCCGCACGGCGGGGTCCACCCGGCGGGGTCCACCCGGCGGGGTCCACCCGGCGGGTTGCGCACGGCGGGGTTCACACGGCGGGGGTGCGCCCGGTCCAGCCGGCCAGGCGCGCCCACGCCGGCGCGGTGTCCGGCACGTCGACGACGGGACCGAAGGGGACCTGCCCCCCGCGCGGCTCGGCGGGCAGGAAGCGCCGCGCCCCCTCCAGCACGCCGGCGGCGAGGTGGTCGTCCAGCTCACCGGTGCGGCCGAGGGCGGCGGCGAGGTCCCCGGCGTGGGTGGTGAGCTCCTGCACGTAGGCCAGCCCGGCGGCCGCACCCGGGTGCGCACCCCACGGCAGCCGCAGCACGCGGGTCAGCACCGCGTCGTCGGCCCAGGCGTCCTCGGCCCCGGCCCGGGCCGCGGTCCAGGCACCCGCCCAGCCGTCGTCGGCGACGCCCCCGACCTGCAGCGGGGTGTCGGCGAAGTGCCCGCCGCGCGCCACGTGCGCCAGGCGCCCCTGCACGGCGACGAGGTGGGCGAGCAGTCCGCGCACGTCGTACCCGGCGCACGGGGTGGGCAGGTCCAGGTCCTCGGCGCGCACCGCCGCCAGGAACCGCTCGACCTCGTCCGAGGCCCGCGCCAGCAGGGGCCGGGGGTCGGGCAGGGAGGACCGCGCGGGCACGGACGCGGTGGTGGGGACGGTGGGGACGGTCATGGTTCCTCCTCGGTCGGGTGGGACGATCCAACCGCCCCACCACGTCACCTCCTGTCAGGTATGACTGGGATGCTCACCGCGTGCGCGCCGACCGGCTGATGTCGCTGCTCCTGCTGCTGCAGACCCACGGGAAACTGCCCGCGCCGGACCTGGCGCGCCGCCTGGAGGTCTCCGTCCGCACGGTGCTGCGCGACGTGGAGGCGCTGTCGGCCTCGGGTGTGCCCGTCTACGCCGAGCGCGGCCGCTACGGCGGGATCGTCCTGCTGCCCGGCTGGCGCACCGACGTGACGGGCCTGACGGAGGCCGAGGCGCGGGCGCTGTTCTCCGTGACCGGCCGCGGCGCCGGGGACCCCGCCGCGGCACCGTTCGAGTCGGCCCTGCGCAAACTGCTCGCCGCCGCACCCGCCGCCGCCCGCGACGACCTCGCCCGGCACCGCGAGCGCGTCCTCGTCGACGCCGCCGCCTGGAACCGCCCGCCCGAGCCCACCCCGTTCCTCGGGGCGCTGCAGGACGCCCTGTGGGAGCAGCGGCGCCTCGTGCTGCGCTACGAGCACGGCAGCGGCCCACCCGCCCGGCGCAGGCTCGTCGACCCCTACGGCCTGGTGTCCAAGAACGGGACCTGGTACCTCGTCGGCGCCTGCGACGGCGAGCCGCGGATGTTCCGCGTCTCCCGGGTGCGGGACGTCACCGCCACGGCCGAACCCGCCCGGTGCCCGCCGGAGCTGGACCTGGAGTCGGTGTGGGCGCAGCTGCAGGCCGGGGTGGAGCGCCTCTGGGGGCCGGTGGTCCCCGTGCGGTTCCGGGTCACTGCCGAGCACGCCGAGGCCGTGCTGCGGGTGGTGGCCTCCCAGCTGTCCGGGAGCGCGCAGGAGGAGACCTGCGGGCAGGAGGGGTGGCGGCAGTTCTCGGCGCCGTTCCGGGCGGCGGGGGCGGCGAGGGCGCTCCTCGCCTTCGGCGGCGCGGTGCGGGTCCTGGACCCGCCCGGGGTCGTCGCGGACCTGCTCGCCGCGGCCGGCGCGTTCCGCGACGCCCACACCTGAACGGCGCCCTGCGCCCGCGCTCCCCCCGCCCATCTCCGGGTTCGGGCGCACGAGGAGCGCTCTCCCCCGCCCGAACCCGGAGAAGGGCGAGCGAGGACGGCCCCACACCCACCCGAACCCGGAGAAGGGCGAGCGAGGACGGCCCCACACCCACCCGAACCCGGAGAAGGGCGGGCGAGGGTGAGCGGGAACCCGCCCGAACCCGGAGAAGGGCGGGCGAGGGAGCGGCTCAGCCCACCGCGTGGCGGGGCGAGCGGCCCCGGGCGGCGGCGAACCCCGGGTCGACGACGTCGCGGAGCAGCGCCGCGCGCTCGTCGTAGGGCAGGAACGCCGCCCGCGCCGCGTTCACCGTCGCCCACTGCACGTCGTCGAGGGTCCAGCCGGCCTCGTCCACCAGCAGCGCGAACTCCCGGCTGAGCGTCGTGCCGGACACCAGCCGGTTGTCGGGGTTCACGGTGACGCGGAAGCGCAGGTCCTTGAGCAGCGTCACGGGGTGCTCGGCGACGGACGTCGCGGCGCCGGTCTGCACGTTGCTCGTGGGGCACAGCTCCAGCGGGATGCGCCGGTCCCGGACCCACGCGGCGGTGCGGCCCAGCCGCGCCCCGGCGGCCCCCGCACCGGGCTCCACCTCGATGTCCTCCACGATGCGCACGCCGTGCCCGATGCGCTGCGCCCCACAGGGGTGCACGGCCTCGCGGATGCTCTCCACCCCGGCGGCCTCCCCGGCGTGGATGGTGACGGGGAGGTGCGCGGCGTGCAGCAGGTCGAACGCGTCGCGCTGGCGCGTGGGGGGGAAACCCGCCTCGGCCCCGGCGATGTCGAAACCCACCACCCCGGCGTCGCGGTGGCGCAGCGCGAGCTCGGCGATCTCCAGGCCGCGCTCGGCGTGCCGCATGGCCGTGACGAGGGTGCCGACGCGGATGCGGTGCCCCTGCTCGGCGGCGAGGCGCTCCCCGCGGCGGAAACCCTCCTCCACCGCCAGCACGACCTCGTCGAGGCCCAGGCCCCGGTTCAGGTGCTGCTCGGGCGCGTAGCGCAGCTCGCCGTACACCACGCCGTCCGCGGCGAGGTCCAGCACGGTCTCCTCCGCCACCCGCGCCAGCGACTCCGCGTCCTGCATGACGGCGGTGGTGTGCGCGAACGTCTCCAGGTACAGCTCCAGGGAGCCGGAGTCGGCGGCCGTGCGGAACCACTCGCGCAGCTCCTCCGGGTCCGTCGTGGGCAGCGTGTGCCCGACGGCCGAGGCGATCTCCACGATCGTCGCCGGCCGCAGTCCGCCGTCGAGGTGGTCGTGGAGGGAGACCTTGGGCAGCGCCCGGACGGCCTCGAGGGTGGAGACCCCCGCGTCCGGGGCGGTCGGGGAGGTCCCTGCGTCGGGGAGGGGAAGAGCCATGCCCTGAGCCTAGAGCGCCTCCGGCGACGGCCCGTAGCCGGAGGAGGCCTGCGAGTGGCCGGACGCGGTACCCGTCCGGCCTGCCGACGCGGCCGGGGCGGGCTCAGGGACGCGAGGAGCGCACGGGCTGGCGCGGGGTGCCGCGGCGCTCGGCCCGCTGCGGCCCGGCGGGTTCCCCGGGTACCTGCTCCCCCGCCTGCTGGGGCAACCGCCCCGCGGGGGGCGGCGTCCGGCCGGGCACGTCGGCGGCGTCGCTCACGCGGTTGCGGCCGCCGCGCTTGGAGGCGTACAGGGCCGCGTCGGCCTGCTCGAGGAGCGCCTCGGGACCGGTGGCGGCACCGGTGGGTGCAGCGAGCCCGATGCTGGTGGTCACCTCCGCCACGTCCCGCTCCACGCCGGCGCGGACCCGCTCGGCGAGCGCGGCAGCGGTGTCCGCGTCCGCCCCGGGCAGCAGCAGCGCGAACTCGTCGCCGCCGACCCGGTAGGCCCGCGCACCGCGTGGCGCCTCGCGCACCACCTCGGCCAGGACGGCCCCGACGGCCTGCAGGACGCGGTCGCCGCGCCGGTGCCCGTGGGTGTCGTTGACCTGCTTGAACCCGTCGAGGTCGACGAGGGCGAGGGTGAGCGGGAACCCGCGCTGCTGCGCGGCGGGCAGCCTGCGGCGCAGGTCCTCGTGGAAGGCGCGGTGGTTGTGCAGGCCCGTCAGCGCGTCGGTCGTGGCCGTCTGGAGCGCCTCGCCGTGACGGGTGCTGAGGCGGCGGCCGCCCAGGAGGTAGAACGCGGGCAGGGCCAGGAGCATCCCGGCGGCGAGCGTCAGCAGCAGCACCCGGCGCAGGGCGAGCACCTCGCTGCGCAGCTCCTCCCCGGTGCGCAGGACCTCCAGGACCCCCACCCGCCCGTCGAGGGCGATGGGGACCCGCACGACGGTCACCTCGCCGTCCTCGGTGACGTCGGCCAGGCCGCTGGCGGCGACGCGGCGCAGGTGCGTGGCGTCGGCCCCGGCGACGGCGCGGCCCACGACGCGGCGCTCGTCGAGGGAGCCGAGGGAGGGGTGGGCTCCGGCCTCGGCGGGGTCGGTGCCGAAGTCCCCGCGCCCGACGGCCAGCACGGTGGCGTCGCCGTCGAGGAGGGCGACGCGCTGCACCCCGGGACGGGTGGCGAGGTGGTCCAGCGGTGCCTCCACCTCCAGCATCCCGTTGCCGGGGGCGTCGTGGACGCCGCGCAGCACCTTGGCGTCGGCGGAGTGGGTGGCGACGAGCTGCTCGGCGGCGTGGTCGGTGAGGGTGTGGGCGACGAGGGCGTACTGCAGGCTCCCGACCCCGGCCAGCACGAGGCCGAGCGTCAGCATCATGCGCGTGGCGAAGCCGAGCGCCGGCCACCCGGCCGTCCTCGCTCCTCGTCGCATGCAGGTCTCCTCGGCAGCCCGGGGTCGGTGGAGGAGCGCCCGGTGGCGTCTTCACCTCCACGGCCTACAGCGCTGGGTGAGGAACCGATTACAGCACGCTCAAGCGGTGATTCTCTCCCGGACCAGCGGAACCGCATCCGCAGAGCTCCCGATGCGCAGCCCGCCGTCCAGCGCCTCCAGCGCCCAGGCGAAGCGGTCGGGGGTGTCGGTGTGCAGGGTGAGCAGCGGCTGCCCGGCGCGCACCCGCTCGCCGCGCACCGCGTGCAGCTCCACCCCCGCCCCCGCCTGCACGGCCTCCCCGCGCCGCGCCCGGCCCGCACCGAGGCGCCACGCGGCGTGCCCCACGGCGAGGGCGTCCACCACCTCCAGCACCCCGTCCGCCTCCGCGGTCACGGTGGAGGTGTGCCGGGCGGTGGGCAGGGGCGCGCCGGGGTCCCCGCCCTGGGCGGCGACCATGCGCCGCCACACGTCCATCGCCCGCCCGTCGCGCAGCGCGTCGGCGGGGTCCACGGCGTCTAGCCCGACCGCGTCGAGCATCTCCCGGGCCAGCAGCACCGTCAGCTCCACCAGGTCGGCGGGGCCGCCACCGGCGAGCACCTCGACGGACTCGCGGACCTCCAGGGCGTTGCCCGCGGTGCGCCCCAGCGGCGTGGACATGTCGGTCACCAGCGCCCGCGTCTCCACGCCCGCGTCGGTGCCGAGCGCCACCATCGTCCCGGCCAGCTCCCGCGCCAGGGCCGGGTCGCTCATGAACGCGCCCGAGCCGGTCTTGACGTCCAGCACGAGGGCCCGGGTCCCCTCGGCGATCTTCTTGCTCATGATGGAGCTGGCGATGAGGGGGACCGACTCCACCGTCCCGGTCACGTCGCGCAGCGCGTAGAGCTTGCGGTCGGCGGGGGCCAGGTCGGCGGTCGCCGCGCAGATCACGGCGCCCACGTCCCGCAGCTGCGCCCGCACCTCCTCCAGGGACAGGTCCGCGCGCCAGCCCGGGATCGCCTCCATCTTGTCCAGGGTTCCGCCGGTGTGCCCGAGGCCGCGGCCGGACAGCTGCGGGACAGCGGCCCCGCACGCGGCGACCAGCGGGGCCAGCGGCAGGGTGGTCTTGTCCCCCACCCCGCCGGTGGAGTGCTTGTCCACCGCGGGGCGCGGCAGGTCGGAGAAGTCCAGGCGGGAGCCGGAGGCGATCATCGCGGCCGTCCAGCGGGACACCTCGCGCCGGCCCATGCCCCGCAGCAGGACCGCCATGGCGAGGGCGGACATCTGCTCCTCGGCGACCTCCCCGCGGGTGTAGGCGTCGAGCACCCAGTCGATCTGGGCGTCCGTGAGCTCCCCGCCGTCCCGCTTGGTGCGGATGACGTCGACCGCGGCGAACCGCCCGCTCACCGGGGTGCTCATCAGGGGGTCCTCCTCGTGGGGTCGGTCAGGTCGTGGGGGCCGAACGCGTCCGGCAGCACCTCGCTCATGGGCAGGACGCCGCGCGGGGTGTCCACCAGCAGCTCCGGCCCGCCGAACTCGTACAGCAGCTGCCGGCAGCGCCCGCACGGCATGAGGACGTTGCCCGCGCCGTCGACGCACGCGAACGCGACCAGCCGCCCGCCGCCGCTCATCCGCAGCGCGCCGACGAGGGTGCACTCCGCGCACAGCGTCACGCCGTAGGAGGCGTTCTCCACGTTGCAGCCGGAGACGACGCGGCCGTCGTCCACGAGCGCCGCGGCGCCCACGGGGAAGTTCGAGTAGGGCACGTACGCGTGCTCCAGGGCCGCGCGGGCGGCGGCGCGCAGGACGTCGAGGTCGGGGGCCGTCACGGGTACGGCTCCCCGCTGGCGGCGGGTGGGCGGACGCGGCCGACGAACCCGGCGACGGCCAGGACCGTGGCCAGGTACGGAAGCATCGACAGGAAGCTGGCGGGCACCGCCGAGCCGTACGGCAGGACGCCGACGAGGGTCTGCAGCGCGGCGAAGAACCCGAACAGCAGCGACGCCGCGACGGCGCCGCGCGGGCTCCAGCGGCCGAAGATGACCGCGGCCAGCGCGATGAACCCCTTGCCGGCGGACATGTTCTCGGTGAACGGGCCGATGGTCCCGATGGACAGGAACGCCCCGCCGAGCCCGGCCACGCCCCCGGCGACCACGACGTTGACGTAGCGCACCCGCAGCACCGGCACCCCGACGGTGGCGGCGGCCTTCGGGTGCTCCCCCACCGCGCGGGTGCGCAGGCCCCAGCGGGTGCGGAACAGCACCAGCTGCAGCGCGACGATGAGGGCGTACATCACGTAGACGAGGACGTTGGCGTCGAACAGCAGGGGCCCGAGGACGGGGATCTCGGACAGCAGCGGCACCGGCACCGTGGAGAGCACGCCCGGGGAGTTGAACCGCTGCGTGTCGGACTGCATGAGCGCCTTGTACGCCCAGCCCGTGAACCCCAGGGCGGCGGCGTTGAGGACGACGCCGAGGATCACCTGGTTGACGCGGTAGCGCAGGGCGAACACCGCGAGCAGCCAGCCCACCAGCGCCCCCGCCAGGACCGCGCCCACCGTGCCGGCGCCGAGGCTGCCCGCCAGGGTGCCGACGAGCGCCGCGGTGAACGCACCGGTGAGCAGCTGCCCCTCGATGGCCACGTTCACCACGCCGCTGCGCTCCCCCAGCACGCCCGCGAGCGCGCCCAGGACCAGCGGGGTGGCCAGGAACACCGACTGCCGCAGCAGCCGCACCACGTCGATGGAGGCGGCGTCCGCACCGCTCATCGCCCAGCACAGGAACGACACCACGAAGCAGGACACGGCGAGGGCCACGAGCAGCGGGCTGCGCCGCGGCCGGAACCCGCGGGCGATCTGGTACAGGCCCAGCAGGACGACCACGGCGCCGAGCACGACGGGCGTGAGCGTGCCGGGCAGCGTCAGGTCGGGCAGCTGCAGCGCCGAGCCGCCGCCGAAGCGGAAGGTGGCGTCGCCGGTCCCCGAGCCCAGACCCCAGCCCAGGACGCAGACCGCACCGACCAGGACGAGCAGGGCGCCGGTCACCGCGCGCCGGCGGGGGCTCGTGACGCGCTCGACGCGCTCGTGGACGACGACGGCCTCCGGGCGCGCCGGGGTGGTGGGGGCGCTCACCGCGTCCACCCCCCGGCCAGCTCGCCGCCGACGCCGCCGGCCCCGGTGCGCAGCCGGAACACCGCCCGCACGAGGGCGGGGGCGGCGATGAACAGCACGATGAGCGCCTGCAGGACCCCGACGAGGTCGACGGGGACACCGGTGGCGGACTGCATCTGCACGCCCCCCGCCCGCAGGCCCCCGAACAGCAGCCCGGCGGCGACGACGCCGTAGGGGTTGTTGCGGCCCAGCAGCGCCACGGTGATGGCGTCGAAACCGATGCTGCCGGCGATGCTGCCGGTCACGCTGCCGGTCACGCCCAGCACCTGCGAGGCGCCGGCCAGCCCGGCCAGCCCGCCCGACAGGGCCATCGCGGTGATCTGCAGCCGCCCCACCGACATCCCCGCGGTGCGCGCGGCGTCGGGGTTGGCCCCCACGGCCCGCATGCGGAAACCCAGCCGGGAGCTGCGGAACAGCCAGTGCACGGCCACCGCGGCCAGCAGCGCCAGCAGCAGCCCCAGGTGCACGCGCAGGGGGCTGCCCAGCAGCAGCGGCAGCCGGGCGGCGGGTGCGACGACCTCGGAGATGGCCTGCCCGTAGGGCGGGCGCTGGAACCCGCGGACGGTGAGCAGGAAGTTCAGCAGGTTCAGCGCGACGTAGTTCAGCATGATCGTCGTGATGACCTCGTGGGCGCCGGTGCGCGCCTTGAGCCAGCCGACGAGCGCACCCCAGGCGGTGCCGCCCAGCACACCGCCGGCCAGGGCCACCAGCAGGTGCAGCACGACGGGCAGGTCGAGGGCGAACCCCACCCACGCGGCGGCGATGGCCCCGAGGACCACCTGCCCCTGCGCGCCGATGTTGAACAGCCCGACGCGGAAGGCCAGCGCGACGCCGAGCCCGGCCAGGATCAGCGGGGTGGCGTTGACGAGGGTCTCCGAGACCGGCCCCAGCGCCGCCCCGCCGGACAGGTCGGGGCTGTACACCGCCCCCTCCAGCAGCGCGGCGTAGGCCTCGCCCACCGCCCAGCCGGCCTCGGTGAAGGTGTCCCACGGGTAGGCGAGGAAGTAGCCGGCCGCGGCGCGGGTGCGCGCGTCACCGACGGCGATCAGCACCGCCCCCACCACGAGCGCGCCGACGACGGCGCAGGCGGTGACCAGCAGCTCCCCGCCGCGCGCCCGGCGCGGCCGGGCGTCAGCGGCGGTGCCCGGCGCGGGGGCCGGGCTCGGTGGGGCGGCGGTGCTCACGCGGTTCCTCCCTGCGGCTGCGCACCGGCCATGAGCAGCCCGAGCTGCTCCGGGCCGGCGTCGGGGCCGACCTCCCCGGCGATGCGGCCGCGGTACATGACGACGATGCGGTCCGCCAGGGCCCGCACCTCGTCGAGCTCGGTGGACACGAGCAGGACCGCGGCGCCGCGGTCGCGCTCGGCGACGATGCGCTGGTGCACGAACTCCTGGCTGCCGACGTCGACCCCGCGGGTGGGCTGGGCGACGACGAGCAGCTCCAGGGGCCGGGACATCTCCCGGGCCAGCACGACCTTCTGCTGGTTGCCGCCGGAGAGCGTGGCGACGGCCGCGCCGGGGCCGGGGGTGCGGATGTCGAACTCCGCGATGCGCTCGGCGGCGTTGCGGTCCACGGCTGCCCGGTCCACCGCGGGCCCGGCGACGAAGGCCGGGGTGTCCACGAGGTCCAGCACGAGGTTCTCGGCGACGGTGAAGGAACCCACCAGGCCGTCGTGCAGGCGGTCCTCCGGCACGTACCCGACGCCGCGGTCGAGCACCTCGCGCACCGACAGGCCCGTGACGTCCTGCCCGCCCACGCGCACCGACCCGGCGGCCACGGGCTGCAGGCCCACGATGCAGCGGGTCAGCTCCGTCTGCCCGTTGCCGTCGACCCCGGCCACGGCGAGGACCTCCCCCGCCCGCACCTGCAGGCTCACGTCATCGAGGAGCACCGCGCCGGCCGGGTCGGTGACCCGCACGCCCGACAGCTCCAGCACCGGCCGCCCCGGTGCGGCGGGGGCCTTGTCGACGACGAGGCGCACGTCGCGGCCCACCATGAGCGCGGCCAGCTCCTCCGGGGAGGCGCTGGGCTCGGCCTGGCCCACGACGCGGCCGCGGCGGATGACGGTGATGCGGTCGGCGACCGCGCGCACCTCGCGCAGCTTGTGGGTGATGAACACGATGGAGGTGCCCGCCTCGGCCAGGGAGCGCATGACGCGCATGAGGTCGTCGGTCTCGGCGGGGGTGAGCACCGCGGTGGGCTCGTCCAGGACGAGGACCCTCGCCTCCCGCAGCAGCGCCTTGACGATCTCCACGCGCTGCTGCACGCCGACGGCGAGGTCGGCGACGAGGGCGTCGGGCGGGA
The DNA here is from genome assembly GCF_054590795.1 of Kineococcus anabasis. NCBI lineage: Bacteria > Bacillati > Actinomycetota > Actinomycetes > Kineosporiales > Kineosporiaceae > Kineococcus > Kineococcus anabasis. Next base: position 146,518 of record NZ_BAAIHU010000009.1, read on the forward strand.
CCGACAGGCCGAACCGCTCCGACGTCTCCACCACGCGCTGCCGGGCGCGGCGGCGGTCCAGCAGGCCGCCGCCGCGCGTCAGCTCCGCGCCGAGCACGATGTTCTCCGTCGCGGTGAACGTCGGCACCAGCATGAAGTGCTGGTGCACCATGCCGATGCCCGCGGCCATCGCGTCGGCCGGGGAGGAGAACCGCACCGCCCGGCCGTCGACGAGGATCTCGCCCTCGTCCGGCTGCAGCAGGCCGTAGAGCACGTTCATCAGCGTGCTCTTGCCGGCACCGTTCTCCCCGAGGAGGGCGTGGATCTCCCCCTCCCGCACGGTCAGGTCGATCCCGTCGTTGGCGACGAGGGGCCCGAAGCGCCTGGTGATGCCCCTGAGCTCCAGCTCCACGTGCGGCCCGTCCCCTCGCTGTCGCCCCGTCCCGCGCCGGGCGTCAGCCCTCGACCGCGCTCGGGGAGGTGATCTCGATGGTCCCGTCGACGATGCCCTTGCGCACCGTCTCCAGCTCCTGCTTCAGGGCGTCGGGGACCTTGGACTCGAACTGGTTGAAGGGTGCCAGCCCGACGCCCTCGTTCTCCAGGGTGCCCACGTAGGACCCGGTGGGGGCCTCGCCGTCGGCGGCGGCCAGGACGTACTCCTCCACCGAGCCGGTGAGGTTCTTCGTGACCGAGGAGAGGAAGAACTGGCAGTACTGCTCGGCGCTGACGCAGCCGTCGGTGTCCACCCAGAGGAGGTTCAGCTTCCCGCCGGAGGCCTCGGCGGCGGCACCGGCGCCCAGGCCCGCCTGCCCGGCCACCGGCATGACGATGTCGGCGCCCTGGCCCACGAGCGTCTCGGTGATGGAGCGGCCCGCGGCCTGGTCGGTGAAGCTGTTGGCGAACGTGCCGCCCTTGGGGTTCTTCTCGTCCCAGCCCAGGACCTTCACGTTCGTGCCCTTCTGGGCGTTGTGGTGCTGCACGCCCTCCCAGAAGCCGTCCATGAAGATGGTGACCGGCGGGATGGGCAGGCCGCCCCAGGTGCCGACGACGCCCGTCGTGGTCATCCCCGCGGCGAGGTAGCCGCCGAGGAACGCCGCCTCGGCGGTGTTGTACTGGATGCCGTAGACGTTCTCCAGCTCCGAGGAGGAGTCGATCTCGGCGAACGACTGCTCGGGGTTGGCCGTGGCGACCTCCTTGACGCTGTCGGCCATCAGGCCGCCGACGCCGATGATGGTGTCGCAGCCCTGCTGCACCTGCGCCTGCAGGTTCGGGGTGTACTGCGTGTCGTCGGCGGAGGGCACGTAGGAGATCTCCACGGCGGGGTTCTGCGCCTTCGCCGCCTCCATGCCCGCCCACGAGGACTGGTTGAACGAGCGGTCGTCGACGCCCCCGGTGTCGAGGACCATGCAGGCCTTGAACGCCTCGGTCCCGCCGGACGCGCTCCCGCTCGCGGAGGGCGCCGAGCCCCCCTCGGTGGGACGCTCCCCGCAGGAGGCCAGCAGCAGGGCGGCCGCACCCAGGGCGGCGGCGCGCGCGATCTTCGTGGACACGGTGGGAACCTCCAGACCTCCGGGCCGGCGCCCGGGCTCCTCACTGTAGGAGGCGCCCCGGGCGTTGCGGCGCAGACTGCCCGGCCACCGGGCAGTCGTTACCTCCCCGCAATGCGCTTCACGCGCCGCCGGTGGGCAGATCGACCAGTGGACGGCCCCCCAGTTCGGCGTCGGGGTGCAGGGCCGTCGCCACCAGCAGCCGCACCCCGACCGGGATGCACGCCTCGTCCGGCGCGTAGTCGCCGCGGTGCAGGTCGTACGTCGGGCCGCCGGGGGTGCGGGTGCCGAGCCGGGCCATCGCCCCGCGCATCCGCTGCAGGTACCAGGCGAAGTCCTCCCCGCCGAGGGACTGCCGGGTCGTCTCCACGGCGGCGGGACCCAGCTCCCCGCGCGCGGCGGCGTCCAGGACCGCCGCGGCCGCGGGGTCGTTGTCGACGGGCGGCACACCCCGCACGAGCGTCACCTCCGCCTGCACCGCGTAGGGCCGCACGAGGTCGTCCACGACGCCCTCCACGAGCTCGCCGGCGTGCCGCCACGCGTCGGACTCCATGCAGCGCAGCGTCCCCGTCGCCCACCCCTCGCTGGGCACCGCGTTGGGCGCCTCCCCGGCCCGCACCGCACCCCAGGTGAGGTTCAGCCCGGAGCGGGGGTCCACCCGGCGGGAGAGCACGGCGGGCAGCTGGGTGACGACCTGGCCGAGGGCGAAGACGAGGTCGCCGGCCAGGTGCGGGCGGGAGGTGTGCCCGCCGGTGCCGCTGAGGCGGACCCGCACGGTGTCCGACGCGGAGGTGATCGGCCCGGCCTTCAGCCCCACCCTGCCCACGTCGACGCCCGGGTCGCAGTGCAGGCCGTACAGGGCGCTGAGCCCGTCCACCGCCCCGGTCTCCAGGACGTCGATCGCGCCGCCCGGCATGACCTCCTCGGCCGGCTGGAAGACCAGCCGCACCGGGTGCGGCAGCCGCCCGGCGCGCGCCAGGTCCGCCAGGACCAGCCCGGCGCCGGCGACGCACGCGGTGTGGATGTCGTGGCCGCAGGCGTGCGCCACCCCCGGCAGCGCCGAGGCGTACGGCAGGCCGGTCGTCTCCTGCAGCGGCAGGGCGTCGAGGTCGGCGCGCAGGCCCACCCGCGGCTCGCCCTCGCCGACGTCGGCGAGCAGGCCGGTCCCGGGCAGCCGCCGCACCCGCAGCCCCGCCGAGGCCATCGCGTCGGCCAGCAGCGTGGTCGTGCGGTGCTCGTCGCGGCTGCGCTCGGGGTGCGCGTGCAGGCTCCGGCGCAGGGCGACGATCCCGCCCGGCCCGTCGAGATGGGGCGCCAGCAGCGCTGCCAGGTCACTCACAGTACGTCGACGCTAGAGCACGTCCCCGCGCTCGGCCTCGCGAGCGCGCTCCACCAGGCGTTTCACCTCCTGCGAACGGGCCCTGGTGGTCACCATGAGGGCGTCGGGGGTGTCCACCACGACGACGTCGTCGAGGCCGAGGATGGCCACGACGCGCCCGGACGCCGGCACCACGAGGCCGCCGGTGACGCCCTCGGTGAGGACGAGGTCGGCATCGCCCAGGACGCGGGGGCGGTCCACGTCGGCGGGCAGCAGGTCGGCCAGGGAGGCGTAGTCCCCGACGTCGTCCCAGCCGAACGTCGCGGGCACCACGGCCACGCGGCCCGCGGCGGCCGCCGGCTCGGCGACGGCGTGGTCGATGGCGAGGGCCGGCAGGGCGCCCCAGCGCTCGGCGAGGACGGCGTCGCGCTGCGGGGTGTCCCACGCCTCGGCGATCTCCTGCAGCCCGGCGTGCAGCTGGGGGGTGTGCTCGGCGAGCAGCTCCAGCAGGACGTCGGCCCGCGCCACGAACATGCCGCCGTTCCAGCGGTAGTCGCCGGTGGACAGGTAGGCCGCGGCGGTGCGGGCGTCGGGCTTCTCCTTGAACTGCACGACCCGGCGGGCGTTGGGCGCCCCCTGCAGGCGCAGCCGCTTGCCCAGGCGGATGTAGCCGAAGCCGGTGGCGGGGTGGGAGGGGGCGATGCCGATGGTGACGACGAAGCCGCGGCGGGCGGTGACGACGGCCTGCTCCACGGAGGACTCGAAGTCGTCGCGCCCGGAGATGACGTGGTCGGCGGCGAAGGAGCCCAGGACGGCGTCGGGGTCGCGGCGCACCAGCACGGCGGCGGCCAGGCCGATGGCCGCGGCGGAGTCGCGGGGGCTGGGCTCGCGCAGGATGTTGCGCTCCGGCAGCTCCGGGAGCTGCTCGGCGACGGGCCCGGCGTGGGTGCGGCCGGTGACGACGAGGGTGCGCTCGGCGCCGGCCAGCGGCTGCAGGCGGTCCCACGTGGCCTGCAGCAGCGTGCGGCCGCGGCCGGTGAGGTCGAGGAGGAACTTCGGGCGGTCCCGCCGCGACAGCGGCCACAGGCGCGTGCCCGCCCCGCCCGCGGGGACCACGGCGTAGAAGTCGCTCAGGTCGATGGTGGCGTCCTCCAGCTCCGAGTCCCCCCACTGGGGCACCACCGGGGCGGAGTCGTCGGGGACGGGCAGGCCGGGCGCGGAGGGGTCGGCCGCGGAGGGGCCGGAGGACGGTGCGTCGCTCGCCATGGGCGGAACCTACCGGCTCGCGGGCCTCCCGCGGCACGGCCCCGCGGCACGCCCGTCCGGGCAGGAAAGCCTTTCCTGGGCGGGACGGCCGGATCCGTGGTAACGGGTGAGTCCTTCGTCACAGTCCGCGGCGACGGCCCCTCTCGGGGGGACCGCGGGCACCCCGGTGCCTACGATATTCACAGGACGCTGCCGTTCCCGTGCGGGTTCCCCACCGCGGTCAGGCGCCCACGAACCTCGAGGGAGGACACCGGTGGCCACCAGTCTCACACCCACCGCGCAGGGTGGCCCGAAGAAGCAGGGCGGCCCGAAGAAGCCCGTCGGTACCCTGTACCGGGGGCGGGAGGGGATGTGGTCCTGGGTCGCGCACCGCATCAGCGGCGTGGCGATCTTCTTCTTCCTTTTCGTGCACGTCCTGGACACCGCCACGGTGCGCATCTCCCCGGAGGCGTACGACGCGGTCATCGGGCAGTACAAGAACCCCGTGATGGGCGTCGGCGAGCTCGGCCTCGTGGGTGCCGTGGTGTTCCACGCGCTCAACGGGATCCGCCTGGTGCTCGTCGACTTCTGGTCCAAGGGCACCCGCTACCAGCGCCAGCTCTTCTGGGGCGTCATGGTGCTCTTCACCGTGCTGATGGTCCCCTTCTCGATCCGCCACCTCACCTTCGTCTTCGGCCACTGAGGTCCCCATGAGCTCTCCGACCGACACCTCGGGCACCGGCGGCTACGCCCCCGCCCTGGAGGCGCCGCGCTCCCCCTACCGCCGCAGCAAGGCCACCCGGACGAACTGGGAGCTGTACGGCTGGCTGTTCATGCGCATGTCCGGCGTGCTGCTGCTCGTCATGGTCTTCGGCCACCTGTGGGTCAACATGGTGGCCGGGCAGGGCATCAACCAGATCGACTGGGGCTTCGTCGCCGGCAAGTGGTCCAGCCCGTTCTGGCAGACCTGGGACCTCATCATGCTGTGGCTGGCGCAGCTGCACGGCACCAACGGCGTGCGCACCATCATCAACGACTACGCCGAGCGGGACGCCACCCGCTTCTGGCTGAAGATGGGCCTCTACACGGCCACGACGCTCGTGCTGGTCCTCGGCACCCTGGTCATCTTCACGTTCGACCCCTGCACCGACCCGGCGTCCACGCTGGCGGTCTGCCGCAGCGGTAGCTGACCCGTCCCGAGAGAGGCACCAGCCCATGCAGACGCACAAGTACGACGTCGTCATCGTCGGCGCCGGCGGCGCGGGCATGCGGGCCGCCCTGGAGGCGGGCCAGCGCGCCCGCACCGCCGTCCTGACGAAGCTGTACCCCACGCGCTCCCACACCGGTGCGGCACAGGGCGGCATGTGCGCCGCCCTGGCCAACGTGGAGGAGGACAACTGGGAGTGGCACACCTTCGACACCGTCAAGGGCGGCGACTACCTCGTCGACCAGGACGCCGCGGAGGTGATGTGCAAGGAGGCCATCGACGCGGTCCTGGACCTGGAGAAGATGGGCCTGCCGTTCAACCGCACGCCCGAGGGCCGCATCGACCAGCGACGCTTCGGCGGGCACACCCGCAACCACGGCGAGGCCGCGGTGCGCCGCTCCTGCTTCGCTGCGGACCGCACCGGCCACATGATCCTGCAGACCCTCTACCAGCAGTGCGTGAAGCACCAGGTGGAGTTCTTCAACGAGTTCTACGTCCTGGACCTGCTGCTCGTCGACGCGGCCGACGCGCGGACCGGCGCGGAGATCGAGGGCATGGAGGAGCGCCCGGAGGGCGGCTCGCAGGAGAGCGGCGTGGACGGCGGCCCCGTGGCGGGCGTCCCCGCGGGCAAGCGGGTCTCGGGGGTCGTGGCGTACGAGCTGGCCACCGGGGAGATCCACGTCTTCCAGGCCAAGGCCGTGGTGTTCGCCACCGGCGGGGCCGGGAAGGTCTACAAGACCACCTCCAACGCGCACACCCTCACCGGCGACGGCATGGCCATCGCCTACCGCCGCGGGCTGCCGCTGGAGGACATGGAGTTCTTCCAGTTCCACCCGACGGGCCTGGCGGGCCTGGGGATCCTGCTGTCGGAGGCCGCGCGCGGTGAGGGCGGCATCCTGCGCAACGCCCAGGGCGAGCGGTTCATGGAGCGCTACGCCCCCACCATCAAGGACCTCGCGCCGCGCGACATCGTGGCCCGCTCGATGGCCAACGAGGTGCGGGAGGGGCGCGGCGCCGGCCCGAACAAGGACTACGTGCTGCTGGACCTGACGCACCTGGAGCCGGCCCACATCGACGCCAAGCTCCCCGACATCACGGAGTTCGCCCGCACCTACCTGGGGGTGGAGCCGTACACCGAGCCGGTGCCCGTCTACCCCACCGCGCACTACGCGATGGGCGGGGTGCCGACGAACGTCAACGCCGAGGTGCTCAGCGACAACACGACCGTCGTGCCGGGCCTGTACGCGGCCGGCGAGGTGGCGTGCGTCTCCGTGCACGGCTCGAACCGCCTGGGCACGAACTCCCTGCTGGACATCAACGTCTTCGGCAAGCGGGCGGGCATCGCCGCCGCCGAGTACGCCGTCCGCGCCGACTGGGTGGCGCTGCCCGAGGCGCCGGCGACGGAGACGGTGGCGCTGCTGGAGGGGATGCGCAACCGCGCGACGGGCGAGCGCCCGGCGGCGATCCGGCAGGCGCTGCAGGACACGATGGACGCCAACGCCCAGGTGTTCCGCACCGAGACCACCCTGAAGCAGGCCCTCAGCGACATCGACCGCCTCAAGGAGCGCTACTCCCGCGTGGTCGTGCAGGACAAGGGGAAGCGGTACAACACCGACCTGCTGGAGGCGGTGGAGCTGGGCTTCCTGCTGGACCTGGCGGAGGTCATCTGCCTCGGCGCGCTGGAGCGCAAGGAGTCCCGCGGCGGGCACTTCCGCGAGGACCACCCGCACCGCGACGACGTGAACTTCATGCGGCACACGATGATCTACCGCGAGCAGGGCGCGGACGGCGGGCTCGTGAACCGCCTGGACTTCAAGCCGGTCGTGCAGACCCGTTACCAGCCGATGGAGCGCAAGTACTGATGGCACCCGACCGCGAACCCGAGGCCCGCTCCACCACGGAGGAGGGCCCGCTCGAGACGAACGCCGCGGCCGGCCCCGCGAAGTCGGCCGACGCCGCCCACGCGGGCCCCGGTGGTGCGAAGCCGCGCGAGGAGCGCGGCACCGACGGGCACGGCGGCATCCCGTCCTTCGACGTCACCATGCGGCTGCGCCGGTACAACCCGGAGCAGGACACCGAGCCGCACTGGGAGGACTACACGGTCACCATGTACGGCACGGACCGCGTGCTCGACGCCCTGCACAAGATCAAGGGTGAGATCGACGGTTCGCTGACGTTCCGCCGCTCCTGCGCCCACGGCGTGTGCGGCTCCGACGCGGTGCGCATCAACGGCCGCAACCGGCTGGCGTGCAAGACGCTCCTGAAGGACCTCGACGTGTCCAAGCCGGTGGTGGTGGAGCCCATCAAGGGCCTGCCCATCGAGAAGGACCTCGTGGTGGACATGGAGCCGTTCTTCGCGGCCTACCGGGAGGTCATGCCGTTCCTCATCACCTCCGGCGCCGAGCCGACCCGCGAGCGGGTGCAGTCCCAGCCGGACCGCGAGCGCTTCGACGACACCACCAAGTGCATCCTGTGCGCGGCGTGCACGTCGTCGTGCCCGGTGTTCTGGACGGACGGGCAGTACTTCGGCCCGGCGGCGATCGTCAACGCGCACCGGTTCATCTTCGACAGCCGGGACGCGGGCTCGGACCTGCGCCTGGAGATCCTCAACGACCGCGAGGGCGTGTGGCGCTGCCGCACGATCTTCAACTGCTCCGAGGCGTGCCCGCGCGGCATCCAGATCACCAAGGCGATCAGCGAGGTCAAGCAGGCGCTCATCGCGCGCAAGCTCTGACACCGGCGCCACGAGGGGCCCGGGGGCACGTGCCCCCGGGCCCCTCGCGCGTCCCGGTGCCTCGGCTGCCCGGGCCCGGCGCCTCAGGTCCGCGGGGCCCGGCGCCAGCCGCGTACGCCGAGCACCCCGATGGCGGTGCCGACGGCGAGGCTGACGACGACGAGCACGAGGTGCACGAGCAGGAAGGCCTGCGGGGCGCCGTCCGCGAAGGACCTCTCGTCGCGCCAGATGTTGCGCAGGAAGTTCGGCCAGATGAACCACGTCCACAGGCCGACGGCGATCAGGAAGCCACTGGTCCGGCGGGTGAGCACCACGGGCCCATCCTCCCCCAGCGCCGGCGCCCGCCCACGCCCGGCCCCGCGCGGGGCCGGGCGTGGGCGGGCACGGTGGCCGGCTCCTTGCAGCCTGGCGCCACTGGCGCCAGAATGGCGCCATGCCGAGTGTGCAGATCAAGGACGTACCCGCCGAGGTCCACGCCGTCCTGCGCCGGCGGGCGGCGATGTCCCACCGCTCGCTGCAGGAGTACCTGCTCGCCAAGCTCATCGAGGAGGCGAGCACACCCTCCCTGGACGAGGTGCTCGACCGCGCCGGAGGCCGCGCCGGTGGGACGCTGTCCTTCTCCGCGTCGACCGAGGCGGTGCGCGACGACCGTGATCGTCGTTGATGCCAGCGTCCTGGCGCCCGCACTGGTCGACGACGGGGACGACGGGGACACGGCCCGCTCGCGCCTGCGCGGTGAGGTCCTCACCGCGCCGGAACTGATCGACCTGGAGGTCGTCTCGGTCCTGCGCCGGCGCACCGCCTCCGGCGCGCTGGACGCCCGGCGCGCCGACCTCGCCCTGCTGGACCTCCTGGAGATCCCCCTGCGCCGCGCCGGCCACCGGGCGCTGCTGCCCCGTTGCTGGGAACTGCGCCACACCGTCACCGCGTACGACGCGGCCTACGTCGCCCTCGCCGAGGCGCTGGACGTCCCGCTGCTCACCGCCGACGCCCGCCTCGCCGGGGCCCCCGGTGTCACGTGCCGGGTGGAACTGCTCCGCTGACGGCGAGCGGCCGCGACCTCCGCGCGCGCAGGTGCAGCGCCGCCACGACCGCCCCGCCGGCCAGCAGCGCCAGCTCCAGCGCGGTGGCGTACGCGGCGTGCACGAGGTGCTTGCGGATGTCGGCGTACCCGTCGCCCAGCACCGCGGTCGCCGCGAGCACCGCCCCGGACGCCGCGCACACCGCGAGCGCCGCCCCCCACTGCCGCAGCGGCGCCGCCCGCGCCCGCAGCCACAGCCACGTCCCCGCCGCCGCGCCCAGCACCCACAGCAGGGCGAACCCCGGCCAGCCCGCCGGGCCCACCACGGACAGCACCGCGGCCCCCGCACCGTCGCCGTGCACGGCGCGACCCCGCCCCGGCGCCGGGGCCCCGGCCCGCTCCTCCTCGGGGACCACCGTGTCCGCCTGCCGCGTCACGTGTGGGTCGGCGAGCTGCTCGGCGGCCTCCGCCAGCAGGGGCAGGGCCAGGGACGGGTGCCGCGCGTAGTGCGCCAGCAGGTCCGCGCGGCCGAACCCCGCGTGCGCGCTGGGGTAACCGGCAGCGGTGAGCGCGTTGACCGGGTCCCAGACCTGGGTGCCCGCGAAGGGCGCCAGGGCCGGGTCCAGCCCCAGCTCCCGCAGCGTCCCCGCCGGGTCCGGGGAGTCGTGCAGGACCGTCGCGAACAGCAGGTTGTACTGGTTGGTGCGCCAGTAGTCCCCGCCCTGCCCCGCCAGCACCGCACCCGCCGCCGCCACCACCGCCACGGCCGCCGCGGAGCCGGCCGCGACCCGCCCGCGCGCGGGCACCCGCCGGGCCCGCCACGCCTCCACCAGCAGGACCGCCACCACCACCGCGACCAGGGTCACCACCTGCGCCTTCACCGACACCAGCACCACCCCCGCACCGCCCAGGGCCAGCAGGTCCCGCCCGCGCGCGGCCCCGCGCCCCGCCGCCCGCAGCAGCAGCACCACGAACGCCGTCAGCGCCAGGAAGGCCCCCGCGTCGGCGTAGGGCGCGGAGGCGTACGCCAGGAACGTCGTGTCGCACGCCACCAGCACCAGCGGCACGGTCAGCAGCACCGCGGTCACCGCCCGCGCCCGCCACGCCAGGACGGCCGTCGCGGACAGGGCGCCGGTGAGCAGGCACACCAGCACCCCCGTCCAGCGCAGGTCGTACCCGCCGGTCAGGGCCGTGGCCGCCGCCACGACGGGGCGCAGCAGCAGCGCCCACGACGACGGGGCCTGCGTGCCGGGCAGCGCGCACCAGTCGCGGACCTGCGCCGACGCCGGCCGGTGCTCGAACCACGCCGAGACGTGCTGGAGGGAGCGGGTCGGCTCGATGCCGAGCCGGCAGGTGAAGCGCTGCCCGTCGCCGTTGTCCGCGAAACCCAGGTCGGCCCCGGCGAAGAGCACCACCGCGGCCGCCGCCGCCGCGAGCACGCCCAGCGCGGCGGCGAGGAGCGTCCTCACCGCCGCCGGCGCAGCACCGAGACCAGCGCCCCCGCCGCCAGGCCCGCGGCCCGGCGCGCCCCGAGCACCGCGCTGGTGCCGACCGCGCCGAGCAGCAGGCCCGCCGCCAGGGTGGTGTGGTCGTGCGGGCGCGCGGGCGGCGGGGCGCGGTGCGCCCCGTGGAAGGTGCGGGCCTGCTGCTCCTGGGGGGCGTGGAGGGTGCCGTGCTCCTCGGCGTTGGTGGCCGCCCACGCCGCGGCGAAGAGGGTGAGCCGGCCGATGAGGTTCATCAGGACCAGGATCACGACCAGGCTGGCCGCCGCCTGCAGGAACGGGTTGTCCGCGCTGCGGGAGGCGACCTGGGTGCCGATCTGCTTGAGGATCCCCAGGCCCACCCCGCCGATGACGGCCCCGGAGAAGAGGTCCCGCAGCGGCACGTCCGCACCGGGCATCAGCCGGAACACCGCCAGGAACAGGGCGGTGTCCACCACGAGGGGCACGAAGATCCCCAGCCCGCGCAGCAGCGCCCGGCCCACCGGGGAGCCCTCCACCCCGAGCAGGCCCAGGACGAAGTCGGCGGCGGCCGTGCTGGCCACGACGGAGAGCACGGAGACCAGCAGGCCCAGCCCGATCACCAGGAACACGGCGATGTCGTAGAGCTTGAGCACCACGACGTTGCCGCCGCCGGCGTCGTCGCCGAAGACGGCGCGCACGCTCTGCCGCAGGGCGTCCATCCAGCCCAGGCCGGTGATCAGCAGGGTGACCAGGCCGACGCTGGCGACGACGCCCAGCACGTCGCGCCGCAGCCAGTCGTCGACGTAGATGCCGGGTTGGTCCACGCCGGAGGAGGTGCCCGGGTGCAGCAGCCCCGGCAGGTAGGAGTTGACCCCCTCGACGATGCCCTCGACCAGCTGCGGCTGCCCGCGCAGCGTGGAGCCGAGGAAGCTCAGGCCCACCGCGAGGGCGGGGAAGAGGGAGAAGAACGCGAAGTACGCGATGCCCCCGGCGAGCACGTTGCCGCGGACCTCGGAGTAGCGGTTGTAGGCGCGCACGGGGTGCGACGCCTTCACCGTCTCCACGGCCGCCGCGGCCTGCTCCTTCGCGGACGTCATCGCCTCCACCTCTCCGGGTGCCCTGCCGTCCGCGTGCGCGGTGGCTGTGGCTGTGGGACGACTACCCGCGCAGCGCGACGGGGAACCTGAACTCCTCGCGCACCCGCCAGATGCCGTCGTCGCCGTGCTCGTACAGGCAGAAGCCCGTGACGGTGAAGCTGGCCTCCCAGTTCCGCAGGGTCTGCTCCGCCCGGTCCAGCGCCCCGTCGTCCACGTCGTGCGCGACGGTCACGTGCGGGTGGTACGGGAAGACCAGCTCCCGCTGCAGCGGGCCGCCGCGCACGGCGGCCTCCAGCAGCTCGCACTCCGAGATGCCCCGCGCGAGCTGCACGAACACCACCGGGGACACCGGCCGGAACGTCGCCGTGCCGCGCAGGTGCATCGGGAAGGGCGCGCCCGCCTCCGCCACCGCCCGCAGGTGCGTGCGCACCGCGGCGAGGTCCTCGTGCCGCAGCAGCGTCGGCGGCAGCAGCGTCACGTGCGGGGGGATGCGGTCGGCGAGGGGGTCGCCGAACTCGCTGCGCCAGCGGGTCAGCTCCGCGTCGTAGGGCGGCGGCACGGGCACGGCGATCCCGATGGTGCCGGCGGCCGCGCCGCTGGACGGACCGGCCGCGCTCACCTCCCGGCCGCCAGCAGGCCCACGCGGTCGTAGGCGAGCGCCAGCGTCTCGGAGGCGATGGCGCGGGCGCGGCGGGCCCCCTCGGCCAGCAGCTCGTCGAGGGTGGCCGGGTCCGCCAGCAGCTCCAGGGTGCGCTCGCGCACGGGCCCCAGGGCGTTCGTGACGACCTCGGCGAGCTCCTTCTTCAGGTCCCCGTAGCCGCGGCCGGCGAAGTCCGCCTCCAGCTCCGGCACGCCGCAGCCGGACAGGGCGGCGTGGATCGCGAGGAGGTTGGACACGCCCGGCTTGTCCACCGGGTCGTAGCGGACCTCCCGGCCGGTGTCGGTGACGGCCGAGCGGATCTTCTTCGCGGTGACCTTCGGGTCCTCGAGCAGCTCCACGATGCCCGCCGGCGAGGAGGACGTCTTGCTCATCTTCGCCGTCGGGTCCTGCAGGTCGTAGATCTTCGCGGTCTCCTTCAGGATGTGCGGCTCGGGCACCGTGAAGGTGCGGCCGTAGCGGGAGTTGAACCGCTGCGCCAGGTCGCGGGTCAGCTCCAGGTGCTGGCGCTGGTCCTCCCCCACGGGCACGCGCGCCGCCTGGTAGAGCAGGATGTCGGCCGCCATGAGCACCGGGTAGGTGAACAGGCCCACGGTGGTGCCCTCGGCGCCCTGCCTGGCGGACTTGTCCTTGAACTGCGTCATCCGGCTGGCCTCGCCGTAGCCGGTGAGGCAGCCCAGCAGCCACGCCAGCTCCGCGTGCTCGGGCACGTGGCTCTGCACGAAGAGGGTGGAGCGCTCCGGGTCCACGCCCGCGGCGAGGTACTGCGCGGCGGTGCGCCGGATGCGCTCGCGCAGCGCCGCAGGCTCCGGCGAGACGGTCAGCGCGTGCAGGTCCACCACGCAGTACAGCGCCTCGTGCTCGTCCTGCAGCGCCACCCACTGGGTCAGCGCCCCCAGGTAGTTGCCCAGGTGCAGCGAGTCCGACGTGGGCTGCATGCCCGAGAGGATGCGGGGCCGGCGGAGGTCTGCACCGGCGGAGGCTGCGGAGGGGGCGTGCTCGGGCATGGCGCCCATCCTGCCAGCCGTGCCGGGGGTGCTCACCGCACCTCTCCACCACCGTGCACGGGCCGCAGGACCAGCGACAGGCGCACCGGTGCAGCCCGCAGGTGGTGCTGCGGCAGGGTCGCCGGCCCGCAGGAGCCGGAGCCGATGCCGTGCTGCCCGGCGTCCAGCGTCACCCGGACGGCCCCCGAGTCGGCGAGCTCCGCGGTGTGCCGGGCGGCGTCGAGGGCCTCGGAGGTCCAGCGGCGCACGGTCAGACCGAAGCCGCCGCCGGCCGCGCGCACGCCCGGGTGCGCCTCGACGCGCACGCCGCGGCCGGTGGCGTCGGTGATCTCCGCGGAGCGCACGTCGGCGCGGCGGCCGTTCTCCTGCGGCAGGACGTAGGGCGTCTGCATCGCGTCGACGTCGGAGCGGAAGCGGCCGACGAGGGTGGCGGCGCCGGTGTCGGGGTAGCACTCCCCCGGGCCCCGGCCGAACCAGCGGACGTGCGACAGCTCCCGCGGCAGGCTCAGGCGCAGCCCCACGAGGGGCAGCAGCGCGGGCACGTCGCCGTACGGGTCCACCGCGAGGTGCAGCGCCAGGGAGCGGGCGCCGAGGGAGGACCACCCCCAGGTGACGTCGAACCCGGCGTCCGTCCCGGCGGGGGCCACCCGGGAGCGCACGAGGAGACGGGAGTCGCGCTGCTCCACGGCGAGGGTGCGGTGTCGCAGCCGGTGCAGCCCGAACGCCCGCCAGGCGGCGGCCACCGGCTCGCCGTGGTGGCCGGCGTCGTTGTCGGTCGGCGCCCGCCACACGTCCAGCCGGGGTGCGCCGACGGCCACGCCCCCGAGGTCGAGCAGGTCGCCGGTGCGCGCGTCGAAGGTGCCCGGCCCGAGCAGCAGGTCCGGGCCGCGCCGCACGAGGGGCGGGCCGCCGGCGAGGGAGACGGTGCCCTCCCCGCCGGGCAGCCGCAGCTGCCCGGCGGCGACGACGTGCCCGGCGGGTGCCCAGGGGGTGTCCTCCCGCAGGACCGCCCGCACGGTCAGCCACCGCTCCACGAACGGCTCCGGCGGCGCCGCGTGGCGGACCTCGGCGGGCACGTCGAGCACCGCGGCCGAGCGCGGGCCCACCGGCGGCACGGGCAGCTCGCCCTCCGCCACGACGGACCCCTCGTCCTCCACCGTCCACAGCAGCCGCAGGTGGGACAGGTCGCGCACGTCGTGGCGGTTGAGCAGGGTCAGCCGCGCGGGGTCGCCCGGGTCGGGCACGAACCGGACCGGGGCGATGACGGCGGCGAGGTCCAGCAGGCCGGGTGAGGGGGTGCGGTCGGGGAACAGCAGGCCGTCGGCGACGAAGTTGCCGTCGTGGACCTCCTCGCCGAAGTCGCCGCCGTACGCCCAGCGCTCGCGGCCCTGCGCGTCCCGCTGCCGCAGGCCGTGGTCGATCCACTCCCACACGAACCCGCCCGCGCAGCGGTCGGAGGACTCGAACAGCTCCTGGTACTCCACCAGGCCGCCGGGTCCGTTGCCCATGGCGTGGGCGTACTCGCACTGCACGAACGGCATGGCGCGCCGCCGCGCGTCCAGCACCGGGTCCGCCAGCGGCTCCTCGGTGCGGGTGGCGATCGCCGCGACCTCGGCGTGCGAGGCGTACATGCGGCTGTAGACGTCGACGGAGGGGCTGTCCCGGTCGTGCTCGTAGTGCACGAGGCGCGAGGAGTCCCGCCCGCGCGTCCAGGCGGCCATCGCCTCCAGGTTGCGGCCCCGGCCGCTCTCGTTGCCCAGCGACCACATCACAACCGACGGGGAGTTCTTGTCGCGCTCGACGGTGCGGCGCATCCGGTCGAGCATCGCCTCCGCCCAGCGGGGGTCGTCCGAGGGGTTGCCCCGCCAGTCCACCAGCCAGAAGCCGTGGGTCTCCAGGTCGCACTCGTCGACGACCCACAGGCCGTGCTCGTCGCACAGCTCCGGGAAGCGCGGGTGCGGCGGGTAGTGGCTGGTGCGGACGGCGTTGACGTTGTGCCGCTTCATCAGCAGCACGTCGGCGAGCACCTCCTCCTCCGTCACCGCCCGCCCGCGGTCGGGGGAGAACTCGTGCCGGTTCACCCCGCGCAGCCGCACCGGGACGCCGTTGACGGTGAACACCCCGTCCACGACGGCGACCGTGCGGAAGCCGATCCGCAGCCGGACCCGCTCGGTGGTCGTGACGACCTCGGCGTCGTACAGGCGCGGCACCTCCGCCGACCACGGCTCCACCACCTCGAGCGCCACGTCCCCACCGCACCCGGCGTCGATCCCGAGCTCCGGCACGAGCAGACGCGCCCGTGCCCCGTCGCGGGTGAGCGCCTCCACCCGGAGCAGGCCACCGCCCGAGGCCGCGTCGTAGCCGGCGTGGACGAACACGTCCTCCACGCCGCCCGCGGGCCGGGCCAGGAGGGTGACCTCGCGGAAGATCCCGGACAGCCACCACATGTCCTGGTCCTCCAGGTAGCTGCCGGAGGACCACTGGTGCACCCGCACCGCCAGCACGTTGTCCCCCTCGCGCAGCGCGCCGGTGGCGTCGAGCTCCACGGGCAGGCGGCTGCCCACGGACCGGCCCAGCTCCAGACCGTTCAGCCACACGGCGAACGCGGAGTCCACCCCCTCGAAGCGCAGCACCGCGCGCCCGCCCGCACCGGCGAAGCCCGCCGGGACGCGGAACGTCCGGCGGTGGTCACCGGTGGGGTTCTCGTCGGGCACGTGCGGGGGGTCGACGGGGAACGGGTAGGTCACGTTCGTGTAGGCGGGCGCGCCGTAGCGGCCCTCCCCCTGCAGTTGCCAGTGCCCCGGCACCGCGAGGGTGTCCCACGAGCCGTCGTCGAACGCCGGGTCGGTGAAGTCGGGCGGGACGTCCGCGCGCGGCGAGAGGCGGAAGCGCCAGCGGCCCGAGAGGTCCAGCCGCGGGGCGTCCGAGCGCAGCCACGCCCGCGCGGGCAGCACACCCCGCACGGGGAAGTGCTCCTCGTACCAGGGCCCGGTGCTCATCCCTTCGTCGCCCCCAGCGCCAGGCCGGAGACGAAGTGCCGCTGCAGGGCGAAGAACACCAGGACCGTCGGCAGCGCGATGAGGACCGACCCGGCCGAGAGCAGGTTGTAGTCCGTGAAGTACTGGCCGCGGAGGTTGTTCAGGGCGCTGGTGATGGGGAACTTGTCCCCCGACTGCAGCAGGACGGTCGCCCAGAAGAACTCGTTGTAGATCCACGTGACCTCCAGGACCGCCAGCGCCGCGAGGGCTGGGCGGCACAGGGGCATCGTGACCTGCCAGTACTGCCGCCAGATGCTCACGCCGTCGACCTGCGCCGCCTCGTACAGCTCGTACGGCAGGGTCCGCATGTAGTTGCTGAGCACGAAGGTGCAGAAGCCCGTCTGGAAGGCGACGTTGACGGCGATGACCGCGTAGTAGGTGTCCAGCAGGGACCCCGAGTAGCTGAACCAGTACGGCACCTCGACGGCGAGGAAGAACCGGTAGAGCGGGATGAGCAGCGCCTGCGGCGGCAGGAGGTTGGCGGCGGTGAACAGGCCCAGCAGCGCGACGTCGTACCGGAAGCGGAACCGCGCCAGGACGAACGCCACGGCGGAGGACAGCAGCAGGGTGAGCAGCACCGCCGGCACGGTGATGATCACCGAGTTGAGGAAGTAGCGCCCCAGCCCGCTGCCCTGCCAGGCGTCCGCGAAGTTGGCGAGCGTGAAGCCCCCGAACGACACGTAGCCGTTGGCCTGGGTGAAGGAGTAGTCGCGGAAGGAGTTGTACAAGGCCCACGCCAGCGGGAAGAGCCAGGCCAGGGACGCCAGCAGCAGGAAGACCACGACGAGGCGGTCGCGGCCCCGGGCGGGCCGGGCGGTGCGCGCGGGGGTGACGGCTGCGGGCGCCGCGGCGGTGGTCGGGGTCAACGCTCCTCCCGGAAGACGATGCGCAGGTAGACGGTGATGAACACCATCGAGACGACCAGCATGATCGTCGCCAGGGCGGAGCCGAAGCCGATGCGGCTGGCCTCGCCGAGGATGTTCTGCGTGACGAGCGCGGCGATCAGCTCCAGGCCGTTCGTGCCCCGGTTGATGACCCAGACGATGTCGAAGGCGCGCAGCGAGTTGATGACGGTCACGACGAGGACGATGACGTTGACGGGGCGCATCACGGGCAGGACGACGCGGAAGAACGTCTGCACCGCACCGGCGCCGTCCACCTGCGCCGCCTCCTTCAGGGACGGGTCGACGCCCTTCAGGCCCGCCAGGTACAGCACCATGATGTAGCCGACGTGCGTCCACCCCGTCGCGACGATCGCGGCCCACAGGTTCCAGTCCCGGTCGCCGAAGAAGTCGATGCGGGTGCCCAGGACGGCGTTGATCAGGCCCTGGTCGCGGGAGTACAGCAGCTGCCAGACGAACCCGACGAGGGCCAGGGAGAGCACGACGGGTACGTAGAGGGCGGTCTGGTAGAAGCGGCTGCCCCGCAGCTCCCGGTCGACGAGGACGGCGAAGAGGATGCCGAGGGGGGTGCCCACGAGGAAGAGGGCGGCCAGCCAGGCGGCGTTGTGCCGCACCGCCGGCCAGAACGGCGGGTAGTTGGTGAAGATGTCCACGTAGTTCTGCAGCCCGTGGAACTCGATGCTGCCCAGGCCGCCGATGCCGTCCCAGCGGGTGAAGGACAGCAGCACCGACGCGATCGCCGGCAGCCAGACCAGCCCGACGACGACGAGCGCGGGCACCCCCACCATGAAGGCGACCACGACGCGGTCGGAGCCGCTGAGCCGCCGCACCGGCCTGCCGGGGACGGCCCGGCCGGCGGCCCGCGGGGCGGGGTCCGCGCGGACGGCGGCCCTCCCGGGGAGGTTGTCGCTCACACCCGTCTCCTCGCTCGGCCGGTCAGGAGCCGAAGATGCTCTTCTTCTGGCTCTCGATGGAGTTCAGCAGCCCGTCGATGTCGGCCGGGTCGTCGATGAAGTCCTGGATCGCGGGGATCATGACGGTGGAGGCGAAGTCCGGCCGGGTGTCGCGGTCCATGAACTGCGAGATCGAGCCCGCGCTGCTGACGTACTCCACGCACTTCTTCTGCAGGGCGGTGTAGCCGCCGGTGTCGGTCCCCGTGTTCGCGGCGATCAGGGAGGGGTTCGCCTTCGACATGACCGTCCCGGCGTCCCCGGTGCCGAGGTAGGCGAGCAGCTTCCGGGCGCCCTCCTCGTTGCGCGGGCGCTTGGAGAGCATGAACCCGTCGATGGGGGCCTCGACGGCGTCGGCGCCGACGGCGGGGTCCACCTCGGGGAAGTTGAAGAAGTCGAGGTCGTCCTGCTCGGCGTCGGGCCACTGCTCGCCGATGAAGGAGCCGATGAGCATCATCCCGGCCTCGCGGTTGACGACGGCGGTGGCCGCCTCCTGCCACTCCCGGCCGTTGGCGGCCTCCTGGTGCAGGGGCAGCAGCTCGCGCCAGGTCTCGAACACCGCCTTGACCTGCGGGGAGTTCCACGCCTCCTCCCCGGCCATGAGGCCGATGTGGAAGTCGTAGCCGTTGATGCGCATGTCCAGCTGGTCGAAGGTGCCCATCGCCGGCCAGCCGTCCTTGTCGGCGAAGGCGATCGGGACGATCCCGTCGCGCTGCATCTGCGCGCCGAGGGTCTTCAGCTCCTCCAGCGTCGCCGGCGGCTGGTAGCCGCGCTCGGCCCAGAGGGACTTCCGGTAGAACACCGCCCAGGGGCCGTAGCTGGTGGGGACGATGTACTGCTTGCCGTCGGAGCCGGTGGCGGCCTCCTCGAAGGCGTCGCCGTAGCCGCTGAGGTCGGCCCAGACGTCGCTGAGGTCGCCGGCGAGGCCCTTCTCGGCGAAGAAGCGCATGCGGAAGCCGGCGAACCAGGTGAAGACGTCGTCGGGGCTGCCCTGCAGGTAGTTGTTGATGTTGTTCTGGAACGTCTCGTGCTCGATGGTGTTGATCCTGACGTCGACGCCCTGCTTCGCCTTCGCGTCGGCCACCAGCGCGGCCATGACCTTCTTCGGCACCTCGTCGGAGGCGTTGGAGCCGAGGGTGACGGGTGCGGAGCCCGAGCCGCTGCCGGCGTCGCCGCAGGCGGCGAGCAGGCCGGGCACACCGAGGGCGCCGGCGGCGAGGAGGCCGCCGCGCAGCAGGGAGCGGCGCGGCAGGGACGTGCTCGGGCGGGTGGCCGCGACCGAGGCGGGCAGGAGCCGGGCCAGGTGCTCGGCCTCGGTGCTGGGGCGGGACATCGCGACTCCTTCGTCGGGCTCCGGCCACGGACCGCCCACCGGCTGCGGCGGAACGTCCGCGGACTGCGCTGAACGGGTGGCAGCGTCATCCGGATCACCAGCACTGTCAAGCAACCGCGCACAAACGCTCAGTGCGTGTCGCCGCTTCGTGTTCGGTGTTGTTGACTTCTGAGCAGGGCTGCCGTCATGCTCGCCCCGTGCGGAACTGGAACGGCCCGGCCCTGGCCTTCGGGGGCGACTACAACCCGGAGCAGTGGCCCGAGGAGGTCTGGGCGGAGGACCGCCGCCTCATGCGCGAGGCCGGCGTCACCCTCGTCAGCGTCGGGATCTTCTCCTGGGCGCTGCTGGAGCCCGAGCCCGGCCGCTTCGAGGCCGGCTGGCTCGACCGCGTCCTCGACGGCCTGCACGCCGAGGGCATCGGCGTGTGCCTGGCCACGGCCACCGCCTCCCCGCCCCCGTGGATGAGCGAGCGCTGGCCCGAGGTCCTGCCCGTCGACTCCCAGGGCCGGCGCGCCACGTTCGGCAGCCGGCAGTCCTACTGCCCCAGCTCCCCCGTCTACCGGGAGCACTCCGTCGCGCTCGTCGAGCGGATGGCCGAGCGCTACGGCGAGCACCCCGCGCTGCGCCTGTGGCACGTCAACAACGAGATCGGCTGCCACAACTCCCGCTGCTACTGCCCGGTCTCCGCCGCCGCCTTCCGCCGCTGGCTGCACGCCCGCTACGGCAGCGTCGAGGCGCTCAACGAGGCCTGGTCCACCCGCTTCTGGTCCCAGGGGTACACCTCCTTCGAGCAGGTGCAGGCGCCCGCCACCAGCACGACCTTCCCCAACCCCACCCAGCTGCTGGACTTCGACCGGTTCTCCTCCGACGCGCTGCTCGCCCAGCACGTCGCGGAGAAGGACGTGCTGCGCCGCACCACCCCCGACGTCCCCGTCACCACGAACTTCATGGTGGCCACGCACACCCGGGACATGGACTACGGCCGCTGGGCGCGCGAGCAGGACGTCGTCTCCACCGACCACTACCTGCTGCAGCGGCCGCCGAACCCCACGACCGACCCGCGCGCGGAGCTGGCGTTCTCCGCCGACTGGACGCGCGGCCTCGCCGGCGGGGAGCCGTGGCTGCTGATGGAGCACTCCACCTCGGCGGTCAACTGGCAGCCCGTGAACATCCCCAAGCTGCCCGGCCAGCTCGTGCTGGACTCCCTCTCCCACGTCGCCCGCGGCTCGGACGGGGCGTGCTTCTTCCAGTGGCGGGCCTCCGCCGGCGGGGCCGAGAAGTGGCACTCCGCGCTCCTGCCGCACGCCGGGACCGACACGAAGATCTGGCGGGAGACCGTGCAGCTCGGCGGTGCCCTGCAGCGCATCGCGGAGGTCCGCGGCTCCCGGGTGGAGGCCGACGTCGCGATCCTGGTGGGTTACGAGTCCTGGTGGGCCGTGGAGCCCCTGGACGGCCCCACCCCCAGCGAGGAGGTGCGCTACCTCGACCTGGCGCTGTCCCTGCACCGCCGCCTGCGCGCCCGCCACGTCACGGCCGACGTCCTCACCGTCGGGGCCGACGACGGCACCCTCGCCGAGCGGCTGGCCGGCTACCGGGTCGTCCTGGTCCCCACCCTGCACCTGGTCTCCGACGACACCGCGCGGGCCGTCGCCGCCGCGGCCGGGGCCGGCGCGCAGGTCCTCGTCACCTGGTTCTCCGGCGTGCTCGACCCCGACGGCAGGGTCCGCCTCGGCGGGTACCCGGGCGCCTTCCGGGACCTGCTCGGCGTGCGCGTGGAGGAGTTCGCGCCGCTGCCCGCGGGCACCACCACCGTCCTCGACGACGGCTCCACCGCCTCGGTGTGGTCGGAGCTGGGCCGCGCCGAGCCCGGCACGGAGGTGCTGGCCTCGTTCACCGAGGGCCTGGCCGCCGGCAGCCCCGCGCTCACCCGCCGCCCCACCGGCCCCGGTGCCGCCTGGTACCTCGCGACCGACCTGGACGACGCCGGCACCGACGCGCTGCTGGAGCGGCTCCTCGCCGCCGGCGGGGTCCGCCCCGTCCTGGAGGGCGCCCCCGCGGGCGTCGACCTGGTGCGGCGCCGCTCGGCGGACGGCTCGTGGCTGTTCGTCCTGAACCCCACCGGCGAGGAGCAGGTCGTGGCGGTCCCCGGGCACGACCTCGTCGGCGGGCGGGACACCGGCGGCAGCCTCGCCCTCGGGCCGTACGGCTGCGCGGTCGTCCGCGAGGACCGCGCGCAGGACACGCCGCCGAACAGCCGGTGAGCGCCGTGCTCGCCCGCCAGCGCCAGGCCCTCATCCTCGACGCCGTGCGCCGCGACGGTGCCGTGCGGGTCTCCGACCTCGTCGACCGCCTGGGCGTCTCCGACATGACGATCCGGCGCGACATCGGGCAGCTCTCCCGCCGCGGGCTCGTCGCACGCGTCCACGGCGGGGCCGCCACCCCCGAGGGGCGCAGCAGCGAGGAACCGGGTTTCGCCGCGAAGTCCGCCCTGCAGACCGCGGAGAAACAGGCCATCGGCCGGGCCGCCGCCTCCCTCGTGAGCCCGGGGGCCTCCGTGGCGCTGTCCGCGGGCACCACCACCGTGGAGGTCGCCCGCGCGCTGCTGGAGGTCCGCGACCTGACGGTCGTGACGAACTCCCCGCGGGTCGCGGACGTGCTGCACGACCCCGAGCGCCGCGACCGCACGGTGATCCTCACCGGCGGGATGCGCACCCCCTCCGACGCCCTCGTCGGGCCGGTGGCGGTGCGCAGCCTGCAGTCCCTGCACGTGGACTGGTTGTTCCTCGGCGTGCACGGGCTGCACGCCGACGCCGGGCTGACCACCCCGAACCTCGTCGAGGGGGAGACCGACCGCGCGCTCATGGCGTCGGCCGGCTCCGTCGTCGTCGTCGCCGACCACACCAAGTGGGGCGTCGTCGGCCTCAGCACCATCGCCGCCCTGGACGAGGTGGACGTGCTCGTGAGCGACCCGGCGCTGCCGGGGGACGCGCGCGAGGCCGCCAGGGAGCGCACCGGCCGGCTGCTGCTGGCCGGGGCGCCCGAGGACACGCACGACGAGGAGGACGGATCGTGAGCACGAACACCACCCACCCGGCCGGTGGGCCGCCGGAGGGCGAGATGCTCGGCGGCAGCCACCCGGTGCGCCGGACGTCGCGGCGGATGGCGGACGGGCGGGAGATCGTCTACTTCGACGACTCCGAGCCGTACCTGTCCGGCGCCGCACGCCGCGAGGCGGTGGACACCCGCCCGCTGCCGCCGGCGGAGGAGGTCGTCGCCGGCGGCTCGCAGGTCCGCTACGACCCGCTGACCGGCGAGTGGATCGCGATGGCCTCCCACCGCAACGACCGCACCTTCATGCCGCCGCCCGACCAGGACCCCCTGGCCCCCACGGCGCCCGGCGGCTTCCCCACCGAGATCGCCGAGTCCTCCTACGACGTGGTGGTCTTCGAGAACCGCTTCCCCTCCTTCTCCACCCGCATCGGCGGGGAGCCCTCCCTGGTGGACGGCGAGGAGCTGTGGCCCGTGCGCCCGGCGACCGGGCGCACCGAGGTCATCTGCTTCTCCCCCGAGCACACCGGCTCCTTCGGCTCGCTCCCCCGGCACCGCGCCCGCACCGTCATCGAGGCGTGGGCGGACCGCACGCAGGCCCTGGGCGCGATGGAGGAGGTGGAGTACGTGTTCGTCTTCGAGAACCGCGGCAAGGAGATCGGGGTGACCCTGCCCCACCCGCACGGGCAGATCTACGGTTTCCCGTTCGTGCCGCCCAGGGCGGCGCGGACCCTGGAGATGGCCCGCAGGCACCGCGACGCCACGGGGCGCAACCTGTTCCGCGACGTGCTGGACGCCGAGCGCCGCGCCGGCACCCGCGTCGTGGTGAGCAGCGAGCACTGGACGGCGTACGTGCCGGCCGCCTCCCGCTGGCCCGTGGAGGTCCACCTCGCCCCGCACCGCGACGTGCCGGACCTGCCGGCCCTGACCGGCGCCGAGCGCGACGACCTGGCCGGGATCTACCTGGACGTGCTGGGCCGGCTGGACCGGTACTTCCCCGGCCCCGAGCCGCTGCCCTACATCGCGGGCTGGCACCAGGCGCCCAGCCGCACCGACCGGGACCTCGGCCGGCTGCACCTGCAGCTGTTCTCCGTGCTGCGGGCGCCGGGGAAGCTGAAGTACCTCGCGGGGGCCGAGTCGGCCATGGCCGCGTGGATCAACGACACGACCCCGGAGCGCGTCGCCGCCCGGCTGCGGGAGGTGGGCTGACGTGGGCGGGCCGACGGCGCGCGAGGGCGCGACGCAGGGACCGGCGTTCCTGGAGGCGCCCGCGCGCGCCGAGGCCGCGGCGGCCGCCGCCGGGGGTTTCCGCGCCGCGTACGGCGGCGACCCGGCCGGGGTGTGGTCGGCGCCGGGCCGGGTGAACCTGATCGGCGAGCACGTGGACTACACCGGTGGGCTGGCCCTGCCGCTGGCCCTGCCACACCGCACCTACGTGGCCCTGACCCCCCGCACCGACGGGGTGGTCCGCATCGCCTCCGCCCAGGCCGACCAGGTCTGGGAGGGGCCGCTGGGCGAGGTCGGGCCGGGCAGCCCGGACGGCTGGGTCGCCTACGTCGCCGGGGTCCCCTGGGCCCTGGCCCAGGACCCGCCGGAGGGTACCGGGCAGGTCCTCGCGGGGGGTTTCGACGCCTTCGTCGACGGGCACGTGCCGCTGGGCTCGGGCCTGTCGTCCTCGGCGGCGCTGGAGTGTGCGGTGGCCGTCGCCCTGGCCGACCTGGCCGGGCTGGACACCTCCGACCCGGTGGCCTCCGACCCGCTGCGGGCACGGCTGGCGCAGGCGTGCGTGCGCGCGGAGAACGAGGTCGCCGGTGCCCCCACCGGCGGGATGGACCAGGCCGCCTCCCTGCGCTGCCACGAGGGCTCCGGGATCCTGCTGGACTGCCGCGACGGCTCCGTGCGCCACATCGCCCTGGACCTGGCCGCGGCGGGCCTGGCGCTGCTCGTCATCGACACCCGCGCCTCCCACTCCCACGCCGACGGGGAGTACGGCGCCCGCCGCGCCTCCCTGGCCCGGGCCTGCGAGCTGCTCGGCGTCCCCGACATGCGCGCCATCGCGTTCGCCGACCTCGACGGCGCCCTGGCGGAGCTGCCCGAGGAGACCACCCGCGCCCGGGTGCGCCACGCCGTCACCGAGATCGAGCGCGTGCGGGCCACCGCGGAACTCCTGGACACCGGGCGCGCCGGCGGGATCGGGCCCCTGCTGGATGCCTCCCACGAGTCCCTGCGCCACGACTACGCCGTCTCCTCCCGGGAGCTGGACCTCGCCGTGGACACCGCCCGCGCCGCAGGCGCCCTCGGCGCCCGCATGACCGGCGGCGGTTTCGGCGGCTCGGCCATCGCCCTGGTCCGCGCCGGCGCCGTGCACGCCGTCGCCGGGCAGGTCGCCGCGGCGTTCACCGCGGCCGGGCTCGACGCCCCGCAGTTCCTGCCCGCCCTGCCCTCCGCAGGAGCCGGCCGCGACAGCTGAGGCGGCAGGCCCGCGGCNGCCGCGGGCCTGCCGCGCGCTCAGCGCGGCGCGGGCGGTGAGGCGAGCGCGGGGACCTGCTGCCCGCTCCGGTGCTGCCCGGCGTCGCGCCGCCCGGAGACGGCGGCGGCGTCGTGCCCGGCCAGCCACGGCAGCACGTCCCGTGCGGGCAGGGGCCGGCTCAGGAAGTACCCCTGCACCTGCTCGCAACCGGCGTCGGCCAGGACCGCCCACGCGGCGCGGTCCTCCACCCCCTCGGCCACCACGCGCAGCCCGAGGTTGCGGCCCAGGTCGACCGTCGAGCGCACGATGGCCCGGTCACGCTCCCGCTCGGCGAGCCACCGGACGAACTCGCGGTCGATCTTCAGCTCGTCGACGGGCAGCTCCCGGATGTAGGCCAGCGACGAGTACCCGCTGCCGTAGTCGTCGATGGACAGCCCCACCCCGACGGACTTCAGCGCGTGCAGCACCTGCATCGCCGTGGCCGGGTCCGTCATGAAGGCGCTCTCCGTCAGCTCCAGCACCAGGCGGGACGCCGGCACCCCCGAGCCGCGCAGGATGCGCGCGACGCGCTCGGGGAAGCGCACGTCGCCGAGGTTGCGCACCGAGACGTTCACCGCGACCGACAGCTCGTGCCCGGCCGCCGCCCACGCCGCGCACTGCTCCAGGGCGCGCTCCACCACGAACAGGGTCATCTCGTCGATGAGCCCCGTGCTCTCCGCCAGGGGCACGAACACGTCCGGCGGGACCGTGCCGCGGCGCGGGTGCGACCAGCGCAGCAGCGCCTCGAAACCCCGCACCTCACCGGTGCTGGTCTGCGCCTTGGGCTGGAAGTGCAGCTCCAGGTCCCCCGCCGCCAGGGCCTGGCGCAGCTCCCCCACCATCGTCAGCCGCTCCGGGCTGTACTGGTCCGCCTCGGCGGCGTAGCGCGCCACCGGGGCCGAGGCCCGCTTCGCCGTGTACATCGCGACGTCCGCCCGCTGCAGCAGGAGCTCCGGGCTGTCCCCGTCGTGCGGGGCCAGCACGACACCCACGCTCGCCCCCACGCTCACGTCCACCCCGTCCAGGGACACGGGACGCCGCAGCACCTCCACCAGCCGGTGCGCGAGCAGCTCCAGGTCCTCCTCGCGCTCCACCTCCGGCACCAGCACCGCGAACTCGTCACCGCCGAGCCGGGCCAGCGTCACCGGCTCGCGCAACCCCACGGGGGCCAGCTCGGCCGACAGCAGCTGCGCGACCTCCACCAGCAGCCGGTCGCCGACGTGGTGCCCCAGGGTGTCGTTGACCTCCTTGAACCGGTCGAGGTCCAGCAGCAGCACGCCCGCGCGCCGCCCGGGACCGCCGGCCAGCACCGCCTCGGTGCGCTGGAAGAGCAGGGCGCGGTTCGGCAGGCCCGTCAGGGCGTCGTGCAGCGCCTGGTGCTCGTTGCGCGCCAGCTCCCCGTGCAGGCGGCGCGAGGCGGCCTCCACCAGGCGGTACAGCACGAGCCACAGGAACACCAGGCCCCCGAGCAGCATCGCCGCCAGGCGGGTGCTGTCCTGCTCGGCGGTGCGGCGGCGCTCGTCGAAGGGCACGTAGAGCTCCGCCACCACGGTCACGGGGCCCCGGCCGGCAGCGCGCAGGGGGACGTACACCTCCATCAGCTCGCCGAGGCCGCGCTCGCCGGCGTGGCTGGAGCCCGACGTGTCGGCGAACTTGTGGTTCGCCACACCGCTGGAGACGACCTGCCGCAGGAACGGCGTCGACTGGTTGCGCCGGCCCTGCGCCCGCGGGTCGTCGCTGTAGACGACGAAACCCTCGGGGTCGATGATCTTGATGCGGGTGAGGACGCCGTGACCGAGCCCGCTGGCGACGGCAGCGTCGAGCGCGCGGCGGTCCGCGCCCTCCAGGACCCGGCCGCGGGCGTCCTCCGGCAGCACCGGCTCCAGCCCGACGTGCGCGGCGAACTCCGCCGCCCGCACCGCCTCCTCCACCGCGCGGTCCTCCACCATCCCCCGCAGCGCGTGCTGCAGGACGACCGCGACCACGGCGAGGGCCAGGAAGCTGGACACGCCGAAGGACAGCAGCAGCGGCCAGCCGGCGATCCGCCGTCGCATGCGCACTCCCCCCGTCCCAGCCCGGGTGCACCCCCGGTGCACGTCCACGTCCAGAGGACATCGACACGCCCGGGCCCGGACCTGAGGCCGCGGAGGGCTCCCGTCGCTACCCCGCCGCGACGTCCATGCGGTGCAGCCGCACCCCGCCGAGGGCCCACCCGGTGAGCACCACCGCCAGGAGCACCACCACCGCCCACGGCGTCGCCAGCGTCGAGACCACACCCACCTGCACGTCGCCCGGCAGCCCGACCTGCGCCACCCGCCGCGCGTACGAGCCCACCGACAGGCCCCGCAGCCCCGGCGACAGGCCCGCCAGGAACCCCTCCCACAGCACCACGTACGCCAGGCCCGCCAGCAGCGCCCGCCGGGTCAGCAGGGACAGCAGGACGAACAGGGCGCAGTACGCCCCCGCGCCCAGCGCCGTCGCCAGCAGCACCCCCGCCACCGCCGCGCCCAGCGGCTGGTTCACCGACGCCACGAACACCACGCACGCCACCGACGCCGGCAGGCACACCAGCCACGTCGAGAGCCACGACGCGAGCAGCTTCGCGCCCACCAGGTGCCAGCGCGGCCGGGCCACCCCGCGCAGCAGCGGCAGCGTGCCGCCGTCCCGCTCGTCGCCGAACGCACCCGTGGCCAGCACCAGCGCCACCACCGGGACGACCAGCCCCACCAGCAGCTGCGCCGTCACCGTGCCCACCGCCCCGTAGCGGCCCGGCACGCTCGTCACCGCCACCACCACGAGCAGCACCGCCGCCACCGCCAGCGGCAGCACCGCGAACGCCGCCGTCCGCCCGCGCAGCAGGACCCCTCGCAGGGACGCCTCGAACAGGCTCACCGCCCCACCCCCCGTGCCGCCGCCGTCAGGTGCGCGAAGACGCTCTCCAGGTCGTCGCCGACGGCCTCCACCCGGCGCAGGACCGCGCCGGTCTCCCGCGCCGCCGCGGGCAGCCGCGTCGCCAGCGCCACCGCCGCCGGGGTCTCCACCACCAGCGCCTCCTCGTCCGCGCCGGTACCGGCCGCCACGTCGTGGCGCACCGCCGTCACCAGCCCCTCCCCCAGCAGCACCCCCGCCATCGCCGCGACCCCCCGCCCGGCCAGGCGCAGCGTGCGGGGCCGGTCCGTCATGAGGTCGCGGATCCCGGCGGGCTCGCCCTCCGCGACGAGCCGGCCGTTGACGACGACGAGGACCTCGTCCGCCATCCGCTCCACCTCGCCCAGCACGTGCGAGGAGACCAGCACCGTGCGCCCCTCCGCGCCCAGGGCCCGCACCAGGTCCACGTCCGCGCGCCGCTGCACCGGGTCCAGCCCGTTGAGGGGCTCGTCCAGCAGCAGCACCTCCGGCTCGTGCGCCAGGGCCTGCGCCAGCTTCACCCGCTGGCGCATGCCCTTGGAGAAGCCCGCCACCTTCCGGTCCGCCGCGTGCCCCAGGCCCACCCGCTCCAGCGCGGCCTCCGCGGCGCGCCCCGCGTCCCGCACGCCGCGCTGCCGCGCGAGGAACGCCACGTTCTGCCGGGCCGTCAGGTACCCCCACGTGCCCTCGCCGTCGGGCACCACGCCCAGGCGCCGGTGCACCGCCAGGTCCGAGTGGGGGTCCGCGCCCAGCACCCGCACCCGCCCCTGGCTGGGGCGCGCCGAGCCGCCCAGCAGCGACAGGACGGTCGACTTGCCGGCACCGTTGTGCCCCAGCAGCCCCGTCACCCCCGGGCGCAGGGAGAAGCTCACGTCCGACAGGGCGACCGTGTCGCCGAACCACTTGCTGACGCCCTCGACCTCGACCGCGCTCACGCGTCGCCCCCCTTCCGGTACCGCAGCCACAGCACCGCCAGGCCGCCGGCGACCACGACCGACCACGCCCACCACGCCAGGGCGCCGGAGCCCTCCAGCGGGTCCCCCAGCACGCGGGTCGCCAGCCGGATCGGACCGCTGGCCGGGTCCAGCCCCAGCCAGGAGTCGTCGGCCAGCAGGGTCGCCAGCAGGGCCGTCAGCGCCGGGCCCACGAGCACCACCGCGAGGTAGCCGCCGACCGCGAACACCCGCCGCGACGTCAGGGAGCCCAGGGCGAGGCCCAGCACCGCCTGGAAGGCGCCGACGACGAGCGCCGCGCCCACCACCCGCGGCAGGTCCCCGGCGTGCTCGCCGATCCACGCCAGCGGCTCCTCGGCGGTGGCGATCGAGCCGAGGAACAGCACCAGCAGCGGGCCCAGCACGATGACCAGCACCAGCGACAGCGCCGCCAGGACCTTGCCGAGCAGGTACTCCAGCGGCGACAGCGCCGTGGCGAAGTACAGCGACAGCACCCGGTCGCGCCGGTCCCGCGTCAGCAGCGAGGGCACCGTGGTGGCCACGAAGGCCAGCAGCACCACCGCGTCGGTGGTCAGCAGCGCGCTGTAGGGCAGCAGGTCCAGCGGCTGCATCGTCACCGCGGGCACCAGCAGCGGCACCGCCACCACCGCGAGGGCCGGCAGGTAGGCGACCCCCAGCAGCAGGAACGGCCAGATCTTGGCCCCGGCGCTGCGGCGGATGCCGAGGGAGCGCTGCACGTCGGTGCGGACCAGGTCCGCCACGGACGAGGCCCGGGGGCGCAGCTGGCCGCTGAAGCGGGAGTAGCGGATGTCGTGCAGGACCGCGCGCGGCGCCGCCACGCCCCTCCCGGGCGCCGGGGCGCTCACGGCTGCACCACCGCCTCGCGCGCCCCGTCCCGCTCCGGCTGCCCGTCCCGTCCCGGCGGCGCCTCCCCGGGCTGCCGCACCATCGCCGCCACCACGGTCTCCTCCAGCCCCTCGTCCTCGCCGGCCAGCCGCAGGACCCCCACGCCCAGCTCGGCCGCCAGGTCCCGCACCACCTCCAGCACGTCGTCGCCGCCCGGGTCCAGGCCGATGTCGCCGTCCTCGCGCGGGCCCACCGCCACCGCCAGGCCCACCGCGGCCAGGCGCCGCCGGAGCTGGGCGGCGAACTCCGCCAGGTCCCCCGTCACGCGCAGCGCCGTCGGCCCGCCCCGGCGCGCCGAGAGCACCACCGGCCGCTGCGCCGCCAGGCGCCCGGCGTGCACGACCACCACCTCGTCGCAGGTGCGCTCGATGTCGTCCAGCACGTGGGAGGAGGTGACGACCCGCACGCCCAGGTCGCGCGAGAGGTGCCGCACGATGCTCAGCATCTCCGCGCGCCCCGCCGGGTCCAGCCCCGACGTCGGCTCGTCGAGGAGCACCAGGTCCGGGCCGTGCACGAGGGCCTGGGCGAGCTTGGTGCGCTGCCGCATCCCCAGGGAGTACGTGCCCACCGGGCGCCGGCGCTCCTCCTCCAGCCCCACCGCGAACAGCACCTCGCTGGCCCTGCGCACCGCGTCCCGCCGCCCCAGCCCGCGCAGCCTCGCCAGGTGCACGCACACGTCCTGCGCGGACATGTCCACGGGCAGGCACGCGTGCTCGGGCATGAACCCGATCCGGTGGCGCAGCTCCCGCCGCTGCCGCCGGGCGTCGAGGCCCAGCACCCGCAGGCTGCCGGAGTCGACGTCGATCAGGCCGAGCGCCGCGCGCATCAGCGTGGACTTGCCCGCACCGTTCGCACCGAGCAGCCCCGTGGCCGGTGCGCTGACCCGCACGCTCAGGCCGTCGAGGGCGCGCACCGCGCCGAACGTCTTCACGAGCTGCCCGCACTCCAGCACGGCCACGGCATCCCCAGGTCCAGGCGTCACGCCTCCCAGCCAACCACCCGGCACCGGCCGCGGGCGTCCGTCGAACGTCGGTCGACGTGCCGCCCGGGGGACGTTCGGCGACCATCGCAGGTATGACGGAACGCACCGCCCGCACCTTCGACGTCGTCGTCCTCGGCAGCGGGTCGGGAGGGAAGATCGCCGCCCAGGAACTGGCCCGGCAGGGCCGGCGGGTCGCGGTCGTGGAGCCGGGCCGGGTCGGCGGGATCTGCCCGTACCTGTCCTGCGTGCCGGCCAAGTCGATGCTGCTGTCGGCGCAGGCGGGCATCCCCTTCGAGGAGGCCGTGCGCCTGCGCGACGAGGCGGTGGCGCACCGGGACGACTCCGGTGCGGTGGAGGGCCTCGCGGAGGACGGCGTGGAGCTCGTGCGCGGGTGGGGGCGGCTGGTCGGCGGCTCCCCGCTCGCCGTGCACGTGGACCTCACCGGCGGCGGGGAGCAGGAGGTGCGCGCGGGGACGGTGGTGCTCGCCACGGGCAGCGTGTCGGCGCGCCCGCCGGTCGAGGGCCTCGACGACGTGCCGGCGTGGACCAGCGAGGACGCCCTGTCCGCGACGGAGCGGCCCCGGCGCCTGCTGGTGCTCGGCGGCGGGTCCGTGGGCTGCGAGCTGGCGCAGGCCTACCGCGGACTCGGCAGCGAGGTGGTGGTCGTGGAGAAGGGCGCGCACCTGCTGCCCGGGGAGTCCCCCGCCGCCGGGGAGTTCATGGCCCGCACCCTGCGCGGCGGCGGCGTGGAGGTCCGCACCGGGGTCACCGCCGCGCGCGCCGCGCGCGAGGGCGACGACGTGGTGCTGCACCTCGACGACGGCGGCGAGGTCCGCGGCGACCGCGTCCTCGTCGCGGGCGGGCGCAGCCCCCGCACCGCGGGGCTCTGCGTGGAGGAGGCCGGCGGCTCCCTCGGCGCGGACGGCTCCGTGCGCATCGACAGCCGGTGCCGGGTGCTGTCCCCGCAGGGCGAGCCGGTCCCCGGGCTGTACGCCGTGGGCGACGTCACCGGGATCTCGACCTACACGCACTCGGCGAACATGCAGGCGCGGGTCGTCGCGGAGAACTTCGCCGGCCGCCCCCGCGAGGCGGACTACTCCGCCGTCCCGCGCGCCGTCTACACCGCTCCCCCGGTCTTCGCCGTGGGCATGACCGCCCCGGAGGCGCGGGAGGCCGGTCACGAGGTCGACGTGGCGGCCTTCGCGCTGACCGACCTCAAGCGCGCCAACCTCATCGAGATCGGCTGCGGTGACGACGTGCCCGGCCTCGTCGAGCTCGTCGCCGACGCCCGCAGCGGGGTGCTGCTGGGGGCGACCTGCGCGGGGCGGGAGGCGGACTCCTGGGGTGCGGAGCTGGCCCTGGCGGTCCGCGCCCGGCTGGACGTGGAGTTCCTGGAGCAGCACGTGCGGGGTTTCCTCACCTGGTCGGAGGCGGTCTACCCGGCCGTGGCGGAGCTGCGGGACCGGCTGGTGCGACGCCGGGCCGCCGCGGCCTGAGGCGCCCCGGGCCGACACCCCCGCTGCACCGGCCGGGCGGCGCCCGGTGGGCGCGCCGTCACACCCCCGCCGTCACGCCTCCGCCGCGAGACCGAGGACGTGCTGCTCGGCGGAGCGTGCGTCGACGCCCTGCCCGGCGAGCAGGTCGCGCACCGCGGGGACGCCGGCGAGCGCCAGGAGGAGGTCCCCGGTCCCGACGACGGGGTGCCCGAGCCGCTGCGCCACGGCGAAGGTCTCCTCCAGCACCGCCTTGGCGTCCTCGTCGAACGGGACGAGCGCGGGGGCCTCGTCGGCGGCGGGGGGCAGGGTGGCGCGGGCCGCGGTCCGCAGCGCACCCGCGTCGGCGCCGGCCGCGGCGAGGGCGCGCGCGCCGGTCCCCCCGGCCTCGTCCAGCAGGCCGAGCAGCAGGTGGGCCGGGGTGATGCGCTCGTTGCGGGCGTCGGTGGCGTGGTTCTGCGCGGCCACCACGACGTCGCGGGCGCGCGGGGAGAACTGCGCGAAACCCTGCTGCGGGTCGGCGGGGGCCTGCGGCTCGGTCCTCGCCGCGAAGCGCTTCTGGACCGCCTGCTTGGTGACGCCCATGCTGCGGCCGATCTCGGTCCAGGAGGCACCGGAGCGCCGTGCCTGGTCCACGAAGTGGCCGATGAGCTGGTCGGCCACGTCGCCGAGGGCCTCGCCGGTGAGGACGGCTTGCGAGACCCGTTGCAGCGCATCGGGTTGCGCGTGCTCGATGGCGTCGATCAGGTCGCCGAGCCGGACGGGTGCGGTGATCTTCACGGGCTGCGCCATGCGTCAACCCTAGGTTGACGGTCGATGACCGTCAACCTGCAGTTGACGCCGGGACGGGTGCACCGCCGCTGACACTCCCGCTGCAGGTGCGCCGCGACACGCCGCCGCGGGGGCCGCCCGCGCCGGTGCGCCGCCCGAGCGGTGCAGCAGGAGTGTCAGCGCACCGTCCCGTCGGTCCAGGCGAACGGCGGGCGCCCGCGGACGTGGGTGTCCCGCACGACGGCGAGCAGCGAGTCCGGCCGGTGCACGACGTCCTCGAAGCCGAAGCGCAGCACCACGAAGCCGCGCCGCGTCAGCTCGGCGTCGCGGCGCCGGTCCGTGCGGAACGAGGCGCGGTCGGCGTGGAACCCGAAACCGTCGGTCTCCACGACGAGCCAGTCGTCCACGAGCAGGTCCACCCGGCCCACGTCCGGTACGTGCACCTGCGAGCGCACCGCGAAACCGTCCCGCACGAGCGCCCAGCGGGTGAGCGACTCCAGGCACGAGCCCGAGGCGGGGTCGGTGGCGGCGAGCAGGTCCCGGCGCGCGTCACCCGCCCCCAGAGCGCCGGCGGCCCCCACGAGGTCGTCGCGGGACAGCAGCCCCAGGCGCAGCGCGCTGTCGGCGACGGCGATCCCCTCACCGGGGGGCAGGCACCGCAGGCAGTCCAGGACGGTGGTGAGCACGTCGGTGCGGCCGCCGTCGTCGCGCACCGTCCGGCGGTGCACCACCGTGCCGCGCCACACCAGGCGTGAACCGCGGGGAGCTGTCACGTGGACCCGGCCGGGGGTGCGCACCACGTCGAGCCCGTGCGCCAGGGCCGCGCTCGCGCAGGACACCACCCCACCGGCGGCCACCGCGGCGAGACGCCCCGGCGGGCAGGAGGGCAGCGCGTAGAGGCCGCGCGCGGGCCGCAGGACGTCACCTCGGTCCACGGCGGCGAGCAGCGTGCCCCGGGCGACGTGCCCGCGCAGACCGGACCAGCGGGCGGCTCCACCGAGGCGCTGCAGGGCCTGGACGGGATGCACGGTGGCACGCTCGCGCGAGGGTGGGGCATCAGGTGCGCCCTGCACAGCGCGCGGTGCCCGGGAGCCGCCGCAGGACCCTGTGGACGCGCCGGGCGCCTGACACCCCCGCTGCACGTGCGCCGCGACACGCCACCGCGGGGGCCGCCCGCCCCGGTGCGCCGCCCGAGCGGTGCAGCAGGAGTGTCGGCCAGGAGCGCCTCAGCCGTACGTGACGACCACCGGCGCGTGGTCGCTGAAGCGCTCCGCGTACGAGGCGGCGCGGTCCACGGCGGACTCTCGGGCCAGCGCCGCCAGCTCCGGCGTCGCGATCTGGTAGTCGATGCGCCAGCCCACGTCCTTGTCGAACGCCTGCCCCCGCCAGCTCCACCAGGCGTAGGGGCCGTCGGTGTCCGGGTTCAGCGCCCGCACCACGTCCACCCACCCGAGCTCGTCGAACCAGCGGTCGAGGTAGGCGCGCTCGCCGGGCAGGAACCCCGCCTTCTTCAGGTTCCCCTTCCAGTTCTTCAGGTCCGCCTCGCGGTGGGCGATGTTGAGGTCCCCGGTGAGGAGCGCGTGCCGGCCGGAGGCGCGCAGCTCCGCCATGCGCGCCGTCACCGCGTCGAGGAAGGCGTGCTTCTCGTCCTGCTTCGGGGTGTCGGCCTCACCGGTGTGGACGTAGGCGGACACCACGGTCACCGTCCCGGCGGGGGTCTGCACCTCCAGCTCCACCCAGCGGCCGGCGCCGTCGAAGCGGGGGTGCAGGTCCGCCCGCTGCGCGCCGACGGGCAGGCGGGTCGCGACCGCCACCCCGGCGCGGCCCTTGGTGCCGGTGTCCGTGGGCTCGCAGTGGGCGATGTGCCAGCCGTCGCCGACGGCGTCGGTGAGGACCTCGCACAGCACCTCGTCGGAGGCGCGGACCTCCTGCAGGCACAGCACGTCGGGGTCGCGCCCGGCGAGCCAGGCGCCCATGCCGCGCCGGACGGCGGCGCGGATGCCGTTGACGTTCACGGTGGCGACGGTGAAGGACACGGCCTCATCCTGCCCGGTGCCCGCCGCCGCCCGCGCCGGGGTGCGGCGGGTCAGCCGAGGGTCACGAGCGGCTGGCCCTGCGCGACGGCGGCGCCGGGTTCGACGTGCACGGCGGTCACCGTCCCGGCGCGGTGCGCGGTCACGGGCGTCTCCATCTTCATCGCCTCCACGACCACGACGAGGTCGCCCTCGGCGACCTGCGCGCCGGGCCCGACGGCGACGCGGGCGACGGTGCCGTGCAGGGGGGCGAGGACGGCTCCGGGGTCCGGCGCCGCGGTGGGCGCACCGGAACCCCTGCGGCGCCGGCGCGCGGGCGGCGCCGGGGGCGCGGCGTGCAGGTCGGCGGGCATGCTCACCGCGACCCGGCGCCCGTCGACCTCCAGGACGACGGTGCGCCGCTCCTGCGGCACCGCCGGGTCGGCCGCGGGTGGGGCGGGCGGCAGCGTGTTCACCCACTCCGTCTCGATCCAGCGGGTGTGCACCGCGAAACCCCCGCCGTCGGCGGTGAACGCGGGGTCCTCGACGACAGCGCGGTGGAACGGCAGGACGGTGGGGACGCCCTCGACGGTGAACTCCGCCAGCGCGCGGCGGGCGCGGGCCAGCGCCTGCTCGCGGGTGGCGCCGGTCACGACGAGCTTGGCGAGCAGGGAGTCGAAGCCGCCGCCGACGACGGAGCCGGCGCGGACACCGGAGTCCAGGCGCACGCCGGGCCCCGCGGGCGGCTCGAAACGCGTGACGGTCCCCGGGGAGGGGAGGAAACCCCGCCCCGGGTCCTCGCCGTTGATGCGGAACTCGATCGAGTGCCCGCGCGGCACGGGGTCCCCGGTCAGCTCCAAGGGGCGGCCCTCCGCGATGCGGAACTGCGCCAGCACCAGGTCGGTGCCCGAGGTCTCCTCGGTGACGGGGTGCTCCACCTGCAGGCGGGTGTTGACCTCCAGGAACGAGACGAGCCCGTCCTGCCCGACGAGGTACTCCACGGTGCCGGCGCCCTCGTACCCGGCCGCGCGGCAGATCGCCCGGGCGCTGTCGTGGATGCGCTCCCGCTGCCCGTCGGTGAGGAACGGCGCGGGCGCCTCCTCGACGAGTTTCTGGAACCGCCGCTGCAGGGAGCAGTCCCGCGTGCCCACGACGACGACGGTTCCGGCGCGGTCGGCGAGGACCTGGGCCTCCACGTGCCGGGGGCGCTTCAGGTAGCGCTCGACGAAGCACTCACCGCGGCCGAACGCGGCGACGGCCTCGCCGGTGGCGGAGGCGAACAGCTCCGGGATCTCCTCCAGGGTGCGCGCCACCTTCATGCCGCGCCCGCCGCCGCCGTGCGCGGCCTTGATGGCGACGGGCAGGCCGTGCTCGCGGGCGAAGTCGAGGACGGCGCCGGCGTCGGCGACGGGGCCGGGGGTCCCGGGCACGAGGGGCGCGCCGACGGAGACGGCGAGGTGCCGGGCGCTGACCTTGTCCCCCAGGACCCGGATGGCGCCGGGGGGCGGCCCGATCCAGGTGAGCCCGGCGTCGAGGACTGCCTGCGCGAAACCGGCGTTCTCGGAGAGGAACCCGTAGCCGGGGTGCACGGCGTCGGCACCGGAGCGGGAGGCCGCCTGCAGCAGGGCGTCCACCGACAGGTACGTCTGCGCGGCGGTGCTGCCCGGCAGGGCGAACGCCTCGTCGGCGAGGTGCACGAAGGGTGCGTCGGCGTCGGGTTCCGCGTACACGGCGACGCTGGAGATCCCGGCGTCGCGGGCGCCGCGGACGACGCGGATGGCGATCTCGCCGCGGTTGGCGACGAGGACCTTGCTGATGCGGGTGGGTGCGGTCATCCGCGTTCTCCTCCGTCGTCGGGGTCCGCCGTCGCCAGCTGCGGGCAGAACGGGTGCGCCCGCCGCAGGAGCAGCTCGGGCGAACCCCAGCGCTCCCGCGGCGGCTCGGGCGGGGGTCCGGCCGCGGGGGGCGCCGCGGTCAGGACGGCCACCACCGCGGCGAGCTCGGTGCTCGTGGGGTTGCCGGTGACGACCCAGGACCCCGGGCCGGCGCCGGGACCGGGAGCGCTCACGGCGGGAGGTTCCCGTGCTTGCGGGCCGGCAGGGCGCTCTGCTTGCGCTGCAGCAGGCGCAGGGCGCGGCGCAGGTGCTCGCGGGTGTCGCCGGGGGCGACGACCGCGTCGACGTCCCCGGCCGCGGAGCCGGGCGCCGCGGCGGCCTCGTGGTCCTCCACCAGGTCCAGCCACCGCTCCTCCGCCCCGCCCGTCGTCCCGGCGGCGCGGAGTTCCTCCCCGTGCTGCTCCGCCACCACCGCCAGCGGGTCGCGCACGGCGATCCGGGCACGGGGCCAGGCGAGCACGACGTCGGCGCCGACGTGCCGGGAGCCGAGGACGAGGTAGGCGGGGCCGTGCGCCTGGCCGGTGAGGACGGTGAGCAGCGGGACGCTCGCGGCGGCGTAGGCGTGCAGCAGCCGCACGGCGGCGGGTTCCTCCTCCGCACCGGCGCCGTTCCCGGAATCTCCTCCGGGGACGAATCCCGGGGTGTCGACGAGGGTCAGGACGGGCAGGCCGAACGCGTCGCAGGTGCGGACGAGGGCGGCCGCCCGGTCCGCACCCGCCGCGTCCAGGGAACCGCCCGCGGTGGCGGGGACCGTGGCGACGATCCCGGTGCCGCGCCCGTCGAGGCGGGCCAGGCCGGTGACGACGCCGGGTGAGCGCCCGGCGTGCAGTTCGAGGAACTCCCCGTCGTCGGCGAGGCGGGAGACCACCTCCCGCACGTCGTACGCCGCGGTGGGGTGCGCGGGGACGACGTCGTCCAGCCCCGGGTCCCCGGCGTCCTCCGTGCCGTCCGGGGCACCGGGCAGCCGGGGCGGGGTGGCGAGGTTGTTGGCGGGCAGGAAGGAGAGCACGTCGCGGACGAGGTCCACGGCCGCGGCGGCGTCCGGTGCGGACAGGTGCGCCGGGCGGCCGGGGTTCCCCCGCGTCCCCCCGCGCACCGCCACCACCACGTCGGCCAGCCCGGCGAGCAGCGCCTGCTCCTGCCCGGCAGCACCCAGGACCACCGCGACGTGCGGGACCACCCCGGACGTCCGCGCGGCGGCCCGCAGCAGGCGCCCGTAGGCCCCGAGCCCGGCGAGGCCGTCGGCGGTGCGGGCCCCGGTGGCGTCGTGCACGGTGACGAGGGGCCGGCCGGCGCTCGCGGCCAGCGCGAGCACCCGGGACACCTGCTCGACGTCGCCGGCGCCGAGGGGCCCGCCGTTCCCGCAGGCGCACACGAGGACGTCGCGACCCTCGACCGTGCCGGTGCCGGAGCGCACGGCGCCGCCGGGGGAACCGGCTCCCAGCACCACGAGGCCGTCCTCGTCGAGGAGGTCCAGGACGGCCGCGAACGCGGCGGAGGTGCCCGTCACGGCAGGTCCCCCGCGGGCCGGAACCTCAGCTCCTGCCCGGGCCGGGCCTGCGCGGCCCGGTCCACGTCGGCGTCGCGGACCACGCCGATCACCGGGTAGCCGCCGGTGACGGGGTGGTCGGCGAGGAACAGCACCGGCTGCCCGCTGGGCGGGACCTGCAGCGCGCCCGGCACGACGCCCTCGGAGGGCAGTTCCGCGTCGTCGGCGCGCCTCAGGGCGGGTCCGGCGGCGCGGTCGAGCCGGGCGCCGACGCGGTCGGTCTGCGGGGAGACCCGCCAGGACCCCGCGAACAGCGCCGCGGGGTCGCTGAACCGGTCGGCGCGCGGGCCCAGCCGGACGGCGAGCACCAGCGCTCCCGCGGGGAGGGGCGCGACCACGGCGCTGCGCCGGCGCGGGAGGTCCGGCGGGGGCGCCCCCACGGGCAGCCGGTCCCCCGCGGCCAGCGGCTCCGGCCCGATGCCGGAGAGGGTGTCGCGGCTGCGGGAGCCGAGCACCGGCTCGACGTCTATCCCGCCGCGCACGGCCAGGTAGGTGCGCAGGCCGCTGCCCGCGACCCCGAGCCGCAGCGTCTGCCCGACCCGCAGCACCAGGACGCTGGCGTGCCCGACGGGCGTTCCGTCGACGCTCGCCGGGGCGGGGGCGCCGGTGAGGGCCAGGACGCAGCGCCGCGTGGCGCGGACGGCGAGGCCGCCGAGGACCGACTCGACGCAGGCGGAACCCGGGGGGTTCCCTACGAGCGCGTTCGCCAGCCGCAGCGAACCCCGGTCGGCGGCACCGGAGACGCCGACGCCGTAGCGGAACAGGCCCGGCCGGCCGAGGTCCTGCACGGTGCTCGACGGCCCGGTCTCCAGCACCTCCAGCACGCTCACGCGCCCTCCTCGACGAACCGCACCGGGGTTCCCGGCTGCAGCAGCGCGGGCGGGTCGGCGGCGAGGTCCCACAGCGTCGCGTCCGTCCGGCCGACGATCTGCCAGCCCCCGGGCGAGCGGCGCGGGTAGACGGCGCTGTACCCGTCGGCGAGGGCGACCGCGCCGGCGGGGACGGCGGTGCGGGACTGCGCGCGCCGGGGCACGGCGAGCCGGCCGTCGGGCGAGGTGAGGTAGCCGAAACCGGGGGCGAAACCCAGGAAGGCGCAGCGCCAGACGACACCGGTGTGCCGGGCGACGACCTCCGCCGGGGTCGTGCCGAGCAGGGCGGCGACGTCGTCGAGGTCCTCCCCGTCGTAGCGGACGGGGAGGAGCACCGGTTCCTCCTCCGCCGCGGGCACCTCACCCGTGCCGGCGCCGTGCTCCGCGCAGCACCGGAGCACCTCCGCCGCGGCGATGTCGCGGTCGGCGCCCTCCCGCAGCGTGACCAGGACGGTGGCGGCGGCGGGCAGCACGTCCTCCACGGCGGCGGGCGGGCGCTGCTGCAGGGCGCGCACCAG
The DNA here is from genome assembly GCF_054590795.1 of Kineococcus anabasis. Taxonomy (NCBI): domain Bacteria; kingdom Bacillati; phylum Actinomycetota; class Actinomycetes; order Kineosporiales; family Kineosporiaceae; genus Kineococcus; species Kineococcus anabasis. The sequence goes on from NZ_BAAIHU010000009.1 coordinate 186,429, forward strand.
GGCCGGCAGGTCCTCCGCGGCGGCGGGCACGACGAGCCAGGCCCGGTCACCGGCGGGCAGGACGTGCGCGGCGCTCATGCCCGGTTCCCCGGCCGGGGCACCGCTGCGGTGCGGGGCTGCATGCGCACAGCCTGGCGGATCGTTGAACGATCCGCCAGCCCCCGGCGCCGGGGAACCTTTCCGGTGGCCCTGCCGGCGGCCCGGTCAGGACAGCGGGATCGCCAGACCCGCCGCGCGCAGCCGCGCCTCGACGAGCTCGGTGATCCGGGCCAGGGTCGGGACCCGGTCCGCCTGGTGGTCGTTGATGAGGCCGTAGCGGGTGCCGGCGTCGGGCTCGGAGAAGAAGCCGGCCTGCGGCTCCAGCAGCTCCCGGTGGGCCAGGAGGTTGTCGGCGAGAGCGGAGGCGAGTTCGTCGACACGCGGGTCGCCCGGGTCCCAGGACACGGCGTCCCAGCTGCGCTTCTGCAGCTCGACGTGCTCCGGATCGTCGAGCCGCTGCTCGAGCTGGGCCAGGAAACCGTCCAGGAAGTCCGGGGCCAGGGCCTGCGCCAGGACGAGACCCTCCCGCTGCGCGGCCACGAAGTCCGGCGGGAAACCGAGTCCGGTGAACCGGGCCAGGACGGCGCAGGCGCGGGCGGGGAGGAGCGCCCGGTCACCGTCGGCCAGCCGGTGCAACCGGTCCCGGCGCGCGGCGAGTTCCTCGATCCGCTCGCCGAGCCGCCGCTCGACGTCCACCAGGGCCGCGGCGAACGGTCCGGGCTCGGCGTCGAGCAGATCGCCGATCTCCGCGAGTGCCACCCCCGCCTCGGCCAGGGTGCGCACCTGGATCAGCCGGAGCAGATCGGCCGACGTGTACCGGCGGTAACCGGAACCGTCCCGTCGTGGCTCGGCGAGCAGCCCCAGGCGGTGGTAGTGGCGCACGGTCTTGATCGTGACCCCGGCGAACGAGGCCGCCTGCCCGATCGTGAGCCCACCCGTCATCGGCTCAGCTGGTGGCTCGGCTGTGTGCGGCGGCGACCTCGCGGACCGCGTGGGCGACGGCCGTGGAGTCCCTGCGCAGGATGGCGCCGTGGTCGCTGGCGACCTTCGCGCTGATCCGCAGGTTCGGGTTCCGGGCGAGCACCGGCTCCAGGGCGGCGCGCGCCTGCTCCTGCTCGCCGTCGCGGCTCCCGAAGCTGTCGCCCGTCCCGAGGACGTACCGCACCGGGCAGGCCACCCGCTCCAGGACCGGACCGCAGGCGGCGGCGAGCTCGTTGATCTCGATGTTGATGTCGGCGTGCTGGTCGGCGGACATCCGCGCCGCCAGGCCGAAGGGGGCTAGCACGGGCAGCAGGAGCCGCATCCGGCGGAACAGCGTCCGGATCCGCTCGTGGCCCTCCGGGCCGGTCAGGCCGTAGGGCAGGGCGCCGTCCACGTTCACCACCCCCAGCGCCCGGTCGGGGTGCCGTTCCGCCCAGTACATCGCGAGGTACGACCCGTAGGACCACCCCACGAGGAGGGCCCGCCGGACCCCTCGCGCGTCCAGGACCACCCCGATGTCCCGCAGGCACGCCTCGAAGGAGCAGTCCGCGGAGCGCTTCGACCTGCCGCGGGCACGCTCGTCGAAGGTGATGTGCCGGTACCCGTCACCCAGCTCGGCGATGGTGGCCCGCCAGTGCCGCCGGCTGGCGTAGGAGCCGTTCAGGTAGAGGACGGGCGTGCCGGTCCCGCCCGTGTCGGTGACCGCGAGCGCGCTGTCGTCGACGGGGACCGTGCCCGTCCAGGGAGAAGTCGTCATGCGCTCACCCTGCTCCCTGACCTCGGGTCAAGGTCAACGGTCACCGGGGAACGGGTTCCCGGTCCGAGCCGGTGGCCGCCGACGCGGGAGGGCCACCCCGCGGGACGGGGTGGCCCTCTCCGACCTGCACCAGCCTGCAGCGGTGCCCGTGGCTCAGCCGAGCGGCAGGACCCGGTCGAGCGCGTGGCCGACCTGCACCTGGCCGAGGTTGACGTCGGCCGTGGTGACGGTGGCCGCGACGCGGCCGCCGCCGTCGAGCAGGTCCACCCGGCCGTTCTGGACCCGGACGGTGAGCTTCGACCCCGCGGCGGTGGTGAGCCCGGTGCCGTCGAGCAGCTTTCCGCCGGGGAGCGTGGCGTCGAGCACGACGTGGCCGAGGAGCAGCTTCTCGAGCTCCGCGACCGGGTAGGCCGAGCGCAGCCGGGCGGCCGCGGCCCTCTCGTGGGGGACGCGTCCCCGCGCGGTGGCCTCGAGCGCGGCGACGAAGGCGTCGTCGTCGGGCAGGAAGGCCGTCAGCGCCCGGTCGGGGTCGGCGAGGGCACGGAGGGGGCTGTCCGGGCGCGCGGTCAGCACCCGGTCGAGCGCGACGGACAGCAGGTCGAAGTCCGCCCCGTTCGCGCGGGGCGGGCTCTCCGGGCCGCTGGTGTCCTCGGCGAGCACGTCGGCCAGCGACACGTCGGTGGCCCACTTCTCGGCCGCCGTGAACTCCCAGGTGTCGACCTGGAGGAGGTCCTTGCCGGCGGGGCCGGTGAACGTCAGGTAGACGTCGTGCACGCCGGTGACGCCCTTCAGCTCCGCGGAGACCTCGGCCCAGTCGCCCCCGGCGGGGACGTCGAGCGTGGCGACGACGGGTGCCGTGCGGTCGTCGAGGCGCAGCTCGATGCGTGCGCCCTCGGCCAGCGCCTTGACGCCGGCGGTGAGGCGCGCGGCCCCGTCCGCACCGAAGTCGACGGAGGACAGAGACGTCCAGTCGCCGTGGTCGACGTCGGTCAGCGCCAGGTTGGGCGCGCCCGCCCCGAACTGCTTCGACGGCCTGTCGACCGGCGCGGTGGTGAGGCCCTGGCGCCAGGCGATGGTCTCGGCCTCGAGGACCTGGTAGGGGTCGAGGTCCTTGACCTGCTCGACACCCTTGTAGGTGCCGACGACCTGTTTGATCGTCCCGTCCGCGTTGAACTCCAGCTTCTCGATGTGTGGGCTGCGGTAGCCCTGCGTCCGGTCGCCGTTGATCCGCTTGTTCAGCGTGGGCGCGTGGTGGGTGAAGTAGAACTCCCCGCCCAGCTCGAACACGGACTGGTGGTTGTTCCCCCCGGTCCCGGCGCCGAAGAACTGCGACTGGTTGGGGAACAGGACACCCGCGTACTTCTCCTTGGGCCACACGTCGGGCCGGTCGGAGATCATGTAGCCGATCTCCCCGGCCCCGGGGTACCCGGGCGTGCGGGGCTGGTTGCCGCCGAAGTCCGGGCCGCCGAAGTGGGAGGAGTAGGACAGGTAGTAGCGGCCCTGGCGCTCGAAGACGTGACCGGCCTCGAACGACACGGGGGTGTCCACGACGCGGGCGGAACCCTCGGTGCTCACCATGTCGTCGGCCAGGTCGATGACGCGGATGTTCTTGGGGTTGTTGAACCGCTCGGCCGCCGGCAGCGCCGTGGAGGCGGGCCCGCCACCGAAGAACAGGTAGGCCTGGCCGTCGTCGCCGACGAACGGTGCAGGGTCGAACTTCCACGCCACGTCCTGCGCCCCGGGCGTCCGGGAGTCGACGAGCGTGCTGTCGCGCTCGTTGCTCCAGGGACCGAGCGGGGACTTCCCGACGACGACGTTGCTGGAACCACCGCCGTTGGCGTAGTAGAGGAAGGTCTTCTCCTCGCCGTCGACGACCTTCTGCACCGCACCGGGCGCCCACGAGTTGTTCGTGTACGGCGCGATCCCGTTCGGGCCCGCGACCTGGATCTCGCCGTGGTCGGTCCAGTTGACGAGGTCCTCGGAGGAGATGACGGTGATCTGGTTGATCTTCCCGTAGTCGATCTGCGGCGAGACGCCGGTGACGGGGTCGGGCGCGTAGCCCTGGGTGTCGTTGGTCATGTACAGGTACACCCGGTCGCCGTCGACCATGCCGAACGCGTCGGCGCCGAACTTGTGCGAGATCAGCGGGTTGCTGTCACCGGGCAGCTTGCCGACGACCTCGACGGTCCGCGACGCGGGCGGCGCGGGCGGCGGGGCCTCGACACCCTCCAGGGACACGTCGTCGACGACGAAGTCCATGAGGTGGACGTCCGGGGCCGCCTGCGGGTCCGCGACCCACGGCGTCTCCAGGAACACCCTGGCGGTGCTGACGTCCTGCCCGGCCGGGATGGTGAAGGTGGCGTCGATCAGGCCCCACTCACCCCGTGCCACGGTGACGCTGCCCATGTTCGTGTACGACCCGCCCCCGAAGTGGATCGTCATGAAGAACTGCTTGGTGGCCGGGCTGTCGGGGTCGTCGTACTTGACGCGGGCGCTGAGCTCGTAGGTCTGCCCCGCCTGCAGCTTGCCCGACAGGTCCTGCATCGGGCCCGAACCGGTGGAACCCCGGTCCGTGACCAGCACGGCGCTGCTCCCGGACCACGCGTCGTCGGTGACCGTCAGCTTGGCGCGGTCGGTGGCGTTGCCGTTGTTGGCGAACCATCCGGTCAGGCCGTCCTCGAAGCCGCCGTTGACGGTGAGCTCGGTGGCCGCCGACGCCGGCGTGCCCACCGCTCCCCCGCCGATCAGGGTCAGCGTCGCGGCGACCGCGACCGCGGCCACCCCTCTGGTGGGGGCTGTTCTCGTTCGTCGTTGCACGAGCGGGCTCCTCGGGGTCGTGGGCGCCGCGTGCGGCAGGCGCCCCACGCGGTTCTGCCAGCGGTGCGCGTCCTCCGGGCCGGGGCTGCGGCCTCGTCCTCGGGGCCGTGCTCGCGTCGGTGTGGCGCAGGCTGCACGGGACGGACCGTCCGCGTGAGCGCTAACAATGTATCGATAAAAGCACCCGCCCCGGTGTGCGTCAAGGGGCAGGCGAAGACCTTCCCCACGAGGTCGGGGTCGCCCACTACCCGCCCGCGAGGACCTGCCGCTCCGCCCGGTCGAGGTAGTCGGCGAGCAGGCGGGCGGCCTCCTCGCGCTCGCCGGCCCCCAGGTGCTCCAGGATGCGGGCGTTGTCCGCGAGGTAGGGCTCGTGCAGCTCCCGCGGGTCCAGCGCGGCGGCGAAGGCGAGCCGCAGCTCGGCCAGCAGGTGGCCCATCGCCTCGTCCATCCGGGGGCTGCCCGCCAGGGCGACGAGCGCCCGGTGGAACTCCACGTCGGCGGTCCCCACGCCCGCCCAGTCCTGACGCCTCGCGGCCGCCCGCCCGTCCCGCACGGCGGCACGCACGCGCGACAGGCTCCCCGGCACCGGGTCCGCCCGCACGGCGGCGCCCTCGAGGAGACGGCGCAGCCGGTAGACGTCGGCGACGTCGGCAGCCGTCAGGGTGCGCACGAAGACGCCGCGGTGCAGCTCGTGCTGGAGCAGCCGCTCGCGGGAGAGCAGGCGGAAGGCCTCGCGCAGGGTGTTGCGGGAGACGCCGAGCAGGCCGCTGACGGCGTCCTCGCGCAGCCGGGTGCCGGGGCGCAGCTCACCGGCGAGGACGAGGTCGCGCAGCGCGTCGGCCACGCGGTCGGCGGTGCCGCCGAGCGCCAGCGCGCGGCCGGCGGAGCTCAGCCGCTCGGCGAGGCCGCCGTCGGTGCCGGAACGCGCGGGGGTCACGGCCGAAACCTAGCCGGAACCTCCCGGCTCTTGCCGGATCGTTCAACAACTCCTAGCCTCGGAGGCCGCTCCCCCGGCACCCGCACCCGCAGGCGCCCAGCACGGCCGGCTCCCTCCGCCCCCACGACGCGTGCGAGGTCCCCATGGCTGTCCCCACGTCCCCGGCGCCCGCCACCACCGGCAGGCGCGGTCGCTCCGCCCTGCTCGGCGCCATGTTCCTCATGGCCACCAGCGCCATCGGCCCGGGTTTCATCACCCAGACCACCACGTTCACCGTCCAGCTCGGCGCGGCGTTCGCCTTCGCCATCCTCGTCAGCATCCTCGTCGACATCGCCCTGCAGCTGAACGTGTGGCGGGTCATCGGGGTCTCGGGGCTGCGGGCGCAGGAGCTCGGCAACCGCGTCCTGCCCGGGCTGGGCTGGGCGCTCACCGCGCTCGTCGTCGTCGGCGGCCTGGTCTTCAACATCGGCAACGTTGCCGGCGCCGGGCTCGGGCTCGATGCGCTGCTCGGCCTGGACCCCCGGTGGGGCGCGGCGCTCTCGGCGCTCCTCGCGATCGCCGTCTTCCTCTCCCGCTCCGCCGGTGTCGCCCTCGACCGCATCGTCGTCGTCCTGGGCATCGTCATGATCGCGATGACGGCGTACGTGGCGGTGGTGTCCTCCCCGCCCGTGGGCGAGGCGCTGCGCAACACGGTGGCGCCCGAGACGGTGAGCTTCCTCGCCATCACCACCCTCATCGGCGGCACCGTCGGCGGCTACATCACCTACGCCGGGGCCCACCGCCTCGTCGACGCCGGCGTCACCGGCCGCGAGAACGTCGCCGAGATCACCCGCGGCTCCGTCACCGGCATCGTCATCACCGCCGTCATGCGGACGCTGCTGTTCCTCGCCGTCCTCGGCGTCGTGGCCGGCGGCGCCTCGCTCGCGGCGGACAACCCCGCGGCCTCGGCGTTCCAGTCCGCGGCCGGGGAGGTGGGCCTGCGCGTCTTCGGCGTCATCCTCTGGGCGGCGGCGCTCACCTCGGTCATCGGCGCCTCCTACACCTCCGTCAGCTTCCTCACGACGTCCTCGACGAGCCCGCGCACGCGCAGCGCGCTGACGGTGCTGTTCATCGTGGCCTCGACGGCCTTCTTCCTGCTCGCCGGGGCCGCACCGGTGAGCCTGCTGGTGTTCGCCGGTGCCTTCAACGGCATGGTCCTGCCCCTCGGCCTGGTCGTCGTCCTCTGGGTCGGGTTGCGCCGCAGCGACCTGCTCGGCGGGTACCGCTACCCGCGCTGGCTCATCGGGATCGGCATCGCGGCGTGGCTGGTCACCCTGTACCTGGCCTACCGCTCGCTCAGCGCGCTCGGGACGATCTGGGCGTGAGCGCGGCGACGGCATCGGGAGGGCCCACCGTGGACCTCAACTCCGACCTCGGCGAGAGCTTCGGCCGCTGGGTCCTCGGCGACGACGAGGCCGTGCTGGAGGTCGTCACCAGCGCCAACGTCGCGTGCGGTTTCCACGCCGGGGACCCCACCGTCCTGCGCCGCACGTGCGAGGAGGCGGCGCGGCGCGGGGTGGTGATCGGCGCGCAAGTCGGCTACCGCGACCTCGCCGGTTTCGGCCGCCGCTTCGTCGACGTCGAACCCGCCGACCTGACGAACGACGTGCTCTACCAGCTCGGCGCGCTGGAGGCGTTCGCGCGCGTCGCCGGCACCCGCGTGGCCTACGTCAAACCGCACGGGGCGCTCTACAACACCGTCGTGCACCACGAGGCGCAGGCCGCCGCCGTCGTCGAGGCCGTGCGCCGCTACGACCCGGCGCTGGCCGTGCTCGGCCTGCCCGGCTCCAGGTTCCTGGACCTGGCCGGGCGGGCGGGCCTGCGCACCGTCGCCGAGGCCTTCGCCGACCGCGCCTACACCCCGGAGGGGACCCTCGTGTCCCGGCGGGAGCCGGGTGCGGTCCTGCACGACGCCGGGGAGATCGCCCGGCGCTGCGTGCGGATGGCCCGCGACGGCGAGGTCGAGGCCGTCGACGGCAGCGTGGTCCCCGTCGCGGTGGGGTCGGTGTGCGTGCACGGGGACACCCCGGGCGCCGTGGCCATCGCCCGCGCCGTGCGGGCCGCGCTGGAAGAGGCGGGGATCCGGGTCGCGCCCTTCACCGCACCCCCCACCTGAGCGGTGCGCCGCCTCAGCGGGCCGGCGGCGCGTCCAGGACCAGCGCCACGTCCCGCCACCACGGCAGCAGGTCCATGTGCCACGCCGGCGCGCCCGGCGGGCCCTGGCTCGGCCGGACGACCGCCAGGTGACCCACGACGGGCACCGGCTGGGCGTCCAGGTCGCGGTGGCGGTAGTTCAGCTCCAGCAACGCCCGGCCCACACCGGTGGACTCCTCCAGCGCCTTCTCGATCCCCGGCACCACCCGCGCCGGGTCCGCGAACCCGTCGACGACGCAGTCGCAGACGTAGGCCAGGTGCCCGATCTCGCCGAACGTCACCACCCGCCCGCCGTCCAGCTCCGCGCGCAGGTCCTCGCCCATCGCCTCGTACGCGCGGGAGGTGGCGAAGTTCGTCTGCACCGGCATGACCCGCCACGGCAGCGGCCCGGACACGTCCACCGCGAGGGAGGTGGCGACCTGCACCAGCAGCAGCGCCGCCACGGGCACCCGCAGCCGGGCACCGCGGGCGGTGAGCGCCGCCACCACCGCGACGGTGCCGAGCAGCCCCGACGCCACGAGCGGCGCGTAGTACCAGTGGTACGGCGGCACGCCCAGCACCACCAGCGTCAGCCAGTGCGCGACACCGGCGGCCGTCAGCGCCAGCCACGGCAGCGTCGCCGGCCGCCCCGGGCCGGTGCGGCGGCGCAGCAGCGCCCCGAGCAGCACCAGCGCCAGCGCCGCCAGCGCGATCGGCGCGAACGCCACGACGGCGACCGCGCCGTACAGCTCGTGGTACCAGGCCCAGCCGTCCGCCACGGACCATGGCCCGAACGTGCCCTGCTGGGTCTTGATGAGGAACGTGTCGGGGATCGCGGTGCCCAGGGCGTACCAGCTCCACGCCATCCACGACAGCGCCACCACCGCCGCCGCGGGCAGCGCCACGTGCAGGCGGCGCAGCACCCGCGGGCTCAGCAGCGCCACGACGACGAGCGCGAACGCGGCGTCCATGCGGGTCAGGAACGCCGCGCCCGCCAGCAGGCCGAACGGCACCGCCCGCCCCGCGGCACCCGCCAGCACCGTGGCGGCCAGCAGCAGCACGAGCAGCCCGCTCTCCATGCCCGTCACGCTCAGCAGCAGCGGGTGGACGACCACGACGGCCGCGGCGGCCGGAGCCGTCCACACCGGCAGGTGCGTCCGGCGGGCCAGCGCCCGCAGCACGGGCACCAGCGCGGCCGCGACAGCGACCTGCGCGAGCGCCAGGGCCGTCAGGGCGTCCCCGCTCAGGCGGGTCAGCGCTGCCAGGAGGAGCACCCACAGGGGTGCGGTGGCCGTCGAGGACGGCACGTCCGACAGCAGCCCCCACGTGCCGTGCTCGGCGACGTTGCGGGCGTAGGTGAGGGTGATGTAGGCGTCGTCGATGAGCGCGCCGCGGGTCAGCCACGCGGCGCCCGCCGCCAGCGCCGCCACGAGCACGACCGGGGCCAGGGCGTGCACGAGACGCCGGGCCCGGTGCCCCGCGGGCGCCGCGACGGCCGGCCCGGTGGGGACGGCCGTCGCGGTCGTGGCGTCGGTCAGCACGGGTGGATCAAACCAGACCCGCCCGTGCCGGTCGATCACGCTCGTGGGCGGAGCCGGTGGAGGACCCGCGCAGGACGCGCGGGCCGCGGGGCCGGTTCAGCGCAGACCCGCCGCGCGCTCGGCGCTCTCGACGACGTTCGTCAGGAGCAGCGCGCGGGTCATCGGGCCGACGCCCCCCGGGTTCGGGGACAGCCAGCCGGCGACCTCCGCGACCGCCGGGTCGACGTCGCCCGCGAGCCGGGCCTTCCCCGTGGCGGGGTCCTCCACCCGGGAGACGCCGACGTCCAGGACCGCCGCGCCCGGCTTGACGTCCTGCGGGCGCACCAGCCCCGCCACCCCGGCCGCCGCGACGACCACGTCCGCGCGGCGCAGGTGCGCCGCGAGGTCCCGCGTGCGGGTGTGGCAGAGGGTGACGGTGGCGTCGACGCCGTTGCGGGTGAGCAGCAGCCCGATGGGCCGCCCGACCGTGACACCGCGGCCCACGACGACGACCTCGGCCCCCTGCAGCGGCACCCCGTGGCGCTCCAGCAGGTGGATCACGCCGCGCGGCGTGCACGGCAGCGGGGAGGTGACCTCCTCGCGCACGCGCAGCACGAGGCGGCCGAGGTTCGTCGGGTGCAGCCCGTCGGCGTCCTTGTCCGGGTCCACCAGCTCCAGGACCCGGTTGGCGTCCATCCCCCGCGGCAGCGGCAGCTGGACGATGAAGCCGGTGCAGGCGGGGTCGGCGTTGAGCCGGGCGACCTCCTGCTCCACCTCCGCCTGCGTGGCCGTGGCGGGCAGGTCCACCCGGATCGAGGAGATGCCCACCTGCGCGCAGTCGCGGTGCTTGCCCGCGACGTAGCTGGCGCTGCCCGGGTCGTCACCGACGAGGACGGTGCCCAGGCCCGGCACCACGCCCCGCTCGCGCAGGGCCGCGACCCGGGTCGTCAGGTCGGCCTTGATCTCCGCCGCGGCGGCCTTGCCGTCGAGGACGACCGCCGTCACGCGCGCACCTGCGCCGGGGTCGAGGGGTACAGCGGGAACTGCGCGGTGAGCCTGCGGACCCGCGCGCGCAGCGCCTCGGCGTCGAAGCCGGGCTTGAGGGCCGCGGCGATGACGTCGGCGACCTCGGTGAACTCCGCCGCGCCGAAGCCGCGGGTGGCCAGCGCCGGGGTGCCGATGCGCAGGCCGGAGGTGACGCGCGGCGGGCGCGGGTCGAACGGCACCGCGTTGCGGTTGACGGTGATGTCCACCGCGTGCAGGCGGTCCTCGGCCTGCTGGCCGTCCAGGGCGGACTTGCGCAGGTCGACGAGCACCAGGTGCACGTCGGTGCCGCCGGTGAGGACGTCCACGCCGTTCTGCACGCAGTCCGGCTGCGTGAGGCGCTCGGCGATGATCTGCGCGCCCTCCAGGGTGCGGCGCTGGCGGTCGCGGAACTCCTCGGTGGCGGCGAGCTTGAACGCCACGGCCTTGCCCGCGATCACGTGCATGAGGGGGCCGCCCTGCTGGCCCGGGAAGACCGCGGAGTCGATCTTCCTGGCGTGCTCCTCGCGGGAGAGGATCACGCCGGAGCGCGGGCCCGCGAGGGTCTTGTGCACGGTGGAGGTCACGACGTCGGCGTGCGGCACGGGGCTGGGGTGCAGGTGGGCGGCGACGAGGCCGGCGAAGTGGGCCATGTCCACCATGAGGAAGGCGCCGACCTCGTCCGCGATGGAGCGGAAGGCGGCGAAGTCCAGGTGGCGGGGGTACGCCGACCAGCCCGCGATGATCAGCTTGGGGCGGGACTCCAGCGCCTTGGCGCGGACCTGGTCCATGTCGACGCGGAAGGTCTGCGGGTCCACGCCGTAGGCGGAGACGTCGTACAGCCGGCCCGAGAAGTTGATCTTCATGCCGTGCGTGAGGTGGCCGCCGTGCGCCAGCTCCAGGCCCAGGATGCCGTCGCCGTGGCGGATCAGGGCGTGCATCGCGGCGGCGTTGGCGGTGGCGCCGGAGTGCGGCTGCACGTTGGCGTGCTCGGCGCCGAACAGGTCCTTCACGCGGGAGATGGCCAGCTGCTCGGCCACGTCCACGTGCTCGCAGCCGCCGTAGTACCGCTTGCCGGGGTAGCCCTCGGCGTACTTGTTGGTCAGGGCCGAGCCCTGCGCCTCCAGCACCGCGCGGGGGGCGAAGTTCTCGCTCGCGATCATCTCGAGGGTGTCGCGCTGGCGGCCCAGCTCGGCGTCGAGGACGGCGGCGATCTCGGGGTCGACCTGCGCCAGGGGCAGGTCGGTGATCTGGCCCGCGCTGCTCGCGGCGGGGCCGTTCTGGGCGGGCAGGACGTCGGTCACGGGTGTCCTCCGGGGATCTCGCGGACGGGTGCGCTGTCGGGTGGTGACCGGGGCCCAGGCGGACGACCCGTGGTCGGAGACCTCGTGCGCCGCTCCCCGGTGGTGCCCCACCTTCGCCAGTCGCGACTCCTCCCCAGGTTAGCCGACCGCGCGGGGCGCTCCGGCGGGTTCCGCGCTCCCCTCCAGCACCAGGCCCAGCGCGCCCAGCACGGTGCGCAGCTTCGCGTCCGTCTCCGCCAGCTCCGCGTCCGGGTCGGAGCCGGCCACGATCCCGGCGCCCGCGAACAGCCGCAGCCGGTTGCCCACCAGCTCCGCGCAGCGCACCCCCACGGACCACTCCCCGTCCCCGGCCGCGTCCTGGAACCCCACCGCCCCCGCGTAGCAGCCGCGGTCGAAGCCCTCCAGCTCCGCGATGACGGCGGTGGCGACCCCGCGCGGGGTGCCGCCCACGGCCGGGGTGGGGTGCAGCGCGGCGACCAGGTCCGCCGAGGTCGTCGCCGGGTCCCGCAGCCGCGCCGTGACGCGCGTCGCCAGGTGCCACACCGCCGGGGTGGCCAGCAGCTCCGGCGCCGGGGCGCGCACCTCGGTGCAGTACGGGCGCAGCGCCTCCACGATGGCGTCCACCACGAAGGCGTGCTCGCGGCGGTCCTTGTCCGAGCCGGTGAGCCGCGCGGCCCGTGCGGCGTCCACCGCCGGGTCCGCCGAGCGCGCCTGCGAGCCCGCCAGCGGCACGCACGTCACCTCTCGGCCGCGGCGGCGCACCAGCAGCTCCGGGGTCGCCCCCACCAGCCAGGTGCGGTGCGCCGGGTCGCCGCCCGGCAGCGGCACCGCCAGCACCCGCGCCGCGGGGTTCGCGGCGGCCAGCCGCTGCACCACGTCGGTCAGGGCGGGCGCGGCGAGCAGCCGCACGTCCACCGAGCGGGCCAGGACCACCTTGGCCAGCTCCCCCGCCCGGATGCGCCGCACCGCGTCGGCCACCGCCCTGCGGTAGCCCTCCGGCGTCGGCCGCGAGCCCGAGCGCACCACGCGCTGCACCGGCGCCGCGGCGCCCTGCCCCGCGGCCGGGACACCGGCCCCCGCGGCTCCGGGCGCAGCCCCCACGAGCGCGCGGGGCAGCCGCCGCACGTCGGTGGCCAGGGCCAGCGCACCGCGCCCGTCGAGGTCGAAGGGCACCGCGCCCAGGACGACCGAGCCGGCCGGCGCCGCCGCCAGCACCGCCCCCACCTGCCGGAGCTGCTCGCGGCCGCTGCGGCCGGGGACGGGGCGCTGCCCCGCGCCGACGAGGACGCCGTCGGGCGCGGCGAGGACCGTGGCACCCGCGGCCAGCGCCGCCACGGCCTCGGGCGGCAGGAGGGCGGCGGCCCCCGGGCTTCCGGGCACCACAGCACCCTAGGCTCGGTTCCGTGACAGACGGATCCCGGGTTCTCACCCTGTCCTGCCCCGACCGCCCGGGCATCGTCCACGCCGTCTCCGGGGCCCTGGTCGCGCTGGACGCGAACATCACCGACAGCCAGCAGTACGGCAACCCCGCGACGGGCCAGTTCTTCATGCGCGTGGCCTTCGAGGCGGACGCCTCCGACGAGGCGCTGCGGGCGAACCTGGAGGTCGTGGCCCGCCGCTTCGACCTGACGTGGCGCATGGTGCACGCCGACCGCCCCGTGCGGACGGTCGTCATGGTGTCCAAGGAGGGGCACTGCCTCAACGACCTGCTCTTCCGCCAGCGCTCCGGCGCCCTGCCCGTGCACGTCGCGGCGGTCGTCTCCAACCACCCGGACCTCGCGCCGATGGCGGAGTTCTACGGGGTGCCCTTCCACCACGTGCCGGTCGTGGCGGGCGAGCCGGCGTCCAAGGAGGCCGCGGAGGCGCGGCTGCTGGAGCTGGTGGAGGCCGAGGGCGTCGAGCTGGTCGTCCTGGCCCGGTACATGCAGATCCTCTCCGACCCGCTGTGCCGGGCCCTGGAGGGGCGGGCCATCAACATCCACCACTCCTTCCTGCCCAGCTTCAAGGGCGCCCGGCCCTACCACCAGGCGCACGACCGCGGGGTCAAGCTCATCGGCGCGACCGCCCACTACGTGACGGCCGCCCTCGACGAGGGGCCGATCATCGAGCAGGACGTGGAGCGGGTGGACCACCGCTCCACCCCGGCGGACCTGGTGCGGCTGGGGCAGGACGTGGAGTGCCGGGCGCTGGCGCGGGCGGTGCGCTGGCACGCGGAGCAGCGGGTGCTGCTGGACGGGCACCGCACGGTCGTCTTCCGCTGAAAAGGGCCGACCTCAGCGCTGCTCGGCAGGGCAGGTGTAGGCGGTGCGCCCGCCGACCTGCGAGACGCGCACCGGCGCCCCGCAGCGCCGGCAGGTGTCGCGCTTGTAGACCCAGCGCTCGTCGGGGGCGGTGGGGTCGCTGACGACCTGCCCGGCGTCGCGGCCCAGGGGCAGCAGCTCCACCGCGAGGTCCCACAGCGCGCCCGCCTCCTGCTCCGCCAGCCCGGCGACGGGCCGGGCCGGGTCGATGCCGGCGAGGAACAGCAGTTCCGCGCGCCAGGCGTTGCCGAGGCCCGCCCACACGGACTGCTCCACCACCGCGGCCCCCACCGCCCCGCGCGCGGCGAGCAGGCGGGCCACGGCCTCCCCGCGTCCCGCCGCGCCCTCGCGCAGGGGGTCGGGCCCCAGGGAGCGCAGCAGGGCCTCCTGCCCGGCGGCGGTGAGCGGCTCGCAGCGCGAGGGCGCGATGAGGCAGAACGCCGCGTCCGCACCGGCGAGGCGCAGCCGGGTGCTGCGCGGCGGGGCGGCGGCGAGGTCGTCGTAGCGCAGGAACAGCCCGCGCATCCCCAGGTGCACGTGCAGGGCCGGGGCGCCCTCGACGGCGTACAGCAGGTGCTTGCCCCACGCCTCCACGCCCGTGAGCACGTGCCCGTCCCAGGGCGTCGCGTCGAACCTGCCCTGCGGGCTGGAGGCGCGCAGCACCCGCCCGGCCAGCGCCGCCGACTGCTCGTGCGCGGCGCGGTGCAGCAGGTGGCCCTCGGGCACGACGCGCTCCTCACCGCCCACCGCCGCGGCGGGCTCCCTCCCCGGTGTACCCGGTGCGGGCGGCCGGACACGGGGGAACCTGTCCGTGAGGTGTCGTCGACACTCCGTTGACGGAGGTGATCGCCATCCGGCACCCTGCGAGCGCTCCCACCCGCTGCGAGAGGACACCGATGCCCCGCCCGACCCGCCGCCAGGCGCTCACCGCCCTGGCGGCCGGTGCCGCCGCGGGCTCGGCGGCGGGCTGGGTCGCCGGCTGCTCCCCACGTGCGGGCGCCCCCGACCCGGCCCCCACCCCGACCCCGGGGTCGCGTCGCTTCCCCGACGGTTTCGCCTGGGGCGCGGCGACCTCCGCGTACCAGGTCGAGGGGGCGGTCGACGAGGACGGGCGCGGGCCGTCCGTGTGGGACGCCTTCAGCGCCTCCCCGGGTCGCACCGCGGACGGCGGCACCGGCGAGGTGGCCTGCGACCACTACCACCGCTATCCCGAGGACCTGGACATGCTGGCCAGGCTGGGCGTGCGCAGCTACCGCTTCTCCATCTCCTGGCCGCGGGTGCAGCCCACCGGCAGCGGCCCCGTCAACACCGCCGGGATGGATTTCTACCAGCGGCTGGTGGGCGGGCTGCTGGCCCGGGGCATCACCCCCGTGGCGACGCTGTGGCACTGGGACACCCCGCAGGCCCTGCAGGAGGTGGGCGGCTGGGCGGCGCGGGACACCGCCTCCCGCTTCGCGGAGTACGCCACCGCCGTGGCGCAGGCCCTCGCCGGGACCGTCCCCACGTACCTGACGCTGGAGGAGCCCAAGACGGCCGTCGTGCTGGGCCACCTCACCGGCGTCCACGCGCCCGGCCTGCGCGAGCCGGCCACCGCCGCCGCCGCCCTGCACCACCTCCTCCTGGGCCACGGGCTGGCCGTGCAGGCCATCCGCGCGGCCGACGCAGGCACCCGGGTGGGGATCGTGCTGAACCTCTCCTCCGTGCGCGCCGCCGACGACTCCCCCGGCGCGCGGGCGGCGGCCGCGCTGCGCGACGGGGTGGAGAACCGGCTGTACCTGGACCCCGTCTTCACCGGCGGCTACCCCGGGGACGTCCTGGCCGGTGGGGGGACGGGCGGCCTGGACGCCCCGGCGCTGCGGGCGAGCGTGCGCGCCGGGGACATGGACACCATCGCCTCCCCCCTCGACGTCCTCGGCGTGAACCACGCTCCCCCGCTGGTGGTGGACGCCGCGGGGCGCACGGTGGACCGGCGGCCACCGCCCGCCGAGGAGCTGCGCTCCCTGTCCGAGGGGCTGCACGAGACGCTGACGCGGGTGGCCCTCGACTACGGCAACCCCGTCCTCAGCGTGACGGGCAGCGGCCACGCCACCCCGGCGGCCTCGGGGCACCCGACCGCCGACCCCGGGCGCACCGAGCACCTGCGCGAGCACCTGCACCAGGCGCACCGCGCCGTCGGCGAGGGCGTGCGCCTGGAGGGTTTCCACGTGGAGTCGCTGCTGGACGGGTTCGAGTGGTCGGAGGGCTACGGGCAGCGCCGGGGACTGGTGCACGTCGACTTCGACACCGGGACGCGCACCGCCAAGGACAGCGCCTGGTGGTACTCCGAGGTCATCGCCGCCAACGCCCTGTGAACCCGGCCCCGCGGGGCCGGCCGGACCGCACGTGCGACGGCCCGGGTCCCACCGGGACCCGGGCCGTCGTGCGTGCGGGGCTCAGCCCTGGCGCGCCTGCAGGTTCTCGTCCAGCGCGGCGAGGAACTCCTCGGTCGTCAGGAAGGACTGCTCCGGCCCGACGAGCACGGCGAGGTCCTTCGTCATCTGCCCGCCCTCGACGGTCCTGATGACGACGTCCTCGAGGGTCTCGGCGAAACCGGTGACCTCGGGGGTGGAGTCCAGCTTGCCGCGGTGGGCCAGGCCGCGCGTCCACGCGTAGATCGACGCGATCGGGTTGGTGGACGTCGGCTTGCCCTGCTGGTGCTGGCGGTAGTGGCGGGTCACGGTGCCGTGCGCGGCCTCGGCCTCCACGGTGCGCCCGTCCGGGGTGGCCAGCACGGAGGTCATCAGGCCCAGGGAGCCGAAGCCCTGCGCGACGGTGTCGGACTGCACGTCGCCGTCGTAGTTCTTGCAGGCCCACACGTAGCCGCCCTCCCACTTCAGGGCGGAGGCGACCATGTCGTCGATGAGGCGGTGCTCGTAGGTCAGCCCGGCCTTCTCGAACTGCTCCTTGAACTCGGCCTCGTAGACCTCTTCGAAGATGTCCTTGAACCGGCCGTCGTAGGCCTTGAGGATCGTGTTCTTCGTGGAGAGGTAGACCGGGTAGTTCCGCGCGAGGCCGTAGTTCAGGGAGGCGCGCGCGAAGTCGACGATCGAGGCGTCGAGGTTGTACATCGACAGCGACACACCGGGGCCGGGGGCCTGGAACACCTCGTGCTGGATGGGCTCGGAGCCGTCCGCGGGGGTGAACGTCACCGTGAGGGTGCCCTCGCCGGGGAAGCGGAAGTCCGTGGCGCGGTACTGGTCGCCGAACGCGTGGCGGCCCACGATGATCGGCTTGGTCCAGCCGGGCACCAGGCGCGGGATGTTCGAGATGATGATCGGCTCGCGGAAGATGACACCGCCGAGGATGTTGCGGATCGTCCCGTTCGGGGAGCGCCACATCTTCTTGAGGCCGAACTCCTCCACCCGCGCCTCGTCCGGGGTGATGGTGGCGCACTTGACGCCGACGCCGTGCTCCTTGATGGCGTTGGCCGCGTCGACCGTGACCTGGTCGTCGGTCGCGTCGCGGTTCTGGATCGACAGGTCGTAGTACCGCAGGTCGACGTCCAGGTAGGGGTGGACCAGGCGCTCCTTGATGAACTGCCAGATGATCCGGGTCATCTCGTCGCCGTCGAGCTCGACGACCGGCCCCTGCACCTTGATCTTCGCCACGCCTGGTCTCCTCTGCCCCTCGGAGCCCGCGTCGTCGCGGCGCGGGCCGTGCATGTCGCTCGGGCCCAACGTACCGCCCGCCCCGGGGCGGGCGTGCGCTCAGGGGCGGGCGCGCGCACGGGGGGCGCCCGGCGCGGGCGCCGGGCGGGCCGGCCTCAGGGGCGCCAGGCGTCGCCGTGGTCGGCCGTGACCACCGGGCCGCGGCGGCGGGGCAGCACCGGGCCGGTGCGCTCGGTCGCCGGGCGCGTGGGGGGCGCCACCCGCGGGCGCCCCCACGACGCCTCCCCCGGTACCGGCGGCTGCGCCTCGGGCAGCGCCGCGGCGAGCGGGTCGGCGGCCGTCCCGGCGGGCTCGCCGCCGTACACGCCGGGGGGCCGGCCGGGGGCCTGCTCGGTGGCCGCACCGGCACGCACCGCCTCGCCGCGCCGCTCGCGCAGGCCCGCCACGATGCCGTCGCGGACCGCCGAGCGCACCCGCCGGGGCACGACCACGGCGAGCACCACGGCCGCGACGATCGTCGCCACCGGCCACAGGATGAGGGAGTACGTCTGGATCGTGTAGAGAAGGGACTCGTCCTCGGGCACCGTCCGAGACTAGGGGCAGGCCCCCGCGCCGCGGGAGACCTCCGACCATGTCGTGACCTTCCGCGCCGACGTCTGTCGCCGCCATCACCTACCGTGCCGGGCATGACCGACGCCGCGTCCGCGTCCCGGCCCCCCGCGGCGCGCCCGCCGGCCACCGTGCGCATCGTGCACGCCGCCGACATCCACCTCGACTCCCCGCTGCGGGGCCTCTCCCGCCTGGGCGACGACGACCTCGCCCGGCTGCTGCGCGCCGCCACCCGCCGGGCGCTGGAGAACCTGGTGGCCCTGTGCGAGGAGCAGCGCGTGGACGCCCTCGTCCTGGCCGGGGACCTCTACGACGGCACCTGGCACGACTACGCCACGGGCCGGTTCTTCACCCAGCAGATGCGCCGCCTCGCCGACTCCGGGATCCGCGTCTTCCTCGCCTCCGGCAACCACGACGCGGAGAGCCAGATCACGCACTCCCTGACGCTGCCGCCCAACGTCCACGTCTTCGCCGTGGACTCCGCCGAGACCGTGCTCGACGAGGACCGCGGTCTCGCCGTGCACGGGCAGGGGTACGCCACCAAGGCGGTCGGCACGAACCTCGCGGCGTCCTACCCCGACCGGGTCGGCGGTCTCGTCAACGTCGGGGTGCTGCACGCGGCGGTGGAGGGCAGCGAGGGCGACCACGCCCGCTACGCCCCCTGCACCGTCGCCGACCTCGTCGCGCTCGGCTACGAGTACACGGCCCTCGGGCACATCCACATCCGCCGGGTCCTCGCCGCCGGCCCGCACACCGTCGCCTACTCCGGCAACCTCCAGGGCCGCCACCCCCGCGAGACCGGCCCCAAGGGCGCCTACGTCGTGGACCTGCAGCCCGGGGGCGAGGCGCGCACGACGTTCCACCCGCTCGACGTCGCCCGCTGGGAACGGCTCACCGTGGACGTGGACGGCGCCGCGGACTACCCGGAGGTGCTCGAGCGGGTGCAGGCGGCGTTCGCGGCGGCCCGCGACGGGGCGGACGGCCTGCCCCTCGTCGTGCGGGCCGAGCTCGTCGGCGGCACCGCCGCCGCGGCCGCTCTCGCGGACGCGGAACGGCTGCGCGAGGAGGTCGAGCAGGTCGCGGAGGTCACCGGCGTCACGTGCGAGAAGGTGCGCTCGCGGGCCCGCACCCCCCGGGCCGCCGCCGCCCTCGACGACGGGTTCACCGAGGCGCTGCGCCGCGCCGCCGCGCGACGGGTGTCCGACCCCAGCTCGATGACCCGCGACCTGAGGCTGCTGCGGACGGAGGTCGGCCGCCCCCTCGCCGAGGCCGGCCTGCTCGACCTCGCCGACCCCGACGACCTGCGGGCGCTCGCCCAGCAGGCCGCCGACGAGCTCGAGGCGCGGCTCGGGGGCCTGCGGTGAGCGCCGCCGGGACCCCGCGCCCCCGCGGCCACCTGCGCGAGGTGCGGCTGGAGCGCTACGGCGCCTTCACGGGATCGGTCGTCGCCCTGCCCGGTCCCGTGACGGTCGTCCGCGGCCCGAACGAGGCGGGCAAGTCCACCCTGCTCGCCGCCATCGCCGACCTGCTGTGGGGCCTGGAGATGCAGCCGGCGTACGCGTTCGACTACGCCCGGCCCATGCTGCGCGTCGGCGCGCTGTGGCACGGGCCGGACGGGGCCGTCGAGCTCGTGCGCACCTCCCTCGGGCTCGGCGACGGCGCCGGGCAGGCCGTCGAGGCCCCCTGGAGCGAGAGCCACGGGCGCACCGGCTGGCTGCAGGGTTTCGGCCTCTCCCACGAGGAGCTGCGGGCGGGCGGGCGGGCCGTCCTCGGCGGCGGCGGGGACCTCGCCGCGCTCGTCTACACCGCCCACCAGGGCAGCGGTGTCGACGCGGTCCTGGCGGAGCTGGACGGCGAGGCGGACCGGCTCTGGCGCAAGCGGACGAGCAGGGTGCTCGTCAAGGAGCGCGCGGAGGCGGTGCGGAGGGCGCAGCAGGACCTCGAGGGCGCCGAGACCCGCGCCGGCGGCGTCGAGGCCGCGCGCGAGGAGCTCCGCGCGGCCGAGGAGGAGGCCGCCGCCGCGGACACCGCCGCCCGCTCCGCCCGCAAGGCGGCGGACGCGGCGGCCGGCACCGCCCGCGACCTGCCCCGGGTGCGGACGCTGCTGCGGCTGCGCGCCGCGGTCGCGGAGCTGCTGGGTGCCGGCGCGGTGCTCACCGGCGCCGACCTGGACCGCCACGCCGAGGCGTCCGGGCGTGCGGGCGCCGCCCGCACGCGGCTCGACGGGCTGTCCGCGGAGCGGGCCGCCCTGCTGCGCGAGCGGGAGGGCCGCCCCGTGGAGGCCGGCCTGCTCGCGGTGGGCGCGGAGATCGACGAGCTCCGCGACGCCGCGCAGGCCCGCGCGCAGGACGCGGAGCGGGCCGGTGAGCTGACCGCCGCGGCGGACGGGGCCGCGGCCTCGGCGGGGGCGCTGCTGCGCGACCTCGGGGCCGTGGCCGCGCCGGGCACCGCACCGGAGGAGCTGCTCGAGGAGCTCCGCGTGCCCGCCGACCGCGCCGCGGACCTCACCGCGCTCGCCGCGCGCTGCACGGCGCTGGCCGAGGACGCCCGGCAGGCCGGGGAGGACCTCGCGGAGCGCCGGACGGCGGAGCGGCAGGCCGCCGGGGCGCTGGCCGGGCCGGACGAGGACGCGGTCACGGCGCTGCGGGACCTGCTCGCCGCGTCCCCCGGGGAGGGCTCGGCGGCCGCGCGGTGGCGCGCGGCCCTCACCGAGGCGGACGAGCACGCGGCGACGGCCCGGCGCGCCGCGAGCGCGGCCGGTGCCCTGGACCCGGCCGCCGCGGCGCCGGTGCTCGACGGGGCCCTGCTGCGCCGGGAGCTGGCCGCCCTCCGGCAGGCGCGCGAGGCGGCGGCGGACCGGGAGGAGATGCTCCACGGCCTGATCGCCACGGCGAGGGCCGCCGCCGCCGAGCTCGCCGAGCACGAGCAGCGGGTGCGGGTGCGGCCCGAGGACCTGCGCAGCGCCCGCGCGGCCCGCGACGAGGCGTGGGCCGCGGTGTCCGCCGCCGGCCCGCTGACCCCGGGGGCCGCCGTGGCCCTCGACCGCGCCCTCGCGCACCTGGACGCGGTGACCGACGCGCTCCTGGCCGACGCCGGTGCCGCCGCCCGGCACGACCTGCTGCTGGGCCGGCTGCGCAGCGCCGAGCTGGACGCGAGCACCATGGAGGAGGCGCACGGGGAGGCCGCCTCCCGGCGGCAGGACCTGGAGGCGGCGTGGCGGCGCCGCTGGGCCGACGCCGGCGTGTCGGTGCCCGGGGACGACGCGCTCGGCGACGTGCTGCGCTCCCTCGGCGAGGCCCGGGAGGCCACCACCGCGGCCGCGGCCGCCCGGGCCCGCGCCGAGGCGCTGCGCGGCGACGTGGAGGTGCAGCTCGGCGCCCTCCGGGAGGCGCTGGAGCGCGCCGGCGCGGAGGGTGCCGCGGCTCCCGACCTCGACGTGGCCCTGGCGGCGGCACGCCGGATCGTCGCGGAGGCCGACGCCGCCGGGGGGCGCCGCGCGGTGGCGGAGGAGCGCACGCGGGACCGGGAGCACGCCGAGGAGGACCACCGCCTCGCCGCGGCGGCCCTGGCCGCGGCCGAGGAGGAGTGGCGCGCCGCCGCCGGCGCCGCGGGGCTGCCCGGGGGTGCCGGGCCGGCGGGCTGGGCCCAGCGGCAGGCCACCCTGGAGCGGGCCGCGGAGGCGCTGCAGCACAAGCGGAACCACGAGGCGTCCGTGCGGGTGCTCACCGACCGGGTGGCGGACTTCCTCGCGCGGGTGGCCGGGCTCGCCGCCCGCCTCGGGGAGGACCCCGGCGCGGCCTGCGACCTCGCGGGCGCGCGGGCGCTGCTCGCCGGGCTCGGCGCCCGGCTGGGCGGCAGCCGCACCAACGAGGAGGTCGTCGCGGGCCTGGACCGCAGGCTGTCCGCGCTGGCGGACGAGCAGCGGCTCGTGGAGGAGGAGCTGGATGCCGCCGGGGCCGAGCTGGAGCGGCTGCGCTCGGCGGCCGTGCGGTGCAGCCCCGAGCCCCCCTGGCCGGTCGTGGCGGCCGTCGCGCTCCCCGACGAGGAGGCGCTGGCGGACGCGGCGGAGCGGGGCGGGCGGGTGCGGCGGCTGCAGGAGGACGAGGCGTCCGCCGTCGCCCTGCTCGCGGAGTCGCACCCGGACGTGGAGGTTCTGCTCGCGGGCCTGGCCGAGCGCGACGACGTCGACGTGCAGGCGGACGCGGACCAGCTCGCGCGGGCCCGCGACGAGGCCGACCGGGCCCTGACGTCCGCCCAGCAGGCGACCGGCGCCGCGCGCAGCGCCCTCGAGAAGCTCGAGCGCGCCGCCGACGCCAACGTGCTCGCCGCCCGCTGCGCCGAGGCGCTGGCGGGGCTGGCGGAGGCCACCGAGCGGTTCGTCGTCGTGGACCTCCAGCGGCGGCTGCTGCGCGAGCAGCTCGAGGAGTTCGCCGCGCGGCACGCCAACCCCCTGCTCGAGGAGGCCGGGGCCCTGCTGTCCGCGCTGACCGGGGGGCGCTGGAGCGCGCTGCGCGCGGCCGACGACGGCGGGCGGCGCACGCTGTGGGTGCGCCGCGCCGACGGGAGGGAGGTCCTCGCCGGGGACGGGCTCTCGGAGGGGACGGCCGACCAGGTCTTCCTCGCGCTGCGCCTGGCGGCGATCGCACGCCAGCACCGCGCACTGGTCGCCACCACGGGCCGGGACCTGCCCGTGGTCCTCGACGACGTGCTCATGACGTTCGACGAGGAGCGCGTCGCCGCCGCCCTGCGGGTCCTGGCACGCCTCGGGGACGACCTGCAGGTCATCGTGCTGACGCACCACGCGCACGTGGCGGACGCGGCCCGCGAGCTGGGGGTGGACGTCACCGCGCTGCCCTCCCCGGGCCCGCTCGGCGCGGCGCCGGCGCCGGCCGCGGCACCGGCGGGGCGCGGTGCCGCCACGGGTGGGCGCACCGACCCGCAGGTGGTGCGGGCGTGGGCGCGCCGGGAGGGCATCGAGGTGAGCGCGGTGGGCAAGCTGCCGGAGGAGGTCCGGCGGCGCTACCGCCAGGCCCACGGTCTGGACTGACGGCGCCCGGACCGACGGCGGGCGCCACCCGGGAACCCGCCGCCCGGGTCGCCGCTCAGGTGTGGCGGCCCCGCTGTGACGCCACCAGCTCCGCGTCCGCCAGCGCCGCGCGCACGTCGATCGTGCGGGAGCGCGGCCGGGGCGTGCGCAGCGGCGCTCCGGCGGCGGCGTACTGCGCCAGGCCCACCCGCAGCACCGCCGGCCAGGTCATGGCGGGCTCGGTGGCGAGGTTGTGCGCCCGCACCCGGGCCAGCACGTCCGGGGAGGAGGCCAGCCGCGCCACGACCGCGGCCATGTCGTCGTCGTCACGGGCGAGGAAGCCCTCCACGCCCGGCGTCACGAACTCCTCCACGCCGCTGCCCGCGAACGCCACGACGCTCAGCCCCGCGCAGCGCGCCTCCAGCGCGGCCAGCCCGAACGACTCCAGCCGCGCCGGGGCCAGGTACACGTCCCCCGCGGCGAGGTGCCGGCGCACCTCGGCCCTGCTGCACCGGCCCGGCATGTCGACCCAGCCGGCCATGCCCGCCGCGTGCACCCGCCGCCGCGCCGCCTCCCACATCGGCCCGTCGCCGAGCAGGACGGCGCGCAGCCCCACCGCCGGGTCCACCGCGCGCCGGGCCTGCTGCAGCAGCCGCAGCAGCGCGTGCGGCCGCTTGCGCCGGGCGAAGCGCAGCGCGCTGACCAGGGTGACGGCGCCCCCGCCGGCGGGGCGCGCCCCTTCCCGCGGGCGCCACGCCGCCGGGTCGATGCCGTTGTGCAGGACGCTGACCGGGCGGCCCACGGCCTCCTGCAGGGGCCGGGCGGCGACCCGGCTGACGGCGGTCCAGCGGATCGCGGACACCGCGGGGGCGCCGAGGGCGGCGCGCATCGCGGCGGTCGCGGCGCCGTCGCGGACCATGGAGTGCAGGGTCAGGACGACGGGCAGGCCCAGGGCGCACGCCTGCCGGGCCGCGGCCCACGCCAGCGGCGAGACGACGGAGGAGTGCACGTGCACGACGTCGGCGTCCGGTGCCCGCAGCGCCGAGCGCAGCAGCGCCGGGCCCCCGCGGGGGTCCAGCAGGCCCCGCACGGGCAGCCGCACCACCGGCGTGCCGGGCGCCGCGGTCTCCTGCGCGGGCTCGCCGGCGGGGGTGGCGGTGAGGACGTGGACGTCCAGCCCGGCGGCGCGCTGGACCGCCGCGAGGTCGTGCACGTGCGTCTCGATGCCGCCGAGCCGCGGGAGGTAGCAGTCGGTGACGTGGAGGACCCTCACCGGGCGGCCTTCCCCGCCCGGCGGTGCAGCAGCCAGCCGGCGAGGGCCAGCCCGCCGACGGGGATCTCCAGCAGCACCACGAACGCGCGGTAGAGCAGGACCCCGGCGACGGCCGACGTGGCGGGCACCCCCGCCGCGACGAGGACGGCGGTGCTGCCGGCCTCGGCGAAGCCGGTGCCGCTGGGCGTGATCGGCAGCATGGTGGCGAGCCGGTCCACGGCGAAGGCGACGAGGACGAGCGCGGCGCCCGCCGGAGCGCCCCCGGCGTGCAGGCAGCCGGCGAGCAGGAGGGCCTGCAGCAGCAGGTAGCCCAGGGCGCCGGCGCCGAACTGCCGCCAGCGCCCGCGCAGGGCCGCGACGGTGTCGCGCCGGAACGCGGGCAGGTCGACGCCGGGACGGGCCGGGGGGCGGGCGGTGCCGCGCAGGCGGGCCCGCAGCGCGGCCGCGGCGCCGGTGACGGCCTGCAGGAGGCGGCCCAGCAGCACGGACACGCGGTCGCTGACCAGGAGCAGCGCGCCCAGCAGGCCCACCACGCCGCACGTGAGGAGCAGGGCGCGGGCGCCCCGGACCGGCTGGGCGCCGCTCGCGTGCCAGGAGACCAGGGCGACGGCGAGGACCGTGCCGGCGACGAGGACCTTGCTCGCGACGTCGACGACGTTGGAGACGACGGTGAAGGCGGCGGTCTCGCGGCGCGTGTGGCCCCAGGAGGTGGTCATGGCCGCGTTGAGGGCGACCCCGGCGGCACCGCCCAGCGGCAGGACGTTCGCCACCGCGCTGCCGGAGAGGTTGAGCAGGAGGGCGCGCCGCCGCGTCAGGCCGGGCATGGCGGCGGTGAGCACGCCGGTGTAGCACCACAGCCCCGCCAGCCACAGCCCGAGCAGCGCCACCCCGGTGGTGGGGGGCACCCGGGAGACGACCCCGACGACGGCGGCCCAGCTGGTGCCGGCGGCGCGGGGCACGAGGGCGACCAGGGTGGCGGCGACCGCGAGGGCGAGCAGGGACAGGAGCGTGCGGCCGGCGCGCCGCGCCGTGGACCGCTCGCCGGGCGGCGCCCACCGCGCTGCGGGCGTCGTGCCCGGCAGCGCCACGGGGTCGGCGGCGGGTGCGGTCAAGGCGGCTCCTGCGTCTCTGGTGCACCGCCCCCGCGCCGGGGGCTGCTGCGGACCGCTGGCCCGGGCGGGTCGGCGCCGGGTCCAGGCTGCGCCGGGCGCAGCGGGGTCCACGGTACGAGGTGCGGACCTCCCCTCGGCCGGGGCGCGCGTGAAGGAACCGGATGGACGCCGTGGTGGACCCGCAGGTCGCACAGGGTGACCGTTCGGGCACACCGGAAGGGGGACGCCGGGCGGGGTGCGGGGGGCCGGGAGGGCGGCTGGGAGGCTGTGCCGGTGCCGTTCACCGTCGTGTCCTTCCACGCCCACCCCGACGACGAGGCGCTGCTGACCGGCGGGACGCTCGCGCGGGCCGCCGCGGAGGGTCACCGCGTGGTGCTGGTGACCGCGACGGACGGGGACGCGGGACCGACGTCGGAGTCGGTGCGGCGCTCGGGGGACCTGGGCACGGCCCGGGCGGCGGAGCTGGAGCGCGCGGCGGCGGCGCTGGGGTGCGCGCGGGTGGTGCGGCTGGGCCACGCCGACTCGGGGTGGGGCTCCAGCGCCGCGCGGCCGGGTAGCACCGGTTTCAGCGCGCTGGACGTGGACGGGGCGGCCGCGGGGCTCGCGGCGGTGCTGGCGGAGGAGCGCGCCGACGCGGTGACGGTGTACGACCCGGCCGGCGGCTACGGCCACCCGGACCACGTGCAGGTGCACCGGGTGGGGGTGCGGGCCGCGGAGCTGGCGGGCACCCCGCTGGTGCTGGAGGCGACGGTGGACCGCACGCTGGTGCGGCGCGCGCTGCGCCTGGCCCGGCTGGTGCCGCGGCTGGACACCGACCTGCTGGCGCACCGGCTCGGGGAGGCGTTCACGGCGCGGGAGGACCTGACCCACCGGGTGGACGTGCGCGCCCACCTGGACGCCAAGCGGGCGGCGCTGGCCGCGCACGCGAGCCAGGCGGCGTCGGACTCGGGGACGCGGGGCCTGGCGCTGCTGCTGCGGCTGCCGCGGCCGGTGTTCGCGGCGCTGCTGGGCCGGGAGTGGTTCACCGAGCGCGGCCGCACCCCGGGTGCGCCGCTGGACGACGTGTTCGCCTCGCTGCGCTGAGGGGCGGGCTCAGCGGGCGGGGGTGTCGGCGAACCCGTCGAGCGCGGCGAGGAAGCCCTCGAGGTCGTCGCGGAAGACGCTGTGCCCGGCGGCGGCGACGGTGCGCACGGTGAACCCGGCGCGGCGCAGGTGTGCGGTCTCGGCGTCGCCGACGCACTCGCTGCCGTCGGCGCGCACCACGAGGGAGGGCACGGGCG
Organism: Kineococcus anabasis; assembly: GCF_054590795.1. Classification (NCBI taxonomy): domain Bacteria; kingdom Bacillati; phylum Actinomycetota; class Actinomycetes; order Kineosporiales; family Kineosporiaceae; genus Kineococcus; species Kineococcus anabasis. Next base: position 213,226 of record NZ_BAAIHU010000009.1, read on the forward strand.
CCGTGGTGGGCAGGGAGGGGCCGGTGCGCCGCACCTCGTCGAGCAGGGTGAGGGAGGCGGGGTCCCAGCGGCTGCGCCCGGCGAGGACGTAGTGCAGGTCGCTGGGGCTCCAGCGGGGGTTCTCCCGCGCGAGCTGCTCCCCCGTCCGGGCGGGCGCGAGGCGGAAGCGCTCGAGGGTGGCGGGGTCGGTGCCGGGGCCGAGGTGCCAGGGCGGGTCGACGTAGACGGCGGCGCCGGGCTGCAGCCTGCTCACGGCGGCGGAGAGCACGAGCCCTCCGAAGGAGTGGCCGACGGCGAGGGCGGGGCGGGCGGGGACGGTGTCCAGGAGCGCCTCGACGCACCCGGCGAGGGTGTAGCCGCCGCGGGGGCTGGAGCCGTGCCCCGGCAGGTCCACGGCGACACAGGCGTAGCCGGCCTCGGCGAGGCGCGGTGCGACGCGGTGCCAGGCACCGGAGTCGGAGGTCATGCCGTGGAGGAGGACGGCGCAGCGCTCACCGGAGCCCCAGGAGCGGGTGGACAGGTGCACGGGCGAGAAACTATCGCCCCGGTGGGAGCGCGGTCACCGCGACGGCCCGCGAGCACGCAGCGCGAGCGCCCGGGTGCGTTGCGAGAGCTGGGTGTTGACACCCGCCGAGCGGCGCGACGATACTCCTGAAACGTTACACGGAAAGCGGTCTCCCGATCGCCGCCCGTCAGCGCTCCTCCTGTCACCGTCGATCGGAGTCGCCGTCCATGGCACCGTCGCACCGCCCCCTGCGCCCCGCCCTCGCCCTGCCCGCCGTCGCGCTGGCGGTGACCGGCCTGACGGCCCCGGCGGCCGCCGGCGCGGAACCCCCCGCGACCACCACCGCGACCACGGGGGCCACCGAGGTCCTGCGGCTGGACGCCGGGCCCGGCGCGCTGGCCGGGGGCTACCGGCGCCTCGACGCCACCACGGCCTACTCCCCCGCCACCGGCCTCGGCTGGGCGGACCCCTCGAAGGTGACGGGTGTGGACCGGGGCACCGCCGACCCCCTGCGCTCGGACTTCACCCGGGTCGCCAGCACGGAACTGCGGCTGGACCTGCCGAGCGCCGACTACCGGGTGAGCCTCGTCGCCGGGGACGCCGCCGGGGCCACGGACGTGCGCGTCGTCGCGGAGACCATCGAGAAGGTCCCCGCCACCCGGCGGGCCGCGGGGCAGTTCCTGGAGACGTCCTTCGACATCGCCCTCGTGGACGGGCGGCTCGACCTGGAGATCGGCGGCACCGCCGCGAACCTCGCCGCCGTCGTCGTGACCCGGCTGCCCACCCGCGAGCGCGGCGAGAAGCCCACCGTCTACCTGGCGAGCGACTCCACCGTGATGACCTACGGGGAGGCCACCGCCCCGCAGGCCGGCTGGGGCCAGGAGCTGCCGCGCTACCTCAGCGGGAACGTGCGCGTGGACAACCGCGCCATCGGCGGGCGCAGCTCCCGCTCCTTCATCTTCGAGGGCCGCCTCGACGACATCCTGCTCGGCATCCGGCCGGGCGACCACCTGCTGGTGCAGTTCGCGCACAACGACTCCACCCCGCAGCGGCCCGCCCGGTACGCCACGCCGGAGCAGTTCAAGGAGTTCCTGCGCACCTACGTCGAGGGCGCCCGCCAGCGCGGCGCCGTCCCCGTGCTGGTGACGCCGATGGGCCGGCGGGTGTACGAGCCGACGACGGGGAAGTTCGAGCCGAGCTTCCCCGAGTACGTCGCGAAGATGGAGGAGCTGGCGGCGGAGCTCGACGTGCCGCTGGTGGACCTCAGCGCCCGCAGCGTCGCCTGGTACGACGAGATCGGTCCGGAGGGCACCCTGTCGGCGTTCCTCTACGTGCCGCCGGGGGTGTACCCCGCGTACCCGCAGGGCCTGGAGGACCAGACCCACTTCCAGGAGTACGGGGCGAGGCAGCTCGCCCGGATGGTCGGCGAGGGCCTCGCCGAGCTGGACGTCCCGCTGGCCCGCGAGGTCCGCACGCCCCCGCCGCCCGCCGCGGTGCCCACCGCCCCGCGCGGCGTCCGCGTCGGCAGCGTCTCGGCGGGCGGGGCGGTCCTGCAGTGGGAGGCCTCGGCCGGCGCGGACCTGTACCGGATCTACCGCCGGGAGTCCGGTCAGCCCTCGGGCGCGTTCCGCCTGGTGAGCACCTCCACCGTCCCCGTCGTCCACCTCGGCGGGATGCGCGAGGCCACGCGGTACGACGTGCGCGTGGTCGCGGCCAACGACCGCGGCGAGTCCTCCGCGACCACGGTCCACCTGAGCACCCCGGCGGCGCTGCACCGCTTCGACCTCGGCCCGGCCGGCGCGACGGTCCCCGCCGGCTGGACGGGGATCGACCCCACCTCGGCGTACACCGCCGCCCGCGGGTACGGCCTGACCGCCGGCGGCACCCCTGTCGCCGGGGACCGCCCCGAGGTGGGCGACGCGGTGCAGCGGGACTTCCTCGCCTCCCCCGGCGCGGCGTACGGGTTCACCGTCGACGTGCCGAACGGGGTGTACGCGGTCCGCACCTGGCACGGGGACTTCACCGAGGTCTCGCGCACGAGCGTCATGGTGGAGGGCGTCGCCCGCGGCACCTCGGTCGCCCAGAAGCGCACCGTCAACGAGAAGATCGTCAACGACGTGCGCGTCACCGACGGGAGGCTCGACCTCGCCTTCGCCGGGGACAGCGCCCACGTCAACGGCATCGAGGTCACCGCGGTGCTGCCCACCCCGGCCGCCCCGGAGCTGCGCAGGGTCCAGTGGCACGAGGACACCGCCACCGCGACCGCGTCCCTGCAGTGGCAGCCGGTCCCCGGCGCCGTGGCGTACCGGGTGCACCGCACCGCGGCCGGCGGCACCCCGGAGCTGGTGGAGGAGACCCGCGGCACCCGTTCCGGTGACAAGGGACTGCGCCCTGGCCGCTGGTCGTACACCGTGACAGCGGTGGACGGCCGGGGGGTGACCTCGCTGGTGTCGGCGCCGGTCGACGTCGTGGTCGCCGCGCCCGCCTGAGCACCCGCAGACCCGATCCGCCTCCCCGCAGGGGAGGGCCCGCCCGGCCCTCCCTCCCGCCGGCCTGCCCGCAGGGCCCGCCCGCGCCGCCCACTCCCGCACCACCGCCGATCGGAGCCCCGCCGCCATGGCACCACCCCGCACCCCCCGCTCGCTCCTCGCCGTCCCGGTGATCGCCCTGGCGGCCACCTGCATCAGCCCCGTCCTGCCCGCCGCCGCGGTGGAGGTCGCCCCGGGCGCCTCGCTGCGGCTCGACTTCGGTCCCGGCGCCACCGCCGCGGACCACACGAAGGTCGAGGCCGGCACGGCGTACTCCCCCGGCGCGTTCGGCTTCACCGACCCCTCGAAGGTCACGGGCACCGACCGGGGTGGCCCCGACGCGCTGCGCTCGGACTTCGTGACGGCGCGGGACACGACGTTCTCGGTGGACCTGCCGAACGCCGACTACACCGTCTCCCTGGTCGCCGGGGACGCGACGGGCCCCACCGAGATCGCGATCAGGGCCGAGAGCATCCAGAAGGTGCAGACGACCGCGAAGGCGGCGGGGCAGCACCTGGAGATGAGCTTCGACATCGCCCTCGTCGACGGCCGCCTCGACCTGGACCTGACCGGCGCGAACCCGAACCTCAACGGCCTGGTCATCACCCGCAGGGATGCGCGCACCGCCGGGGAGAAGCCGACGGCGTGGCTCGCGGGGGACTCCACCGTCCAGACGTACGACCCGTACTGGAAGCCCGAGGCCGGCTGGGGGCAGATGATCCCCCGCTTCTTCAGCGACCGGGTGGTCTTCGAGAACAGGTCCATCGGCGGGCGCAGCTCCAAGTCGTTCCTGGTGGAGGGCCGTCTCGACGAGGTGCTGCGCAACATCCGCCCCGGGGACTACTTCTTCGTGCAGTTCGGGCACAACGACGCCACCGTGAGCCGCCCCGAGCGCTACGCCTCCCCCGCGGACTACAAGAACTACCTGAAGGTGTACGTCGAGGGCGCCCGCCAGCGCGGCGCGACGCCCGTCCTGGTCACGCCGGTGGGCCGGCGCGACTTCGACGCCGGCACCGGGAGGTTCAACGTCAGCTTCCCCGAGTACGTGCAGGCGATGAAGGAGGTCGCCACCGAGACGGGGGCGACGCTGCTGGACCTGTCCGCCGCCAGCCGCGCCTTCTACGACGAGGTCGGCCCCGAGGGCACCAAGGCGGTGTTCCTGCACGCCCAGCCCGGGATCTACCAGGCGTGGATCAACGGCGTGGAGGACAACACCCACTTCCAGGAGTACGGCGCCATCCAGATCGCCCGGCTCGTCGCCACCCTGACGAAGGGCTCCCCGCTGCCGCTGGGCCAGCAGGTGCGGGAGGTGGAGCCGCCCGCGGCCGTCCCCGCGAAGGTCGAGGGCCTCGCCGTCGGCAGCATCAGCAACGCCGCCGCGACCGCCCGCTGGAACCCCGCCGCCGGCGCCGACGTGTACCGGGTGTACCGCAAGAAGGCCGCGGAGCCGGACGGCGCCTGGACCCTCGTGGGCGCCACGACGGTGCCCTCGCAGCCGGTCGGGGGTCTGGCGGAGGGCGCGGCGTACTCCGTGCGGGTCGTGGCGGTCAACGGCCGCGGCGAGTCCGCCCCCTCCGAGGCGGTCACGTTCACGACCCGCTCGGCGAACCTGCGTTTCGACTTCGGCCCGGCCGGGGCGCCCGTCGCCGCCGGCTACACCGGGGTCACGCGGGCGGACGTGTACACGCCGGAGAAGAAGTACGGCCTCGTGGGCAACACCGCCGCGATGATCGACCGCGACCGCGGCGCGGCGGTGGACGACCTGCGCCGGGACTTCGTCGCGTACTTCAACAACTCCTACGAGTTCAGGGTCGACCTGCCCAACGGCACCTACGCCGTGAAGTCCTACCACGGCGACCTCTCGGGGACGGTGCGCAGCAACGTCCGCATCGAGGGCAAGGACCACGGCGCCGCCAACGCCTCGCGGGGTACCGCGGAGAAGGTCGTCAACGAGGTCGCGGTGACCGACGGCCAGCTGAACTTCACCGTCTCGGGGGCGACCGCCCACCTCAACGGCCTGGAGATCACCCCGCTGCTGCTGGCACCCGCGGCGGTCACGCTGGACTCGAAGTCCCTGGAGGAGGACCCCGCCACCGCGGCGCTGTCGTGGACCGCGGCCGAGGGCGCGGTGAAGTACCGCGTGTACCGCGGCGAGCCCGGTGCGGCCAGGCCGGCGCTGCTCGGGGAGGTCACCGGCACCACGTTCACCGACGCCACCGCCGACCTCGGCATCGAGCACTCCTACCGCGTCACGTCCGTCGACGCCGCCGGGCTGGAGTCCGTGCCGTCGGCGCCGCTGCTCGTGCCGATGATCGACCCGGCGGTGGCGAAGGCGCCCGTGCCCACGGGGCTGAGCGCCACCGACGTGCAGAAGAAGTCCCTCACCCTCACCTGGACCGGGGACGCCGCGGCCCGCTCGTACCGGGTGTACCGGGCCACGAAGCAGGACGGGCCGTACACCCTCGTCGGCCGCAGCGCCGAGCCGCGCTTCACCGACACCACGGTCCTGACCACGATCCCGTACTTCTACCGCGTCGCCGCGGTCAACGCCGGTGGGGTCTCGGAGCAGTCCGCGCCGGTGGAGACCCCCGCGGTCACCGTCCTGAAGCGGCCGATGGAGTTCCTGGACCGCGCGCCGGTCGCCGTCACGACGGAGAAGGGCGTGTACGTCGGCTGGCGCCTGCTCGGCCTGGACCCCGCGGACCTCGGTTTCCACGTCTACCGCGACGGCACCCGCATCACCCAGGCCCCCGTGACCGGCGCCACGAACCTCCTCGACCCGGCCGGGACGGCCACGTCGAGGTACCGCGTCGTGCCGGTCAGCGGCGGGGTGGAGCGCCCGGGCACGAAGGAGTTCGGCGTCCGGGGGGAGCAGTACCTGCCGGTGGAGCTGGACAAGCCCGCCGACGGCTACACCAGGGACGGGCAGCCCTACACCTACAGCGCGGGCGACGCGAGCGTCGGGGACCTCGACGGCGACGGCACGTACGAGGTCGTCGTGAAGTGGGACCCCAGCAACGCCAAGGACAACTCCCAGGCCGGCTACACCGGCGAGGTGCTCCTCGACGCGTACCGGCTGGACGGCACGCGGATGTGGCGCATCGGCCTCGGCCCGAACATCCGCGCCGGCGCGCACTACACCCAGTTCCTCGTCCAGGACCTCGACCTCGACGGGAGGGCCGAGGTGGCGCTGAAGACCGCCGACGGCACCGTCGACGGCACCGGGAAGGTCATCGGCAGGGCGGGGGTGGACCACCGCAACTCCACCGGGTACGTCCTGCTGGGCGACGAGTTCCTCACCGTCTTCGACGGCCGCACCGGTGCCGCGCGTGACACCATGCCCTACGACCCGCCCCGCGGGGACGTGGCGTCCTGGGGCGACGCGTACGGCAACCGCGTCGACCGCTTCCTCGCCGGGGTCGCCTACCTCGACGGCGAACGGCCGAGCATGGTCTTCAGCCGCGGGTACTACACCCGCACGGTGCTGGCGGCGTACGACTTCACCGACGGGAAGATCGTCAAGCGGTGGAGGTTCGACACGAACGAGGACGGCCTGGCGGAGTACGCCGGGCAGGGCAACCACAACCTCTCCGTCGCCGACGTGGACCGCGACGGCAAGGACGAGATCACCTTCGGCGCGATGGCGGTCGACGACGACGGCACGCCGCTGTACAACACGAGGCTCGGCCACGGCGACGCCCTGCACCTCGCCGACCACGACCCCGCCCGTCCCGGGCTGGAGACGTTCGCGGTGCAGGAGCACACCGACGCCCCGTACGGCTTCGCGCTCCGGGACGCCGAAACCGGGGAGATCCTGTGGGGCAAGCGCACCGGCGTCGACACCGGCCGCGGGCTCGCCGTGGACATCGACCCGCGCCACCCCGGCAGCGAGGCGTGGGCGTCGAACATCACCAACGCCCAGCAGCAGCAGGTGAGCGCGCTGTTCAACGCCCGGGGCGAGCAGATCGCCGACAGGGTGCCGTCCTCGACGAACTTCGGCGTCTGGTGGGACGGTGACCTGCTGCGGGAGCTGCAGGACTCCAACCGCATCGACAAGTGGAACTGGAACACGTCGACGACGGACAACCTCCTGACCGCCACCGGGGCGTCGTCGAGCAACAGCACCAAGGCGAACCCCGCCGTGCAGGCCGACCTGTTCGGCGACTGGCGCGAGGAGGTCGTGTGGCGCTCCGCGGACTCGCAGGAGCTGCGCATCTACACGACCACGGACGTCACGGAGCACCGGATCCGCACGCTCATGCACGACCCGGTGTACCGCCTCGGGGTGGCCTGGCAGAACGTCGGCTACAACCAGCCGCCGCACACCTCCTTCCACCTGGGTGTGGGCATGCAGCAGCCGAAGGCCCCGAGCATCCTCTACACCGGCGCCCCCGCCCACGAGTTCGGGAACTTCGACGGGCCGGTGTCCACCGGCGGGCAGAACACCGTCAACGCCGGGCGCACCGTCCCGCTGAAGTGGCGCGTCGTCGGCCACGACGGCGCACCGGTGACGGACCTGAAGGCGGCGACCGTGACCGCGCGCACCGCGGCCTGCGGTGCGGGCACCACCCCGGACCTGCCGCGCGAGGAGACCGCCGGTGGCCTGCAGAACCTCGGGGACGGCTGGTACCAGGTGAACTGGCGGACCCCGAAGTCCTACGCCGGCTCGTGCAAGACGGTCAGCGTGGACGTCGGCGGCGGCACGGTGGGCGGCACGCTCGTCACCTTCACGAAGTAGCACCCGCCACGACCGGCGACGCCGCGGTCCCCTCCCCGGGGCCGCGGCGTCGCCGCGTCCGCCGCAGCGGCCCTCAAGGCGCGGCGACCCGCAGGTGCCGGCCGGGGCCGGCGGGCAGGAAGGAGCCGTAGGCGCGGTCGTGGTGCACCAGCGGCGCGGCGCCGCCGACGGCGACGTCCCGCACGTCCCCCACGACGACGACGCTGTCCCCGGCGGGGGTCAGGGTGGTGACCCGGCCCGCCACCCGGGCCGCGGTGCCGGCGAGCTCGGGCAGCCCGTCCTCGCCCCACCCCCAGGAGGAGGGGTCCGCGAAGCGCTCCGCCGCCGGTCCGGCGAAGCGCCGGGCGAGGGCCTCCTGGTCCGCGGCGAGCAGGTGCACCGCGTAGCGCCCGCCCGCCCGCAGTACGGCCAGCGTCGAGGACGTCGCGCCCACGTTGAACGACAGCAGCGGCGGGTCGGCGGAGACGGAGGTCACGGAGATGGCGGTGAACCCGGCGGGCTCGCCGGCGGCCGCGGCGGTGACCACCCAGACGCTGCTCGCGGCGCGGCGGAACGCGGCCCGCAGCCCGTCGGGACCGGCCTCGCCGGGGGTGGACCGCATGCGGGGGCTCCCTCCGGGACGGGTGCGGGCGGGTACCCGCCGGCGCTCCCCAGCGTCGCCGCGCGTGCGGGAGGGTGCAAACCGGGCGGGGTGGCGCGGGAGCGGTGCGGGCACGGGTTAGCGTGCCGCCGGTGCCGCGCCGACCGGGCCGGCACCCGCCGAGCGCTGGAGGACCCCTGTGACAGACGCAGCCGCACGCACGACCCCGGTGACCGTCACCGTGACCGGTGCCGCCGGGCAGATCGGGTACAGCCTGCTGTTCCGCATCGCCTCCGGCGCGATGCTCGGGCCGGACACCCCCGTGCGCCTGCGGCTGCTGGAGATCACCCCCGCGCTCGGCGCCGCCGAGGGCGTGGCGATGGAGCTGGACGACTGCGCGTTCCCGCTGCTGGCCGGCGTGGACATCAGCGACGACGCGCGGGTGGCGTTCGAGGGCGCGAACGTCGCGCTGCTCGTGGGGTCCCGGCCCCGCACGAAGGGCATGGAGCGCAAGGACCTGCTGGCGGCCAACGGCGCCATCTTCACGACCCAGGGCCGTGCCCTCGCCGAGGCCGCCGCGGACGACGTGAAGGTCCTCGTCGTGGGCAACCCCGCGAACACCAACGCGCTCATCGCCCTGTCCAACGCCTCCGGCGTGCCCGCGGAGCGCTTCACCGCCATGACCCGGCTGGACCACAACCGCGCCGTGGCCCAGCTCGCCCGGCGGACCGGGACGCCCGTGGCGCAGATCTCCGGGGTCACGGTGTGGGGCAACCACTCCGCGACGCAGTACCCCGACCTCACCGCCGCGACCGTCGCGGGCCGCCCGGCGCTGGAGGCCGTGGGCGACCCGGAGTGGGTGGGCGGGCACTTCATCCCCACCGTGCAGCAGCGCGGCGCGGCGATCATCGAGGCGCGGGGCGCCTCGAGCGCGGCCAGCGCCGCCAGCGCCGCCGTCGACCACGTCCGCGACTGGGTCCACGGGACCGCCGAGGGCACCTGGACGTCCATGGCCGTGGTCTCCGACGGCTCCTACGGCGTGCCGGAGGGCCTGGTGTCCTCGTTCCCCGTCACGACGGCCGGCGGGTCGTGGAGCATCGTGCAGGGCCTGGCGGTGGACGCCGCCTCCCGCGCGCGGATCGACGCGAGCGTCGCCGAGCTCGCCGGGGAGCGCGAGGCGGTGCGGGAGCTGGGACTGCTCGGCTGACGCGCGGCGCGGGTGGTGCCGGCGTCAGGCCGTGGTCGGCACCACCCACGCCAGCCCGGCGCACGCCGCCGCCAGCGCCAGCAGCACCACGACGTCCACACCGCGGGAGCGCACCGCCAAGGCGCCGGCGACGCGGACGGGCAGGACCAGGCGCAGCACGGCTGCGACGAGCAGGTCGGCCCCCAGCACCACACCACCGGCCCGGGGCCCGGCCGCGACGGTGACGACGAGGGCGAGCACCACCCCGGCGAGGACCCCGTACAGCACCCCGTCACCCGGGGGCACCTCGTCGTGGACGTGGCGGGCGCCCGGGTGCCCCTCCCCCGGCCGGGCTCCGTCCGGACCTGCCCTGCCCGTGGGCACCGGTGGTGCTCCTCCCGTGTCGCGGGGTGCGCGCCGCGCGGCGCGCCGGTGCAGGTTACCGGCGCGCGCCGCGGCCCGGCCCCGCCGCGCTCAGCGCCCCGGCGGCGGGATCTCCCCGGAGCCGCGGCGCACCATCGTGGCCGGGATGGTGACGTGCCGGGGCGGGGAGGTGTCCCCCTCGATGCGGGCCAGGACGAGGTCGGCCGCGGCCCGCCCCATGGCGGGCAGGTCCTGCCGCACGACGGTGACGGCGGGGCGCAGCAGGTCCGCCAGCGGGACGTCGTCGAAACCGACCAGCGCCACCCGGTGCTCCGCGCCCCTGCGCTGCAGGGCCCGCACCGCGCCCACGGTCAGCAGGTTCTGCGCGGCGAACACCGCGGTCGGCGGCTCGGCCAGCTGCAGCAGCTCCGCCACGGCCGCCTCCGCCGCGTCCGGCCCGCGCAGGCCGGTGCGCACGAGACCCTCCTGCAGCGGCAGGCCCGCCTGGCGCAGCCCCTCCGCGTAGCCGGCGTACCGCTCCTGCACCGTCCACAGCGTCGGGCGGTCCCCGAGGTGGGCGATCCGGCGGTGCCCGAGCGCGGCGAGTCGCAGCACCACCTCCCGGCTCGCGTCGCGGTTGGTGGTGGTGACGCAGTCGGTGCCGCCGAACGCCGGGGGCCGGTCCACCAGGACCACGGGCATGCCGCGCCGGTGCTCGGCGTGCAGGTGGTCGGGGTCCCCGGGCCGGTGCCCCGCCAGGGGCATGGCGATGAGCCCGTCGACGCGGCGGGAGGCCAGCGCGGAGAGGATCTCGCCCTGCCGCTGCGGGTCGTCCTCGTCGCTGCCGGCGAACACCAGGAACCCGCTCTCCAGGGCGCGGGCCTCCACGGCGCGCAGCAGGGCGGCGTCGAAGGGGTTGGACAGGTCCTCCACGACCACGCCGAGGGTGGTGCTGCGCCCGTCGGCGCGGCGCAGGCTGCTGGCCGAGAGGTTGGGTCGGTAGCCGAGGCTGGCGGCGGCCTCCAGGACCCGCCGGGCGACCTCGGCCCCGGCGCCCGGCTCGTCGTTGATGACGCGGGAGACCGTCTTGATGCTGACCCCGGCCATCGCGGCGACGTCGCGCATGGTCGGCTCGGAGCGCCGCTGCCGCCTCACCGCGTCCACCGGCACCTCGCACCTGGGGTCAAGAGTGGGTAACGGCCCCTTCCGCTGCCCTGCCGACGAGGTTAACGTCAACGGTGTCGTCCCGGCGTGCGTCCGCCGGCAGGGTTCCCGGCCGACCGGCGTGCCGGACCGCACCACGTTCCACCCGCCCCGGCGGGAGCTCGCTACGTCAACGATGTCTGAGCGACAGGAGCACACGATGTCCCTCCCCGTCCCCCCGTTCCCCGGCTCCTCGCCGTCCACCCGGCGCCGCAGGGCGGCCGTCGCGCTGCTGGCGGTGCCCGTCCTCGTGCTCACCGCCTGCGGCGGCGACAGCGGCACCGCGACCGGCGGCGGCGACGGTGACGAGGCCCTCGTCGGTCTCGTCACCAAGACCGACACGAACCCCTTCTTCGTCAAGATGAAGGAGGGCGCGACGCAGGCCGCCGGCGAGCAGGGGGTGCAGCTGCAGTCCTTCGCGGGGAAGAAGGACGGCGACAACCAGTCGCAGGTCGACGCCATCGAGAACCTCATCGGCGCCGGCGCCAAGGGGATCCTGCTCACCCCCAACGACTCCAAGGCCATCGTCCCCTCGGTGGACAAGGCCCGCGCGGCCGGGCTCCTCGTCGTCGCCCTCGACAACCAGCTCGAACCCGCCGACGCCGCCGACGCCACCTTCGCGACGGACAACTACCAGGCCGGCCTGCTCATCGGCCGCTGGGCGAAGGCGAAGTTCGAGAAGGAGGGCAAGGAGGCGAGGATCGCCCTGCTCGACCTCAACCCCAACGGGGTCACCGTCGACTACCAGCGCGACCAGGGTTTCCTGGAGGGCTTCGGCATCGACGTCGAGGACAAGACGAAGATCGGGGACGAGTCCGACCCGCGGATCGTCGGGCACGACGTCACCGACGGCGACCCCGAGGGCGGCCGCACCGCCATGGAGAACCTCCTGCAGAAGGACCCCGCCATCAACCTCGTCTACACCATCAACGAGCCCGCCGCCGCGGGCGCGTACGAGGCGCTCAAGGCCGCGGGCAAGGAGAAGGACGTGACCATCGTCTCCGTCGACGGCGGCTGTCCCGGCGTGGAGGACGTCAAGGAGGGCGTCATCGGCGCCACCTCCCAGCAGTACCCCCTGAAGATGGCCCAGATGGGCGTGGAGGCCGTCGCGAAGTTCGCGAAGGACGGCACCAAACCGCAGAACACCGAGGGCAAGGACTTCGTCGACACGGGCGTCACCCTCATCACCGACCAGCCGATGGACGGGGTGGAGTCCGAGGACACCGCGTTCGGCCTCGAGAACTGCTGGGGCTGACCGTGGCGAGCACCCTCGACGCGGACCACACCGCCGGGAGCCCGCTGGCCGAGCACGTCGACGACAGCCCGCTCGCCCGGCTCCAGCACCTGCTGCACTCCCACGCCGTGCTCGGTCCCGCCGCGGTCCTGCTGCTGGCGGTCCTGCTGTTCTCGCTGCTCTCCGACCGGTTCCTGCAGCCCTCGAACATCGCGCTCATCCTCCAGCAGACCGCGGTGGTGGGGACCATCGCGGTCGGCCAGACCATCGTCATCCTCACCGCGGGCATCGACCTGTCCTGCGGCGCCATCATGGTGCTCTCCTCGATCGTGATGGCCAAGGTCGCCGTCGACCACGACGTCCCCGGGCCGCTGGCCCTGCTCCTGGGGTTCGTGCTGGGCACCCTGTGCGGTCTCGTCAACGGCCTGCTCATCACCCGCCTGAAACTCCCCCCGTTCATCGCCACCCTCGGCACGCTCAGCGTCTTCTTCGGCCTCAACCTCTGGTACTCCGGCAGCGCCACGATCCGCGGCAGCGACATCCCGGACCTGCTCACGTGGACGGGGCAGTTCTTCCGGGTCGGCGGCACGAACGTCACCTACGGCTCGGTCATGATGGTGCTCCTCGTCGCCGTCATGGCGTTCGTGCTGCGCTCCACCGCGTGGGGCCGGCACGTCTACGCCACCGGTGACGACGCCGAGGCCGCGCGGCTGTCGGGCATCCGCACCCCCCGGGTCCTGCTGAGCGTTTACGCCGTCGCCGGGGCGATCTACGCACTGGGGGCGTGGATCCTCATCGGCCGCCTGGCCTCGGCCAGCCCGCAGGTCGGGCAGGACACCAACCTCGACTCCATCACCGCCGTCGTCATCGGCGGCACCAGCCTGTTCGGCGGCCGGGGCGCCATCGTCGGGACCCTCGTCGGCGCGCTCATCGTCGGGGTGTTCCGCAACGGCCTCGTCCTCGCGGGGGTGGACGCCCTCTGGACGACCGTGGCCGTCGGCGCGCTCGTCATCGTGGCCGTCTCCCTCGACCAGTGGATCCGGAAGGTGAAGGCATGAGCCTGGTGGAGCGGACCGCTCCGGAACCCGCCGGGCCGGCTCCCGCGCCGATCCTGCAGGCCCGCGGCCTTGTCAAGCGCTACGGCCGGGTCACCGCCCTCGCGGGGGCGGACCTGGAACTGCTGCCCGGGGAGATCCTCGCCGTCATCGGCGACAACGGGGCCGGCAAGTCCAGCCTCATCAAGGCCCTGTCCGGTGCCCTGGTGCCCGACGAGGGCGAGATCCGCCTCGACGGGGAGGCCGTCTCCTTCAGCACCCCCATCGACGCCCGCAACGCCGGGATCGAGACCGTCCACCAGACGCTCGCGGTCGCGCCGTCCCTGGACATCGCGGCGAACCTGTTCCTCGGGCGGGAGCGCCGCCGCCCGGGCCCGCTGGGGTCGGTGCTGCGGATGATGGACCGCAAGGGCATGCGTGAGGAGGCCAAGCGGCACCTCGACGACCTCGGCGTGATGACCATCCAGAACCCCGGGCAGGCGGTGGAGACGCTCTCCGGCGGGCAGCGGCAGGCCGTCGCGGTGGCGCGGGCCGCCGCCTTCGGCAGCCGGGTCGTCATCATGGACGAGCCCACCGCCGCCCTCGGCGTGCGGGAGTCCCGCGCGGTGCTGGACCTGATCCTGCGCGTGCGCGAGCGCGGCCTGCCGGTGATCCTCATCAGCCACAACATGCCCCACGTCTTCGAGGTGGCCGACCGCATCCACATCCAGCGCCTCGGCCGCCGCAAGGCCGTGGTGGACCCGCGGAGCATCTCGATGTCCGACGCGGTGGCGATCATGACCGGGGCGATGGAACCCCCGGAGCAGGGCTGACGCCCCCACCCCCGCCCGGGACCCCTGGGGCTCGCCGTGCCGGGTTTCGAGATCCAGCGGGGCCGTTTCGGCGGCCACGGCACCGTGGAGGTGCACAACGCCGAGGAGGGCGTGCACGTCGTCGTCAGCTGCCTCGGGGCGACCCTGCTGCGCTGGGTGCGCGGGCACGGGGACGAGCGGCTGGACCTCGTGGACGGCTACCTCGGCGCGGCGGAGCTGCGCGCGCAGGACGGTGCGCGCGGCGCCGTCGTCGCGCCCTGCACCGGCGCGGGCTGGTCCCGCGGGTACGGCCTGGTGCGCACGGCGGAGTTCGAGGTGCGCAGCTGCAGCGCGGGTGCGGGCGCGGCGCACCTGACGTTCGCGGCGGGCGCGACGGGCCCGCGGGCCGCCTGGCCGCACGAGGTCGACGTCACGGTCGACTACACGGTCACCGCCTCGGGGATCGACGTGGCCGTCACCGGCCGCAACGCCGGGACCTCCCCCGCGCCGTGGCGCTGCGGGTGGCACCCGTGGTTCCGGCTCGGGGCGCCGGGCGCCGACGAGCTGGAGCTGCGGGTCCCGGCGGCCTCGGTGCTGCCCCCGGACACCGGCGGGGGAACCGGCGCGGACACGGGTGGGGAGACCGGCGGCGGGCCGGCGCCGGACCTGCGCACGTCCCGCAGCCTGCGGGGGGTGCGGCTGGACACCTGCTACGGGGACCTGCGGGTGGACGCGGACGGGCGGGTGCGGACCACGCTGCGGCACCGGGCCGGTGGGCGCTCGCTCACGCTGTGGCAGGCGCCGGGGGTTCTGCGGGTGTCGACGGGCGACACCCTGGGGCGGGACCGGCGCCGCTCGGTCGCCCTGGCCCCGGCGGAGGCGCCGTCCGCCGCCGCGCCCCTGGAGCCCGGCCGCAGCCGCACGTTCACCGCCGGGGTCACCGCGACGCTGTGAGGCGCGCCCCGAGCCCGCCCATCTCCGGGTTTGGGCGCTCCCGGACACCCCCCAGCCCGCCCATCTCCGGGTTTGGGCGGGCAGCGGCACCCCCCACCCCGCCCATCTCCAGATTTGGGCGGGCAGCAGCAGCCCCCAGCCCGCCCATCTCCAGGTTTGGGCGGGCAGCAGCACCCCCCACCCCGCCCATCTCCAGATTTGGGCAGGCAGCAGCAGCCCCCAGCCCGCCCATCTCCGGGTGTGGGCGGGCAGCGGCAGCCCCCAGCCCGCCCGTCTCCGGGTGTGGGCGGGGACGGAGCGACACGGCGGGTGCCGGCACCCCGGGGTGCCCGCGACGCCGTGGGGCGCCGGTGCCACGATGACGCCATGACCGACGCGCAGGCCGGCCCGTTCGTGAGCGTCGCGGAACTGCGGCGCCTGCTGGACTCCGCGGCCCCGCTCGTGCTGCTGGACGTGCGCTGGCGCCTCGGGGACCCGCACGGCCGCGAGCACCACCGCGCCGGGCACCTGCCCGGTGCGGTGTTCGTGGACCTGGACGCGGAGCTGTCCGCACCGCCGTCGCCGCGGGCCGGGCGGCACCCGCTGCCCGGGGCGGCGGACCTGCAGCGCGCCGCCCGCAGGTGGGGGCTGCGCGCGGGGGCGCAGGTCGTGGCGTACGACGACTCCGGCGGCGCGGCGGCGGCACGGGCGTGGTGGGTGCTGCGCTGGGCGGGCTGGGACGCGGTCCGGGTCCTCGACGGCGGGCTCGGCGCGTGGCAGGCGGCGGGGCTGCCCCTGGAGGCGGGCGAGGTGGTGCCCGAGCCCGGTGACGTCGTGCTCGGCTCCGGGCGGATGCCGGTGCTCGACGCGGACGGGGCCGCGGCCCTGGCGCGGGACGGGCTGCTCCTGGACGCCCGGGCGGCGGAGCGCTACCGCGGGGAGAGCGAGCCGGTGGACCCCCGCGCCGGGCACGTGCCGGGCGCGCGGAACCTGCCGCCGGGCACGCTGACCGGCCCGGACGGGCTCCTGCTGCCGGGCGCGCAGGTGCGGGAGCGGCTCACCGCGCTGGGCGCCGCGCCCGGGGTCCCGGTCGCGGCGTACTGCGGCTCCGGGGTGTTCGCGAGCCTGGCCGTCGCGCAGCTCGCCGCCGCCGGGATCGACGCGGCGCTGTACCCGGGCTCGTGGTCGCAGTGGTCGAACGACCCGGCGCGCCCGGCGGCGACGGGAATAGAGCAGTAGGGACCGCGACGGGAACAGAGCAGTAGGGACCGCGACGGGAACGGCGCAGTAGGGGCCGCGACGGGCGGGGAGCTCACAGCTCCCGGGTCATGAACACGCTGTGCGGGTCCTCGCGGTAGGAGCCGAACGGGCCGCACGCGGTGAAACCGTGCCGGGCGTACAGGGCGCGGGCGGGGGCGAAGAACCCCATCGAGCCGGTCTCCAGGCTGATCCGCCGGTAGCCGCGGCGGCGGGCCTCGGTCAGGAGGTGCTCCAGCAGCCGCGTCGCGAGGCCGGTGCCGCGGTGCGCGGGGGCCACCCGCATGGACTTCACCTCGCCGTGGGCGGGGTCGAGCTCCTTCAGGGCCGCGCACCCGGCGACGGCGCCGGAGGCGTCGAGCACCGTCCAGAACGTCACGTCGGGGCGGCGCAGCGCGTCGAGGTCGAGGGCGTGGACGCTCTCCGGGGGCGAGACGGACCGCATGTCCTGCAGGTGCTCGGTGAGGAACTCCGCGATCGCGGGTCCGGCCAGGTCGTCGCGGACGATCTCCACTCGGAACTCCTCGGGGTGGGACGGCGGACGCCCCCGCCGGTGCGGCGGGGGCGTCCGGTCGGGACGGCGCCGGTCGCTGCGGACCGGTGCCGGTCGGTGGACGTCAGTGCGCGAAGTGCCGCGCGCCCGTCAGGTACATCGTGACGCCGGCCGCGCGGGCGGCCTCGACGACCTCGCCGTCGCGGACGGAACCACCGGGCTGGACGATGGCGCGCACCCCGGCGTCGAGGAGGATCTGCGCGCCGTCGGCGAACGGGAAGAACGCGTCGGAGGCGGCGACGGATCCGCGTGCGCGATCCCCGCCCGCGCGGGACACCGCGAGGTGGCAGGAGTCCACCCGGTTCACCTGCCCCATGCCCACACCCACGCTCGCGCCGTCCTTGGCCAGCAGGACCGCGTTGGAGCGCACCGCGCGCACCGCGCGCCAGGCGAACTCCAGGTCCGCGAGGGTCGCGGCGTCGGCGGGCTCCCCGGCGACGAGCTGCCAGGTCGAGGGGTCGTCACCACCGGGGCCGTCGCCGGCCTCACCGCGGTCGGCGACGGCGTCGAGGCGGTCGGTGCCCTGGACGAGGACGCCGCCGGAGACCTGCCGCCACTCCAGCTCGTCGCGGCGGAAACCCTCCGGCAGCTGGAGCAGGCGCACGTTCTTCTTGCCCTGCAGGACCTCCAGGGCCTCCGGCTCGAAGGCGGGCGCGACGACGACCTCGGTGAACACCTCGGCGACCTGCCGGGCCATCGCGGCGGTCACGGGGCGGTTGGCGGCGACGATCCCGCCGAAGGCGGACACCGGGTCGCAGGCGTGGGCCTTCGCGTGGGCGTCGGCGACGTCGCTGCCGAGGGCGATGCCGCAGGGGTTGGCGTGCTTGACGATCGCGACCGCGGGCCCGGTGAGGTCGAACGCGGCGCGCACGGCGGCGTCGGCGTCGACGTAGTTGTTGTACGACATGGCCTTGCCGTGCAGCTGCGTGGCCTGGGCGATGCCGGCGGGGGCGTCGGGGTCGACGTACAGGGCGGCGGCCTGGTGGGGGTTCTCCCCGTAGCGCAGGACGTCGCCGAGGACGAGGGAGTTCCCGGCGAACGCGGGCCAGTGCGGCTGCGCGGTGGTGGCGTCCGCCACGAGCTCCTGGGCGCACCAGGTGGCCACGGCGGTGTCGTAGGCGGCGGTGTGCGCGAACGCGGCGGCGGCGAGCAGGCGGCGCGCGGCGAGGGTGAAACCCCCGGCCGCGACGGCGGCGAGCACGTCGGGGTAGGCGGCGGGGTTCACGACGACCGCGACGCTCGGGTGGTTCTTCGCGGCGGCGCGGACCATGGAGGGGCCGCCGATGTCGATCTGCTCGACGACCTCCTCGCGCCCGGCACCGGCGGCGACGGTCTCGCGGAAGGGGTAGAGGTTGACGACGACGAGGTCGAACGGCTCCACGCCCAGCTCGGCGAGCTGCGCGGCGTGCTCGGGCAGGCGCAGGTCGGCGAGGATGCCGGCGTGCACCTTGGGGTGCAGGGTCTTCACGCGCCCGTCGAGGCACTCGGGGAACCCGGTGAGCTCCTCCACCGGGGTGACGGGCACCCCGGCCTCGGCGATGCGCGCGGCGGTGGAGCCGGTGGAGACGATCGCGACGCCGGCGGCGTGCAGGCCGGTGGCCAGCTCCTCCAGACCGGTCTTGTCGTAGACGCTGATGAGGGCGCGGCGGAGCGGGTGGCGCTCCTGCGGGGCCGCTTCCGGTGCCTGTGCTGCTCCAGGTGCTGTGCTCACGCGAGACGAACCTTCCTTCCGGTGACGGACCAGCCGCGGGCCATGCGGCCGACGACCTCGACCAGGAGGCGGCGCTCCTGCTCCTTGATGCGCTCGTGCAGGGTGTCCTCGTCGTCGCCGTCGAGGACGTCCACCGCGGCCTGGGCCACGACGGGGCCGGTGTCGACGCCGTCGTCGACGAGGTGCACGGTGCAGCCCGTGACGCGCACGCCGTGGGCGAGGGCGTCGCGCACGCCGTGGGCGCCGGGGAACGAGGGCAGCAGCGCGGGGTGGGTGTTGAGGACGCGCCCGCCGAAGACCTGCAGGAACGGCGCCCCGAGGATGCGCATGAACCCGGCGAGCACGACGAGGTCGGGCTCGAAGTCCGCGACGGCGGAGGCCAGCGCGGCGTCCCAGGCGGCGCGGTCGGGGTGTTCCGCGGGCGGGACGACGAAGGTGGTGACCCCCGCGGCGGCGGCGCGCGCGAGGCCCTGCGCGGCGGGCTTGTCCGATCCGACGGCGACGACCTGCACGGGCCGGGCGGCCGGCGGCAGCGTGCCGGGCAGGGTCGCGGCGGCGGGGCCGGTGGTGGCGTCCAGGAGGGCCTGGAGGGTGGTGCCGGACCCGGAGACGAGGACGACCACCCGGAAGGGACGACCCGCCCCGGCAGGGACGGTCGTGCTGTCGTCGGGGGCGCTGGACTCGGCGGGGAGCGGCACGTGTGCCAACGATAGTGGCCGGGGGGCCTCGACCGGGCCTCGAGCGGGGAACGCCCGGGTGGCGATCACGCCGGTTCCGTGCACATGGCCTCGACGGTGTCGGTGGCGTGCGCTTCAGTACCGCCATGAGCATCCGAACCAAGCCCTGGCCCACCGGCGTGCCGTGCTGGATCGACCTCGGCACCCCCGACCCCCCGACCGACTCCCGCTTCTACGCCGACGTCCTGGGCTGGGAGGTCGAGGACGGCGGGGAGGAGTACGGCGGCTACGTCAGCGCCCACCGCGGTGGCAACGCCGCCGCCGGCATCGCCCCGGCCACCTCCGACACCTTCTGGTGGAACCTCTACATCGCCACCGACGACGTCGACGCCACGGCCGCCGCCGTCACGGCGGCCGGCGGGACCGTGCTCGTGGAGCCGGGCGACGTCGGCCCCTTCGGCCGCATGGCCATCGCCCAGGACCCCACCGGCAGCCAGTTCGGCCTGTGGCAGGCCGGACAGCACATCGGCGCCTCCCTCGTGAACGAGCCGGGCGGTCTGACGTGGGAGGACCTGCGCAGCAGCGACCCGGACGCCGCCCGCGCCTTCTACGGCAGCGTCTTCGGCTGGACGTTCCAGCCGATGGAGGGTTTCGAGGGGTACACCACCTTCACGCAGCCCGGTGAGGCCGAGGGCGTCTTCCTCGGCGGCATCGGGCCGGCCGGCCCCGACACCCCCGGGCAGGGCAGCGGCTGGCTGGTGTACTTCGGCGTCGAGGACACCGACGCCGCGGTCGCGACCGCCGAACGGCTCGGCGGCAAGGTCGTCATGCCGGCCGAGACGACCCCGTACGGCCGCATGGCCGTCCTGACCGACCCGAACGGCACGGAGTTCGCCGTCATCGCGGGCGACTGGTCGCAGCAGCCCGACCGCTCGGCCTGAGGCAGCACCCCGTGCACGGCCCGCTGCGGGGCCGGGCCGTGCACACCGGGTGCCCGGGGCGGGCGCACACCGGCGTCCGCCCCGGCCACGGGCCACGAGTCCGGGCCACGGGTTCCGGGCCACGGGCCCCCGACGACGGGACCCGGCTCGGGTCTCAGGCCGCGGCCGACCCGGCGTAGGTGAACCCCGGGACCTTCGGGGCGCCCTCCTCGTAGAAGGTCTCCAGGTCGAGGACGGTCAGGGGTGAGCCCTCCAGCAGGGCCCGCACGTCCAGGTCCAGGACACAGCCCGCAAGGTGCCGGTTGACGCCGCTGAACCGCCGCTGCCAGCGGGCGACGGGCTCGTCGGGAGCCAGCCCGTGCTCCACGAACCGCAGGGTCGCACCCGGCTTCAGCACCCGCGCCACCTCCCGCAGCACGCGGTCCGGGTCGGGGATGCCGCACAGCGTCCACGTCGACAGCGCCGCGTCGAAACGGTCGTCCGGGAACGGCAGGTCCCGGGCGTCCCCACCCGCCACCACCACCGGCACGGGTGAGGCGGCGCGGCGCTGCGCGGACAGCGCCAGGGCGGTGGCGGAGGGCTCGACCGCCCAGACGCCGCGCACCTGCCGCGGCAGGTGCGGCTGGTTGCGGCCGGAGCCGTAGCCGATCTCCAGGACGTCCCCGGCCAGACCCGCGCAGGCACGCACCCGGGCCCCGGTCATCGCCTCGGTGTGCATCGTGGCGTCGAGCAGGCGCGGCCGGAGTTCGCGCGCGTAGAGGCCCACCGGACGAGTGTGCTCGCGACCACCGGCGCTGTCCACGGTCCGGCGCCGTCCGGCGGGGCGTCCGGCGGGGCGCCCGGCCACCGTCCGGCGGGGCGCCCGGCCACCGTCCGGCGGGGCGCCCGGCCGCGGTCAGGGCTGCGCCGGTCCCCCGCCGCGGCCCCGGCGCGACCACGCCGCAGCCCACCGCCGCCGCAGCCCCGCGTCCGGCGCCTGCGGGGCGCTCTGCCCGGGCCCCTCGTGCACCCGGCCGCGGCCGCTGATGGTCCCGGCGGGCAGCGGCCGGGTCAGCCGGTGCGGGACGTGCTCACCGCCGGGGCGCGCCCCGGCCAGCGCGGCCGTCAGCCCCACCGCCAACAGCATCCCCACGGCCACGCCCGCGCCGGTGACGAACCCCGTGAGCAGCGGCTGCGGCCCCACCTCGGCCATCCGGCCGGGCCCCGCGGGACCGCTCGCCGCCCAGGCCAGCGCCGCCACGACCGCGGCGACGAGCAACCCGGTCCCACCGGCCGTGCCCAGCCGCTGCGGCAGGGCGGGCACCTCCCCGCCCGAGCGCGCGGCACCCAGCAGGCCGACCACCGCACCGACCAGCGCCGGGACCACCACGACGGCCAGCAGCACCGTCGGCAGCGCGCCCGGCTCCGGCACCGCACCCAGCACCGGCAGCGCCGGCAGGGCACCCACCTCGGCGACGGCGGGGGTGACGGCGGTGCCGGTGCCCACGGCGAACCCCGGCCCGGCCAGCCACGCCAGCGCCCACACCACCAGGTCCGGCAGCAGCAGCACCTGCGCAGCGGTCAGCAGCAACCCCCCGAGCAGGCCCGGGGACAGCGACCCGTGCAGCAGCAGCACCCGCTCGTGCGCCACGACCAGGGCCACCGCCACGACGAGCGCCCCGGCGCCCAGCAGCAGCGCGGTCGCCGTGGCGGCCGGGCGCAGGCACCGCCGCAGCCACGGCGGGGCGGCCTCCACGATCCACGGGTCCCAGCGCACCGCGCACCCGAGCAACACCAGCCCGGCCAGCGCCGCACCGCCGAGGGGCGCGGGCGGCAGGTCGACACCCGCGCCGGGCATCCGGGACACCAGCGCCACCACGGCCGTCACGAGGGCGTAGCCGCCCGCGAACACCGCGGCGGCCCTGCCCCACGGCAGGGGCCGTTCCGCGGCGAGCTGCTCCTCGCTCCAGCGGCGCACCTGCCGCACGCACGTGGCGGCCGCGAGCAGGGTCAGGCCCAGGGGCACGACCCCGACCCGCCCGCCGGCCACCAGCAGGTCGCAGCCGTGCGCGAGCAGCCACAGGTCGGCGCCGACGCGCACCGCGGCCGACAGGGGGGCGCCGGTGCTCGCCGACCCCGTCCACGCGACCACCGCGGCGGCGACGACGACGAGGAGGGAGCCCAGTGCGGCCCGCACGGCCGCGGGCAGCAGCGGCAGCAGGTCGGCGGCCGTGACGGGCGCGGCGCCGTCCGGGCGGGGGGCACGGGAGTCCAGGAGGGTGCTCATCGGGACCATCGTCCCCCGCGCGCGGGCGGGCAGGGGTCAGGACGCGCCTGCGGCGGCCACATCGGCGGCCACACCGGCCGCCACACCGGCGGCCGGGCCGGACGACGGACGGGGCGCGGACCGTGTGGTCCGCGCCCCGTCCGTCAGCACCCGCTCAGAGCGACTGCACGATCTCCCGCGCCAGCCGCGCCGTCTCGCTCGGCGTCTTGCCGACCTTCACGCCGGCGGCCTCCAGGGCCTCCTGCTTCGCCTGGGCGGTGCCCGCGGAGCCGGAGACGATGGCACCGGCGTGGCCCATCGTCTTGCCCTCCGGTGCGGTGAAGCCCGCGACGTAGCCGACGACCGGCTTGGTGACGTTCTCCTTGATGTACGCCGCCGCGCGCTCCTCGGCGTCGCCGCCGATCTCGCCGATGAGGACGATGACGTCCGTCTCCGGGTCGGCCTGGAACGCCTCCAGGGCGTCGATGTGGGTGGTGCCGATGACGGGGTCACCGCCGATGCCGACGGCGGAGGAGAAGCCGATGTCGCTCAGCTCGTACATCATCTGGTACGTCAGCGTTCCCGACTTCGACACCAGCCCGATGCGCCCGGGCGGGGTGATGTCGGCGGGGATGATGCCCGCGTTGGACTTCCCGGGGCTGATGAGGCCGGGGCAGTTCGGGCCGATGAGCCGGCTCTTCCCCTTGGACTGCGCGTAGGCGAAGAACTCGGCGGAGTCGTGGACCGGCACGCCCTCGGTGATGACCACGACGAGGGGGACCTCGGCGTCGACGGCCTCGACGACGGCGGCCTTGGTGAACTTCGCCGGGACGAAGATGACCGTGACGTCCGCGCCGGTGGCCTCCACGGCCTCGCCGACGGAGCCGAACACCGGCACCTGCACGGGCGAGCCGTCCGCGCCGGTGAGCTCCACGCTCTGGCCGCCCTTGCCGGGGGTGACGCCGCCGACGATCTTCGTGCCGGAGGTGAGCATCCGCTGGCTGTGCTTGCGGCCCTCGGAGCCGGTGAGCCCCTGGACGATGACCTTGCTGTTCTCGGTGAGGAAGATCGCCACGTCTCAGGCCTTTCCGGTCGCTGCGAGCTCGGCGGCCCTGGCGGCCGCGCCGTCCATGGTGTCGACCACCGTGACGAGGGGGTGCGCGGCCTCGGCGAGGATGCGCCGGCCCTCCTCGACGTTGTTGCCGTCGAGGCGGACGACCAGCGGCTTGGACGCCTCGTCGCCGAGCATGCCGAGCGCGGAGACGATGCCCTTGGCGACCTCGTCGCAGGCGGTGATGCCGCCGAAGACGTTGACGAACACGCTCTTGACCTGCGCGTCGTGGAGGATGACGTCGAGGCCGTTGGCCATGACCTGCGCGGAGGCGCCGCCGCCGATGTCGAGGAAGTTCGCGGGCTTGACGCCGCCGAACTCCTCACCGGCATAGGCGACGACGTCGAGGGTGCTCATGACGAGCCCGGCGCCGTTGCCGATGATGCCGACCTCGCCGTCGAGCTTGACGTAGTTGAGGCCCATCTCCCCCGCCTTGCGCTCCAGCGGGTCCGTCGCCGCGACGTCCACGAGGTCCGCGTGCCCGGGGTGGCGGAAGTCGGCGTTCTCGTCGAGGGTCACCTTGCCGTCGAGGGCGATGATGCGCCCGTCCTCGCTCTTGATGAGCGGGTTGACCTCGACGAGGGTGGCGTCCTCGGCGGTGAAGACGGTCCACAGCTTCTGGATGACGGCGGCGACCTCGTCGCGCACGTCGGCGTCGAACCCCGCGGCCTCGACGATCTCGGCGGCCTTGGCCCCGTCGATGCCGGTGAGCGCGTCGACGGGGACCCGCGCGAGCGCCTCGGGACGCTCCACGGCGAGCTGCTCGATCTCCATGCCGCCCTCCTTGCTGGCCATGGCCAGGTAGGTGCGGTTGGCGCGGTCGAGCAGGACGGAGAAGTAGTACTCCTCGGCGATCCTGGCGCCCTCGGCGATGAGCACCTGGTGGACCGTGTGGCCCTTGATGTCCATGCCCAGGATGTCCCGGGCGCGGTCGGCGGCCTCGGCCGGGTCGTGCGCGAGCTTCACCCCGCCCGCCTTGCCGCGCCCACCGGTCTTCACCTGGGCCTTGACCACGACCGTGCCCCCGCCGAGCGCCTCGGCCGCAGCCTGCGCCTCCTCGGGGGTGGTGGCCACCCTGCCGTCCAGCACCGGTACGCCGTGCGCCGCGAACATGTCGCGCGCCTGGTACTCGAAGAGGTCCACGCGTCGTCCTCGTCCTCGTCCTAGGTCGTCAAGGTCGGCGGGGTGCCGCACCCCCGGCGCACACGCGGAGCGTCGACGGCGACCGGCACCGGAGCCACCCAGCACCCTAGACCTGGACCGCTCCCGACAGCCCGACGAGGGGAGCGGTTTCCGTCACACCGCTCACCGCACCCCGCGGAGCACGTCCCGGGAACCGCCCCGGGCGGCGGGCGCGCCCGGGGTGCGGGCGGTCAGGACGTGAACAGCTTGCTGGCGCGGTTCACCGTCTCCAGCACCCCGTAGAGCAGGGGGATGCCGACCAGCGTCCAGCCGGCCACGAGCCGTGCCCGGGCGCTCCCCGGGCCGCCCGCCCCGTCGCCGGCCCGGCCGCCCGCCGTGCTCCCCGTCGTCCCGCTCACCGCGTCTCCTCCCCGCGCCCGGTCCCGGGCACGCCTCGTTCCGCGCCCGCGGCGGGCGCGCGCTCCCCCGCACCTGCGGCGGGCGGGTTCCCGGACGGTTCGTGGAACCGCGAGGACACCGGCCGCACCAGCAGGTTCGCCACGAAGCCGACGCCGAGCAGCGCCACCATCGTCAGCAGCGCCGGCCGGTACGCCTCCGCGGTCAGCTTCCCCGGGGTGCCCTGGGCGTCGAGGAACCCGTTGACGATGAGCGGCCCGAACACCCCCGCAGCCGACCACGCGGTGAGCAGGCGGCCGTGGATCGCGCCGACCTGGAACGTGCCGAACAGGTCCCGCAGGTACGCCGGGACGGTGGCGAAGCCCCCGCCGTAGAAGGAGAGGATGACCGCCGCGAACAGCACGAACAGCGCCGTGCTGGTCTGCCCGAACAGCGCCAGCAGCGCGTAGGCGACCATGCCGACACCGAGGTAGACCATGTACACCGGCTTGCGGCCGATGACGTCGGAGGTGGTGGACCACACGAACCGGCCCGCCATGTTCGCCATCGCGATCAGCCCCACGAACCCGCCGGCCGCCGCGGCGGCGACGGTGCTCTCCCCGTTCTCGCGGAAGAAGTCCTGGATCATCGGGGAGGCCTGCTCCAGGATCCCGATGCCCGCGGTGACGTTGCAGAACAGCACGATCCACAGCAGCCAGAACTGCGGGGTGCGGATGGCGTTGCCCGCCGAGACGCTGGCGGTGGTCACCAGGGAACGGCTGCGCACCGACGCGGGGTCGAACCCTTCGGGCCGCCAGCCGGGCGGGGGCACGCGGATCGTGGCGGCGCCGTACGTCATGAACACCGCGTAACCGGCTGCGAGCGTGAGGAAGAGCCACGCGACGGCCTCGCCGCTGGGCACCGAGCCCGCGGTGCCCGCGTCGTAGGCCGGGTCGTACCAGGCCAGCAGGCGGCTGGAGAGCGGGCTCGCGACGAGCGCGCCGCCGCCGAAGCCCATGATGGCCATGCCCGTGGCCAGGCCCGGGCGGTCGGGGAACCACTTGATGAGGGTGGAGACCGGGGAGATGTAGCCGATGCCCAGGCCGATGCCGCCGATCACGCCGTAGCCGAGGTACAGCAGCCACAGCTGGCCGGTGACGATGCCGAGCGCGCCGACGAGGAAGCCCGACACCCAGCACGCCGCCGAGGCCGCCATCGCCTTGCGGGGGCCGCTGCGGTCCACCCAGGTGCCCAGCAGCGCCGCGGAGAGGCCCAGCATCACGATGGCGACGGAGAACACCACGCCGATGCGCGTGAGGTTCGTGTCGAAGTGCTGCACGAGCGCGGTCTTGTAGACGCTCGTGGCGTACACCTGCCCGATGCACAGGTGCACCGCCAGCGCCGCGGGCGGCACGAGCCACCGGTTGAACCCGGGGCCGGCGACCGTGCGCTCGCGGTCCAGGACGGATGCCATCGGCGGACCTCCACGGGGCGGGAGGGGCGACGCTGCCCCTGCTGCGCCCCACGGTAGGTGCGTCGTCCCGCAACCGCCCACCGGGCGCGCCGCACCCGGCCCGGGACCGGGCGGGTGCGGCGGACCGTCCGGTCTCAGCTGCGCATGGCGGCGAGGAAGCCCGTCATCTCGCTGCGCAGGCGCTCGGCGAGCTGCGACAGGCCGGTCGTGTCGCCCGCGCCGAGGCCCGGGGCCCCGTCGACCGCCGCCGCGATGCCGTCGACGAGGGAGTTCATCTCCGCCACCGTCGCGCCCACGCTGGCGATGACCTCGGCGGCGCCCGCGGACGCCTGCCGGATGGACGCGACCTGCGCGGTGACCTGCTCGGTGGCGCGGCCGGTCTGGTCCGCGAGCTCCTTGACCTCGGCCGCGACGACGGCGAAGCCCTTGCCGGCGTCCCCGGCGCGGGCGGCCTCGATCGTGGCGTTGAGGGCCAGCAGGCGCGTCTGGTCGGCGACGGCGTTGATGAGCGCGATGACCTGCTGGATCTCCTCGGAGGAGCGGGTCAGCGAGCCGATGGTGGTCTGGGCCTGCTCGGCCTCGGTGTGGGCGGCGGTCGCGGCGCCGTGCAGGCCGGCGGCGGAGGCGGACAGCTCGGTGGCGGCGGTGGCCACCTGCTCGGACATGGTGAGCACCACCGACTCGAACTCGTCGGCCAGGCCCAGGCGCGAGGTCTGCGCCTCGGTGACGCGGTCGGCGGTGCGGTGCATGGCCTCGCGCGCGGTGTTGATCGCCTTCGCGGCCTGCCGGAACGCGCCGTGCAGGCCCGTCAGGAGCAGTCTGCGGTGGTAGCGCCCCTGCGCGGCCTCGGTGAGCGCGGCGCCCGCCTCGCGGACGAAGGCGTCGGAGACGTCGAGCACGCGGTTGACGCTGTGCTGGCAGGCGACGAGCGGGGGGGCGGCGTCCGAGCCGGGCACGGGGCGCACCCGGGCCTCCAGGTCCCCGCGGGCCGCGGCCTCGCAGGTCTCGGTGAGCTGGCGGACGAACGCGCGGTAGGTCTCCAGCTCCTCGCGCTCGGTGGGACGGGTGGCCCTGCTGCGGCCGAAGAGGCCCACGTCAGCTCAGCTCCTCGGGGATGACGGACCAGATGAACTCGTCGTAGCCGCCCGCGCGCTCGCGCACGAGGCGGTCCAGCAGCGCGCCGGACGCCTCGACCGCCGCCCTGCCGGAGGAGCGCCCCTCCTCGGCGAGCAGCTGCTCGTACAGCGGCTTCACCGCGGCGACGGCACCGGCGTCGGGCCGGCGGCGGCTGGAGTGGTAGCCGACCACGCGGCCGTCCGCGGAGCGCGAGGGCGTGACGTGGGCGAGCACCCAGTAGTGCGCGCCGTCGGCGGCGAGGTTGTTGATGTAGGCGAAGATCTCCTCCCCGCGGCCGAGGGTGTCCCACAGGAGCTTGAAGACGGCGCGGGGCATGCCGGGGTGCCGCACGAGGTTGTGCGGCCTGCCGATGACCTCGTCCGCGGTGTACCCGCTGACCCGGAGGAACACGTCGTTGGCGTAGGTGATGACGCCCTTGGTGTCCGTCTTGGAGACGATGAGCTCACCGGCGTCGAAGGTCCGCTCCACCCCCGTGGGGCGGATCTCGCGCCGGGCGGCCCCGGCCGCGCTGCGCGTCGTCCCGTTGGTGCTCACGTCGTCTCCTGTCGTTCGCCGGGGCAACCTGCCCCTCCCCCCATCGGCAGGTGCCCCGCGCGCTTGAGCCGGACGGGTGACCTGCGCGGTGGTCCGGCGCGCGGTCGCGGCAGATGATGACGGGGAGGAGGACGCCGGGTGGAGCACGCACGACAGCGCGGCAGCGGCCTGCGGCGCGGGTGGACGCAGGTGCCCCTGGCGCTGCAGGCGGAGCCGGGGCCCGGCGGCTGGCCCGCCGTCGAGCCCGGGCTGCACCTGCTGCGCTGGCACCACCGCGAGGCCGGTGCGGTGGACGGCGGCGGCACGCCCGTCGTCCTGCTGCACGGGCTGGGGATGTCGAGCCTGTCCCTGGTGCCGCTGCTGCGCCGCGCCGGGCGGCAGGGGCGCGTGCTGGCCCCGGACGCGCCCGGCTCGGGGCGCTCGGCGCCGCCGCCGCGCCCGCTGCGCCTCGACGAGCAGGCCGCCGCGCTGGTCTCCTGGCTGGACGCCGTGGGACTGCGCCGGGTGGTGCTCGTGGGCCACTCCTACGGCGGGCAGCTCGCCGTGGCCACCGCGCTGCGCGCCCCCGACCGGGTGGAGCGGCTGGTGCTGGCCGGGGCGACGCGCGACCCCGCGGCACCGACCCCGCTGCGGCAGGCGCTGCGGCTGCTGGCGGACGCGCGGCGCGAGCGCCCCGGCATCCTGCTGCTGGCGCTGCTCGACTACCTGCGCACGGGGCCGCGCCGGATGCTGGCGGTGCTGCGGCACGTGCTGGGCCAGCCGGAGGAGCTGCAGCTGGCCGCGGTGGGCGTGCCGGCGCTGGTGGCGTGGGGCACGCGGGACCCGGTCAGCCCGGAGCCGTGGGCGCGGCGGCTGGTCTCGCTCCTGCCGGACGGGCGGCTCGCCGTGGTGCCCGGCGGCACCCACGGCATGGTGTTCAGCCAGCCCGACGCCTTCTGGGCGGCCGTGCGGGACTTCTGCACCGCCTCCCCCACCCCGGCGGGCGGCTGAGCGCCGGGGCCGGGCGGCGGGCCGGGGCCGGACGGATGACGCCGGCGGGAGCCGCCCCGGGGCCCGGCGGCGCTGGACTAACCTGGTCGGGACACGCGCAGGCCCGGACCCGGGTCACCGCGGTCCGGTTCCGGCACGAGGGTGGCGGACGGCAGGGACGGTACGGGAGGAGGCGCCGCGTGAGCAGCGAGCCCCCGAGTACCCCGTTCCCGCCCTAGCCGCTCCCCGGGTGCGAGCGGCTCCCCCACGCCCCGTGTCCCTGGAGCTGCCCGTGTCCGACCGCCTGTCCGAGCGGCCCGCCGAGCGCCGGCTGTTCTCCGTCACGCCCGCCTCCGCGCGCCCCCGGCGCCGCAACGCCTCGCCCGTGCGCGCGGCCGCCCTGGCCCTGCCCGGCAAGCACCCCCTGCCGCGCAGCAGCCTCGTCGACAGCGGCATCTACTCGGGCGGGCGGCGCACCGCCTCCCCGTCGTCCCTGGCCGAGACGTACCGCTCCCTGCGCGAGCAGGACGGCGCGATGGCGTGGATCGGGCTGTACCGCCCCGACGCCGGCGAGCTGGCCTCGCTGGCCGCGGAGTTCGAGCTGCACGAGCTCGCCGTGGAGGACGCGATCCAAGCACACCAGCGGCCCAAGCTGGAGCGCTACGGCGACACCCTGTTCGTGGTGCTGCGCGCCGCCCGCTACGACGACGCGGCGGAGGAGGTGCAGTTCGGCGAGCTGCACCTGTTCATCGGGCAGGACTTCCTCCTCACGGTGCGGCACAGCGAGTCCCCGGACCTCTCCGCCGTGCGACAGCGCATGGAGGACGACCCGGGGCTGCTGGCCCACGGCACCGAGGCCGTGCTCTACGCGATCCTCGACGCCGTCGTGGACGGGTACGGCCCGGTCGTGGCGGGGCTGGAGAACGACGTCGACGAGATCGAGACCGAGGTGTTCGGCGGGGACCCCGAGGTGTCCCGGCGCATCTACGAGCTGTCCCGGGAGGTCGTGGACTTCCAGCGCGCCACGCACCCGCTCGTCGGGATCCTCTCGGCGCTGCGCGGGGGGTTCGCGAAGTACGGCGTCGACGAGGAGCTGCAGCGGCACCTGCGGGACGTCGCCGACCACGTCACGCAGATCAACGAGCGCATCGACGGCCTGCGCGCGGCCCTGCGGGACATCCTCACCGTGAACGCCACCCTCGTCGCCCAGCGGCAGAACGAGGAGATGAAGACGCTCGGGGAGGCGAGCAACGCCCAGAACGAGGAGGTCAAGAAGATCTCCGCGTGGGCGGCGATCCTCTTCGCGCCCCAGCTCATCGGCACGGTGTACGGGATGAACTTCGAGGTCATGCCCGAGCTGGGGTGGGCGTGGGGCTACCCCTTCGCCATGTTCCTCATGGTGGCGATCAGCGTGGCGCTGCACGCGGTGTTCAAGCGCCGCCGCTGGATCTGAGCGCCGCCGGCCCCCTGCGCGCCGGCCGGGGCGCCCGTCAGGTGGTGCGGCCGGTGGCGAAGCTGAACGTCACCGACCCGCCCTCGAAGTCCTGGCGCAGGCCACCGCGGACGGGGTGCTCCCCGGTCCTGGGGTAGCCGAGCCGGGAGTTCTCCCAGCCGCGGGCGGCGTAGTGCTCCCCGATCGCGCCCTTCACGGGGTGCGCACCCAGCGCGGGCGTCCAGTAGACCAGCCCGCCCTGGAAGCGCTGGACGCGCCCGCCGTGGCGGAGGGCGAACTCCTCACCGGTGGGGTGGCCGAGGCTCCCGTCCGCGGACCCGGCGCGGGTGTGGGCGTCGAGGATGGCGCCGCGCACCACCTGCGGGCCGGTGGCCGCCGTCCAGTGCACCAGCCCGCCCTGGAAGCGCTGCAGGACACCGCCCCTGACGGGGAGCTCACCACCGGTGGGGTACCCCAGCGGTGAGTTCTCCCAGCCCAGGCGCGCGATGCGGTCGCGGACGGCACCCTTCAGGACGTGGGTTCCGCCGGCCGGGCTGAAGTAGACGGACCCGCCGGCGAAGTGCTGGCCGTACCCACCGCCGCGCAGGGGGCCGAACTCGGTGCCCACCGGCCTGCCGAGCGCGCCGGAGGTCGCCCCGGTGGCGAGGTAGTGGGCCAGGATGGCGCCCTTGACGACGGTGCCGGCGTAGGTGCGTGAGCCGTCCGGGTTCCGCACCCCGTCGGCGGGCACAGGTGCGGGGGCGGGCGCGGGTGCCGGAGCGGGAGCAGGGGTGGGCGCGGGCACCGGGGCAGGCGCCGGGGCGGGTGCCGGCGCGAGCACGGGTGCCGGAACCGGCGCGGGAGCGGGGGCCTGGACGGGGACGGGCGCCCGGACCGTCACGTCCACGGTGCCCGTGGCCTCGGTGCGTCCGTCGGTGACCGTGTAGGTGAACCGGTCCGCACCGGCGTACCCGGCCGCCGCGGTGTAGCGCACCGAGGTGCCCTCCACGACGGCGGTGCCCGAGGCGGGCGCGGAGACCGAGACCAGGGCCAGGGTGTCGCCGTCGGCGTCGGTGTCGTTGCCGAGGACGGCCACCAGGCCCGTGCCGCCGGAGGCGACGGTGAGCGTGTCGGCGGCGGCCACCGGCGCGGTGCCGGGGGGCCCGGCGACGGTGACGGTGACCGCGGCGGTGCCCGTGCCCCCGCGCGAGTCGGTCACCGTGTACGTGAAGGCGTCGGTCCCGGACCACCCCGGGGCGGGGGTGTAGTACAGCTCGCCGCCGGCGACCTCCGCGGTGCCGTGCGAGGCCGCCGTCACACCGGTGACGCCGAGGACGTCGCCGCCGTCGGGGTCGGTGTCGTTGGCGAGGACGTCCAGGCGCGCCCGCGGGGCGGAGAACGCCACGGTGACGGCGTCGGCGACGGCGGTGGGAGCGGTGTTGGCGGGCGGCGCGGGGGTGGTGAGCCGGTACGCCTCCGCGACGGCGTCGTCGGCCCGCACGAGGCCGTGGCCGAAGTGGTCGTCGCGCCCGGCGGTGCCGAGGTCCTGGCTCGTCCGCGTGAGGATCGCCTCGACCTCGTCCGGGGTGAGCGTCGGGTCGACGGCCTTCAGGAGCGCCGCGACACCGGCGACGTGCGGGCTCGCCATGGAGGTCCCGCTCATCCACCCGTACGCGTTGCCGGGGGTCGTGGACAGGACGTCCTGGCCGGGGGCGGCGAGGTCGACGGCGGGGTTGTGCTGGGAGAAGGCCGCCCGCTGGTCCCGGGAGGTCGTGGCCCCCACGGAGAGGACGCCCGGCGAGGCGGCCGGGTACAGGACCGGGTTGCCCTCCAGGGCGGAGTTGCCGGCCGCCGCGACCACGACCGCGCCCCGGGAGCGCGCGTGGGCGACGGCGCCGGCGACCACCTCGCTGGGGGCGCCGAACGTCAGGCTCAGGTTGATGACGTCGGCGCCGTTGTCCGCGGCGTGGACGATGCCCTGGGCGACGCGGGTGCTGGTCCCGCCACCGCCGGAGCTGTCGAACACCTTGACCGGCATGATCGTGGCGCCGTCCGCCACGCCGTTGACACCGCCGTTGCCCGTCGCGGCGGCGATCGTGCCGGCCACGTGCGTGCCGTGGCCGTGGCGGTCGGCGAACGCCCCACCGGGCTCGCCGGTGTAGCTGATCCCCGCGGTGGTGCGGGGCAGGTCGGCGTGGGGCTGCAGGCCGGTGTCGACGACGGCGACGGTGACGGCCCCGGAGACGAGCTCGTCCCGCAGCGCAGGGGCGACGAGGCGCGAGCGGATGCGCAGGTCGCCCCACTGGCCGGAGGTCAGGTCCGGTCCGGCGTCCGCGACGAGGGTGGCCACCTGGACGAGGTCGGCGCTGACGACGGCGGGCTGCCGGTCGAGGAGCTCCGCGGCGCCCCGTGCGTCGGCGGTGCTGTCGGCGGACACGGCGACGACGTCGAGCCCGGCCCCGGTCCGCACGAGGACGTCGACGCCGACCCCCGAGCCGTCCGTGAGGGCGCCGAGGGCGGACCTCTCCGCGGCGGAGAGCTGCGCGCGGACCTCCTCGGGCAGGGCGGCGAGGTCACCGCCGACGGCGGAGGAGGCGGCCGGCGTCAGCGGCACCAGGGCGCAGGCCGCGACGAGGGCTGCCAGGCCCCGCCGGGTCCGGGTTCTGCGGAGCGCACCCACCCGCCGGGCCGTCCTGCGGTCCACCGTTCCACCCCGTCCCCCTCGGCGCCCGGTCCGTGGCACAGGCGTCCAGGTCAGCCCATCGGCAGGGAGGGCCGCGGCTTGAGGGGCCGTTCGGGTGAGGCCGGGGCGCGCGGCGGCGGGCCGGCGCCCCGTCAGAGCTTGGTGACGGGCGCGTAGCGCAGCAGCAGCCGCTTGGTGCCCTCGGTGCGGAAGTCGACGTGGGCGACGGTGCGCTCGCCCTCGCCCTCGACGCGCACGACGGTCCCCATGCCGAACGTGTCGTGGGTGACGCGCTCGCCGGGGACGAGGCTGATCACCGGCTTGCCGCTCGCCGGCCGCGAGCCGAGCCGCGCGACCGCCGGGGCGGCGGTGGAGCGCGTCACGGGGGCCTGCGCCCGGCGCCACTCCACCAGGTCGGCGGGGAGCTCGTCGAGGAAGCGGCTGGCGGGGTTCTGCTGCGGGGCGCCCCAGGCGCTGCGGACCGCGGCGCGGGTGATGTACAGCCGCTGCCGGGCCCGGGTGAGACCGACGTAGGCGAGGCGGCGCTCCTCCGCGAGCTGCTCGGGGTCCGCCAGCGAGCGCAGGTGGGGGAACGTGCCGTCCTCCATGCCGGTGAGGAACACCACCGGGAACTCCAGGCCCTTGGCGGTGTGCAGGGTCATCAGGGTGACGACGCCCTGCTCCTCCTCCTCGGGGCTGGGGATCTGGTCGGAGTCGGCGACGAGGGAGACGGACTCCAGGAAGTCCGCGAGGGTGCCCTGGGGGCTGGCGGTGGTGAACTCCTGCGCCACGGCGACGAGCTCGGCGAGGTTCTCCACCCGGGACTCGTCCTGCGGGTCGTGGCTGGCGCGCAGCTCGGCGAGGTAGCCGGACTGCTCCAGCACCGCCTCCAGGACCTCCGCCGGGGGCGTGCCGGCCTCCACCAGGGTGCGCAGGTCGGAGACGAGGGTGGTGAACCCGGTGACGGCGCCGAGGGAGCGCGTGGCCAGGCCGGGTGCCTCCCCGGCGCGCTCCAGGGCCGCGCCGAAGGAGATCCGCTCCCGCTCGGCCAGGGCGGCGACGCAGGCCTCGGCGCGCTCGCCGATGCCGCGCTTGGGCACGTTGAGGATGCGGCGCAGGTTCACCGTGTCGTCGGGGTTGGCCAGCACGCGCAGGTACGCCATGGCGTCCTTGACCTCGCGCCGCTCGTAGAAGCGGGTGCCGCCGACGACCTTGTAGGGCAGGCCGGTGCGGACGAACACCTCCTCCAGGGCGCGGGACTGGGCGTTGGTCCGGTAGAAGACGGCCACCTCGCCGTAGCGCACGCCGGCGGTGTCGTGGAGGCGGTCGATCTCCTCGGCGACGAAGGCGGCCTCGTCGTGCTCGTCGTCGCCGACGTAGCCGACGATGGGCTCCCCGGCCCCGGAGGCGGTCCAGAGGTTCTTCGCCCGCCGGTTGGGGTTCTGCTTGATGACCTCGTTGGCGGCGCTGAGGATCGTCTGCGTGGAGCGGTAGTTCTGCTCCAGCAGGATCGTGCGCGCGTCGGGGTAGTCCTGCTCGAACTCGGCGATGTTGCGGATCGTGGCGCCGCGGAAGGCGTAGATCGACTGGTCGGCGTCGCCGACGACGGTGAGCTCGGCGGGCGGGACGGTGATCTCGCTGCCCTCGCGCACGACGGTGCCGTCGGCGGCGGTGCGCCCGGAGCGGGCCCGCGCCTCGGAGACGGACCCGCCGACGAGCTCGCGGACCAGGACGTACTGGGCGTGGTTGGTGTCCTGGTACTCGTCGACGAGGACGTGCCGGAAGCGGCGGCGGTAGTGCTCCGCGACCTCCGGGAAGGCCTGCAGCATGGCGACGGTCGTCATGATGAGGTCGTCGAAGTCGAGGGCCTGGGCCTCGCGCAGCCGCTGCTGGTAGAGCGTGTAGGCCGCGGCCAGGGTGCGCTCG
Organism: Kineococcus anabasis; assembly: GCF_054590795.1. NCBI lineage: Bacteria > Bacillati > Actinomycetota > Actinomycetes > Kineosporiales > Kineosporiaceae > Kineococcus > Kineococcus anabasis. Next base: position 248,510 of record NZ_BAAIHU010000009.1, read on the forward strand.
GTGGCGTTGCCGTCCTCGCCCTGGGCGCGGGCGCTGTACGTCTCCGGGTCGACGAGCTCGTTCTTGAGGTTGGAGACCATCGCGCTGAAGGCGCGCGGTGGGTGGCGCTTGGGGTCCAGGTCCAGCTCGCGGCCGACGAGGGCCATGAGCCGCTGGCTGTCGGCGGCGTCGTAGATCGAGAACGAGGGGCGCAGGCCGACGGTGCGGGCCTCGCGGCGCAGGATGCGCACGCAGGCGGAGTGGAACGTGGACACCCACATGCCGTGCTGCCCGTGGCCGACGACGTCGCCGACGAGGGCGGCGACGCGCTCGCGCATCTCGGCGGCGGCCTTGTTGGTGAAGGTGATGGCGAGGACCTGCCCCGGCTGCACCCCGCGCGCGCTCACGAGGTGGGCGATGCGGTGGGTGAGGACGCGGGTCTTGCCGGACCCGGCGCCGGCGACGATGAGCAGCGGCGAGCCGGAGTGCACGACGGCCTCGCGCTGCTGGGGGTTTAGGCCGTCCAGGAGCGCCTCGGCGTCGAGGGCCCGGGGGGCGCGGCGCGCCGGCGCCCCGGAGGCGGGCGCAGCGGCGCCGGCGCCGGCGCCGGGCCGGCCGAGGGGGAGGTCGTCGAACAGGGTGCTCATCGTCCGCACAGCGTAGGCGGATGCGGGGACAGCGCGTCAGGCCGATGCTGTGGGTGAGCGGTTCTCCACCGAACGCGGCGGACCGGTCCGGTCCGAAATGGTCTAACCTGGTCCCATGTCGCGTCCCACCGCCCAGGACATCGACGCCGGCATCGTCGAGGCCGCCGCCAGCCTGTTCGCCCAGCACGGCTACGAGGGGACCTCCGTGCAGCGCATCGCCGACGCCGTCGGCTACTCCAAGACCGGCCTGCTGCACCGCTTCCCCTCCAAGGAGGCGCTGCTCGACGCCGTCGCCGAGGACTGCTTCCGCAACGTCGACGCCATCGTGCGCGCCGTCGAGCACCTGCCCCCCGGCCCGGCCCGCGACACCGAGGTCGTCCGCCGCCTCGTCGACCTCGCGGTCGGCCGCCCCGGCTTCGTCTCCCTGCTGCTCTCGCTGTGCGGGACCCTCGCCGGCACCGCCGCGGGCCGGCGCATGGCCCAGGTGCCCGAGCGCTTCTTCACCGCCTTCGGCGCCGCCGACGCCCCCCTGGAGCGCCGGCTGCACGTCCTCGGCGCCCTCGGCAGCCTCGCCATCACCGCGATGACCCCGCTGGAGGACCCCCCCGAGCGGACCCGCCCCCTCATCACCGCCACCACCCTCGCCGCCCTGGGCCACCGCCCGACCCCCGCGCCGGCGCGCTGAGCCCGAGAGGACCGATCTTGGCCACCTTCCTGCACCGCCTGGGGCTCGCCGCCTTCCGCCACCGCCTCGCCGTCGTCGTCGCCTGGGTGCTGCTGCTGACGGCCGCCGCCGTCGCCGCGATCACCCTGCGCGGCCCGTCCGTCTCCACCTTCGAGATCCCCGGCCAGGAGTCCACCGAGGCCATCGGCCTGCTGGACGAGCGCTTCCCCGGCACCGGCGGCGGCGGCTCGGCCACCGCCCGCGTCGTCCTGGACGCCCCGGCCGGCCAGCGCGTCACCGACCCGGCCAACGCCGCGGAGGTCCTCCGCATCGTCGGGGAGCTCACCGGCCTGCCGCAGGTGGAGAGCGTCTCCAACCCCCTGGACCCGCAGGCCCCCGCCGTCTCCCCCGACCAGCGCGCCGCCCTCGTCACCGTCACCTACGAGGTGATCCAGCCCCAGGTCACCGCCGGGGCCCGGGAGGCGCTGTTCGAGGCCGTCGAGGAGGCGCGGGACTCCTCCGGTCTCGACGTGCAGGTCGGCGGCGACGCCACCGTGGAGGTCAGCACGGTCGGCGGCCTCGGCGAGGTCGTGGGCGTCGTCGCGGCCCTCGTGGTCCTCACCGTCACCTACGGCTCCCTCGTCGCCGCGGGCATGAACATGCTCACCGCCCTCGTCGGGGTCGGCATCGGCGCCGCGGGCATCACCGCCCTCACCGGCCTGGTGGACCTGCAGTCCACCACCCCGATCCTGGCCGTCATGCTCGGCCTCGCCGTCGGCATCGACTACGCCCTCTTCCTCGGCTCCCGCTTCCGCCAGGAGCTGCTGGCCGGCCGGGACGTGCGCGAGGCCGTCGCCCTGGCCACCGGCACCGCGGGCTCCGCCGTCGTCACCGCCGGCACCACCGTCGTCATCGCCCTGGTCGGGCTCACCGTCTCCGGCATCCCCTTCCTCGCCGAGATGGGCCTGGCCGCCGCCGCCACGATCGTGCTGTCCGTCCTCGTCGCGATCACCCTGGTGCCCGCGGCGCTGAGCCTGCTCGGGCGCCGCACCCTCTCCCGCCGCACCCGCGCCGCGCTGGAGGGACGGCGGGAGAAGCACCTCGCCCTCGGCCGGCCACACCCGTTCCTGGAGGGCTGGGGCCGGCTCGTGACGCAGCGGCGCTGGCTCAGCCTGCTCGGCGCCGTCGTGCTCCTCGGCCTCGTCGCGCTGCCCGTCGCCGACCTGCGGACCAGCCTGCCCGACGACAGCACCGCCTCCCCCGCCTCCACCCAGCGCAAGGCGTACGACCTCGTCGCCGAGCGGTTCGGCCCCGGCGTCAACGGGCCCCTGCTCGTGCTCGTCGACGGCACCGGGGCGCCGGAGCGCGCCGCCGCGATCTCCCAGGAGGCCGCCGCGCTGGACGGCGTCGCGATCGCCACCCCGCCGCGGCCCAGCGCCGACGGCGACGCCGCCCTCGTCACCGTGATCCCGCAGACGGCGCCCACCGACCCCGCCACCACCGACCTCGTCCACGCCCTGCGCGAGCGCATCGCCGCCGGCGAGGGTCCCCGGGCCTACGTCACCGGGCAGACCGCCGTGAGCGTCGACGTCTCCCAGCAGCTGCGCGAGGCGCTGCCCCTGTACCTGCTGCTCGTCGTCGGGCTCGCGCTGGTCCTGCTCGTCCTGGTGTTCCGCTCGGTGCTCGTGCCCGTCACCGCGGTGCTCGGGTTCCTGCTCACCATCGGCGCGGCCCTCGGCGCCACCGTCGCCGTCTTCCAGTGGGGCTGGGGGCAGCAGGCCGTGAACTCCGACGTCACCGGGCCGCTGCTGAGCATGGCGCCGATCATCGTCGTGGGCATCCTCTTCGGCCTCGCGATGGACTACCAGGTGTTCCTGGTCTCCCGCATGCACGAGGCCCACGCGCACGGCACGCCGCCGCTGCAGGCCGTCGTCTCCGGGTTCCGGCAGGCCGCCCCGGTCGTCCTCGCCGCCGCGGCGATCATGTTCGCGGTGTTCGCCGGGTTCGTGCCCGAGGGCGACGCCACCGTCAAGCCCATCGCGTTCGCCCTGGCCGTCGGCATCCTCGTCGACGCCGTCGTCGTCCGGATGGTCGCCGTGCCCGCCGCGCTGTCCCTGCTCGGGCGCTCCGCCTGGTGGCTGCCGCGGTGGCTGTCCTGGCTGCCCGTGCTGGACGTCGAGGGCGAGGCCCTGCGCCGCGGGCGCTGACGGGCGGATCGCGTGCCGATCGAGGTCGGCCGTGAGGCCTCCCGGGTGGCCGGAACGCCCCCGGCGGCTACGTTGAGCGAGCAGAACCCCGGCCGCGCCACCCGCCAACCGACGAGGAGGACCCACGATGAGCAACGAGCCGCCCACCGACGGACCCGTCCCCCGCGAGGTCCCCCCGCCGCCCGGCGCGAACCTGCCCGACGTCGTCGACGAGATCGAGCAGCGCGTCGCCGCCGACGTGCAGCAGGAGGTCCACGGCGGCTCCGGCGAGGCGCAGGCCGCCCGCGCGACCGAGGAGGGCGAGGGCCCGTCCCAGGACGTCGTCCCCGACACCACCTCCGGTGCCGCCGACCCCACCCTCAGCGGGGAGCAGGAGACCACCGACGGGATGCCGCACTCCGAGCCCAGCGACTGACCCGCCCCCACCGCACCCGCACCAGACGCCGCGACACCGCCGACACCAGCGCCCAGTACCCCACCCCCACCGCCAGCGAGGCCACCACCGCCAGCACCGGGGAGAGGCCCACCAGGTGCGGGTACACCTGCCAGTGGGTCAGGTACACGAACAGCGAACTGCTCGCCAGCACCCCCAGCAGGGGCGCGAGCCGCGCCGGGCAGCGCACCGTGCGCACCCACGTCAGCAGCACCACGCCCGCCGCGATCAGCGCGTCGCGCCACGGGTCGCCGAAGAACCCCGGGACCGTCGCCACCGCCGCCGCCGTCACCAGCAGGCGGCGCCCCGGGGTTCCCGCGCGCGCCGCCGCCCAGCCCAGCGCGAACAGCCACAGCACCGGCTTCGGGTTCGGGAGGCCCGCGTCCAGCAGCCCGTAGCGCGCCGGCAGCGCCAGCACGAACAGGGCCACCGGCAGCGCGAACGGCCACCGACGCTCCAGCCGGTGCACCGCCGGCACCGCCAGCAGCGCCGCCACCGCCACCAGCACGTACACCAGCACCTCGACGAACCAGAAGTGCCACCGCCCGTTCCAGCGCTCGGCCCCCAGCAGCGCGTGCAGCAGCAGCACGTTCAGCCAGCCGTACGCACCCGTCACCAGCGCCGCCGCCGCGATCCACACCACGCTCGGCACCACCACCCGCGCCAGGCCCACCAGCTGTGCCCGCAGCCGCTCCGCCCGGCCCGGCGCGGCGAGCTGGAAGCGCGCGAAGTTGAACCCCGCCAGGGCGAACAGGGCGTGCGCGCTGCCCAGCACCTGGAACAGGTGGGCGTGCGTGCCCACGATCAGCACGATCGCCACCGCCCGCAGCACCACACCCGTCTCCAGGCTGCGGCCCCGGCGGCCCGCGGCCCGCGCAGGGACGCACGAGCGCTCCAGCTCCCGCACCGGCGTGGTGTGCCAGGACGGCGGCAGGCGCCCCAGCAGCTCCTCCAGCCGCACCGAGGCCTCCACGTAGGACAGCGAGTCCCCGCCCAGGCCCACGAACGTGTCGCCGCCCGCGACGTGCGGGCGCTCCAGCAGCTGCGCGAACAGCGCCCGCACCGACCCCGCGGCACCCGGCCGCGGCTGCGCCACCGGCCCCGCCAGCTCCCGCACCCGCGCGTAGTCCACCTTCCCCGACGGCAGCCGCGGCAGCTCCGGCAGCCGGCACACCCGCACCGCGTGCGCGGGCAGCCCCAGCTCCCGCGCCACCACCCGCACCGCCGCCCCGGACTCCCGGCCCTCCGGCACGGCCACGACGAGCTCCTCGCCCACCCCGACGCACGCCGCCGTCACGCCCGCCGCGTCCAGCACCCGCTCCGCGTGACCCAGGTCGACGCGCAGCCCGAACAGCTTCACGAAGCGGCTGCGCCGGCCCACCACCTCGAACAGCCCGTCCGGGCGGCGACGGCCCAGGTCACCCGTGCGCAGCTCCTCCACCGTGCGGCCCAGCGCCAGGTCCGCCGGGTCCTCGGCGTACCCCAGCATCACGTTGGGCCCGGAGTACACCAGCTCCCCCACGCCCGGCCCCGCCTCCGGCACCGGCTCCAGCCGGAAGCGCCCGCCCGGCACCGGCACCCCGATCGCCTCCGGCGCCGAGACGGCCAGGTGCGGCGGCAGGTACGCCATGCGCGCCGTGGCCTCCGTCTGCCCGTACATCACGAACAGGTCCCACCCCGCGCGCCGGCCCAGCTCCGCGTAGCGCCGCACCCGCTCCGGGGCCAGCCGGCCCCCCGCCTGCGTCACGTACCGCAGGTGCGGCAGGGACATGTGCTCGAACCCCGCCCGCTCCAGCAGGTCGAACGTGTACGGCACCCCCGCGAAGCTCGTGCAGCGCTCGGCCCGCACCAGGTCCCAGAAACAGCGGTCCACCACCGACAGCGACGTCAGCACCAGCGCCGCACCCCGCAGCAGGTGGCTGTGCACCACCGAGAGCCCGTAGCAGTAGTGCACCGGCAGGGTCGTCACCGCCCGGTCGGTGTCCCGGATGCCCAGGTACCGCGCGATGGACTCCGCGTTGGCCTGCACGTTCCCCGCGGACAGCCGCACCAGCTTCGGGCTGCCCGTCGAGCCCGACGTGGACAGCAGCAGCGCCAGGTCCGGGTGCAGCTCGTGCGCCGAGCCCGCCCGCCGCTCCGTGAGCGCCCAGCCCTCCCGCCCGCGCGCCAGCACCACGTCCGGGTCGTAGGCGCCCACCAGCGGCGCGGCGCCCCCCGGCGGCACCAGCAGCACCACGTGCCCGCCCGCCAGCGCCCCCAGGTACGCGGTGAGCGCGTCGAGGTCGTTGGCGCCCTCCACGAGCACCAGGCGCCGCACCGGGCCCAGCCGGCGGGCCAGCCGGCCGGCGCGCGCGGCCAGCTCCGCGTACGTCAGCTCCCAGCGCCCGTCCCCGCTGCCGCCCACCAGGGCCGTGCGCCCCCCGTGCCGGGCGAGCTCCCGCACCAGGGGGACGCCCCGGACGCCGGGGAGCACGTCGGGGACGGTCACGACCGCCATCGTATGAGGTTAGGCTCAGCTTGTTCACAGCTCCGGCCGGCCCGGGTGCGCCGTCCGGGTGGGCCGCCGCCCGCCCCGCCTGCACACCCAGCACCCCGGGGCGAGACCGGCACCTCCCACCCGACGACTCCACCGGAGCCCTCCTGTGACCTCCCTGCCCCGCCGCCTCCTCGCCGCGCTCCTCACCGCCGGCCTGCTCACGACCGCGGCCTGCGGCGAGCCCAGCGTGGAGGAGCAGATCGCCGAGGCCAGCGAGAACGGTGAGCTGATCGTCTACTCCGGCCGCAACAAGAACCTCATCGCGCCGCTGCTGGAGAGGTTCGAGAAGTCCAGCGGCGTCGACGTGACCGCCCGCTACGCCGGCAGCGCCGAGCTGGCCGCGCAGCTGCTGGAGGAGGGCGGGCGCACCCCCGCCGCGGTGTTCCTGTCCCAGGACGCCGGGGCGCTCGGCGCCGTGCAGGAGGCCGGGCGCCTGGCCCCCCTCGACCCCGCGCTCCTGGAGAAGGTCCCCGCCCGCTACCGCTCCGCCGAGGGCACCTGGGTCGGCGTCTCCGGCCGCTCCCGCGTCCTCGTGCACAACCCCGGGCAGGTGCCCGAGGCGGACCTGCCGAAGAGCGTGTTCGAGCTGACCGACCCGCGGTGGAAGGGGAAGATCGGCTACGCCCCCGCCAACGCCAGCTTCCACGCCTTCGTCACGGCCATGCGCGTCAGCGCCGGCGAGGAGCGCACGCGGGAGTTCCTCGAGGGCCTGGAGGCCAACGAGCCCAAGGTCTACGACCGCAACAACCTCATCGTCGACGCCGTGGACTCCGGCGAGGTCCCCCTCGGGCTGGTGAACCACTACTACCTGCTGGAGAAGGCCGCCGAGGCGGGCGGGCTGGAGAAGGTCACCGCCCGCAACCACCTCTTCCCCGGCGACGACCCCGGCTCCCTCGTCAACGTCGCCGGCGTCGGCGTCCTCGCGGGCAAGGAGTCCGACGCCGCCCGGGAGTTCGTGGAGTTCCTCCTCAGCACGGAGGCGCAGACGTACTTCGCGGAGGAGACCAAGGAGTACCCGCTGGTGCCCGGCGTGCCGGCCGACCTTGAGGGCATGCCGCCGCTGGAGTCCCTGCAGGGCCCCGACATCGACCTGTCCGAGCTGTCCTCGCTGGAGGAGACGCTCGCGCTGCTCGACGAGGTGGGGCTCACCTGAGCAGCACCCGCCCGGCCACCCCGGCCCGGCAGGCACCCGGCGCGGCGGGCCCCCGCCCGGCGCGGCGCCTGCCGGGCCTGCGGCGTCGCCTGCCGAGCCTGCGGCGTCGCCGCCCCGGGCCGCCGCCGCTGCTGCTCGTGCCCGCCGTGCTCACCGCCCTGGTGGCGCTGCTGCCGCTGGCCTACCTCGTGGTGCGCGCCGGCGAGGACGGGGCCGGCGCCGTCGCCGAGATCCTGCTGCGCGAGCGCACGGTGCGGCTGCTGGCGCGCTCCCTCGCCCTCGCCGCCGCCGTCACCGCCGCCTGCCTCGTCCTCGGCGTGGGCCTGGCCTGGCTGACCGTCCGCTCGGACCTGCCCGGCCGGCACGCGTGGGCCGTGGTCGCCGCGCTGCCCCTGGCGGTGCCCACCTACGTCGCGGGCTTCGCGTGGATCTCCTTCGCCCCCGGGCTCGCCGGGCCCTCCGGGGCGTTCCTCGTCCTGACGGCCTGCTCCTACCCGTACGTGCTGCTGCCCGTCTCCGCCGCGCTGCGCCGCACCGACCCGGCCGGGGAGGAGGTCGCCCGCTCCCTCGGGCTGAGCCCGTGGCAGGTGTTCCTGCGCGCCACCCTGCCGCAGCTGCGCCCGGCGCTCACCGCGGGCGGGCTGCTGGTGGCGCTGTACTCCCTCAGCGACTTCGGGGCCGTCTCGATCCTGCGCTTCGACGCCTTCACCCGGGTGGTCCACACCTCCTACCAGGCCTCGTTCGACCGCACCCCCGCGGCCGTGCTGAGCCTGCTGCTCGTGGCCGTCACCACCGTCCTCGTCGTCCTGGAGTGGCGCAGCCAGGGCCGCGCCTCCTACTCCCGCGTCGGCGGCGGCGGGGCCCGGCCCCCGCGGCCGCTCGCCCTGGGCCGCGCCCGGCCCCTGGCGGTGCTGGCCGTCGCGGCCGTCGCGGCACTCTCCCTCGGGGTGCCCGCGGCCGCACTGGTCCACTGGACCGCGGTCGGCGCCGCCCGCGGTCTGCCCGTGGCGGAGCTGGCGTCGGCGGCCGGCACCTCCCTGGCGTTCGCGGCGCTCGGGGCGCTCGTCACCACCGTCCTGGCCGTGCCGGTGGGCCTGCTCGCGGGACGCCGCGGCGACCGGCTGCCGCGCCTGCTGGAGCGCGCCGCCTACATCGGCCACGCCCTGCCCGGCATCGTCGTGGCCTTCTCGATCGTGTTCCTCACCGTCCGCTACGCCCAGCCCGTCTACCAGCGCACCCCCGCGCTGGTCCTGGCGTACGTCGTGCTGTTCCTGCCGCTGGCCGTGGGCGCGGTGCACTCCGCCGCCGCGCAGTTCCCGCCCGCCCTGGAGGACGCCGCCCGCAGCGCCGGCGCCACGCCCCGGGAGGTGCTGCGGCGCATCACCCTGCCGCTGGCCGCACCCGGGATCGGCGCCGGGGCCGCACTGGTGTTCCTCACCTGCATGAAGGAGCTGCCCGCCACGCTGCTCCTGCAGCCCCTCGGCTCGGCGACCCTCGCCACCCAGCTGTGGACGGAGACGGGGGTCGCCGCGTACTCCTCCGCCGCCCCCTACGCTGCGGTGCTCGTGCTGCTGTCCGCCGTGCCGACCTACCTGCTGGGTGTCCGGCCCCGCTCCGGGAGCGCCGGGTGAGCGACCTCGCGCTGCGGGTGCGCGGCGTCACGAAGTCCTTCGGCGCCCCCGTCCTGACCGGTCTGGACCTCGACGTCCCCACCGGCGCCCTCGTCGCCCTCCTCGGCCCCTCCGGCTGCGGCAAGACGACCCTGCTGCGGGTCGTCGCCGGCTTCGAGCACGCCGACACCGGCACCGTCGAGGTCGGCGGGCGCCTCGTGGAGGGCGCGGGGCGGCCCGTGCCCCCGGAGCGGCGCCGGGTGGGCGTCGTGCCGCAGGAGGGCGCCCTGTTCCCGCACCTGTCCGTGCGGGACAACGTGGCCTTCGGCCTGCCCCGGCGCGAGCGCGGCGGCCCGCGGCCCGGGGCCCTGCTGGAGCTGGTGGGCCTGGCCGGGCTGGGCTCGCGGATGCCGCACGAGCTCTCCGGCGGGCAGCAGCAGCGCGTCGCCCTGGCCCGGGCGCTGGCCCCCGGGCCGTCGCTGGTGCTGCTGGACGAGCCGTTCAGCGCCCTCGACGCGGGGCTGCGGGCCCAGGTGCGCGCCGACGTGCGGGCCTCGCTGCGCGCGGCGGGCGCCTCCGCGGTGCTCGTGACCCACGACCAGCAGGAGGCCCTGTCCACCGCCGACGTCGTCGCGGTGGTGCGCGGGGGGCGGATCGTGCAGGCCGGGGACCCGTGGACGGTCTACGCGCAGCCGGTGGACCTCGGGGTCGCCACGTTCGTCGGGGAGTCGGTGGTGCTGCCCGGCAGCGCCGCGGGCGGTGTGGTGACCTCCCCGCTGGGGCGGCACGACAGCGCCTCGCGGGTGGAGGGGGCCGTGGACGTCGTGGTGCGTCCCGAGCAGCTGGAGGTCCGGCCGCGGGACCTGCCGGTGGTGGAGGCCGTCGTGTCCCACCGGGAGTTCTACGGGCACGACGCGCTGCTGCGCCTGCGCCTGCCGGGCGGGGTGACGGCGACGGCCCGCACCCCGGGGCACCCGCTGCCGGAGGTGGGGGCCGTGGTGCCGGTGGGCGTGCGCGGCCCCGTCGTGGTGTTCGCGCGCTGAGCCCGTGGCCTTCCCGCACCGGGCCCGTGGCCTTCCCGCACCGGGCGCGGGACCGGCGCGCGGGGCTCAGGCGTTCGCCTCCCGGGTGGCCGCGCGGCGGGCGATCTGCAGGCCGCGCGCCGCCACCCCCACCAGGCCCAGCCCGGGCGCCTCGGCCAGCGGCACCCACCGCGCCAGGTCCGTGCTGCCGCCCACGTCCAGCACGACCGGCTCCACCGCCCGCGGCGCGGTGGCCGTCACCACCACCCGCAGGGCGTGGAAGTCCTCCAGCACCCCGGCCGGGGAGCGGCCCGTGAAGTGCTCCGAGCCGACCTCCACCAGCTCGTCCACCACGACCTCGTTGCCCGTCTCCTCCAGGACCTCGCGCACCGCCGCGTCGCACGGGTGCTCGCCGTGGTCCACGCCCCCGCCGGGCAGGGTCCACCGCCCCGGGGAGGGGGTGCGCTCCGACAGCCGCGTCAGCAGCATCCGGCCCGAGTCCACGACGACGGCGTACGCCGCCAGGCGCTGGCGCCGCACCGGCACCTCCGGCCCGCCCACCGGCTGCGCGGGCAGCGGCGGCACGGGCAGCTCCGCGTCGTCCACCAGCGGCAGGTCCGGCAGCGTCGCGGCCTGCACCCAGTGCCCGGCGTCGGGACCGGGCGCGGGCCCCACCCCCAGGTGGCCGCCGTGCACGAGCTGCACCGAGTGCACGAGGTGGACGGTGTGCACGTCGACGTGCCCGCCGTCCGGCGCCAGGCGGTGCGCGACGACGTTGCGGGCCTCCACGGGGGCGCCGGTGCGCACCGGCGGCGCACCCGCGGCGGCCAGCACCCGGCGCAGCCCGTCGGCGGGCGACTCGCCGTGGCCGAGGACCGTCGCCGGCAGCGCGTGACGGCGCTCGGTGCCGGTGGGCACGACGAGGAGCCGGCTGCCGGAGCGCAGCACCGCGTGGACGGCGACGCGCTGCACCCGCCGCGCGCCGTTGCCGGCGCTGCTCACCGGTGCCGGGCGAGCTGCTCGGACACCGCCCGGGTGTTGCGGCGCTCCGCGGCGAACGACAGGAACGGCACCGTCCCCGCCAGCGCCGTCAGCAGCATCCGGGCCGCCGGCCACCGCACCCGCGTGCCCAGGTCGAACGTCGTGATGAGCAGCAGGATGTAGAACGCGCCGTGCACGGGCCCCATGATCCTCGTGAGGGAGTCCCCGGCGTGCAGGGCGTACTCCTGCACCATGCCGGCGACGACGAAGAGCAGGCCGATACCCGTCACCCACGCCATCACCCGGTAGCGCAGCAGCGCCGCCGCCACCTTCCGCGGCTCCCCCAGCGGGGTGGGGGCCGCGGGGGGCGCGGTGTCGCGGGTGCTGTTCTCGCTGCTCATCGGCTGTGCTCCTCCAGCAGCTCGGCGCTGCCGTCGTCTCGGGGGTGCGGTCGGTCGTCCAGGGTGCCCGTCCCGGCCGCGGAGGGCGCGCGGGAGGTCTCGTCGCGCAGCGCCCGGGCCCACAGCACGACGGAGAACCCCGCGAAGACGAGCCACTGCAGGGCGTAGGCGATGTTGCGCCAGTCCAGGCGGCGGGTCTCGGAGCCGGGCAGGTGCGGCGGCACGGGGCGCAGTCCGGCCTCCTCCACGGCGGGCCCGGTGGCCACGACGTACGCGGGCACCACGGGGTAGCCGACCTGGTTGACGAGCGCCGCGGCGCTCACCACCCAGGACTGCCCGGGGGGCAGGGGCCCCCTGCCGGCGCCCTGGTCCTGCGCCTCGGGGGGCTGCACGACGCCCACGACGTCCGCCGCGCCCTGCGCCGGCACGACCTCCGGCGGGGCCTGCGCCCCCGCGGGCGCCCAGCCGCGCACCACGGGCACGCCCGCACCGCCGGGCAGCCGAACCATGCCGAGGACCCACGCGCCGTCCCGCCCGTCGAGGGGGCGGCCCGGCAGCAGGAAACGCACGGCGGGGTCCCACGTGCCCCGCACCCGCACCCGGCGGCCCACCTCGGCGGCGACGAGCGGGTCGGAGCCGCCCACGACCTGCTCCACCGGCGCCACGGGCAGGGTGGAGGCGGGGGTCCGCACGACGACGACGCCGCGCTGCCACTGCCAGAGCCCCAGCTGGGCGCACGTGCCGACGACGAAGACCAGCAGGAGGGTCAGCACGGCCCAGCGCCGCGTGAGCAGCACGCGGACGGTGGGGGCGGGCACCCGACCAGGCTACGTCGCCGCACGCCCCGCCCGGGCCGGTGGCCACCCGGTGGAGGCGGCACCGGCGCGGCCCGGCACGATCGACTCCCCAGCCGACACGTTCAGGAGGACACCGTGCCCATCACCGTCCTGGCCACCATCAGGCCCAAGCCCGGCCGCGCGGACGCCGTGCGCGCCGCGTTCGGGCAGATCATCGGGGACGTCCACGCCGAGGACGGCTGCCTGCTCTACGCGCTGCAGGTCGCCGGCGAGCCGGGCGCGGAGACGCTCCACATGGTGGAGAAGTGGACGTCCCGCGAGGCGCTGCAGGCGCACGCGGAGGGGGAGCCGCTGCGGCGGCTGGCGGAACTGCTGGGCGACGACCTCGCGGCGCCGACGGAGGTCGTCGTGGCGGACCCGGTGCCCGCGGGCGACCCCGCCAAGGGCGTGCTGTGACGCGCTGACCCAGGACGGGACCACCCGGGCCGGGGACGTTCTGCCGTGCGACACCGGCGCGTCGCACGCGCAACGTCCCCACCTCCCCGGGCGCGCCCGTGGGCGGGGACGTCCTGCCGCGCGACACCGGCGTGTCGCACGCAGAACGTCCCCGCCGCCCGGGGCGCACCCGGGCGTCCCCGCCACCCGGGGTGCACCCGGACGTCCCCGCCGCCCGGGGCGCACCCGGGCGTCCCCGCCACCCGGGGTGCGTCAGGACAGGCGGAACTGCCGCACGGTCGCGTCGAGGTCGGCGGCGACCGTGCCGAGGTCGCCGACCGCGGTGCGGACCGTGCCGACGTGGGCGGCGGTGCCCTCCGCGGCCCCCGCGACGGAGCCGACGGCGTCGGCGATGGCCGCCGAGCGCTCGGCGGCCTCCCCGAGGGTGCCGCTGACGGACGTGGTCGTCGCGAGCTGCTGCACGATCGCGGAGGCGATCGTCGACTGCAGCTGGTCGATCTCCGAGATGGTCGCCGTGATGCGCGCGATGTCGTCGCGCACGGCCGCCGCCTCCGCCTGCACCGCGCTGAGGGTCGGGCCGATCTCCTCGGTGGCCTGCGCCGTCTGGCGGGCCAGCTCCTTGACCTCGTGCGCGACGACCGCGAAGCCGGCCCCCGCCTCACCCGCGCGCGCCGCCTCGATCGTGGCGTTGAGGGCGAGCAGGTTCGTCTGCGCGGCGATCGCGGTGATGGCGGAGAGGACCTCGGCGATCTGCTGCGAGGAGCCGCCCAGCCGCTCGGCGGTGTCCGTCGCGGTGCGCGCGAGCTCCACGGCCCCGCCCGCGACGCTGGACACCGAGCTCGTCGTGGCCGAGACTGCGTCGGCCGCCGCGCGCAGCTCGTCCACCGCGGCGGAGACCTCCCGCACGCCGCTGGAGACCGACGCCGCGCCACCGGCCGCGCCGGCCACCTCGGCGGAGGTGCGCTCGCTGGAGTCGGCGAGCCGGGCGCTGGCCCCGTCGAGCTGCCCCGCGGTGCGGGTGACGCGCAGCGCGCCGTCGCCCATGGCGGTGACGGCCTCGCGGACGGCGTCGACGGCGGAGCCGAGCGCCCGGGCCATGTCGCCCAGCTCGTCGGCCGCCGGGTCCACGACGACGACGGACAGGTCGCGCTCGCTGACCCGGCGCAGGGCCGCGGTGAGCACGGCGATGCGCCGCACGATCCGGCCGGCGAGCAGGGCGATGAGGAGCCCGAGGAGCACCGCGACCAGCAGGCCGCCGACGACCATGTCGCGCGTCATCGCGGCGCGCCCGGCGACCACCCGCTCGGTGACGGCGGCGGTGTCGGCCACCGGTGCCCAGGCGGTGACGACCCAGCCGTAGGGGGCGTACCTCGTGACGCCCACGGTCTGCCGGCCCGAGGGCAGCTCGACGGGCAGCGTGGTGAAACCGTCGGCGGGCAGCGCAGCGGCGGCCTCCAGCAGGCGCGGGACGTACGGCTCCCCCGCGGTGTCGGCCGCCTCCAGCATCGGTTCGCCGTCGGTGGCGCCCTCGGGGGCCACCACCGCCTGGCCCCGGGTGTCGGGTGCGCTGGAGAAGACGGCGATCTGCCCGGTGGCGCCCACGGTGGCGCGCGCCAGGCGCTCGCGCAGGTCGGCGGTGAGCTCCGCCTGCGGCATGCCGACGTAGACGGCGCCGACGACCTCGCCGCCGACGAGGAGGGGCGCGTACACGCTGACGAAGGGGCGGTCGACGACGGTGGCGGTGCCGCGGAAGGTCTCCCCCGCCAGCAGCGTCTCCACCACCGGCGTCGCGGTGCCGTCGGCCCGCACGGCGGGGATGTAGGTGCCCACGGCGCGCCGGCCGTTGGCGCCGACCACGGTGGTGGCCACCCGCAGCATGTCGCCCTCGGGGTTGACGCGCTGGAAGATCGTGGTGGCCGCACCCGTCAGCCGGGCCGCCTCGTCCAGCCCGGGCACGAGGGCCGCGGGGTCGGACTGCTGCCCCAGCCAGGTGCCGCCGAACTGCAGGCGCGGCAGGGTGACCTGGCGCTCCTCCTTGGTGACCTGGTTGCGGGCGGTCCAGGTGACCGGCTCGCCGAAGCCGGGTGCGCCGAGGGTGCCGAGGCGGTCCGTGGTGACGCGCAGGTCGCCGTCGAGGTCGGCCTGCACGGCGGAGGCCTGGGCGGCGACGGTCGTGGCGATCTGCCCGGTGGTGTCGCGCAGGGACTGCGCGGCGATCCGCTCGACGTCGCGCTGCACGTCCTCGGTCAGGGCGCTGCCGCGCCACGTGCCCAGGGAGCTGAGCAGGGCGGCGGTGACGACGACGGCGGAGACGCCGGGCAGGACGAGCTGGGTGCGCAGGCCGCGCAGACGGCCGGCGGGACGGTGGGGCACGGGGCTCACCTCGGAGACGTCCGGGCGGCCGCAGCCGGGCCCGGGGGCGGACTGTCCTCCCCCGGTTGCCCTCGGCACGCAGGGGGTCCGCCTTGAGCCGCGTCCCGCTCGGACCCCGACGCTCAGGCTCCGGTGCTCACTCCCACTCGATGGTGCCCGGCGGCTTGCTCGTGACGTCCAGCACGACGCGGTTCACCTCGGGCACCTCGTTCGTGATCCGGGTGGAGATCCGCGCGAGCACGTCGTACGGCAGGCGCGTCCAGTCCGCCGTCATGGCGTCCTCGCTGCTCACCGGCCGCAGCACCACCGGGTGGCCGTAGGTGCGCCCGTCGCCCTGCACGCCGACGGAGCGCACGTCCGCGAGGAGCACCACGGGGCACTGCCAGATCTCCCGGTCCAGCCCGGCGGCGGTCAGCTCGGCGCGGGCGATCGCGTCGGCGGCGCGCAGCGTCTCCAGCCGCTCCCGCGTCACCTCCCCCACGATGCGGATGCCGAGGCCGGGGCCGGGGAACGGCTGGCGCCACACGATCTCCTCGGGCAGGCCCAGCTGCAGGCCCACCGCCCGCACCTCGTCCTTGAAGAGGGTGCGCAGCGGCTCGACCAGCTCGAAGGCGAGGTCGTCGGGCAGGCCGCCGACGTTGTGGTGGCTCTTGATGGTCGCCGCGCCCTCGCCGCCGCCGGACTCCACGACGTCCGGGTACAGGGTGCCCTGCACGAGGAAGCGGACCTCCTCGCCGTGCTCACCGGCCTCGGCGATGATGTCGCGGGCGGCCTGCTCGAAGGCGCGGATGAACTCCCGGCCGATGGTCTTGCGCTTGGTCTCCGGGTCGCTGACGCCCGCGAGGGCGCCGAGGAAGCGGTCGACGGCGTCCACGACGTGCAGCTTCACGCCCGTGGCGGCCACGAAGTCCCGCTCCACCTGCTCGGCCTCGCCCGCGCGCAGCAGGCCGTGGTCGACGAACACGCAGGTGAGCTGGTCGCCCACCGCGCGCTGCACGAGCGCCGCGGCCACGGCGGAGTCCACGCCGCCGGACAGGCCGCAGATCACGCGGCCGTCGCCGACCTGCCGGCGGATGCGCTCGACCTGCTCCTCGATGACGTTGCCGGTCGTCCAGTCCGGGGTGATGCCCGCGCCGTGGTGCAGGAAGTTGCGCAGCACCTCCTGCCCGAACGTGGAGTGCCGCACCTCGGGGTGCCACTGCACGCCGTAGAGGCGGCGGGTGTCGTCCTCGAACGCCGCGACCGGCGCGCCCTGGGAGTCGGCGACCACCCGGAACCCCTCGGGGGCGCGGGTGACGGCGTCCCCGTGGGACATCCACACGGACTGCTCGGTGGGCTGCCCGCGCAGCAGGGTGGAGTCCCGCGACTCGGTCACGCGGGCGCCGGTGCCGCCGTACTCGCGCAGCCCGGTGCGGGCGACCTCCCCGCCGAGGGCCTTGGCCATGGCCTGGAAGCCGTAGCAGATGCCGAGGACGGGCACGCCCGCCTCGAACAGCGCGGGGTCGACCTGGGGGGCGCCCTCGGCGTACACGCTGGCCGGGCCGCCGGAGAGGATCACGGCGGCGGGGTTCTTCTCCAGGATGCGCTCGAGCGGGGTCGTGGAGGGGACGATCTCGCTGAAGACGTCGGCCTCCCGCACGCGGCGGGCGATGAGCTGGGCGTACTGCGCGCCGTAGTCCACGACGAGGACGGGGCGGTGGGCGCGCTCGGCGGCCTGCTCCGGGGTCTCGGCGGGCTCGCTGACGGCCGGCGGCGGCGCGTCCGCGGCGATGCCCTCGGCGGCGGGGACCCCGGCGTCGTCGGGGCTGGCACCGCTGCCCGGTGGGGGCGTGAAGTGGGTCGGGTCCTGCCTGCTGCCGGCGTCCTGCGTCACGGCCCCAGGGTAGTGGCGCGGGCGGGTGCGCCCCCTCCCCCGCCCTCCTCCGCCCTTCTCCGGGTCCGGGCGACGGGAAGCGCTTGCGCATCGCCCGAACCCGGAGAGTGGCGAAGAAGGGGGACGCCCGCGCACCCGGCGCGGACGTCCCCCGCGGGGCGCGGAACTCAGGCCGCGCCCTTCGCCTTCCCGGAGCCCTGCTCCGCGACGTAGTCGTCGCGGGCCAGGTCCGCCAGGTCGGGCGCGTCGCTGAACAGCCCGTCGACGCCCGCGTCGAACGCGGCGCGGGCGTACTCCACGGCCTTGCCGTGGGCCGCCGGGTCGGTGCCGACCCTCAGGTTCGTCGGCAGGAAGTTGTTCTCCGGGCGGTGCGTGTAGGGCACCACCTCCAGGCCGGCGCGGTGGGCGTTGCGCACCAGGTTGGTCGTGCGCCCGAGGGAGCCGTCCGCGGTGCGCGTGATGACCTGGTCGAGCGACGGGCCGATCGCGTCCACGTAGCGGGACAGGTCGCGCAGGCCGGAGGGGATGAGCAGGTCCGCGTACGTGCGCTCGTCACCCGCGGCGACGAGGTCGTAGGGGGCGCCGCTGCTGCCGGTGAGGAAGACCAGCGGCGCGCGCAGGCGGTGCTCGGTGCGCAGGGCCTTGAGGTTGGTCAGCTCGAAGGACTGCACGGTCACGGGGGCGTCGGCGTCGTCGAGGCGGTACTTGCGCAGCAGCCGCACGACCTCCGCCTCCACGGGCAGGCCGATGGTGCGGAAGTACGTCGAGTGCTTGATCTCCGGGACGATCCCGATCTCGCGGCCGAGTTCGCGGCCGAGGCGCTCGCGGACCTGGAGGACCTCCTCGAACGTGGGCACCTGGTAGCGGCCGTCGAAGGCGGTGTTGCGGGGGCGCAGCTGCGGCAGGCGCTCCTCGGCGCGCAGGGTCCGCAGCTCCGCGAGGGTGAAGTCCTCGGTGAACCAGCCGGTGAACTCGGTGCCGTCGATGACCTTGGTGGCCTTGCGGGAGGCGAACTCCGGCCGGGTCTCCACGTCGGTGGTGCCGGAGATCTCGTTCTCGTGGCGGGCGACGAGGACGCCGTCCTTGGTGGGGACGAGGTCGGGCTCGATCCGGTCGGCGCCGAGGCGTGCCCCCAGCTCGTAGGCGGCGATCGTGTGCTCGGGGCGGTACGCGGAGGCGCCGCGGTGGGCGACGACGTAGGGCTCGTCGACCTGCTGGACGGCGGCCTTGGGCGTCAGGCGCGGGGCTGCGGTGCCGGCGGGTGCGGCGGACGCGGCGGGGGCGAGCAGGGCCGCGGCGAGCAGGCCGGCGGCCGCACCGGGGACGAGGGCCCGGTGCGGGGTGGAGATCGCGGGAGACATGGGGCGCAGCCAACACCGGCCGGGGGTGCCCCCGGGCGACGCCGCGCCGAACGGCGGGCCACGCGCAGGCGACGACCCGGTGCGGGACCTCCCGGGGCCGATCCTCCCGGCGCGCGCCCACCCGGGGCGCGCCCACCCGGGGTGGGGACGTTCCGCCCCGACACGCCCGCGCGCCGCACGCACGACGTCCCCGCCCCCGCACGCACCCCGCCCCCGCACGCACCCCGCCCCCGCACGCACCCCGCCCCCGCACGCACCCCGCACCGCTGCGCGCCTACGATCCGCGGGTGAGCGAGCACGGCGCGGCACGCGGGATCGTCCAGCACGGGCACCCCGCCCTGCACGCCCGCTGCGCGGAGGTGGCGGAGTTCGGCGCCGGCCTGCACGCCCTCGTCGCGGAGCTGACCGCCGCGATGCGCGCCGCCGGCGGGATCGGCCTGGCCGCCAACCAGATCGGCGTCGACGCGCGGGTGTTCGTGCTGGACTGCCCCGACGGGCGCGGCGGCCGGGTCACGGGCCACGTGGTGAACCCGCGCATCACCTTCCCCGGCCCCCGCAACCGGGTGCGGGCGGAGGAGGTGTGCCTGTCCCTGGCGGGCACCTCGGGGGTGGTGGAGCGTTCCGCGTCGGCCCGCGTCACCGGCCTCGACGCCGACGGCGCGCCCGTCGCCCTCGCGGGGCACGGCCTGCTCGCGCGCTGTCTGCAGCACGAGGTGGACCACCTCGACGGGCTGCTCTACGTGGACTCCCTCTCCCCCGCGGCGCGGCGGGCGGTGCTGGAGCGGGCGGTGCTGGAGCAGGCCGGCAGCGGGGATCAGCCGGGCCGGCCCGGTGGCGCCCCGGGCCGGTAGTCCTGCGGCCGCTCGAGCACCGCCGCCGCGAGGTCACCGGGGAACATCGCCTCGATGCTGCGGGTGTGGCCGGAGCCGTCCTCGGGCGTGGTGACCTCCTCCCCGTCGACGCGCACGGGCATCGCCACCGACGTCGTGCCGTTCGTGCACAGCGCGTAGGTGTACGACGTGCCCTCCTCCTGCCGCAGCAGGCGCACCGAGCACCTGCCCGGCGGGGTGATCACCACGGGATCGGCGGCGAGCACGCCCGCGATCCGCTGCTCCTCCGCACGCACCGCCGGGTCGGAGGGGTCGGGCAGCTCCGGCGGCAGGGCGCACGCCCCGAGGAGCTGGGCGCACACCCCGAGGAGCAGCGCGGGCGCGAGCAGGACGGGGAGCCGCGGCCGGGGCGTCGTCGCCGTGCGCCGACCGTACGGCCGCGGCCACCTCCGCGGGCGGCCTCTCCCCCGACCGCGCTCCGGGGACACCGCTCCTGCACGCGGGATCCACGTGGCCGCGGTGGAACCGGTTCACTACCGTGGTTCCACGTGCGTGACCTGCCCCTGGTGCATCCGGGGAACCCGGACCTGTCCTCCCCCACCCGGTTCCTGCTGTGGACCGGCTGGCAGCAGCGCACCACGCTCGCCGCGGGTGTCGCCGCCGGCGTGACCTGGATGCTCTGCCAGGCCGTCTTCCCCGCCGTGGTGGGCAGGGCCCTCGACGCCGTCGTGCTCGGCACCGGCGAGCTGCTGCGCTGGGTGGCGGTGGTGCTCGCCCTGTCGCTGGTGCAGGCCACGTCGGCCGTGCTGCGGCACCGCTGCGCCGTGGCGAACCGGCTCACCGGCCGCTTCCGCATCTGCCAGCAGCTCGGCCGGCACACCACCGCCGCCGGGACCGCGCTGGCCCGGCGGGCCGGGGTCGGGGAGGTGCTGGCGGGGACGGCCTCCGACGCCCCCCGCATCGGCGACGCCTACGACGTCACCCAGCGCACGACCGGCTCCGTCCTCGCGGTCGTCCTCGTCGCGGTCCTCGTCCTGCGCACGTCCGTCCCGCTGGGGCTGCTCGTGCTGCTGGGCGTGCCGGCCGTGGTGCTGCTGCTGGTGCTCGCGGTCCGGCCGCTGCAGGCCCGCCAGCGCGAGCAGCGCCGCCTCGCCGGGGAGCTGACGTCCCTGGGCGCCGACACCGTGGCGGGCCTGCGCGTGCTGCGCGGCATCGGCGGCGAGGAGGTGTTCACCGGCCGCTACCGCGACCTGTCACAGGAGGTGCGCTCCGCGGGGGTGCGGGTGGCGCGCTGGGAGTCGGCCCTGGAGTGCCTGCAGGTCCTCGCTCCCGGCCTGCTCGTCGCGGCCCTGGTGTGGGGTGGGGCGCGTGCCACCCTGCGCGGGGAGATCACCCCCGGCGAGCTGGTCGCCCTCTACGGGTTCGCCGCGTTCCTCACCATCCCGCTGCGCACCCTCGTGGAGACGGCGGACAAGTACTCCCGCGCGTACGTCGCCGCCCGCCGCGTCACCGCGCTGCTGCGGGTGGAGCCGCTGGTCCGCGACCCCGCCGGGCCGCCCGCCGCTCCCGCGGTGCCCGGGGGTGCCGCGGACCTGGAGGACCCCGTCAGCGGGCTGCACGCCCGCGCGGGCCGGCTCACCGCCGTCGTCGCCGACCCGCCCGAGGACGCCGCCGCCCTGGCCCACCGCCTCGGGCGCACCGACGACACCGTGCCGGGTCCCGCGGCGCGGCTCGGCGGGGTGCCGCTGCGGGACCTGCCCGTCGCCGCGGTCCGCCGCCGCGTGCTGCTCGCCGAGGACGACGCGCAGCTGTTCAGCGGAACCCTGCGCGAGCAGGTCGACCCCACCGGGGAGCACCCCGACGCAGACGTGCTGCGCGCGCTGCACGTCGCGGCGGCGGAGGACCTGCTCGACCTCGTGCCCGGCGGCCTCGACGGGGAGGTCACCGAGCGCGGCCGCTCCCTCTCCGGTGGCCAGCGCCAGCGCCTGGCCCTGGCCCGGGCCGTGCTGCGCGACCCCGACGCCCTGGTGCTCGTGGAGCCGACCAGCGCCGTCGACGCCCACACCGAGGCCCGCACCGCCCGGCGGCTGCGCGCGGCACGCGCCGGGCGCACCACCGTCGTCGCCAGCGCCAGCCCGCTCGTGCTCGCCGCCGCCGACGAGGTGCACTGGCTGTCCGGGGGGCGGGTGGTGGCCCGCGGGCGGCACGCGGACCTCCTGCGGGGCGAGCCCGCGTACCGGCGTTTCGTCACCCGCGGCACGGGGACACCACCCGCGACACCACCGGCCCCGGCACCACCCGCGACCCCGCCGCCCGCGACCCCGCCGCCCGCCGCCCCCGCCGCCCCCTGCGGCACCGGCCACGGCACCGGCACCAGCTGCCAGGAGGCCGGCGCGTGAGCCACGGCGCGCTGCCCGTCGCCGCCCGCGAGGCCGTGCGGGACAACGTCCGGGCGCTGCTGCGCCTGCACCGCGGGCCCGTGTCCCGCATGCTCGCCCTGCACGCCGCCGCCGCCCTCGCCGGCCTCGCCGGGCCCTGGCTGCTCGGCGGCCTCGTCGACGACGTCTCCGGCGCCGCGGGGCGCGGGGGCCGGGACGTGCTCGCGGAGGTGGACCGCACCGTCGCCCTGCTCGTGCTCGCCGTCCTCGCCCAGGCCGTCCTCGTGCGCGCCGCGCACCTGCGCTCCCTCGTCGTGGCCGAGGAGGTGTTCGCGCAGCTGCGGGAGGAGTTCCTCGAGCGCGCCACGGCGCTGCCGCTGTCCGTCGTGGAACGCGCCGGCACCGGCGACCTCGTCTCCCGCACCACCAACGACATCGACGCGCTCAGCCACACCGTCCGCTACGGCGCCCCCCGGATCCTCGTCGCCGGGGTCACCGCGCTGCTCACCGCCGCCGCCGCGTTCCTCGCCGGGCCGCTGGTGGCCCTCGCGGTGCTCGTCGGCGCGCCGGGCCTGGTGCTGACCACCCGCTGGTACCTGCGCCGCGCGCCCGAGGCGTACCTCGCCGAGCGCGCCTGCTGGGGCCGGCTCAGCAGCACCCTGGCGGAGACCGCCGACGGCGCCCGCACCGTGGACGCCCTCGGCCTCGGCGCCCACCGGGACAGCGTCCTCGACGAGGTGCTGCGGCGCACCTACCTCGCCGAGCGCCGCACCCTGGCGCTGCGGACCCGCTGGTTCCCGAGCATCGAGCTGGCGTACTCCCTGCCCGTCGTGGTGGCGCTGCTGTGGGGCGGCTGGCTGGTGCAGCAGGGCTCGGCGAGCGCCGGGCAGGTCGCGGCGGTCGTGCTGTACCTGCGCCAGCTCGTGGGCCCGGTGACCGAGCTGCTCATGTGGTGGGACCAGCTGCAGGTGGGGCAGGCCTCCTTCGCGCGGGTGGTGGGCCTGGGCGAGGTCGAGCCGGACCGGGTGGAGCTGCCCGGGGTGCCGCAGGGGGCGGAGGTGCGGGTGGAGCGGGTGCGCTACGCCTACACCCGGCCGGACGGCTCGCGGGGCGCGGACGTCCTGCACGACGTGTCGCTGGACCTGCGCCCCGGTGAGCGGCTCGCGGTCGTGGGGCCCTCCGGCGCCGGCAAGTCGACGCTGGGGCGGCTCATCGCGGGGATCCAGCCGCCCACGGCGGGCAGCGTGCGGGTGGGCGGGGCGGAGGTGACGGGCCTGCCGCTGGAGGGGCTGCGCCGGGAGGTGGCGCTGGTCACGCAGGAGCGGCACGTCTTCGCGGGCACGCTGCACGACAACGTGGTGATGGCGCGCCCGGACGCCCCCGCGCCGGAGGTGGCGGCGGCGCTGGCGGCCGTGGACGCGGACGGCTGGGTGGCGCGCCTGCCCGACGGGCTGGACACCGCGGTCGGGGAGGGCGGGCACGCGCTGTCCCCGGCGCAGGCCCAGCAGGTGGCCCTGGCACGGCTGGTGCTGGCCGACCCGCACACCCTCGTCCTGGACGAGGCCACCTCGCTGCTGGACCCCACCGCCGCGCGGCACCTGGAGCGGTCCCTGTCGGCGGTGCTGGCCGGGCGCACGGTCGTGGCGATCGCCCACCGGCTGCATACGGCCTCCGACGCGGACCGCATCGCCGTGGTGGAGGCCGGGCGCATCAGCGAGCTCGGCACCCACGAGGAGCTGCTGCGCCGCGGCGGCTCGTACGCGGCGCTGTGGGAGTCCTGGCACGGGGGCTGAGCACGTCCCCGCGACCCCGGTCCGGGCCCGGGCGGTCCCGGGGCGGCGGGGCGCTCAGGCGCCGGCGCGCTCCAGGGCCGCGTGGTCGACACCGGTCAGCTCCACCGAGCGCTCCCACAGCCACCGCGCGGCGCGGGCGTCGCGCGCCCACGGCATGGCGGAGGCGCGGCGCGGGTCCCCGCGGAAGCCGAGGGGGCCGTCGGGGCCGAAGTACTCCCCGCCCGCCACGTGCGGGTCGCTCGCGGCGCGCAGCAGCGGAAGCGCACCGCGCTCGGGGGCCTGCCCGACGAGCGCGACCCCGCCCTCCTGCACGAGCTTCCAGACACGGCTGCCCGACATGCGCGGCCCCACGGAGAACAGCTCCGTGGAGGAGATCCCCGGGTGGGCGGCGAGGCTGAGCAGGGACGTGCGCCCGGCCCGCGCCCGGCGCTGCAGCTCCGCGGCGAACAGCAGGTTCGCGAGCTTCGACTGCCCGTACGCCAGCCACGGGGAGTACCGCTTCTCCCACATCAGGTCGCGGCGGTTCAGCCGCCCGAACCAGTGCGCCACGCTGGCCACGCTCACCACGCGCGGCTGCGGCGAGGCCAGCAGCACGGGCAGCAGCAGCCCCGTGAGCGCGAAGTGCCCGAGGTGGTTGGTGGCCAGCTGCCCCTCGAAGCCGTCCGGGCTCACCCAGCGGGGCGTCGCCATGATGCCCGCGTTGTTGACGAGGACGTCGAGGGCCGGGATCCGGTCGGCCACCTCCGCGGCGGCGCTGCGCACGCTCGCCAGGTCCGAGACGTCGACCTGCACGAGCTCCGCGGTGGCGGGGGTGCCGGTGGCGTCCAGCTCCGCCCGCAGCCGCCGCAGGGCCTCCTCGCCCCTGCCGGCGTCGCGCACGGCGAGGAGCACCCTGGCCCCCGCGCGCGCCAGCTCCAGCGCGACGGGGAACCCCAGCCCGCCGTTGGCGCCGGTGACCAGGGCGGTGCGCCCGCTGAGGTCCGGCACGGTCCAGCGCCGCTCCGCCACGTCCGCGGCCTCAGGCGGTGGGCTGGTAGGGCGAGACGACGACCTCGACGCGCTGGAACTCCTTGAGGTCGGAGTACCCGGTGGTGGCCATCGAGCGGCGCAGCGCACCGATGAGGTTCGTCGTGCCGTCCGCCGCCCGGCCGGGGCCGTTGAGGATCTCCGCGAGGGAGGCGACGGTGCCCACCCGCACGCGCTCCCCGCGCGGCAGGACGGCGTGGTGCGCCTCCGGGCCCCAGTGCCACCCGTCACCGGGGGCCTCCGTGGCGCGGGCCAGGGCCGCACCGAGCATCACGGCGTCCGCGCCGCACGCCACGGCCTTGACGATGTCCCCGGAGGTGCCCATGCCGCCGTCGGCGATGACGTGCACGTAGCGGCCACCGGACTCGTCCATGTAGTCGCGGCGGGCGGCGGCGACGTCCGCGACGGCGCTGGCCATCGGGGCGTGGATGCCCAGGGTCTTGCGGGTGGTGTGCGCCGCGCCCCCGCCGAAGCCGACGAGGACACCCGCGGCGCCCGTGCGCATCAGGTGCAGGGCCGCGGTGTAGGTCGCCGCCCCGCCGACGACGACGGGCACGTCGAGCTCGTAGATGAAGCGCTTGAGGTTCAGCGGCTCGGCGCTGCCGGAGACGTGCTCGGCGGAGACGGTGGTGCCGCGGATGACGAACAGGTCGACCCCGGCGTCGACGACGACCTTCCACAGCTCCTGGGTGCGCTGCGGCGAGAGGGCACCGGCCACGGTGACACCGCCCGCGCGGATCTCGGCGAGCCGCGCGACGATCAGCTCCGGCTTGATGGGCTCGGCGTAGATCTGCTGCATGCGCGCCGTGGCGCCCTCGGCGGGCAGGGCCGCGATCTCCGCCAGCAGCGGCTCGGGGTCCTCGTAGCGCGTCCAGACGCCCTCGAGGTCGAGGACGCCCAGGCCGCCGAGCCGGCCCAGCTCCACCGCGGTCGCGGGCGAGACCACCGAGTCCATCGGCGCCGAGAGCACCGGCAGCTCGAAGTGGTAGGCGTCGATCTGCCAGCCCGTCGACACGTCCTCCGGGTCGCGGGTGCGGCGGCTCGGGACGATGGCGATGTCGTCGAAGCTGTAGGCCCGGCGTCCGCGCTTGCCGCGGCCGATCTCGATCTCGTGCACCCCAGCAGGCTACCCGCGCGGCGGGGGCGGGGTGGACGCGTCCGCCCCGCCCCCGCCGCGCCGCCCTCAGCGACGGCTGTAGTTGGGGGCCTCGACGGTCATCTGGATGTCGTGGGGGTGGCTCTCCTTCAGCCCCGCTGCGGTGATCTGCACGAAGCGGCCCCTGGCCTGCAGCTCCGGGACCGTGCGGGCGCCCGCGTAGAACATCGACTGCCGCAGCCCGCCGACGAGCTGGTGCGCCACCGCGGCGAGCGGG
Source organism: Kineococcus anabasis (assembly GCF_054590795.1). Lineage (NCBI taxonomy): Bacteria > Bacillati > Actinomycetota > Actinomycetes > Kineosporiales > Kineosporiaceae > Kineococcus > Kineococcus anabasis. The sequence continues at coordinate 274,403 of NZ_BAAIHU010000009.1, forward strand.
CCGCGGTAGGGCACCTGGCCCTCCACGCCCTCGGGGATGAAGCGCTCGTCGGTGGACACGTCGTTCTGGAAGTAGCGGTCCTTGGAGAAGGAGCGGCTGCCGGTGCGGGTCTGCTGCGCCCCGAGGGAGCCCATCCCGCGGTAGGACTTGAACTGCTTGCCGTTGATGAACACCAGCTCGCCGGGGCTCTCCTCGCACCCGGCGAGCAGCGAGCCGAGCATCACCGTGTCGGCCCCGGCCACGAGGGCCTTGGCGATGTCCCCGGAGTACTGCAGCCCGCCGTCGCCGATGACGGGCACGCCCGCGGGCCGCGCCGCCTTGGAGGCCTCGTGGATGGCGGTGACCTGCGGCACGCCGACACCGGCGACGACCCGGGTGGTGCAGATGGAGCCGGGCCCCACCCCGACCTTGATGCCGTCCGCGCCGGCGTCCACGAGGGCCTGCGCGGCCTCGCGGGTGGCGACGTTGCCGCCGACGACGTCGACGTGGGCCGCGGCGCCGTCGGACTTCAGCCGGCCGATCATCTCCAGGACCGCGCGGGAGTGCCCGTGGGCCATGTCCACCACCAGCAGGTCCACCCCGGCGTCCACGAGGGTCATCGCGCGCTTCCACGCGTCCTCGAAGATGCCGATGGCGGCACCGACCCGCAGGCGCCCGCCGTCGTCCTTGGTGGCGAAGGGGTACTGCTCGCGCTTGGTGAAGTCCTTCACCGTGATGAGCCCCGTCAGCCGGCCCTCGCCGTCCACGATGGGCAGCTTCTCGACCTTGTGCCTGCGCAGCAGGGCCATCGCCTCGTCGCTGGAGACGCCCTGCGGGGCGGTGACCAGCGGCATGGGCGTCATGACGTCGCGGACCGGCCGGGTGAAGTCGCTCTCGAAGCGCAGGTCGCGGTTCGTGACGATGCCGAGCAGGTGACCCTCGGTGTCGGTGACGGGGACGCCGCTGATGCGGTAGCGGCCGCAGAGGGCGTCGACGTCGGCCAGGGTGGCGTCCGCGCCGATGGTCACCGGCTGGGTGACCATCCCGGACTCCGAGCGCTTGACGAGGTCCACCTGCGCGGCCTGCTCGTCGGCGGAGAGGTTGCGGTGCAGCACCCCCAGGCCGCCCTGGCGGGCGATGGCGATGGCCATCCGGGCCTCGGTCACCGTGTCCATCGCGGAGGACAGCAGCGGCATCCGCAGGGTGATCCGCCTGGACACGCGGCTGGAGGTGTCCACCTCGCTGGGGATGACGTCGGACTCGCCCGGCAGCAGCAGGACGTCGTCGTACGTGAGGCCGAGGAGCCCGAACGGCGAGCCTGCCTGGGCAGGGGGGGATCCGGCCGGGACGTCTGCGGGGGTGCTCGAGGTCACCCCCCGATGCTACGGCGTGGTGGCGCTCCCCCCGGCGGCCGCGGCCCCGCCCGGCCCGTCCTGCGGGGCGCGGTGGGGGGTGGGCTCGGGGGTGGGCTCGGGCGCGGGCGGTGCGACCGGGGGCGTCGGCCCGTCCCCGGGCGCCGGCGTGACGAAGGCCTCGGAGGGCGGCGGCCCGGAGGGCTCGACGGGCGCCGTGGGCTCGACCGGCTGGGACGTGCTCGCGCCGCCCTCGCCCGGGACGGGCGGCCCGGAGGTCCCGGGCGACGTCGGCGCAGGGCCCGGGTCGGTCGGCCCCGGGGTCGCCGGCGGCTCCGTCGGCGCCGTGGACGGCGGCGTGGACGGAGACGTGGAGGGCGGCGTGGACGGGCTCGCCGGGGGGTCCGAGGGACCCGTGGTCGGCGGGGTGGGCGAGCCCGGGGTCGGCTCGGGCGACGCCGAGGGCGGCACGGGCCTGCCGGTGCCGGGCCTCGGCGGGGTGGTCGGCGGCGTCGTGGACGGCGTCGTGGACGGCGTCGTGGACGGCTCCGCGGGCGGCGTCGTGCCGGGCCGGGGCGGGACCGGCGCCGTGGTGGGGGATCCCGCGGTCGGAGCGGACGGCGACGGGGTCACCGGGCCGGGCGGGACCGGCGCCCCGGGTGCGCGCGGGGAGTCGATGATGAGCGGGGTGTCCGCCCCGGGCTTCTCCGGGCCCGCGGGCGGCGTCACGCCGGGGGCGTAGGGCACGGGCGGGGCGGCCGGCACGGCGGGCGCGGGAGGCGGCTCCGCGGCGCGCACCTGTGCCGCGAGGTCCTCGGCCTTCTGCAGCACCCCCGGGTCGGCCCCGGTGGCGAGGAGGCGCCGGCGGACGCCCGCGAGCGCCACGCCGGCGCCCTCGGTGCGGCCCTCCACGACGGCCGCCTCCAGCCGCTCGAGCATGCGCACGGCGGCCTGCCGCTCGGTGACGGCACCGGGGTCGCCGAAGGCGTCGAGGCGGTCCCCGACCCCGACGAGGACCAGGGCGGCCGCGCCCATCGGCATCGCGGAGGCCGGGCGGGAGGTGGCCGGGACGGCGGGCGGGGTGGCGGCGACGGCGGCGCTGCCACCGGCGATGGCCAGCGCGGCGCAGGCGGCGGCGGCCCCGCGGCCCAGGCCGGCGAGCACCCGCCGCCGGGCGAGCAGGACCCGCGGGCGGCGGGCGGCGGCGACGGCGCCGAGGACCTCCTCGGGAACGCGCAGCGGGGGCACGGGCACCCCGGCGGTCCGCGGGTCCGCGTGCCGGGCGTAGGCGTCGAGCATCCGCGCGACGGCCTCGTCGAGGTCGCCGGAGGTGGCGCCGTGGTCCGCCAGACGCGTCAGGAGGGCGTCGGTGGCGAGCAGCTCGGGGACGGAGGGGGCCATCAGGTCGTCCCCGGGGCGGGCGTTCACGACGTCACCCGCAGGCGCTCGTCGTCCGCGGCCAGCTTCTTCAGGCGCTGCATGGCGCGGTGCTGGGCGACGCGGACGGCACCGGCGGTCATGTCCAGGGCGCGGCCGGTCTCCTCGGCCGACATGCCGGCACCGACGCGCAGCGTGATGATCTCGCGCAGCTTGGGCGGCAGCTGCTCCAGCAGGGCCGTGACGGCGCGCGCGTCGGCGGCGTCGAGGGCGGACTGCTCGGGGCCGGGCGCCGTGGTCGGCTCGTCCGGCACCTCCTCCGTCGGCACGGGGGCGCGGTACGCCTGCCGCTGCACGTCGGCCACCTTGTTGGCCGCGATGCGGTACACGAACGCCTCGAACGGGCGACCGGTGTCCCGGTAGCGGGGCAGAGCCGTCAGCACGGCGATGCAGACCTCCTGTGCCGCGTCCTCCGCGGCGTGATCGGCACCGGGCATGCGCCCGAGCCGAGCCCGGCAGTACCTGTGGACGAGGCGGCGCACCGCTGCCAGGAGGTCTGCGACAGCGCCCTGGTCACCTGTCAGGGCACGCGCCGCGAGTGTCTGGAGCCCCCCGGCATCCACCCCCGACATCGCCGCAGGGCGGGGCGGCGTTACACCGTCCCCGCCCTGCGGAGAACTGCTGTCGGCGAGGTCCGCGGCGGTGCCGCGGGCCGGATCGCCCCTGAGGCTCACGGACCTACCGTACGAGACCCCAGCGGAATCCCACAGCGACCGCCTGCGCGCGGTCGGCGGCCTCGAGCTTGCGGAAGAGACGGCGGGCGTGCGTCTTGACGGTGTCCTCGGACAGGAACAGCTCGCGGCCGATCTCGGCGTTGCTGCGCCCGCGGCTCATGCCGACGAGGACCTGCGACTCGCGCTCGGTGAGGCTGGGGGCGCGGCCCGTCATGACGGTGCGGGCGCGGGGGGTGCCGCGGCGGCGGGAGACGTCCTGCAGGGACTGCAGCACGGCGGTGGCCAGCTCCTCGCGGGAGACGTCCTTGACGAGGTAGCCGCGCACGCCGGCGGCGACCGCGCGGGCCACACCGTCGCCGTCCTCGGCCATGGTGGCCATGAGGATGTTCGCCTCGGGGTGCCGCGCGAGCAGCCGGCGGGCGGCCTCGACGCCACCGATGCCCGGCATGCGCACGTCCATGATGACCAGGGACGGGCGCTCGACGGGCCAGCGGGCGAGGGCCTCCTCACCGGAGGACGCGCCGACGACGCGGGTCACGCCCGGAACAGCAGCGACCATGCGGCGCATGGCCTCACGGGCCATGGGCAGATCGTCGACCACGAGAACGGTTGCCACCGTGAACCTCTTCCTTGCATGGTGGAGCCGGACCTTCCGTGGTCCAGCCGGTGCGCGGGCGGCACCAATGAATACTTCGGCAGGCGGGTACCACCACCTGAGCACCTTGTGGTATGCGTTCCCCGGACGCGCCGGGGGTCCACCCGGGTGCCCCCCGCACAGCCCCAGCCGGGTCAGCGCCGCACGGCGTCCACGGCGGCCCGCACGACGTCCGCCACCGTGCCCGCCTGCTGACCCCCGCGCGGCACCCCCGTCCACCCGGGTCCGCTGAGCAGCACCAGGGGCGCGGGGCGCACGAGCAGCAGCTCCTCCAGCTGGGCGGGCGCCGCCTCGGCGTCCTGGGCGTGGAGGACGAGCACGGGCGGGGCGGTGCGGCGCACGGCGGCGGCCACGGCCCGGCGGGGCACGCGGGCACCGAGGGAGCGCGAGCCCACCCCCGCCTCGGCGAGAGCGGCCGCCACGGCCAGGACGGGCAGCCCCTGCGTCTCCTCCTCGCAGGTGGCCACGAGGGCGCAGCGGTGCCCGCTCGCCGCGGCCGCGGCCGCCACGACGGGTGCGGCCTGGCGCAGGACGGCGGTGGCGCAGGTCAGGACGAGCTCCCGGCCGGGGCCGACGGCCGCGAGGACGGGGGCGAGCACCTCGTCCCAGGCGCGGGCGGTGCCGAACTCGTGGACCGCCGCCGTGACCCGCTCGGCGGTCTCGTGCTCCTCCAGCGCGTCGGCGCTGCGCAGGAGCTCGCGCACGGCGCTGGGCGCGTCGAGCGGCAGGACGAACTGGCGGCCCTCGCGCCGCGCCTCGCGCGCCTCCCCCGGCGGGTCGTCGGCGGCGTCCTCGCCCTCGAGCTCCACGGTGCGGCTGACCGCCGCGGCGTCGCTGACGGCGGCCTCGAGGAGCGAGCGGGGCACGCTGGAGGCGCCGGCCAGGGCGGCGCCGGGGCCTGCGCCGGCGTCGGTGGCGGCGGTGGCCAGGGCGGCGGCCTCGGCGGGGGCCACGCCCTCGAGGGTGAGGCGGCGCATGACGACCAGCCGGGCGAGGTCGCTGGCCGAGTAGCGGCGGTGGGCGCCCGCGGTGTGCTCGGAGGGACCCACGCCGTAGCGCCGGTCCCAGGTGCGCAGGGTGGCGGGGGCGACGCCGAGGCGCCGGGCGACGGCCGCGACGGTCAGCGTGACGCGCGGCTGCTCCGACGCATCCGCTCCCGATGGCGACGACACGGCTCGATTGTGCCGTGCGCCCGGAGCACCGCCACTCGCGCGTCCCACCACCGCCGGACGACGCGGGCAAACGCGCCAGCTGGGGCGAACCGCGCCAGATATCCGGTCAGGACCGCGCCACGCCGTGCCTGGGTGGCGCGAGCGGTCACCTTGTGCACCCGCACCGTGAACCGCCTGTGACCTGATTGTGGCCCGCAGCCTGACGCGGTTTCCCCGCTCGTCGGCCACCCGGACCGCTCCCGGGCCGTCCAGCGACATCTCCGAACAACTTTTGGCGCGAAGGGGCTTGAACAACTTCTGACGCGCTTGTACGGTTACGGACGTCGCCAACCGGTCGTCACCGTGTCGCACCGGACACCCAGCACAGCAGGGAGCCCACCATGGCTGAGATCTCGCGCCTCCCCGGACCCGTCGCCGACATCTGGGAGTGGCAGCTCGACGGCTCCTGCCGCGAGGCCGACCCGGACCTCTTCTTCCACCCGGAGGGCGAGCGCGGCCCCGCCCGCCGCAACCGCGACGCCGCCGCCAAGGCCGTCTGCGCCGCCTGCCCCGTCATCGAGCAGTGCCGCAAGCACGCCCTGAAGGTCCGCGAGCCCTACGGCGTCTGGGGCGGGCTCACCGAGGACGACCGCGAGGCCCTCTACGCCGCCCAGCGCGGACGCGCCCTGCCCCTGCGCGTGGCGGTCTGAGCCGGCGCACCACCACCCGGTACGGCACGACCAGCGGCCCCGGCCGCGGCGACACCTGGGACACGAGAGGCCCGGCACCCACCAGGGGTGCCGGGCCTCTCGGCGTCGGCGGGCGCGCGGCCCGGCCGCGTGGATCAGCGGGTCGGGTCAGTGACCGTGGCCGTGGCCGTGGCCGGCGGAGGAGGACTCCTCCTCCTTCTTCTCCACGACGAGCGTGTCGGTGGTCAGGACCATCGACGCGATCGAGGCGGCGTTGCGCAGGGCCGACCGGGTGACCTTGACCGGGTCGATGACGCCACCGGCGATGAGGTCGACGTACTCGCCGGTCGCAGCGTTCAGCCCCTTGCCCGGGCCGAGGTCGCGCACCTTCTCCACGACGACGTAGCCCTCGAGGCCGGCGTTCTCGGCGATCCAGCGCAGCGGCTCGGCCACGGCGCGGCGCACGATCGCCACACCCGTCGCCGCATCACCGGTGAGACCGAGGTCGCCGTCCAGGACGGCGGCGGCGTGCACCAGGGCGGAGCCGCCGCCGGCGACGATGCCCTCCTCGATCGCGGCGCGGGTCGCGGAGACCGCGTCCTCGATGCGGTGCTTCTTCTCCTTCAGCTCCACCTCGGTGTGCGCGCCGACCTTGATGACGCACACGCCGCCGGCGAGCTTGGCGAGGCGCTCCTGGAGCTTCTCGCGGTCCCAGTCCGAGTCGGTGCGCTCGATCTCGGCCTTGATCTGGCCGGCGCGGGCCTCCACCTCGGCGCGGTCGCCGGCGCCGTCGACGAGGGTGGTCTCGTCCTTGGTGACGACGATGCGGCGGGCCGAGCCCAGGACCTCCAGGCCGACCTGGTCGAGCTTGAGGCCGACCTCCTCGGAGACGACCTGCGCGCCGGTGAGGATCGCGATGTCGCCGAGGATGGCCTTGCGGCGGTCGCCGAAGCCGGGGGCCTTCACCGCGACGGCGTTGAAGGTGCCGCGGATCTTGTTGACCACCAGGGTGGAGAGGGCCTCGCCCTCGACGTCCTCGGCGATGATGAACAGCGGCTTGGAGGTCTGCAGGACCTTCTCCAGCAGCGGCAGGACCTCGGTGACGGCGGAGATCTTGCCCTGGTGGATGAGCACGTGGGCGTCCTCCAGGACGGCCTCCATGCGCTCGGGGTCGGTGACGAAGTAGGGCGAGATGTAGCCCTTGTCGAACTGCATGCCCTCGGTGAAGTCCAGCTCCAGCGACGTGGTGGAGGACTCCTCGACGGTGATGACGCCGTCCTTGCCGACCTTGTCGAAGGCCTCGGACAGCAGCTCGCCGACGGAGCGGTCCTGCGCGGAGATGGTGGCGACGTGGGCGATCTCGTCCTTGCCGTCGACCTCGCGGGCCAGCTCCAGCAGCCTGTCGTTCACGGCGCTGACGGCCGCGTCGATGCCGCGGTTGAGGCCGGAGGGGGCGGCGCCGGCCGCGACGTTGCGCAGGCCCTCGTGCACCAGCGCCTGCGCCAGGACGGTCGCGGTCGTGGTGCCGTCGCCGGCCACGTCGTTGGTCTTGGTGGCGACCTCCTTGGCGAGCTGGGCGCCGAGGTTCTCGTACGGGTCCTCCAGCTCGACCTCGCGGGCGATGGTGACACCGTCGTTCGTGATCGTCGGCGCGCCCCACTTCTTGTCGATGACGACGTTGCGGCCACGCGGGCCGAGGGTCACCTTGACGGCGTTGGCGAGGGCGTCCACGCCCCGCTCGAGCGCCCGGCGGGCGTCGTCGTTGAACTGCAGCGTCTTGGCCATGTGCGGTCGAAGTCCCTTCGAGGAGCGGTGGGGATGACGACGACGCCCCGGCAGCCCCGGGTGTGAGCCGGTGCGCCGGGGCGACGTCGTGCGGGGAGACCCCGGAGGGGCCTCAGCAGCTGTTTACCTGGCGACCTTGGCGAGGACGTCGCGCGCGGAGAGGATGAGGAACTCCTCGCCGGCGTACTTGACCTCGGTGCCGCCGTACTTGGAGTAGATGACCTTGTCGCCGACGGTCACGTCGACGGGCACGCGCTTGCCGTTGTCGTCCACGCGGCCGGGGCCCACGGCCAGGACCTCGCCCTCCTGGGGCTTCTCCTTGGCGGTGTCCGGGATGACCAGACCGGAAGCGGTCGTCTGCTCCGCGTCCAGCGGCTTGACGACGATGCGGTCCTCGAGCGGAGTGATGGAGACCGACACGTGCGGCCCTCCCCTTCTTCCAACGTCGGTACGGGTGGCAGTCGGTCACGAGGGGCGCACGACCGTCGTCGCGGGTGCCGGGCGGCGCCGCCTCGCGAGCTGGCAGACTCCGGTGGAGAGTGCCAGCCCGACGCGTTCCAGACGTTAGCACTCCGCTCTCCCGAGTGCTAGCACGACCGCCCTCCGCGTGCCCACCACCACCCGTGCGGGCGCCGCGGCGGTGCGGGCGCCCGCGACGTGGTGGGATCGGCGCGTGGACCTCGCCGACGTCGCGGCCCTGCTCTCCCCCGCGGGCAGGGCGCTGCTGGCGTCGCTGCCGCCCTACGACCCCGGCACCGCCCTGGCCCTCGGCGAGCGGCTGCGGGCGCAGGGCCACCCCGCCGCCCTGGTCGCGGCGGCCCTCACCCAGTCCCGGCTGCGCGCGCGGGCGGTGCCCCGGCTCGGCCCGCGCGCCGCGTCCCTGCTGCTGCTGCCCGACGGGGTGGAGCAGGCCACCCGCGCGGTCGTCGCCGCACGCCACGCCGGGCGCTTCGCCGCCGCGGGGGCCGGGCACGTCGCCGACCTCGGCTGCGGCATCGGCGCCGACGCCCTCGCCCTGCTCGACGCCGGCCTGGGCGTCACCGCCGTCGAGGCCGACCCCCTGACCGCCGCGGTGGCCGCGGCGAACCTGCCCGTGCCCGCCGCGCAGGTGCGCTGCGCCGACGTCACCGCCCCCGGCGTGGTGGAGGCGGCCGTGCGCCCCGGCGGCGGGGCGTGGTTCGACCCGGCACGGCGCAGCGGCGGGCGGCGCCTGTTCGACCCGGAGGCCACCTCCCCGCCCCTGTCGTTCGTGCTCGGCGTGGCCGCCCGGGTGCCGGCCACGGGCGCCAAGCTGGCCCCGGGCGTCCCGCACGCCGCCCTGCCCGCGCAGGTGGCCGGCCGGGCGGCGGAGGCGCAGTGGACGTCGGTGGACGGCGACGTCCTCGAGTGCGCGCTGTGGTGCGGGCCGCTGGCCCGGGCGGGTGTGCGGCGCAGCGCCGCCGTCGGGGTGGGCACGGGGGTGGGCGACGGCGCGGGGGTGGCGTGGCACGTGGTGGACGACCGCGACTGCCCGCAGGCGGTGGTGGGCGAGGTGGGCACCGTGCTCTACGAGCCGGACGGCGCCGTGATCCGCGCCGGGCTGGTCGGTGCCGTGGCCGCGGCGGTCGGCGGGCGCCTCCTCGACGCGACGATCGCCTACGTCACCGCCGACACCCACGTCCCCACCCCCCTGGCCCGCGCGTACGCCGTCGAGCACGTCATGCCGTTCGGCCTCAAGCCGCTGCGCGCCTGGCTGCGCGCGCGGGACGTCGGCCGCCTCGTGGTGAAGAAGCGCGGCACCGCCGTCGAGCCGGAGGTGCTGCGGCGGCAGCTGCGGCTGGAGGGCTCCGCGGAGGCGACGGTCGTGCTGACGCGTCTCGCCGGGCGCCAGGTGGTCCTCGTCGTGCACCCCCTGCCCGGCGCCGCCGTGCGGTGAGCCCCTGCGCCGCCGCGCGGTGCGGGTGCGGGTGCGCCCACATGGTGGGACGGCCGTCTCGCGCGTGCGGGGTGGCGCGGTGGGCGTGGCACCATGGGCGGGTGCGTGCGGTCTCCCTGCGACTCGTGGCGCGCCTGCACGTGGACCTCTGCCGCCTGCAGAGCGCGTCCCTGTGCCGCGCCCGGGACACCCGCGCGGCCTGACGCCGCCGAGCGCCCGACGCCACCTCCCGCCGTCCGCCCGCGGCCGGGGACGCCAGCCCGCCGCCCGCACCCACGACGAGGACCTCAGCCATGAACGCCGGACCCGCTGCCCCCGCCGACTCCTCGGCCACCACCCCGCCGCGCGCCCGCGGTCCCCGGGCGGGCGCCGCCAAGCGCTCCGAGGGGCAGTGGAAGGTCGACGGCCGCGACCCCCTCAACGGCAACGAGGAGTTCAAGCAGGAGGACGACGGCCTCAACGTCCGGCAGCGGATCGAGGACGTCTACTCCGAGCAGGGTTTCGGGAGCATCGACCCCAAGGACCTGCGCGGCCGGATGCGCTGGTGGGGGCTCTATACCCAGCGCAAGGAGGGCATCGACGGGGGCCGCACCGCGAGCATCCCGCCCGAGGAGCTGGACGCCGAGTACTTCATGATGCGCGTGCGCATCGACGGCGGGGCCCTGACCACCGAGCAGCTGCGCGTGATCGGGCAGATCTCCGTGGAGTTCGCCCGGGGCACCGCCGACGTCACCGACCGGCAGAACGTCCAGTACCACTGGATCCGCGTGGAGGACGTCCCCGAGATCTGGCGCCGCCTGGAGGCGGTGGGCCTGTCCACCACCGAGGCGTGCGGCGACTGCCCCCGCGTCGTGCTCGGCAGCCCCGTCGCCGGGATCGCCGCGGACGAGATCATCGACGGCACCTGGGCCGTGGACGAGATCACCCGCCGCTACGTCGGCGACCCGCAGTTCTCCAACCTGCCGCGCAAGTTCAAGAGCGCCGTCTCCGGCTCCCCCCGCCAGGACGTCGTCCACGAGATCAACGACGTGGCCTTCATCGGCTCCGTCCACCCCGAGCACGGCCCCGGTTTCGACGTCTGGGTCGGCGGTGGCCTCTCCACGAGCGCGCACCTCGCCCAGCGCCTGGGTGCCTGGGTGCCGCTGGACGAGGTGCCCGACGTGTGGGCCGGGGTGGTCGGCATCTTCCGCGACTACGGCTACCGGCGGCTGCGCAACCGCGCCCGCCTGAAGTACCTCGTGGCCGACTGGGGCGCGGAGAAGTTCCGCCAGATCCTCGAGGACGAGTACCTGCACCGCAAGCTCGTCGACGGGCCCGCGCCGCAGGCCGTGAACGCCCCCGACCACATCGGCGTCCACAAGCAGGTCGACGGCCGCAACTACGTCGGCATCGCCCCCGCGGTGGGCCGGGTGAACGGGGAGACGCTGCTGCGCCTGGCGGACGTCATGGAGGCCCACGGCTCGCAGCGCCTGCGCACCACCGCGCACCAGAAGCTCGTCGTGCTCGACGTCGCGGACGAGCAGGTGGAGTCCTTCACGGCCGCCGTCGCGGAGCTCGGCCTGCCCGCGAGCGCCAGCCAGTGGCGGCGCTCCACGATGGCGTGCACCGGTGTGGAGTTCTGCAAGCTCGCGATCGTGGAGACCAAGCACCGCGCGACGGAGCTCGTCGCCGAGATGGAGCGCCGCATCCCCGACCTCGCCGAGCCGGTGACGGTCAACATCAACGGCTGCCCGAACTCCTGCGCCCGCATCCAGACCGCCGACATCGGCCTCAAGGGGCAGATCGTCACCACGGACGAGGGCGAGCAGGTCGCCGGTTTCCAGGTGCACCTCGGCGGCGGGCTCGGCCTGGACGCCGGCTTCGGCCGCAAGCTGCGCGGCCACAAGGTCACCGCGACCGAGCTGCCGGACTACGTCGAGCGCCTCACCCGCCGCTGGCTGGAACAAAGGGCCGACGGGGAGCGCTTCGCCCAGTGGGCCACCCGCGCCGACGAGGAAGCCCTGCGGTGAGCGACGAGGGCGGGCGCAGCACCCCGCTGCACTGCCCGATGTGCGCCGGGGAACGGCTGTTCCCCGACGAGGCGTCGCCCACTGCGTGGCGGTGCGCGGAGTGCCTGCGCATCTTCACCGTCCGCATCCTGGGCGTCGCGCCCGTTCCCCGAGGAGGTACGTCGTGACCACCACCACCGCACCCGCGCTGGCGCTGGACGAGGCAGGGCGCAGGGAGCTGGCCGCCCGCGCCGGCACCGAGCTCGAGGGCGCCGACGCGATGGACGTCGTGCGCTGGTCGGTGGAGCAGTTCGGGAACTCCATCGCGGTCGCCGGCTCCATGCAGGACGCCGTCCTGCTGGACATGTACGCGCAGGTGCTGCCGGGCGTGGACGTGCTGTTCCTGGAGACGGGCTACCACTTCCCCGAGACGCTGCTCATGCGCGAGCAGGTGCAGCGCAGGATCCCGATCACCGTGAAGAACGTGATGCCCCGGCAGAGCGTGGCGGAGCAGGACGCGGAGTTCGGCCCGCGCCTGTACGAGCGCGACCCGGGGCTGTGCTGCTCGATGCGCAAGGTGTTCCCGCTGGCGGACTCCCTCGACGGCTACGCCGCCTGGGTGACGGGCGTGCGCCGCGACGAGGCCTCCACGCGGGCCGGCACCCCGGCCGTGATGTGGGACGAGAAGAACTTCCTCGTCAAGGTCAACCCGCTGGTGCGCTGGAGCCTGCAGGACGTCGAGGACTACATCACCGCGCGGGACCTGCCCCGGCACGAGCTCACCCTGAGGGGGTACCCGTCCATCGGGTGCGCCCCGTGCACGCGGGCCGTCAAGCCCGGTGAGGACCCCCGCGCCGGCCGCTGGTCGGGCACCGACAAGGTGGAGTGCGGCCTGCACGTCTGAGGCCGCTCAGCCTGCCGGCCGGCCCAGGCGGCGGCGCATCACGACCGCGTCGCCGCCGTCGGGGTAGTAGCGCGCCCGCAGCGCGAGCCGCTCGAAACCCGCGCCCTCGTACAGCCGCAGCGCCGCGGTGTTGTCCGAGCGGACCTCCAGCAGCAGCACGGTGGCGCCGCGCCCGGCGGCGACGGCGGCGAGCGCCTCCAGCAGCGCCCGGCCGGTCCCCCGCCGCTGCCCGGCGGGCACCACCGCGAGGGTCTGCACGTCCGCGTCGGCACCGTTGACCATGACGCCGCCGTAGCCCACGAGCAGCCCGTCCCGCTCGGCGACGAGGTAGTGGCGGCTGGGCTGCGCGAGCTCCGCCCAGAACGTCTCCGCGGACCAGGCGGTGGCGCCGAACAGCTCCTGCTCGTGGGGCAGGAGCGTCTCCAGGTCCCACCAGCGCACCGGCCGCAGCACCACGCCGGGGGCTGTGGCGTCCCCGGGGCCGCTCACGCCGTGACGCGCTTGCGGGCACCGGGTTCCACCGCGTCGGGGCGGCGCAGGTAGAGCGGCTCCGGCGGCAGCAGCTCCAGCCCGCCCCGCCCCGCCAGGGCGTCGGCGGCGATGCGCAGGAGGTGGGCGGCGTCCACGTCCCGCGGGCCGTCGCCGTCGTGCCCGGGCAGGGGGCCCAGGGCCTCGGGCCAGAGCGCGGCCCCGCTGCCCACGACGCGCACGCCGGCCCGCTCCACCGCCGCGGCCGGACCGACGTCCGGTCCCGTCAGCCGCCGCAGGGGGGTGCCGCCGTAGCGGGCGGAGTGGACCTCGCGGCGGCGGGCGTCGGTGGCGACGACGAACTCCTCCCCCGGGGCGACCGCGCCCGTGGCGAGCGCCTCCGCGGCGAGGGCGTCCAGGGAGCACACCCCGTGCACGGGGACGCCGAGGGCGAGCCCCAGCGAGGCGGCCGTCACGAGGCCGACGCGCAGGCCGGTGAACGGCCCGGGGCCGACCCCGACGGCGATGCCGGTGATCTCGTCCCGGCGGCGCCCGGCGCGCCGGAGGACCTCCGCGACGGCGGGCACCAGGGACTCGGCGTGGCGGCGGGCGTCGTCGGCGCGCAGCGAGGCCGCCGCCCCGTCGGGGCCGCCGACGGCGACGGCGGCGGCGGAGGTGGCGGTGTCGAGGGCGAGCAGGAGCACGGTGCGAGCCTAGGCGGTGGAGGCGTGCGGGCCGCGGTGCGCGCCGAGCAGGTCCTCGACCCCGGCGCCCAGCGTCTCGCGGGCCTGCTCGGGCGAGGTGAGGTAGCCGGCCATCATCGCCCCGTCGCGCAGCACCATCCAGCGGCGCCCGGCGGCCGCGGGGTCGGGGTGGCCGGTGCGGGCGAACGCCCCGGCGACCGCGGACTCCAGCCACCGCCGGTGCTCCAGCACCGCCCGGCGCACGGGGCTGTCCGGGTCGGGGTGCTCCACGGCGGCGTTGAGGAAGGGGCAGCCGCGGAACCCCGGCCCGCACACCTGGTCCCCGGTCGCGGCGGTCAGGCCGGTCAGCCACGCGGCGGCATCGGCGGCGTCCGGCGGCGGGTCGCCGGCGCGCTCGCGCACGGTGCGGTCGACGTCGCGGAGGTAGGCGACGACGAGGGCCTCCTTGCCGGGGAAGTGCCGGTAGAAGGTGGCCCGGGTGACGGAGGCCTCGCTGACGACGCGGTCGACGCCGACCGCGCGCAGGCCCTCGGCGTAGAAGAGGGCCGAGGCGGTGCGCAGCAGCCGCTCCCGGGCCGCGGAGGGCCGCTCCGCCGTCGCCCCCGGGGGCTGGACCTGCCCGCTCACGGGGCCACGGTAACCCCGTCCGGCGGCTTGACCGCGGGCCGCACCTGCGGTGGACTGGCCCCGCCAAGCAGAACGAACGTTCTTTCTTTTCCGGAGGTCCCGTGCCCGCCGTCTACACCGCCACCGCCACCGCCACCGGGGAGGGCCGCAACGGCCGCACCCGCACCTCCGACGGCCTGCTCGACGTCGACCTCGCCGTGCCGGCGGAGATGGGCGGCCCCGGCGGTGCGCTCAACCCGGAGCAGCTCTTCGCCGCCGGCTACGCGGCCTGCTTCCACAGCGCGCTCAAGGCCGTGGCCCGCCGGCACGGGACGAGCTTCGCCGACTCCGCGGTCACCGCCGAGGTCGGCATCGGGCCGGGCGCCGACGGCGGCTTCGGGCTGGAGGTCACCCTGCGCGTCGAGCTCGGCGGCGTGGACCAGCGCACCGCCGAGGAGCTGGTGGAGGGCGCGCACCGGATGTGCCCGTACTCCGCCGCCGTGCGGGGCAACGTCCCCGTCACCCTGGAGACCACCACCGCCTGACCAGGCGCCGACGCCCCCCGACCCCAGGAGGACCCGTGAGCACTCTCCCGCAGGCGGCCCGCGCCACCGGCCAGACCGCCCTCGGCCTCGCCCTGCTCGGCGCCGGCACCGGGCACCTGACGACCCTGCGGCAGGAGTTCCAGGCCCAGGTGCCCCCGTGGCTGCCCCTCGACCCCGACCTCGTCGTGGTGGCCTCCGGGATCGTCGAGCTCGGGCTCGGGGCGGCGCTGCTCGTGCTGTGGCGGCAGCCGGCGCGGGCCGTGGCGGGCGCGGTCACGGCCGCCTTCTTCGTGGCCGTCTTCCCCGGCAACGTCTCGCAGTACCTCACCGGCACCGACGCCTTCGGCCTCGACACCGACCGGGCGCGGGCCGTGCGCCTGGTGTTCCAGCCCGCGCTGGTGGCCTGGGCGCTGTGGTCGACGGACGCGCTGCGCACCCGGCGGGAGCGGCGCCGCACGAGGACCTCCCTCCCGGCCCGGCGCGGGTAGCCGGCCTCCCCCGGTCGGCCCCGTCCCGCGCGGGCCCGACGGGCGGCATCGCGCGATCACCAGCAGGGTGTGCGCCGGGCGGTGGTCGCCCGCGGCACGAGAGGGGTGGTCATGAGGTACCGGGACGACGCGAGCCTGGACACCGGCAACGTCCGGGACCGGCGCGGCGGCGGGGGCCGGGCAGTAGCCCTCGGCGGCGGCGGGCTCGGCGTCGTCGGGCTGCTCGTCGTGCTCCTGGTGCAGGTCCTCGGCGGCGGGGGCGGCACGGGCGGCGCGGGCGCGGCACCGCAGTTCGGGCCCGTCCTGGACCAGCTCGGCCAGGGGCAGACCGCGAGCACCGGGGAGCTCGCCGCCTCCTGCCGCACCGGGGCCGACGCCAACGCGCGCACCGAGTGCGCCGTCGTCGCCGACATCGAGTCCATCCAGGACTACTGGGCCGGCGCGCTCGGCTCCCGCTACGTCCCCGCCGACACGGTGTTCTTCTCCGGTGGCACGCAGTCCGGCTGCGGCGCGGCCTCGTCGGGCACCGGGCCCTTCTACTGCCCCGCCGACCAGCTCGTGTACATCGACCTGTCGTTCTTCGACGACCTGCGCACCCGCTTCGGGGCCGCGGGCGGCGCCTTCGCCAACTCCTACGTCCTGGCCCACGAGTACGGCCACCACGTGCAGCACCTGCTCGGCACCGCGGGCGCGGTGGACCACCGCGTCACCGGGCCCGACAGCGGGAACGTGCGGCTGGAGCTGCAGGCCGACTGCTACGCGGGCACGTGGGCCCGCCACGCCACCACGGTGCCCGACGACTCCGGCGCCCCCCTCATCAGCGAGATCACCGACGAGGACGTCGCCCGCGCCCTGGACACCGCCGGCCGCATCGGCGACGACTTCATCCAGACACAGCTCGGCGACGGCAGCGCGGACCCCGGCACCTTCACCCACGGCACGTCCGAGCAGCGGCAGCGCTGGTTCACCACCGGCTTCCGGACCGGCGACCCCGTGCGGTGCGACACCTTCGCCTCCGCCGACCTGGGCTGACGGCGCGGGCCCAGGCCGCGGGTCGTGGCTCCCGGCAGGCAGGCCTAGGCCCGCGGCGCCGCCGCGCCGGCGGGCAGCTCCACCCCGGCCCAGCGCCCGCCCACGCCGCGCAGCACCACCCGGCGCGGCTCGTCCACGTCGCCGTGCTCGCCCGCGCTCCCGTGCCCGCCGTCCTGGCCGCCGTCCTGGCCGCCGTCCTGCTGGGGACCGCCGGCCGGGGGGTGGCCCGTGCGCCGCTGCAGCGCCACCTCCAGCCGCGCCTCGGCGAGGTCCTCGACCAGCCCGGAGCCCCACTCCACGACCGTCACGGCCTCCGCGAGGTCCGCGTCCAGGTCCAGCTCGTCCAGCTCCCCCAGCGACCCGACGCGGTAGGCGTCGGCGTGCACGAGCACCGGCCCGCCGACGAGGGAGGGGTGGACGCGCGCGATGACGAACGTCGGCGACGTGATGGGCCCGCGCACCCCCAGGCCGTCCGCGATCCCCTGCACCAGGGTGGTCTTGCCGGCGCCGAGCCCACCGGAGAGGACCACCAGGTCCCCCGCCCGCAGCAGCCGCGCCAGGCTGCGCCCCAGCTCCCGCGTGCCCTCCGCCGTGGGCACCTCGAACTCCACCGGGCCCACACCCACCCCCGTCCCCGCACCCGTCGCACCCGTACCCGTCATCCCTGCCCCCGTCCCGCTCCCGTGACCCGGTCCGCGGAGGCCGCCGACGCGGCGAACGCCCCGCCCCACCCGCGCAGGCTCTGCGGCGTCGAGGTGAACCCGTGGCGCAGCAGGACACCGCGGCCGGGGCCCGACGGGTGCGCGAACGGCTCGGCGCCGGGCAGGACCGCCGCCCCCGGCCGCACGCGGCCCGGGCTCACCGGTGCCCCCGCCGCGGGGAGCGCCCCGCCCTGCTCCCGGCCCGCGGGACACGCCTGCGGGGCGCGGACGGCAGCGGCGGGGTGACGACCTCCACCGGCCGCGGCCCCGGCGACGGCTCCCCCGCCGCGCAGGCCCGCTCCAGCAGCCCCAGCAGGCGCGGCGTCACGACCCGCGGGTGCTCCAGCATCACGAGGTGACCCGCGTGCCGGACGACGACGTGCTCGCAGCCCGGCAGCAGCCGCGCGATCTCCTCGCTGTGCGAGGCCGGCGTCATGAGGTCACGCTCCCCGGCCAGCACCAGCACCTCCCGCCCGGCCAGCGCCGTCAGCGCGGCCCGCTCGTCGTGGGCGCTGAACGCGGGCAGGAAGTCGGAGATCACCTCCACGTGGGTGCTCGCGATCATGCGGGCGGTGAAGCGCGCCAGCTCGTCGGAGACCGGGGAGGCGTAGGACCAGTGCCGCACCAGCCGCTGCTCCACCTGGCTGGTCAGCTGCCGTCCCCGCTCCACCAGGCCCGCGCGCCGGGCGGCCGCCGCCAGGGCGTACGGGGCGGCGCGCGCCACCCACGGCCCCACGACCCCGAGACCGTGGTCGACGGAGGCGAGGTCGCCGGCGCTGGTGGCGATGAACGCGACACCGCGGACCCGCTCCGCCACCAGGCGGGGGTGCGCCGCAGCCAGCGCCATGACGGCCATCGCGCCCATCGAGTGCCCCACCAGGACCAGCGGTCCCGACGGCGCCACCGCGGCGAGGACGCGGTGCAGGTCGTCGCCCACCTGCTGGATGTTCCCCGAGCCCGCGGGCCCGCGCGCCGAGCGCCCGTGCCCGCGGTGGTCCCACAGCACCGTCCGGTACCGCTCGCGCAGCGCGGCTCGCTGGAAGTGCCAGGCGTCGAGGTTCAGCCCGTAGCCGTGGCTCAGGACGACGGTGGGGCCGGGGGCGTCCGCCGGGCCGTCGACCTCCACGTGCAGGCGCGTGCCGTCGGAGGCGAGGACCTCGACCGGCTCCCCGCGCAGGCTGCCGTACTCGTCGGGGCCGCCCCGGTCGTCGTCGGCGCGGGCCCGCCGCCGCGCCGAGCGCAGGCCCGGAGGCAGGCCGTGGTTCAGGGCGCGGTCGACGGCCATCGCCGCCGCCCCCGCGCCGACGACCACCAGGCCGAGACCGACCCGCCTCACCGCGCCGCCCCGGCCTGCACCTGACCGACCGCTTCCCCGGCCTGCACCTGACCGACCGGTCCCCCGGCCTGCACCTGACCGACCGGTCCCCCGGCCTGCACCTGACCGACCGCTTCCCCGGTCCAGCGCCGGGGCACCCGGGAGCCGAGGCGCGTGACGATCTCGTAGGAGATGGTCCCCGCCGCCTCCGCCCAGTCCTGCGCCGTGGGTTCCTCCGGGCGCCCGGCCGCGGCCCCGGCACCGAACAGGACCACCCGCTCCCCCGCCGCAGCGCCCGGCCCGGCGGGCCCGAGGTCGACGACGAACTGGTCCATGCACACCCGCCCGGCGACGGTCGTGCGCCGCCCGGCGACCAGGACGGGACCGGTGCCCGAGGCGTGCCGCGGGATGCCGTCGGCGTACCCCAGCGGCACCAGGCCCAGAGTGGTGTCCCGGGCGGTGGTGTACGTGCCGCCGTAGGACACGGCGCTGCCCGCGGGCACGTCCTTCACCAGGGCCAGTCGCGCGCTCAGCGTCATCGCCGGCAGCAGCCCCAGCTCCCGCGGCCCGGCGACGTCCGGCGCCGGGGACAGCCCGTACAGCGCGATGCCGCAGCGCACGAGGTCGTAGCGGGCGGCCGGGTTCGTCACGGTCGCGGCGGAGTTGGCCAGGTGCCGCACGTCCGGGGTGACACCGTGCCCGGCGGCCACGCGCAGCGCGTCCTCGAACGCGGTGGTCTGCGCCGCGTTCGAGGGGTCCTGCGGCACGTCGGCGCTGGCGTAGTGCGACCACACCCCCGCCACGTGGACGGCGCCCTCCGCGGCGTGCTCGGCCACCGCCCGCAGCAGGTCCGGCCAGCCGGCGGGCGCGCACCCGTTGCGGGACAGGCCCGTGTCGATCTTGAGGTGCACGCGGGCGGTGCGGCCGGTGGCGCGCGCGGCCGCCACCGCGTCCCGCAGCGCCCACCGCGAGGACACCGAGACGTCGACGTCGGCCCCCACGAGCGGCGCGAGGTCGGTCCCGGGCGGGAACAGCCACGCCAGCAGGGGCGCGGTGATCCCGGCGGCACGCAGCTGGAGGGCCTCGGCGGGCTGGGCGACCCCGAGCCACGTGGCCCCGCCGGCCAGCGCGGCGCGCGCGCAGGGCAGGAGGCCGTGCCCGTAGGCGTCCGCCTTGACCACGGCCATCAGGGCCGCGCCTCCGGCGGCCGCCCGCAGCGCCGCCGCGTTGGCGCGCACCGCCGCGAGGTCGACGACCGCCTCCGCGAAGGGTTCCGCTCCGGGCGCTGCGTCCACCGTCCGACCCTACCCGGCGCCCACCGGCGCAGCGCCGCGGCGGAACGGCGCCGGTGCGGGCGGCGCCGCGGCTCAGGCGCCGGTGCCGTCGGTCTCGTGCCAGCCCGGCAGGCTGGTCAGCGCCGCGGGGACGGCCTCGGCCACGTCGAGCGCCGCGACGGGCCCGCCCGCGCTCGCCAGCGTCGCCGCCCGGCCGTGCAGCACGGCCGCGTCCGCCGCCAGCGCCCCCGCGATCCCCGGCTCGGCCTGCACGTCGTCGGCGCGGGCGGCCAGGAGCGCGCCGAGGATCCCGGCCAGGACGTCCCCCGCCCCGGCGGTGCCGAGCCACGGCGTGGCCGAGGCGGCGGTGCGGACGGTGCCGTCGCAGCCGACGACGACGGTGGTGGCGCCCTTGAGGAGCACCGTCGCCCCGGTCAGCCCGGCCGCCGCGCGGGCGTGCTCCAGCGGACGGGCCTCCACGGCGGTGCGCTCGGTGTCGCGGCCGCGGGCGGTGAGGAGCCGGGCCAGCTCCCCCGCGTGCGGGGTGAGGACGCGGGTGCCGTCGGTGCGGGCGGGCAGCGCGGGCAGCGCCCCGGCGTCGACGACTGCCGGCTCCCCGGACTCCAGCGCCTCGCGGATCCGGCGGCCCTGCGCCTCGTCGTCCGGGTCGACCCCCGGGCCGAGGACCCACGCCTGCACCCTGCCCGCGCCGGGCACCACCTCGGGACGGCGCTGGCGCACGAGCTCGGTGGGGTGCTCCGGGCCGAGGTAGCGGACCATGCCGGCACCGGCCCGCACGGCGCCCTCCACCGCGAGCAGCGCGGCACCGGTGTAGGACGGCCCACCGGCGACGACGCCCACCACGCCGCGGGAGTACTTGTCGTCCCCCGGACCGGGGCGGCGCCACCGGGCGGCCACGTCGGGCTCCTCCACGCGCAGCACCGCCGGGGCGGGGAGGTGCCCGCCGATCCCGATGTCGACGACGTCGAGGCGGCCGGTGCGCGAGCACGCCGGGGGCAGCAGCAGACCCGGCTTGGCGGTGCCGAACGTCAGGGTGCGGTCCGCCGCGATGACCGGCCCGTCGACGACACCGGTGTCGGCGTCGATCCCGCTGGGCAGGTCCACGGCGACCACGACGGGCCGGGCCGCGCCCGCGGCGGCGAGCCGCGCGGGCAGCACGTCCAGGGGCGCGCGCAGCCCGCCGCTCCCGCCGATGCCCACCACGCCGTCGAGGAGCAGGTCGGCCGCGAGGCAGTACGCCGGGCCGTACCCGTCCCAGGGACGCACCCGCCCGCCCGCGGCGCGCAGCGCGGCGAGACCGGCGGCGTGGGCGGTGGCGGCCGTGGTGAGCGCGAGGACCTGCACGCCCCGGCGGGCCAGCAGCGCCCCGGCCAGCAGCGCGTCCCCGCCGTTGTCGCCGGAGCCGGCCAGGACGACGGCCGAGCGCCCGTAGAGCCCGCCGGTGGCCCGGCGCAGCTCCTCGGCGCAGGCGGTGACCAGGGCCGCGGCGGCCCGCTGCATGAGGGTGCCCTCCGGCAGCCCCGCCAGGGCGGCGGCCTCGGCGGCACGGACGTCGGCGACCAGGTGCGACTCGATCACGGCTGCGGCTCCCTGCGCTGCTCGGCGGGACGGGCGGTGCGGTGCTCAGGCGCCCTCGGCGGTGCTCAGGCGCCCTCGGCGGTGCTCAGGCGCCCTCGGCGGTGCTCAGGCGCCCTCGGCGGTGCTCAGGCGCCCTCGGCGACGACCATCGCGGAGGCGATCCCGGCGTCGTGGGACAGGGAGAGGTGGAAGCGCTCCACGCCCAGCTCCGCGGCACGCGCGGCGACGCTGCCGGAGACCTCCACGCGCGGGCGCCCGCCGTCCTCGCGCACCACCACCACGTCCGTCCAGCGCAGCCCCACCGGCGCGCCGAGGGCCTTGGCGACGGCCTCCTTCGCGGCGAACCGCGCGGCGAGGGAGGCCGCGGGCAGGCCGCGCTCCCCGTCGCCGAAGAGGCGGTCCAGCAGCCGCGGGGTCCGCTCGACCTGCCGCACGAAACGCGCGATGTCGACGACGTCGATCCCCACTCCGACGATCACTGGCCACCCCTCCGCACGGCACCCGGGCGCCGCCAGCGTGGCACGCGGCTCCCGGGGCCGGTCAGCGGGGGTGGCTCCCTGGGCGGTGCCCCGTCCCACGGTGCCTCACTCGACGGTGACGGACTTGGCCAGGTTCCGCGGCTGGTCCACGTCCAGGCCCTTGGCGGTGGCCAGCTCGCACGCGAACACCTGCAGCGGCACGACCGTCAGCAGCGGCGAGAGCAGCGTGGACGTCTGCGGGACCCGGATGACGGTGTCGGCGTACGGCTCGACGTCGGTGTCGCCCTCCTCGGCGATGACGAGGGTGCGCGCGCCGCGGGCCCGGATCTCCTGGATGTTGGAGACGACCTTGGCGTGCAGGGAGTCCCGCCCCCGCGGGGAGGGCACGACGACGAACACCGGCTGGCCGGGCTCGATGAGCGCGATCGGCCCGTGCTTGAGCTCCCCCGCGGCGAAGCCCTCGGCGTGGATGTAGGCCAGCTCCTTGAGCTTCAGCGCCCCCTCCATCGCCACGGGGTAGCCGACGTGGCGGCCGAGGAACAGCACCGAGCGGGTGTCGGACATGTACCGGGCGATGGCGCGCACCTGCTCCAGCCCGTCGAGGACCTGCCGGAGCTTGTCGGGGATCTCCTGCAGCTGCGCCAGGACGGCGGCGATCTCGTCGGCGAACTTGTTGCCGCGGATCTGGGCCAGGTAGAGCCCCAGGAGGTAGCAGGCGGTGATCTGGGCGAGGAACGCCTTGGTGGAGGCGACGGCGATCTCCGGGCCGGCGTGGGTGTACAGGGCGGCGTCGGACTCGCGCGGGATGGTGGAGCCGTGGGTGTTGCAGATGGCCAGCACCCGCGCGCCCTGCTCCCGGGCGTGCCGCACCGCCATGATCGTGTCCATGGTCTCCCCGGACTGGGAGATCGCCACGACGAGGGTGCGCCGGTTCACCACCGGGTCGCGGTAGCGGAACTCGTGGGCGAGCTCCACCTCCACCGGGATGCGGCACCAGTGCTCGACGGCGTACTTGGCGACCTGCCCGGCGTAGGCGGCGGTCCCGCAGGCCACCACCACGATCTTGTCGATGCTGCGCAGCTCCGACTCGTCGAGCTTCATCTCGTCGAGCACGAGCCGCCCGGCCGCGTCCGTGCGGCCGAGCAGGGTGTCGGCGACCGCCTTGGGCTGGTCGTGGATCTCCTTGGCCATGAAGGAGGGGTAGCCGCCCTTCTCGGCGGCGGCGGCGTCCCAGTCGACGTGGAAGCGGCGGCCCTGGACGGGCGAGCCGTCGAAGGAGCGCACCGACACCTCGTCGGCGGTGATGGTGACGACCTGGTCCTGGCCGAGCTCCAGCGCGTCGCGGGTGTGCTCGATGAACGCGGCCACGTCGGAGCCGAGGTAGTTGGCCCCGGAGCCGAGGCCCACGACGAGGGGGGAGTTGCGGCGGGCACCGACGATGGTGCCGGGGACGTCGGCGTGGACGGCCAGCAGCGTGAAGGCCCCCTCCAGGCGGCCGCACACCTGCAGCATCGCCTCGGTGAGGTCCCCCGCCTGCTGGTACGCCCGCCCCAGCAGGTGCGCGACGACCTCGGTGTCGGTCTCGCTGGCGAAGGTCACGCCGTCCTCGAGCAGCTGCGCCTTGAGCACCGCGAAGTTCTCCACGATGCCGTTGTGGATCACGGCGACGCGGCCCGTGGCGTCGAGGTGGGGGTGGGCGTTGGCGTCGGTGGGGCCACCGTGCGTCGCCCAGCGGGTGTGGCCGATGGCGGTGCCGGAGGCCGGCAGCGGCTCGTCGGTGAGGGCCTGGACGAGGTTGGCGAGCTTGCCGGCGCGCTTGCGGACGGCGACGGCCCCCTTGACGGCGCCGCCGGAGACGCCGTCGGCGGCGCTCTCCAGCACGGCGATGCCGGCGGAGTCGTAGCCGCGGTACTCCAGGCGCCGCAGCCCGGCCAGGACGACGGCGGTGCCGTCCGCCCCCTCCCCCGTCCCACGTCCACCCGCGTGTCCCCCCGCAGGTCCACCCGCGTGTCCTCCCGCGGTGGTGCCCGGGCTGGTCCCGACGAATCCGACGATGCCGCACATGGACACCGAGGGTACGTGCCCGCCGGGCCGCCGCGGCCCGGGTGCCGGGGCCCGCCCTCCCGCTCGCGCCCGGCCGGGAGGGCGCCTGCTCCCCGGCGCCACGGTTGGCGCCCGGGGCAACGGGTACCGTTCCGACGTGAACCCGGTTCGCGCGACCGCTCCGTGGCCGTCCCCGCCACGCCCCGCCCCCGCCAGGGAGGCGGCCGGGCCGCTGTCGCCGTACGTGGTGCTGGACCGGGAGGCGTGGAGCCAGCTGCGGGCCTCGACGCCGATGACGCTGACGGCCGCGGACCTGGCGCGCCTGCAGGGCCTGGGCGAGCGGATGGACCTGCGCGAGGTGGAGCAGGTCTACCTGCCGCTCTCCCGCCTGCTCACCCTGTACGTCCGGGCGGTGGGGCGCCTGCACGCGGCGACGTCCACGTTCCTCGGGGACAGCGGCGCGCGGACCCCGTTCGTCATCGGCATCGCCGGGTCCGTGGCGGTGGGCAAGTCCACCACGGCGCGCGTCCTGCGGGAACTGCTGTCGCACTGGCCCGAGACCCCGCGCGTGGAGCTGGTCACCACCGACGGTTTCCTGCTGCCCAACGCCGAGCTGGAGCGCCGCGGGCTGATGGGGCGCAAGGGGTTCCCCGAGTCCTACGACCGCCGGGCGCTGCTGCGGTTCCTCACCGCGGTGAAGTCCGGTGCCCCGGAGGTGCGCGCGCCGGTCTACTCGCACCTGGTGTACGACATCGTGCCGGGCGAGCAGATCGTGGTGCGCCGCCCGGACGTCCTCATCGTGGAGGGCCTCAACGTGCTGCAGCCCTCCCGCGCGCGGGCCGACGGCACCCAGGGGCTCTCGGTGAGCGACTTCTTCGACTTCTCCGTCTACGTCGACGCCCGCACCGAGGACGTCCGGCAGTGGTACGCCGAGCGGTTCCTGCGCCTGCGGCAGACGGCGTTCAGCCGGCCGGAGTCGTACTTCCACCGCTACGCGGGCCTGACGGACGAGGAGGCGGTGCAGTTCGCGCACCGCGTGTGGCACGACATCAACGAGCCGAACCTGCTGGAGAACGTGCTGCCCACGCGCAGCCGCGCCACCCTCGTGCTCGGCAAGGGGCCCGACCACTCCGTGCGCAAGGTCATGCTGCGCAAGCTCTGAGCCGCACCGCCTCGCGCACGGCGCCGCCCGCGCCGGGGCGGAGGTTCAGCCCACGCGGTCCAGGGCGAGGCGTTCGCGCACGACGTCGGCGAGGCGGTCGGCGACCTGCTGGGCGTGCTCGGAGCCGGCCGCCTCCACCATGACCCGCACCAGCGGCTCGGTGCCCGAGGGGCGCAGCAGGACGCGCCCGGTGCCGCCCAGCTCCTCCTCCGCCGCGGCGACGGCCGCGGCGACGGCCTCGTCGGAAGCGGCACGCGACTTGTCCACCCCGCGCACGTTCACCAGGACCTGCGGCAGGCGCTGCACGACCCCGGCGAGGTCGGCGAGGCTGCGCCCGGTGGCCGCCATCCGGGCCAGCAGCAGCAGCGCGGTGAGCACCCCGTCGCCGGTGGTGGCGTGCGCGGGCAGCACGACGTGCCCGGACTGCTCCCCGCCGATGCTGTAGCCGCCGGCGTTGAGCGCCTCCAGGACGTAGCGGTCCCCCACGGCCGTCTCGACCAGCCGGACGCCCTCGCGCTCCATCGCCAGGCGCAGGCCGAGGTTGCTCATGACCGTCGCGACGAGGGTGCGGTCGGTGAGGGTGCCGGACTCCAGCATCGCCAGCGTGAGCACCGCCATGATCTGGTCGCCGTCCACGACCTCCCCGGCGGCGTCGACGGCGAGACAGCGGTCGGCGTCGCCGTCGTGGGCGATCCCGGCGTCCGCCCCGAGCTCGCGCACCGCGGCGCGCAGGGGCCCCAGGTGGGTGGAGCCGCAGCCGTCGTTGATGTTCAGCCCGTCCGGCTCGGCGCAGATCGCCGTGACGCGGGCACCGGCGGCCTCCAGCACGCGCGGGGCGACGGAGCTGGCGGCACCGTTGGCGCAGTCGACGACGACGTGCAGGCCCTCCAGGCGGGTGGGGACGGCGGCCAGGACGTGCCGCACGTACTCCGCGGCGGCGTCCTCCTCGACCTGCGGGCCCCGGATCACCCGACCGACACCGGCACCGGTGGGCCGGTGCGCGGGCCCGGCGGCGAGGTGCTGTTCGATCTCGTCCTCGACGTCGTCGCCGAGCTTGGCGCCGCCGCGGGCGAAGAACTTGATGCCGTTGTCGGGCATGGGGTTGTGGGAGGCGGAGAGCATGACGCCGAAGGCGGCGCCACGGGCCGCGACGAGGTGCGCGAGCGCCGGGGTGGGCAGGACCCCCACGTCCTCCACGTCCACCCCGGCGCTGGCGAGCCCTGCGACGACGGCGGCGGTGAGGAACTCCCCGGAGGCCCGCGGGTCGCGTCCCACGACGGCCCGGGGCCGGGGGCCGGAGCCGGCGCCGAGGACCTCCGCGCCGGCGACGGCCAGGCCCAGGGCCGTCTCCGCGGTCAGGTCCACGTTGGCCAGTCCCCGCACGCCGTCGGTCCCGAAGAGTCGTCCCACTCTCGTCCTCCCTCGATGGTGTCCCGCACGACGAACGGCCCCGGGGTCCCCCGGGGCCGTTCGTCGTCTGCACGCACACCGGCGGCACCTGCCCGGGTGGGCGGGTGCCCGGTCCCGGCGGGACCGGGCAGCCGGTGCGGTGGGATCAGCGCTTGCTGTACTGAGGCGCCTTGCGGGCCTTCTTCAGACCGGCCTTCTTGCGCTCGATGACCCGGGCGTCACGGGTGAGGAACCCGGCCTTCTTCAGCGCGGGGCGGTTGGCCTCGGCGTCGATCCCGTTCAGCGCGCGGGCCACCCCGAGGCGCAGCGCGCCGGCCTGGCCGGAGACACCGCCGCCGTGGATGCGGGCGATGACGTCGAAGGAGCCCTCGAGCTCGGTGACGCGGAACGGCTCGGCGACCAGCTGCTGGTGCACCTTGTTCGGGAAGTACGACTCCAGGTCGCGCCCGTTGATCGTCCAGCGGCCGGAGCCGGGGACGATGCGCACGCGGGCGACGGCCTCCTTACGGCGGCCGGTGGCCGCACCGGGGGCGATGATGCTCGACCCGCCGGTGCGCGGCTGGGTCGACTCGGTGGTGTACGTGCCGGTGAAGTCGTCGGACTCGGTGACGTCCTCGACGTCGTCGGTCGTGATCTCGGACACTGTTCTCCTCAGTCAGTTCGCAGCGGGCGCGGAGTGGCTCACTGCGCGACCTGGGTCAGCTGGTACGGCTGCGGCTGCTGCGCCGCGTGCGGGTGCTCGGGACCGGCGTAGACCTTCAGGTTCTTCAGGATCTGGCGGCCCAGCGTGTTCTTGGGGAGCATGCCGCGGATCGCCTTCTCCACGGCCTTCTCCGGGCTCTTCTCCAGCAGGTCCGTGTACTTCGTGGCCTTGAGGCCGCCGGGGTACTGGGAGTGCCGGTAGGCGATCTTCTGGTCGCGCTTGGAGCCCGTCAGGGCGACCTTCGCGGCGTTGACGATGATGACGTAGTCACCGCCGTCGACGTGCGGCGCGAACGTCGGCTTGTGCTTGCCGCGCAGGAGGATGGCGCTCTGGGACGCGAGGCGGCCGAGCACGACGTCTTCCGCGTCGATGACGTGCCAGCGACGCTCGACGTCGCCGGGCTTCGGGGTGTACGTGCGCACAGGCCTGGCCTTCGTTCTCGATGTGGTCATCGGGGGGCGCGCCCGCGGGGACCTGGACGGTTCCGCACATGAGGGCACAACGGCACACGACGATACCGGGCGTGCACCTCGGGGGTCAAAACGCGGTGCACCGCGGGCGAACGGCGCACGACGCGCCGGCGCCTCAGCGGGCCCGCGCGACCCTCGTCTCCTCCCACACCGGCTCCGGTTCCTCCCGCACCCGCCCGTCCGCGCCGAAGACGAGGAAGCGGTCGAAGCCGCGGGCGAACCAGCGGTCGTGCGTGACCGCCACCACCGTCCCCTCGAACGCGGCCAGCGCCTGCTCCAGCGCCTCGGCCGAGTACAGGTCCAGGTTGTCCGTCGGCTCGTCGAGCAGCAGCAGCGTCGCGCCGGACAGCTCCAGCAGCAGGATCTGCAGCCGCGCCTGCTGCCCCCCGGAGAGCTGCTCGAAGCGCTGCTCCGCCGCCCCGGCCAGGCCGTAGCGGTCCAGCGCCCGGGAGGCGGCCTCCCGCTCCAGGCCGCCGCGGTGCTCGTCCCCGCGGTGCAGCACGTCCAGCAGCGTGCGGCCCACCAGCCGGGGCTGCTCGTGGGTCTGCGCGAACCAGCCCGGCCGCACCCGCGCCCCCAGCCGCGCCGTCCCCGAGTGCTCCACCGGCGACACCGGCGCCTCCGAGACCGGCCGGTGCTCCGGGGAGGGGTCCGAGCCGCCCGCCGCGAGCAGGCGCAGGAAGTGCGACTTGCCCGAGCCGTTGGACCCCAGCACCGCGAGGCGGTCCCCGAGCCAGACCTCCGCGTCGAACGGGCGCATCAGGCCGGTCAGCTCCAGCCGCTCGCAGACCACCGCCCGCTTGCCGGTCCGCCCACCGCGCAGCCGCATCCGCACCTGCTGCGGCACGGGCGGGGCCTGCGGCGGGCCGGCCTCCTCGAAGCGCTGCAGCCGGGTCTGCGCCGCGGCGTAGCGCGAGGCCATGCCGTCGTTGAACTTCGACTTCTCCCGCAGCGTGACCACCAGGGTGCGCAGCTTCACCCGCTCCTCGTCCCAGCGCCTGCGCAGCTCCTCCAGCCGCTCGGTGCGCGCCGCGCGCGCCGCGGCGTACGTGGCGAAGGAGCCGCCGTGCACCCACGCCACCGCCCCGAGCGGACCCGGCTCCAGCGTCACGATGCGGTCCGCCGCCGACGCCAGCAGCTCCCGGTCGTGGCTGACCAGCAGCACGGCCTTGGTGGTGGCGCGCAGCTGCTCCTCCAGCCACCGCTTGCCCGGCACGTCGAGGTAGTTGTCCGGCTCGTCGAGCAGCAGCACCTCGTCGTCGCCGCGCAGCAGGGCCTCCAGCACCAGGCGCTTCTGCTCGCCGCCGGAGAGGGTGCGCACGAGGCGGTGCTGGCAGCGGTCGAACGCGACGCCGAGCGCGGCGGTGGTGCACTCGTCCCACACGACCTCCGCCTCGTAGCCGCCCGCGTCGGCGAAGTCGGCCAGGGCCTGCGCGTAGCGCATCTGCTCGCGCTCCTCGTCGCGCTCCAGCATCGCCGTCTCCGCGGCGTCCACGGCCGCGGCGGCCGCGCGCAGCGCCGGGGGCGCCACGGAGGCCAGCAGCTCCCGCACCGTGGTGTCGTCGCGCACCGACCCGACGAACTGCCGCATCACGCCCAGGGAGCCGGTGCGGGCGACCGACCCCGCCTGGGAGGGCAGGTCCCCCGCGACGAGCCGCAGCAGCGTCGTCTTGCCGGTCCCGTTGGGTCCGACGAGGGCCGTGGTCACCCCCTCGGGCACGCGGAAGGACACCGCGTCGAGCAGCGGCCGCCCGTCGGGCAGCTCGTAGCCGACGTCCTGGAGGTCGAGGAAGCCCACGCACGGAGTGTGCCGCCCCCGCGCCGCCGCGCGCACCGGCATTCCCCCGCCCGCCGGCTCCACCCGCACCCGCGGAAAACCCCGTGCCGCGCCCGGCCGCCGGGGACTAGCGTTCCCGGCACAGCGCCGGTGCCACCGGCGGGACGAGGAGGAGGTGGGGACCGTGACCGTCGTGCAGCACGTCCTGAGCCCCCTCCCCCGCACCCGCCGCCGCTGAGAGCCCGGCGGGGCAACCCGCCAGGAGCCCGAAGTGCACCAGCAGTCCAGCCCCACCCCGCAGACCACGTCCCGGCCCACCCCGCAGACCACCCCGGGGGCCACCCCGCAGACCCCGCCACCGGGCCCCCCGGCGCCGCTGGAGGCCCTCCAGGAGCCCGGGGGCACCTCCGGGCAGCCGGACACCGTCCTGGCCCGCTACGGCTGGGACGGGACGTGGGCGGCCGTCTGGGAGGCCACCTGCGCCTCTGCCCCCGGCGCCGGCCTCCCCCGCCGGGTCCCCGGCCGCGTCGCCCGCCGGGACCGGGACGCGTGCGACGTCCTGACCGCCTCCGGCACCGTGCGCGCGGCGGTCCCGGCCGCGCTGGCCGCCGACCCCTCCACCGCTCCCGCCACCGGCGACTGGGTCGCGCTCGGCGACGGCGCCGGCAGCGGGCCCCGGCTGGAGGCGGTGCTGCCCCGCCGCAGCGCGCTCCTGCGCCCCGACACGGGCGGGCGCTCGCTGCCGCAGGTCCTCGCCGCCAACGTCGACGTCGTGCTGGTCACCGTCCCCCTCGACGTGCGGCTGCGCCTGGGCCGGGTGGAGCGCCTGCTCACCCTGGCGTGGGACAGCGGCGCGCGGCCCGTCGTGGTCCTGACGAAGACGGACCTCGTGGACGACCCCGCCCCGGAGGTGGAGGAGGTCGCGGCCGCCGCGCCCGGTGCGGACGTCGTCGCGGTGAGCACGCTGACCGGCCAGGGCCTGGCCGGGCTCGCCGCGGCCGTGACGGGCACCGCCGTGCTCGTCGGGCCCTCCGGCGCCGGCAAGTCCAGCGTCGCCAACGCCCTCCTCGGGTACGACGCCGTGGCCGTCGGGGCCGTGCGCGGCGTCGACGGCAAGGGCCGGCACACCAGCGTGCGCCGGGAGCTGCTGCCGCTGCCGGGCGGGGGCGTCCTCGTCGACACCCCCGGGCTGCGGGCCGTCGGGGTGCCCGAGGGCGCCGACGGCCTGGCGCGGACCTTCTCCGACGTCACGGATCTCGTCGCCGGCTGCCGTTTCGCGGACTGCGGGCACACCGTCGAGCCCGGCTGCGCGGTGCTGGAGGCCGTCGCGGACGGGGGCCTGCCGCAGCGCCGGCTCGACAGCTACCGCCGGCTGCAGCGGGAGGAGGCGCACACCGCTGCGCGCACCGACCAGCGGCTGCGGACGGAGCAGCTGCGCCGGTGGAAGACCATCGCCCGCGAGCAGCGGCGGCTGCGCGGCGAGCGGGGACGCTGACGCACCCCGTCCCCGCCCCGCGCGCACGCGACGGGGGCGCGCCTCAGAACAGCTCGTCGGGGTCGTGCGGGGCGCGCGCGGTGTGCACGCGGGTGACGGTGCACCCGTGCGGGCCGGCGTCCGCCCAGTCCCCCGGCACCTCCACCACCGCGATCCCCGTCGTGGCCAGCTCCAGGACCTCGGTGGCGAGGTCCTCCACGAGGACGCTGAGGCCGGGGTTGTGCCCGACGAGCACGACCGCCCCCGGCTCGTCGAGGCCGCGCACCACCAGCAGCAGGTCGCCCAGGGACGCCTCGTACACCCGCTCCTCGGTCACCACCGGCGGCGCGGGGTCCCACGCGGTGAGCAGGGCGTTGGTGGTCTCCTCGGCGCGCCGGGCCGGGGAGGTCACCACCAGTCCCGGGGCGGGCACGTTCTCCCGCAGCCACTGCGCCGCGGCGACCGCGTCCCGCCTGCCCCGGGGCGACAGGGGGCGGTCGAAGTCGGGGAGGCCTGCGGGGCTGGCGGCCTTGGCGTGACGGACGACGACGAGCGTGGGCATCCGCACAGACTGCCCGAACCGGCCGCCCGCCGTGGCCCGCTCGCCGGGTTCACCGCGCCGCCCGCGCCTCAGGGTGCCGGCAGCTCCCGCACGGCGCGGGCCTGGCGTGCCCGCAGCGCCAGCTCCTGCGGCGGCGGGTAGGACACCTCCTCCAGGGTCAGCCCGTGCGGCGGGACCACCGCGACCGCCCCGTCGCGGCGGCGTGCGCCCAGGACCTGCGCGGGCCAGGCCTCCTCGCGACGGCCCTCCCCCACGGGCAGCAGCGCCCCGACGAGCGCGCGCACCATGGAGTGGCAGAAGGCGTCCGCCTGCACGTCGGCCACGAGCAGCCCGTCCTCCGCGCGCCGCCAGGAGTAGCGCAGCAGCGTGCGGATGGTGGTGGCCCCCTCGCGGGGCCGGCAGAAGGCCGCGAAGTCGTGCAGTCCCACCAGCCGCGCCGCCGCGGCGTCCATGGCGCCCGCGTCGAGGGGGCGCCGCCACGCGAGCACGTCGTGGCGCCTCAGCGGCTCCGCCCCGGCGGGGTGGTCGCTGACGCGGTAGGCGTAGCGGCGCTGCACGGCGGAGAAGCGCGCGTCGAAACCCGCGGGGGCCTGCGACGCGGCGTGCACCCGCACGTCGGGCGGCAGCACCCCCGCCAGGCGCCGCACGAGGGCCTGGGCCGGGGGCCGGTCGGAGCGGCCCGGCAGCGCGCTCCACGCCGCGGCGGGCACGTCGGCGTGGGCGACCTGCCCGCGGGCGTGCACCCCGGCGTCGGTGCGCCCGGCCACGACGAGCCGCGGGGGCGCCGGGAGGCGCAGCACGCGCTGCAGCCCCTCGGCCAGGGTCTGCTCGACGGTGCGCAGGCCGGGCTGGGCGGCCCAGCCGGAGAAGCCGGTGCCGTCGTAGCCCAGGTCCAGGCGTACGCGCAGCGTCTCCTGCGCCGGGACGCGGCCGAGCCCGCCGCTCCCCTGGTCGGGGAGGGCGGGCTCGGGACCGCGCACGGGCCTGAGGTCGCTCAGGCCTTGCCCTCGCCGTCGGCGGGCTGGTCGGCCTCGCCGCCGTCGGCCTGCTGGGCGGTCTCGCCGCCCTCCACGCCCGGCTCGACGTCGGCGGTGGTGAGGGTGCCGGTGTCCTCGGCGATCGCGTCGCCCTCGTGCGTGGCGGCGCTGGGCTGCGTCGCCTCGGTCGTGCCCTCGGCCGCCAGCTCACCGGTGGTCGCGACCGGCGCGGCGGCGGCCGCGGCCCGCTCCGCCTCGCGGACGGTGGCCTGCTTGGCGCTCACCGGCTCCATGACGAGCTGGATGACCGCCATGGGGGCGTTGTCGCCCTTGCGCGGGCCGATCTTCACGATGCGGGTGTAGCCACCCTGGCGCTCCGACATGGCCGGGGCGATCTCGGTGAAGAGGAAGTGCACGACGCTCTTGTCGCGGATGGTCTGCATGACCCGGCGACGGTTGGCGAGGTCACCGCGCTTGGCCTTGGTGATGAGGTGCTCCGCCAGCGGGCGCAGGCGCTTGGCCTTGGCCTCGGTGGTGGTGATGCTGCGGTGCTCGAAGAGCTGGGTCGCGAGGTTCGCGAGGATGAGCCGCTCGTGCGCCGGCCCGCCGCCGAGCCGCGGACCCTTGGTGGGGGTGGGCATGGTTGTCGATCTCCTCGGGGTGGTCGCCGTGGCGCCCGGGTCAGGGGCGCCACGGCCGGTCGGTCAGAGCTGCTCGTCCTCGGCGAAGGACGTGTCGTCCTCCTCGAAGTCGTTGACGACGGCGCTCGGGTCGAACCCGGGCGGGCTGTCCTTCAGGTGCAGACCCATCCCGGCGAGCTTCGCCTTGACCTCGTCGATGGACTTCTGCCCGAAGTTGCGGATGTCGAGGAGGTCGGCCTCGCTGCGCGAGACCAGCTCCCCGACGCTGTGGATGCCCTCGCGCTTGAGGCAGTTGTAGGAGCGGACGGTGAGGTCCAGCGCCTCGATCTCCAGCGCGAGGTCGGCCGCCAGGGCGGCGTCGGTGGGCGAGGGGCCCATGTCGATGCCCTCGGCGTCGACGTTGAGCTCCCGGGCCAGGCCGAACAGCTCCGTCAGCGTCTTGCCGGCGGAGGCGACGGCGTCGCGCGGGGGGATCGAGCGCTTCGTCTCGACGTCCACGACCAGCCGGTCGAAGTCCGTGCGCTGCTCCACGCGCGTGGCCTCGACCTTGTAGGTCACCTTCAGCACCGGCGAGTAGATGGAGTCGACCGGGATGCGGCCGATCTCCTGCTCACCGGTCTTGTTCTGCTGCGCCGAGACGTAGCCGCGACCGCGCTCGACGGTCAGCTCCAGCTCGAGCTTGCCCTTGGCGTTGAGCGTGGCGATGTGCAGCTCGGGGTTGTGGACCTCCACCCCGGCGGGCGGGGCGATGTCGGCGGCGGTGACGACGCCGGGTCCCTGCTTGCGCAGGTACATCACGACCGGCTCGTCGTGCTCGCTGGAGACGACGAGGTTCTTGATGTTGAGGACGAGCTCGGTCACGTCCTCCTTGACGCCCGGCACGCTCGTGAACTCGTGCAGCACGCCGTCGATGCGGATGCTCGTGACCGCCGCGCCGGGGATGGACGAGAGCAGCGTGCGGCGCAGCGAGTTGCCCAGGGTGTAGCCGAAGCCCGGCTCCAGCGGCTCGATCACGAACCGGGAGCGGTAGTCACCGATGACGTCCTCGGTGAGCGTGGGGCGCTGTGCGATGAGCACTGCATCTCCTTCCCGCGGACGTCCGCCATATGACGTCCCGCGAACCCGTCGGCATCGGTCCACCGGCGGGGTCCTTCACGACTGCTGGGAGCCGGCCTCCTCGGTGGAGGGCTCCCGCGTGTTCTCGCACCGGTGCCGGGCCCCCGGTGTGACCAGGGGCCCGGCGCGGCGCGGAGCACGCCGGCGGCGTCAGACGCGGCGGCGCTTGGGCGGACGGCAGCCGTTGTGCGGGCTGGGGGTCACGTCCTGGATCGCGCCGACCTCCAAGCCGGTGGCCTGGAGCGAGCGGATGGCCGTCTCACGGCCGGAACCCGGACCCTTGACGAACACGTCGACCTTGCGCATGCCGTGCTCCTGCGCACGACGGGCAGCGGCCTCGGCCGCCATCTGCGCGGCGAAGGGCGTCGACTTGCGGGAGCCCTTGAAGCCGACCTGGCCGGCGGAGGCCCAGGCGATGACGGCGCCCGTCGGGTCGGTGATCGACACGATCGTGTTGTTGAACGTGCTCTTGATGTGGGCGTGGCCGTGGGAGACGTTCTTCTTCTCCTTGCGGCGCGGCTTGCGCGCGCCGGTGGCCGTGCGGCTCTTGGGGGGCATGCGGTGAACTCCAGGGAACGACGTGGCAGGTCCGCACCGGCGGCGTGACCTCGGGGCGCTGCGAGCGGGGCGCTCGCGGGAGAGGCGGCGAGGCCGCCGGGTGTTACTTGCGGCCCGGCTTCTTCTTGCCGGCGACGGTGCGCTTCGGTCCCTTGCGGGTGCGCGCGTTGGTCTTCGTGCGCTGCCCGCGCACGGGCAGGCCCCGGCGGTGACGCAGGCCCTCGTAGCTCCCGATCTCCACCTTGCGGCGGATGTCGGCGGCCACCTCGCGGCGCAGGTCACCCTCGACCCGGTAGTTGCCCTCGATGTGGTCGCGCAGCCGGACGAGCTCGTCGTCCGAGAGGTCGCGCACCCGCGTGTCCGGGCTGACGCCGGTCGCGGCCAGCGTCTCCTTCGCACGGGTGCGGCCGACGCCGAAGATGTAGGTGAGCGCGATCTCCGCCCGCTTCTCGCGGGGCAGGTCCACGCCGACGAGACGTGCCATGTGGTTGTTCCTCTTCCATCACGGAGGTCTGCCGCAGCACCGCTCCCGCCCCGTGGGGCGGGTCCCCGGCCTCCGACCGGGGGTGTCCCCCGGCTCGGCGGCCGGGGAGGTGCTGCGCTCTGGGGTGCTGGACCGTCAGCGGTCCGCTACCGCGGTCCGCCGGTGGCTCAGCCCTGGCGCTGCTTGTGGCGCAGGTTGTCGCAGATGACCATCACGCGCCCGTGGCGGCGGATCACCTTGCACTTGTCGCAGATCTTCTTGACGCTGGGCTTGACCTTCATCACGTCTCCGGTCGTGCGGGCACCCGCATGCGCCCGGGTGGACGTGCGGGACCTGCGGCGGCTGTCACTTGTAGCGGTAGACGATGCGCCCGCGGGACAGGTCGTAGGGGCTGAGCTCGACGACGACCCGGTCCTCGGGGAGGATGCGGATGTAGTGCTGCCGCATCTTCCCCGAGATGTGGGCGAGCACCTTGTGACCGTTGCTCAGCTCGACGCGGAACATCGCGTTCGGCAGGGCCTCGATCACGGTGCCTTCGATCTCGATGACGCCGTCCTTCTTCGGCATGTCCTCCGCTTTTCCGTCAGGGCTCTCGAGGTGCTGTGGGCCGGACACACCCCTGCGCCGAGGAGCAGGCGTACCGATCGAACGGTAGGCAGGGCGGACCGAGGATCGATTCTAGTGGACTGTGGACGTGGAACGAAATCGCGGGAACGCCGCGGGAACCGGGCCGGCGGGTCTCAACCCTGCGCCGCCAGCGCCGACAGCCGCGCGCCGCGCTCGCGCAGCTCGGCCGCTCCCCCGTCGGGTGCCGTCAGGACCCACAGCCCGTCCTCCAGCACCGCCACCGTGTGCTCCCAGTGCGCCGCGCGGGAGCCGTCGGTCGTGACGACGGTCCACTCGTCCTCGAGCACGGCGGTGTCCTCGCCACCACGGGTGCACATGGGCTCCACGGCCACGCACAGCCCGGGCCGCACCTTCGGCCCGCGCTCGCGCACCCGGTAGTTCAGCACCTCCGGCGCCTGGTGCATCTGGGTGCCGATGCCGTGTCCCGTGTAGCCGTCCACGATGCCGAGGCGCCCGTCGACGCAGTCCTCGACCGCCGCCCCCACGTCCCCGAGGCGGCCGCGGCCGTCCAGCGCCGCGATGCCCGCCCAGAGCGCGCGGCGGGTCACCTCGACCAGCTCCGCGTCACCTGGGTCGGCGGGCTCGCCCACGACGGCGGTGAACGCGGAGTCCCCGTGCCAGCCGTCCACGACCGCGCCGCAGTCCACCGAGACGACGTCCCCCTCGCGGAGCACCCGGTCCCCGGGGATGCCGTGGACGACGACCTCGTTGACGGACACGCACAGCGTCGCCGGGTAGCCGTGGTAGCCCAGGAAGGAGGAGGTGCCGCCACCGGAGCGGATCACCTCCGCCGCCACCGCGTCCAGGTCCGCCGTCGTCACGCCCGGCCGCAGCTCCGCGCGGACCCGCTCCAGGGCGCCTGCGGTGAGGACCCCGGCGCGGCGCATGCGGCGCACCTGCTCCGGGGTCTTCCACTCGATCCGGTCCCGGGAGAAGACGCTCACACCGGGACCCGGGCGGCCGCTGCCCTCAGGAGGGCTCCTGCCCGAGAGCGGCCAGCATGCGCGCGGTCACCTCGTCGATCGGCCCGAGGCCGTCGACCCGGCGCAGCAGGGCGCGCTCGGCGTACACCTCCACCAGCGGGGCCGTCTGCTCGGCGTAGACGCGCTGCCGCTCGCGGATGACGTCCTCGGTGTCGTCGCTGCGGCCCTGCTCGCCGGCGCGCGCCAGCAGCCGGCGCACCAGCTCGTCGCGATCGGCCGTGATCTCCACGACCGCGGCGAGCTGCAGCCCCGCCTCCGAGAGCATCGTGTCGAGCTCGCGCACCTGGTCGGTGGTCCGCGGGTAGCCGTCGAGGATGAAGCCGTCCACCACGTCCGCCTCGGCCAGCCGGCTGCGCACCATCGCGTTGGTGACCTCGTCGGGGACGTACTTGCCCGCGTCGATGTACTCCTTGGCGGTCACCCCCAGTTCTGTCCCCTGGGCGACGTTGGCCCGGAAGATGTCGCCGGTGGAGATGGCCGGCACGCCGAGGCGCGCGGCGAGCCGCGCGGCCTGCGTGCCCTTGCCCGCGCCGGGCGGGCCCAGGAGGACGAGACGGGTCATCGCAAGAATCCTTCGTAGTTCCGCTGCTGCAACTGGGACTCGATCTGCTTCACCGTCTCCAGACCCACGCCGACCACGATGAGGATCGACGTACCCCCGAAGGGGAAGTTCTGGTTGGCGTTGAAGAGCACCAGTGCGATCAGCGGGATCAGGGAGACCAGACCCAGGTAGAGCGCGCCGGGAAGCGTGATGCGAGTGAGGATGTAGTCAAGGTACTCGGCCGTCGGCCGCCCGGCCCGCACCCCGGGGATGAAGCCGCCGTACTTGCGCATGTTCTCCGCGACCTCGTCCGGGTTGAACGTGATCGCCACGTAGAAGTACGCGAAGAAGATGATGAGCAGGAAGTACAGGGCCATGTAGAGCGGGTGGTCGCCGCGCACCAGGTACCGGTCGATCCACAGCACCCACTCCGCGCGCGGGTCGTTGAACTGCGCCACCAGCGCGGGCAGGTACAGCAGGGAGGAGGCGAAGATGATCGGGATGACGCCGGCCATGTTGACCTTCAGCGGGATGTACGTGCTCGTCCCGCCGTACATCCGCCGGCCGATCATGCGCTTGGCGTACTGCACCGGCACGCGGCGCTGCGACTGCTCCACGGCCACGACCGCGGCCACCACGAAGAGGCCGATGAAGATGACGGCCGCCATGATCCCGTAGCCGTTCTCCCGGCCGATCGCCCAGATCGAGGTCGGGAAGGTCGCGGCGATGGACGTGAAGATGAGCAGCGACATGCCGTTGCCGACACCGCGCTCGGTGATCAGCTCGCCCATCCACATGATCAGGCCGGTACCGGCGGTCATCACGAGCACCATCAGCGCCAGGATGTGGACGCTCTGGTCGGGCACCACCTGCGCCGTGCACTGCGCGCCGAAGAGCCGCGAGGGCTCGCGCGCGATGGACACGTACGTCGTCGACTGCAGGATGGCCAGGGCGATGGTGAGGTACCGCGTGTACTGCGTCAGCTTCGCGGTGCCCGTCTGCCCCTCCTTCTTCAGCTCCTCGAAGCGCGGGATGACCACGGTGAGCAGCTGCACGATGATGCTCGCCGTGATGTACGGCATGATCCCGAGCGCGAAGACGGACAGCTGGAGGAGCGCTCCGCCGCTGAAGAGGTTGACCAGCCCGAGGAGGCTGCTGCTGGTCCTGGCCTGCTCCAGACACTCCTGCACGGCGGTGTAGCTGACCCCGGGAGTGGGGATGAAGGAGCCCACCCGGAAGATCACGATGATGCCGAGCGTGAAGAGGAGCTTCCGGCGCAGGTCCGGCGTCCGGAACGCCCGAGCCAAAGCGGTGAGCACGTGACCTCCTGCACCGCCGTGAGGGCGGAGTGCTGACGCTGATGGGTGGTGCCTGTCGGTGGTGCGGGGACTGACCCCGCCGGTGACGACCCCGCCTCCGGCGCATCGACCCTACCCCGTGCGGGAACGGGAACGCGGCGGCAACGGACCGTTGCGTCGTGCTGTCCGTTGCCGCCGCGTCCGGCCGGCCGTCAGAGCTGGGTGGTGCTGCCACCCGCCGCGGTGATCTTCTGCTCGGCGCTGGCCGAGAAGCGGTGCGCGCTCACCTGCAGCGCCACGCCGACCTCGCCGGTGCCGAGCACCTTGACGAGGTGGCCCGCACGGACGGCGCCCTTGGCGACGAGGTCCTCCACGGTCACCGTCCCCCCGTCCGGGAAGAGCGAGGCGAGCTTGTCCAGGTTGACAACCTGGTACTCGACGCGGAACGGGTTCTTGAAGCCGCGGAGCTTGGGCAGCCGCATGTGCAGCGGCATCTGCCCGCCCTCGAAGGCCTCGGGCACCTGGTAGCGGGCCTTGGTGCCCTTGGTGCCGCGCCCGGCGGTCTTGCCCTTGCTGGCCTCACCGCGGCCGACGCGGGTCTTCGCCGTCTTGGCGCCCGGTGCCGGGCGCAGGTGGTGCACCTTGAGCACGTGCTCGTTCGCCATGGTCAGTCAACCTCCTCGACGGTGACCAGGTGGGCCACCGTGCGGACCATCCCGCGGAACTCGGGGCGGTCCTCCTTGACGACGACGTCCCCGATGCGGTGCAGCCCGAGGCTGCGCAGGGTGTCGCGCTGGTTCTGCTTGCCGCCGATCTCCGAGCGGATCTGGGTGACCTTCAGCTGAGCCATCAGGACGCCCCCTCCGCGCGGGCCCGCAGCAGCGCGGCCGGGGCCACGGCGTCCACGGGCAGCCCACGGCGGGCCGCGACCTGCTCGGGCCGCTCCAGGCCGCGCAGCGCCGCGATCGTCGCGTGGACGATGTTGATGGCGTTGTCGCTGCCCAGGGACTTGCTGAGCACGTCGTGGATCCCCGCGCACTCGAGCACCGCGCGCACCGGGCCACCGGCGATCACACCGGTACCCGGGGAGGCGGGACGCAGCATGACCACGCCGGCCGCCTTCTCCCCCTGGATGGGGTGCGGGATGGTGCCCTGGATGCGCGGCACCTTGAAGAAGTTCTTCTTGGCCTCCTCGACGCCCTTGGCGATCGCCGCGGGCACCTCCTTGGCCTTGCCGTAGCCGACACCGACGGTGCCGTCGGAGTCGCCCACGACCACGAGGGCGGTGAAGCTGAAGCGACGGCCGCCCTTGACGACCTTGGCGACGCGGTTGATGGTCACCACGCGCTCGACGAAGTTGCTGCGCTCCGCGCTCTCACCGCGACGGTTGTCACGGCCGCCGTCACGGCGACCGTCACGACGGTTGTTGTCGCCGCCACCGGCCGCACCGGCGCCGGCGCCGCGGCGCTGGGGTCCAGGCATCAGGCGTTCCTCATCTCTCGCTCGGTGCTCACAGTGCCAGCCCGGCGCCGCGGGCGCCGTCGGCGATGGCCGCCACGCGGCCGGCGTAGCGGTTGCCGCCGCGGTCGAAGACCACGGCCTCGATGCCGGCAGCCCTGGCGCGCTCGGCGACGAGCTCGCCGACGCGACGGGCCTTGGCCGACTTGTCGTCGCCGGACGCGCGCAGGTCCGCCTCCATGGTCGAGGCCGACGCGACGGTCCTGCCGGCGCTGTCGTCGACGACCTGGACGAAGACGTGACGCGCGGAACGGGTCACGACCAGGCGGGGCCGCTCGGCGGTGCCGACGACCTTCTTGCGCACGCGGGTGTGGCGACGCGCACGGGCGGCCGCGCTGCCCTTCTGGGTCCGCTTCGTAGCAAGGGACATGACTACTTACCAGCCTTCCCGACCTTGCGGCGGATGACCTCGCCGGCGAGACGCACGCCCTTGCCCTTGTACGGGTCGGGCTTGCGCAGCTTGCGGATGTTGGCGGCGACCTCGCCGACCAGCTGCTTGTCGATGCCCTGCACCGAGAAGCGGGTCGGGTTCTCCACCGCGAAGGTGATGCCCGCCGGGGGCGCGATGACCACGGGGTGGCTGAAGCCGAGCGCGAACTCCAGGTCCGAGCCCCGCGCGGTGACGCGGTAGCCGGTGCCGTGGATCTCCAGGCGCTTGGTGTAGCCCTCCGTCACACCCACGACCATGTTGCTGATCAGGGTGCGGGTGAGGCCGTGGCGCTCCTTGGCGGCGCGCTCGTCGTTGGGCCGGCTGACCTGGATCGTGCCGTCCTCGGCACGGTCCACGGCGATGGGCTCCACGACGTCGTGCGTGAGGGTCCCCTTGGGGCCCTTGACCGTGACCGTGCGACCGTCGATGGTCACATCCACGCCGGCGGGCACGGGCACGGGGAGTCGACCGATGCGAGACATGAGCTGTCCTCCCCTCTCACCAGACGTAGGCGAGGACTTCCCCACCCACGCCCTTCTTGGAAGCCTGCTTGTCGGTGAGCAGGCCCGACGACGTGGACAGGATCGCCACGCCCAGGCCGCCGAGCACCCGCGGCAGGTTCGTCGACTTCGCGTACACGCGCAGACCCGGCTTCGAGACCCGGCGCACGCCCGCGATGGAGCGCTCCCGGTTGGGGCCGAACTTCAGACCGATGGTCAGCTTCTTGCCGACCTCCGCGTCCTCGACCTTCCAGTTCTCGATGTAGCCCTCCTGCTGGAGGATCTCCGCGATGTGCGACTTCAGCTTGCTGTACGGCATGGAGACGCTGTCGTGGTACGCCGAGTTGGCGTTGCGCAGACGCGTCAGCATGTCCGCGATGGGGTCGGTCATCGTCATCGGGCTCGCCCGCCCTTCCTCGCCGGGGTTTCCGCACCGCGGACAGCGGAGCGGACCTGCGGCGTCGTCACTACGAGATCGTTCACCGGGAGCCGCACGGGACTCACCAGCTGCTCTTGGTCACACCGGGCAGCTCGCCGCGGTGGGCCATCTCCCTCAGGCAGATCCGGCAGATGCCGAACTTGCGGAAGACCGAGTGCGGCCGGCCGCAGCGCTGGCACCGGGTGTAGGCGCGCACCGCGAACTTGGGCTTGCGCGCCGCCTTGTTGACAAGAGCCGTCTTCGCCACGGTCAGGCCTCCTTGAACGGGAAGCCCAGGAGACGCAGCAGCGCCCGGCCCTCCTCGTCGTTCTTCGCTGTGGTCACGACCGTGATGTCCATGCCACGCACGCGGTCGATGCGGTCCTGGTCGATCTCGTGGAACATCGACTGCTCCGTGAGACCGAAGGTGTAGTTGCCGTTGCCGTCGAACTGCTTCGGCGAGAGGCCGCGGAAGTCGCGGATGCGCGGGAGCGCCAGCGCGAGCAGGCGGTCCAGGAACTCCCACATCCGGTCCCCGCGCAGCGTCACGTGGGCACCGATGGGCATGCCCTCGCGCAGCTTGAACTGCGCGATGGACTTGCGTGCCTTGGTGACCTGCGGCTTCTGGCCCGTGATGATCGTGAGGTCGCGGACCGCGCCGTCGATGAGCTTGGAGTCGCGGGCGGCCTCGCCGACACCCATGTTCACCACGACCTTGGTCAGGCCGGGGATGAGCATGACGTTCGGGTACCCGAACTGCTCCTGCAGCGAGCCGCGGATCTCCTCGCGGTAGCGCTGCTTCAGGCGCGGCAGCGGGCGCGCGGTCTCGATGGTCTCAGTCATCTCAGATGTCCTTACCCGAGCGCTTGGCGACGCGGATCCGCTGGACCCGGCTCACGCCGTTCTTGTCCACCGTCTCCGTCCGGATGCCCACGCGGGTGGGCTTGTTCGTCTCCGGGTCGACCAGCTGCACGTTGCTGACGTGGATCGGGGCCTCGCGCACCACGATGCCGCCAGCACCGTCGGTGCCCGGCCCGGCCTTGGTGTGGCGCTTGATCTGGTTGACACCCTCGACCAGGACGCGCTGCGTGTCCGGGAAGACGTCGAGCACCTTGCCCTGCTTGCCGAGGTCCGACGTCTTGTTGCCGTCCGCGTCGCGGCGGCCGCGGACGCGGGTGATGACCTGCACGAGGTCACCCTTCTTGATCCGCATCTTCCCCATGGTCAGAGCACCTCCGGAGCCAGCGAGATGATCCGCATGAAGCGCTTCTCGCGCAGCTCCCGGCCGACCGGCCCGAAGATGCGGGTACCGCGCGGGTCGCCGTCGTTGCGGAGGATCACCGCGGCGTTCTCGTCGAAGCGGATGTAGGAGCCGTCCGCACGACGGTTCTCCTTCTTGGTGCGGACGATGACGGCCTTGACCACGTCGCCCTTCTTCACGTTGCCACCGGGGATGGCGTCCTTCACGGTGGCGACGATCACGTCGCCGATACCCGCGTAGCGGCGGCCCGAGCCGCCGAGCACGCGGATGCAGAGGATCTCCTTGGCACCCGTGTTGTCGGCGACCTTGAGCCGCGACTCCTGCTGAATCACTCTCTACTCCTTCGTCGTGCTGGTTCTCGCTCCCCGGCCCGGGGGCCGGGGAGCGAGCCTGGCCGAACTGATGTGGACGTCGTGACGGCGGCCCGGGGGCCACCGTCGGTCACTTGGCGCGCTCGAGCACCTCGACGACCCGCCAGCGCTTGGTGGCGGACAGCGGGCGCGTCTCGGCGATCAGCACGAGGTCCCCCACACCGGCGGTGTTGACCTCGTCGTGCGCCTTGACCTTGGTGGTCCGGCGGATGACCTTGGCGTACAGCGGGTGCTTGACGCGGTCCTCGACCTCGACGACCACGGTTTTCTGCATCTTGTCGCTCACGACGTAGCCGCGGCGCGTCTTGCGGTAGCCACGTGCCTCGCCGGTCGCGGGGCCCTGCGCGGTGCTCTCGCTCACTTGGCCTCCTCGGCGTCCTTGGTGGCGGGCGCCTCGGTGATCCCGAGCTCGCGCTCCCGCATGGTGGTGTAGATGCGCGCGATGTCACGCTTGACGGCCCGCAGCCGGCTGTTGTTCTCCAGCTGCCCGGTGGCGGACTGGAAGCGCAGGTTGAAGAGCTCCTCCTTCGCCTTCCGGAGCTCCTCGAGCAGCTGCGCGTCGTCCAGATCGCGCAGCTTCTCCG
The DNA here is from genome assembly GCF_054590795.1 of Kineococcus anabasis. NCBI lineage: Bacteria > Bacillati > Actinomycetota > Actinomycetes > Kineosporiales > Kineosporiaceae > Kineococcus > Kineococcus anabasis. The sequence goes on from NZ_BAAIHU010000009.1 coordinate 318,051, forward strand.
GCGCCAGGTCCTTGGTCCCGACTGCCATCACGCCTCACCACCCTCGCGCCGGACGATCCGGCACTTCACCGGCAGCTTGTGGATGGCGCGGGTCAGCGCCTCCGAAGCGACCTTCTCGTTGGGGAACGACAGCTCGAACATGACGCGTCCGGGCTTGATGTTCGCGATCCACCACTCCGGCGAGCCCTTGCCGGAACCCATGCGGGTCTCGGCCGGCTTCTTGGTCAGCGGGCGGTCGGGGTAGATGTTGATCCACACCTTGCCGCCACGGCGGATGTGACGCGTGATCGCGATACGGGCCGACTCGATCTGCCGGTTGGTGATGTAGCCGCCCTCGACCGCCTGGATGCCGTACTCACCGAACGTCACCCGGGTGCCGCCGGTGGCGGCGCCGGTACGACGCGGGTGGTGCTGCTTGCGGTGCTTGACACGACGTGGGATCAGCACGGTCAGGCCTCCGTTGCGTTCGGGCTCTTGCCGGTGGCCGGCTGCTCCGTGACGACCCCCGCGTCGCCACCCGGCGCGGTCGCCTCGGCAGCGGGAGCGGTGGACGTCTCGGGCGCCTGGGTGCGGGGACGACGGGCGCCCGCCCCGCGGGGGCCGCCCTCGCCGCGACGGGGCGCACGGCCCGGCGCGGTCGCCTGGGACTGGGCCAGCTCTCGGCTGGTCACGTCGCCGTGGTAGATCCACACCTTCACGCCGATGCGGCCGAAGGTGGTGCGGGCCTCGTAGAAGCCGTAGTCGATGTTCGCGCGCAGGGTGTGCAGCGGCACGCGACCCTCGCGGTAGAACTCCGAGCGGCTCATCTCGGCGCCGCCGAGGCGGCCGGAGCACTGCACGCGGATGCCCTTGGCGCCGGAGCGCAGGGACGTCTGCATGCCCTTGCGCATGGCGCGCCGGAAGGAGACGCGGCTGGCGAGCTGCTCGGCGATGCCCTGGGCGACGAGCTGGGAGTCGACCTCGGGGTTCTTCACCTCGAGGATGTTCAGCTGCACCTGCTTGCCGGTGAGCTTCTCGAGCTCACCGCGGATGCGGTCGGCCTCCGCGCCACGACGGCCGATGACGATGCCCGGCCGGGCGGTGTGGATGTCGACGCGCACGCGGTCGCGGGTGCGCTCGATCTCTACGCGGGAGATGCCGGCGCGCTCCATGCCCTTGGACATGAGGCGGCGGATCGCCACGTCCTCCTTCACGTAGTCGGCATAGCGCTGACCGGGACGCGTGGAGTCGGCGAACCACCGGCTCTTGTGGTCGGTCGTGATGCCCAGCCGGAACCCGTGCGGGTTGACCTTCTGTCCCACTAGCGGGTCCTCCTCGTCTTCTTGGCGCCGTCGGCCGGCGGGGCGACGACCACCGTGATGTGGCTGGTGCGCTTCAGGATCCGGCCGGCGCGCCCCTGCGCACGCGGACGGAACCGCTTCATGGTCGGCCCCTCGTCCACGTAGGCCGTCTGCACGACGAGGTCACGCTCATCGAAGGCCTGCGAGTGCTTGTCCGCCAGGAACCGGGCGTTCGCGATCGCGCTCTGCACGAGCTTGCGGACCGGCTCCGCCGCCGCCTGGGGGGCGAACTGCAGCACGGCGACCGCCTCGGTGGCCTGCTTGCCCCGGATCAGGTCGACGACTCGGCGCGCCTTCTGGGGCGTGACGCGGAGGTACCGCGTCTGCGCCTTGGCTTCCATCCTGTCCTGCCTTCTGTCTCAGATCTCGTCACTGCGTGGTGGGCGCTCGGCGCCAGCGCCCCGCCCTGGGGGCGGGGCGGCTGCCGTCAGCGGCGACGACCCTTGCGGTCGTCCTTCTCGTGGCCCTTGAAGGTCCGCGTGGGGGCGAACTCACCGAGCTTGTGCCCCACCATGGATTCGGTCACGAAGACGGGGACGTGCTTGCGGCCGTCGTGCACCGCGATGGTGTGTCCGAGGAACTCCGGCGTGATCATCGAACGACGCGACCACGTGCGGATGACGTTGTGGGTGCCCTTCTCGTTCTGGTCGTCCACCTTCTTCTGGAGGTGGTCGTCGACGAAGGGACCCTTCTTCAGGCTGCGAGGCATGGTGGCCGGTGCTCCTATCAGCGCTTCTTGCCGGTACGACGGCGACGGACGATGAGCTTGTCGCTCTCCTTGCCCGGACGCCGGGTGCGGCCCTCAGGCTGGCCCCAGGGGCTCACGGGGTGACGACCACCGGACGTCTTGCCCTCACCACCACCGTGCGGGTGGTCGATCGGGTTCATGGCGACACCGCGGACGGTGGGGCGGCGGCCCTTCCAGCGCATGCGCCCGGCCTTGCCCCAGTTGATGTTCGACTGCTCGGCGTTGCCGACCTCGCCGACGGTGGCGCGGCAGCGCACGTCGACGTTGCGGATCTCGCCGGAGGGCATGCGCAGCTGGGCGAAGGCACCCTCACGGGCCACGAGCTGCACGCTCGCGCCGGCCGAGCGGGCGATCTTGGCGCCACCGCCCGGACGCAGCTCGATGGCGTGGATCACGGTGCCGACGGGGATGTTGCGCAGCGGCAGGTTGTTGCCGGGCTTGATGTCGGCACCGGGCCCGTTCTCGACCTGGTCACCCTGCTTCAGGCGGTTCGGCGCGATGATGTAGCGCTTCTCGCCGTCCACGTAGTGCAGCAGCGCGATGCGGGCGGTGCGGTTGGGGTCGTACTCGATGTGCGCGACCTTCGCCGGCACGCCGTCCTTGTCGTTGCGACGGAAGTCGATGACCCGGTAGGCGCGCTTGTGCCCCCCACCGTGGTGACGGGTGGTCACCCGGCCGGTGTTGTTGCGGCCGCCGCTCTTGGAGAGCGGGCGGACGAGCGACTTCTCCGGCTGCGTGCGCGTCACCTCGACGAAGTCGGCGACGCTGGCGCCGCGCCGGCCAGGCGTCGTCGGCTTGTACTTGCGGATTCCCATGTGAGTTCGTCCTCGACTCGATAGTTTCTGCGGTCCGGTCGCCTCAGGCGGCCGAGCCGCCGAAGATGTCGATGGTGCCTTCGCGCAGCGTCACGATGGCGCGCTTGGTGTCCTTGCGCTTGCCGGTGCCGAACTTGGTGCGCCGGGTCTTGCCCTGGCGGTTGGCGGTGTTCACCGAAGCCACCTTCACACCGAAGATCCGCTCGACCGCGATCTTGATCTCGGTCTTGTTCGCCGCGGGGTCCACGATGAACGTGTACTTGCCCTCGTCGATCAGGCCGTAGCTCTTCTCCGAGACGACCGGAGCGAGGAGGATGTCGCGCGGGTCCTTGTGCGCGTTGCCGACGTTGCTCACTGGGCACTCCCCTCGGAGGCCGCGAGCGCGGCGGCCTCGGACTCGGTCGCCACCGCGGTCGCACCGCGGCCCCTGGGGGCCCCGGCCACGAAGGCCTCGAGCGCGGCGCGCGTGAAGACCACGTCGTCGGAGACGAGGACGTCGTACGTGTTGAGCTGGTCGGCGGGCAGCAGGTGCACCCGGTCGACGTTGCGCAGGCTCTTGCTCGCCACGTCGTCGCCACGGGCGATGACGACGAGCACGTGCCGGCGGTCGGTGACCCCGGCGAGGAGGTTCACGGCGGCCTTGGTCGAGGGGGCGTCCCCGCCGACGAGGCTGTCGACCACGTGGATGCGCCCGTGGCGCGCCCGGTCCGAGAGGGCCCCGCGCAGGGCGGCCGCCTTCATCTTCTTCGGGGTGCGCTGCACGTAGCTGCGCGGGGTCGGGCCGTGCACGACGCCACCGCCGGTGAACTGCGGCGCACGCAGCGAGCCCTGGCGGGCGCGGCCGGTGCCCTTCTGCTTGTAGGGCTTCTTGCCACCACCCCGGACCTCGCCGCGGTTCTTGGTGTCGTGCGTGCCCTGGCGGGCGGCGGCGAGCTGCGCCACCACGACCTGGTGGATCAGCGGGATGTTGGTCTGCACGCCGAAGTGCTCGGCCGGCAGCTCCACGGTGCCGGCGGTGCCGCCACCGGCGGTCCGCACGTCCACGGTGAGGGGCGCAGTGGCCTCGGTCGTCGCGGTCATGAGCTCAGGCCTCCTTGACGCGCGCCTTGGCGGCGTTCTTGACGAGCACCACGCCACCGCGGGGACCGGGGACGGCGCCCGCGATCAGCAGCAGACCCTTCTCCACGTCGACGGCGTGCACCTTCAGGTTCTGGGTGGTCTGACGCTCGGCGCCCATGCGGCCGGCCATGCGCAGACCCTTGAACACGCGGCCCGGCGTCGAGCAACCGCCGATGGAGCCCGGCTTGCGGTGGTTGCGGTGCGCGCCGTGGGAGGCGCTCACACCCGCGAAGCCGTGACGCTTCATCACGCCGGCGGTGCCCTTGCCGCGGGTGGTGCCCACGACGTCGACGACCTGCCCGGCGGAGAAGATCTCCACCGTGACCTCCTGGCCCGCGGTGTAGCCCGACGCATCGGTCGTGCGCAGCTCGACCAGGTGCCGGCGCGGCGCGACGCCCGCCTTGGCGAAGTGCCCGGCGGCCGGCTTGTTGGCCTTGCGCGGGTCGATGGCCCCGAAGGCCAGCTGGACGGCCTCGTAGCCGTCGCTCTCGGTGGTGCGGACCTGGGTGACGACGTTCGGCGCGGCCTGGACCACGGTGACCGGCACGAGGCGGTTGGCCTCGTCCCACACCTGGGTCATACCGAGCTTGGTGCCGAGCACCCCTCGCACTTGCCTGTCGCTCATCGTGTGCAGTCCCTCAGAGCTTGATCTCGATGTCGACACCCGCGGGGAGGTCGAGACGCATGAGCGAGTCGACCGTCTTCGGCGTGGGGTCGATGATGTCGATGAGGCGCTTGTGCGTGCGCATCTCGAAGTGCTCGCGGCTGTCCTTGTACTTGTGCGGCGAGCGGATCACGCAGTAGACGTTCTTCTCGGTCGGCAGCGGCACGGGCCCGGCGACGGAGGCGCCAGTACGGGTCACCGTGTCGACGATCTTGCGCGCCGAGCTGTCGATGACCTCGTGGTCGTAGGCCTTGAGCCGAATGCGGATCTTCTGTCCCGCCATGGCGTCGTCTGACTCTCTCTCTTCGTACCGCTACTGACTCGTGTGCGGCGCGGGGCTGGTTCCCCTACCCCGACCCCCGAGGTCGGGCGTGTCGCGCTCTGCGAGCGCACTACGCCCACGTCGGTTACCTGGTGTGGTCTTGTCCTGGTCCTGACCGCAGAGCCACTCCCTGAGGAGGACCTCTCGGCACCCGCTCACCTGGCGTTGGGCAGAACCCACCGCATCAACGGCGCGCAGCAACGTGAACAGTCTGCCAGAGACGGGTGTCCCTTGGCTAATCCAGGGCTTTCCAGGCCCCAGCAGAACGGGGTGGACCGTGTTGCTCGGCCCACCCCGTTCTGTCGAGCGTCCGGAGCGGCTGACGCCGCTCAGGTCACTTCAGGATCTTCGTCACCCGGCCGGCGCCGACGGTGCGGCCGCCCTCGCGGATCGCGAACTTGAGGCCCTCCTCCATCGCGATCGGCTGGATGAGGTTGACGATCATCTCGGTGTTGTCACCGGGCATGACCATCTCGGTGCCCTCGGGCAGCGACACGACGCCGGTCACGTCCGTGGTCCGGAAGTAGAACTGCGGACGGTAGTTGTTGTAGAACGGCGTGTGACGGCCACCCTCGTCCTTGGACAGGATGTAGGAGTTCGCCTCGAACTCCGTGTGCGGCGTGATCGAGCCGGCCTTGCAGACGACCTGCCCGCGCTCGACGTCCTCGCGCTTGAGACCGCGCAGCAGCAGACCCACGTTCTCGCCGGCCTGGCCCTCGTCGAGCAGCTTGCGGAACATCTCGATGCCGGTGACGGTCGTCGACTGCGACTTCTCGCGGATGCCGACGATCTCCACGGTCTCGTTGACCTTGAGGATGCCGCGCTCGATGCGGCCGGTCACGACGGTGCCGCGCCCGGTGATCGTGAAGACGTCCTCGATCGGCATGAGGAACGGGAGGTCGACCTCGCGCGCCGGCTCCGGGATGGCGGTGTCGACCGCGTCCATGAGCTCGAGCAGCTTGGCGCCCCACTCGGCGTCGCCCTCGAGCGCCTTCAGCGCCGAGACGCGCACGACCGGGACGTCGTCGCCCGGGAACTCGTAGCTGGAGAGGAGCTCGCGCACCTCCATCTCGACGAGCTCGAGGAGCTCCTCGTCCTCGACCATGTCGGCCTTGTTGAGCGCCACGACGATGTAGGGGACGCCGACCTGGCGGGCCAGGATGACGTGCTCCTTCGTCTGCGGCATCGGGCCGTCGGTCGCCGCCACGACCAGGATGGCGCCGTCCATCTGCGCAGCACCCGTGATCATGTTCTTGATGTAGTCGGCGTGACCAGGGCAGTCGACGTGCGCGTAGTGGCGCGCCTCGGTCTGGTACTCGACGTGCGCGATGGAGATGGTGATACCGCGCTGACGCTCCTCGGGAGCCTTGTCGATCTGGTCGAACGCCGAAGCCTGGTTCAGGTTCGGGTACTTGTCGTGCAGCACCCGGGTGATGGCCGCAGTCAGCGTCGTCTTCCCGTGGTCGATGTGACCGATGGTGCCGATGTTGACGTGCGGCTTAGTCCGCTCGAACTTCGCCTTCGCCACTGGGGGTCCTCCTCGGGACTGGATGTCTTCCCCGACCCGGTGGATCGGGCGGGTGGCCGGTGGGCCCGTCTGAACAGACGCTGGACTCCAGCTTGCCAGACGGGCCGTCGTACGGCTCGGTCGGGGGACTACTCCCCGCGGACCTTCTTGATGATCTCCTCCGCCACGTTCCGGGGAACCTCGGCGTAGGAGTCGAACTGCATGGAGTAGACCGCGCGGCCCTGGGTCTTGGAGCGCAGGTCACCGACGTACCCGAACATCTCGGACAGCGGGACCTGGGCGCGGACGACCTTGGCGCCGCTGGCGTCCTCCATGGACTGGATCTGCCCGCGGCGGGAGTTCAGGTCGCCGATGACGTCACCCATGTAGGACTCCGGGGTGCGCACCTCGACCGCCATGACCGGCTCCAGGAGCACGGGGTCCGCCCTGCGGACGGCCTCCTTCAGCACCATCGAGCCGGCGATCTTGAACGCCATCTCGGAGGAGTCGACGTCGTGCGCCGCACCGTCGAGGAGGGTGGCCCGGATGCCCACGAGGGGGTAGCCGGCGATGACACCCATCTGCATGGCGTCCTGGATGCCCGCGTCGACGCTGGGGATGTACTCGCGCGGAACGCGGCCACCGGTGACCTTGTTCTGGAACTCGTACATCTCGCCGTCGGCGGTGTCCAGGGGCTCGATGCTGACCTGCACCTTGGCGAACTGGCCGGACCCACCGGTCTGCTTCTTGTGGGTGTAGTCCAGCTTCTCGACCGCCCGGCGGATCGTCTCGCGGTAGGCCACCTGCGGCTTTCCGACGTTCGCCTCGACCTTGAACTCGCGGCGCATGCGGTCCACCAGGATGTCCAGGTGGAGCTCGCCCATGCCGGCGATGATCGTCTGGCCGGTCTCCTCGTCGTGGTGGACCTGGAAGGTCGGGTCCTCCTCGGCGAGCTTCTGGATCGCCGTGCCCAGCTTCTCCTGGTCACCCTTGGTCTTCGGCTCGATGGCCACCGAGATGACCGGCGCGGGGAAGGTCATGGACTCCAGCACGACCTGCGCCTGCGGGTCGCAGAGCGTGTCGCCGGTGGTGGTGTCCTTCAGGCCGATCATCGCGTAGATGTGACCCGCGCTGGCGTCCTCGACCGGGTTCTCCTTGTTGGAGTGCATCTGGAAGAGCTTCCCGATGCGCTCCTTCTTGCCCTTGGTCGAGTTCACGACCTGCGAGCCGGAGGCGACCCTGCCCGAGTACACCCGGACGTAGGTCAGCTTGCCGAAGAACGGGTGCGAGGCGATCTTGAACGCCAGGGCGGAGAAGGGCTCAGAGGCCTCGGGGCGACGGATGATCTCCGTGTCCTCGTCACCGACCTTGTGCCCGACCATCGGCTTGACGTCCAGCGGCGAGGGCAGGTAGTCGATGACCGCGTCGAGCATGGGCTGCACGCCCTTGTTCTTGAACGCGGAGCCGCAGAAGATCGGGTAGACCTCGCTGGCGATCGTCAGCTTGCGGACGGCCGCCTTGATCTCGGCCTCCGTCAGCTCCTCGCCACCGAGGTACTTCTCCAGCAGGGTCTCGTCGGACTCGGCGATGCGCTCGACGAGCTTGTGCCGGTACTCCTCGACCTGCTCGGCGAGCTCGGCCGGGACCTCCTCGACCGTGTAGTCCTCGCCCTTCTGCACCTCGCCGCGCCAGGTCAGGGCCTTGTTGCGGACGAGGTCCACGACACCGATGAAGGTGTTCTCCGCGCCGATGGGCAGCTGCATGACCAGCGGCTCCGCACCGAGGCGGTCGACGATCGTGTTGACCGTGAAGAAGAAGTCGGCGCCGAGCTTGTCCATCTTGTTGACGAAGCAGATGCGCGGCACGTCGTACTTGTCGGCCTGGCGCCACACCGTCTCGGACTGCGGCTCGACACCCTCCTTGCCGTCGAAGACGGCGACCGCGCCGTCGAGGACGCGCAGCGAGCGCTCGACCTCGACGGTGAAGTCGACGTGGCCGGGGGTGTCGATGATGTTGATCTGGTTGTTGTTCCAGAAGCAGGTGGTGGCGGCGGAGGTGATGGTGATCCCCCGCTCCTGCTCCTGCTCCATCCAGTCCATCGTGGCGGCGCCCTCGTGGACCTCGCCGATCTTGTAGTTGATGCCCGTGTAGAACAGGATCCGCTCGGTCGTCGTCGTCTTGCCGGCGTCGATGTGCGCCATGATGCCGATGTTGCGGACCTTGTTGAGGTCCGTCAGCACGTCGAGTGCCACGTTCTACTGCCTCTTCCCTGGGCTCGGCGGGGTCGCGTCCGGGGCGTCCGGACCACAGTGCGCGCTCAGCGCTGGGTCACCAGCGGTAGTGCGCGAAGGCCTTGTTCGACTCGGCCATCTTGTGGGTGTCCTCACGGCGCTTGACCGCGGCACCGAGGCCGTTGCTGGCGTCGAGGATCTCGTTCATGAGCCGCTCGGTCATCGTCTTCTCCCGGCGCTGGCGGGAGTAGCTGACGAGCCAGCGCAGCGCCAGGGTCGTGGAGCGGCTGGGGCGGACCTCGATCGGCACCTGGTAGGTCGAGCCGCCGACGCGGCGGGAGCGGACCTCCAGGGCCGGCTTCACGTTGTCGAGCGCACGCTTGAGCGTCACGACGGGGTCCGCACCGGACTTGGTGCGGGCACCCTCGAGGGCGCCGTACACGATGCTCTCGGCGACGGACTTCTTCCCGTCCAGGAGCACCTTGTTGACGAGCTGCGTCACCAGCGGCGACTGGTAGACGGGGTCCACCACGAGGGGACGCTTGGGGGCGGGGCCCTTGCGCGGCATCAGCTCTTCTCCTTCTTCGCGCCGTAGCGGCTGCGAGCCTGCTTGCGGTTCTTCACGCCCTGGGTGTCGAGCGAGCCGCGGACGATCTTGTAGCGCACACCGGGGAGGTCCTTCACGCGGCCGCCGCGGACGAGCACGATGGAGTGCTCCTGCAGGTTGTGGCCGACGCCCGGGATGTAGGCGGTCACCTCGATGCCGCTCGTCAGGCGCACGCGCGCGACCTTGCGCAGCGCCGAGTTCGGCTTCTTCGGCGTCGTCGTGTAGACGCGGGTGCACACGCCGCGCCGTTGCGGGCTGCCCTTGAGCGCGGGCGTCTTGGTCTTGACGACCTTGTCCTCCCGGCCCTTGCGGACCAGCTGCTGGATCGTGGGCACCCTGTCTCCGTGTTCTCTGTGCGGGATCTTCGGCTAGCGCCACCCGTCCTGGGTGGCGGCTGCGGTAGCCAGCGCCGACCCACGAGGTCGGGCGTGTCGCCCGGACCTGTGCCCTCTGTGCCACATCTCCACGATGGGCGCAGCGGGCGCGGTGGGCCCAAGCGCAAACGAGGCTACCCGTTGTGGTGAAGGGGGTCAAAACGGCCCCCTGTGCTGCGCGTGACGCGGCGGGGACCCCGTGGGAGGGTCCCCGCCGCACCCGCGCCGGCGTCAGCGGTAGTCGCTGCTGCCGTAGTCGAACTCCTCGAGCGGGACGGCCTGGCCGTTGCCCAACCCGAACTGCGCGTAGTCGACGTCGTCGTAGCCGGGCACCGAGTACATCGTCGCCTTGGCCTCCTCGGTGGGCTCCACCCGGACGTTGCGGTAGCGGGGCAGGCCCGTACCGGCCGGGATGAGCTTGCCGATGATGACGTTCTCCTTCAGGCCCAGCAGGGGGTCGCTGCGGCCCTCCATGGCGGCGTTCGTCAGGACCCTCGTCGTCTCCTGGAAGGAGGCCGCCGACAGCCACGAGTCCGTCGCCAGGGACGCCTTCGTGATCCCCATGAGCTCCGGGCGCCCGGAGGCGGGCTGACCGCCCTCGGCCACGACGCGCCGGTTCTCCTCCTCGAAGCGGGCCCGCTCCGCGAGCTCGCCCGGCAGCAGCTCCGCGTCGCCGGACTCGATGATCGTCACCCGCTTGAGCATCTGGCGGACGATGACCTCGATGTGCTTGTCGTGGATCGACACACCCTGGCTGCGGTACACCTCCTGGACCTCGTCCACGAGGTGGATCTGCACCTGGCGCGGACCGAGGATGCGCAGCACCTGCTTGGGGTCGATGGCGCCCTGGATGAGCTTCTCCCCCACCTCCACGTGCTGGCCGTCCGCCACGAGCAGGCGCGAGCGCTTGCTCACCGGGTAGGCGACCTCCTCGGCCCCGTCGTCCGGGGTGATGAGGACGCGGCGGCCCTTGTCGGTGTCCTCGATGGTCACCCGGCCGGCGACCTCCGAGATCGGGGCGACACCCTTGGGGGTGCGCGCCTCGAACAGCTCGACCACACGCGGCAGACCGTGCGTGATGTCGCCGGACTCGGACGCCGCACCACCGGTGTGGAAGGTGCGCATCGTCAGCTGCGTGCCCGGCTCACCGATCGACTGGGCCGCCACGATGCCCACCGCCTCGCCGATGTCGACGAGCTTGCCGCTGGCCAGGGAGCGGCCGTAGCACTTGGCGCACGTGCCGACGCGCGACTCGCACGTCAGGACCGAGCGCACCTTCAGCTGCTGCACGCCGAGGGCGACCAGGCGGTCGATCACGACGTCGCCGAGGTCCTCGCCGCCGGCGAGCACCACCTCGCCGTCGACGGCCACGTCGGAGGCCAGGACCCGCGCGTACACGCTGGTCTCGACGTCGTCGTGGCGCCGCAGGCTGCCGTCGGCACCCTTGACGGCGATCGGCATGACCAGACCGCGCTCGGTGCCGCAGTCCTCCTCGCGGACGATGACGTCCTGGGAGACGTCGACGAGGCGACGCGTCAGGTAGCCGGAGTCCGCGGTGCGCAGCGCGGTGTCGGCCAGACCCTTGCGCGCACCGTGGGTGGTGATGAAGAACTCCAGCACGGTCAGCCCCTCGCGGAAGCTGGCCTTGACCGGGCGCGGGATGATCTCGCCCTTCGGGTTGGCCATCAGGCCGCGCATGCCGGCGAGCTGGCGCATCTGCATCCAGTTACCACGGGCCCCGGAGGACACCATGCGGTGGATGGTGTTGTGCGTCGGCATCGCCTGCTCGAGGTCGCGGGCGACCTCGTTGGTGGCCTGGGTCCAGATCTCGATGAGCTCCTGGCGGCGCTCGTCGTCGGTGATCAGGCCGCGCTCGTACTGCTGCTGGACCTTCTCCGCCTTGGCCTCGTAGCGCTCCAGGATCTCCTGCTTGTTCGGCGGGGAGACCACGTCCGCGATGGAGACCGTGGTGCCGGAGCGGGTGGCCCAGTGGAACCCGGCCTCCTTGAGGGCGTCCAGCGTCGCGGCCACCTGGACCTTCGGGTAGCGCTCGGCGAGGTCGTTGACGATCGCCGAGAGCCGCTTCTTGTCCACGACCGCGTCGACGAAGCGGTAGTCCGCCGGCAGGGCCTCGTTGAACAGGGCGCGGCCCAGGGTCGTCTCGACGACCAGGTCGTCGCCCTGCTGCCAGCCCTCGGGCAGGGACGCCGACATCCTCTCGTCGGGCACGACGTCGGAGAGCTTGATGCGGACCTTCGCCGCCAGGTCGAGGGACCGGGCGTCGAACGCCATGATCGCCTCGGCGACGGAGGAGAAGCTGCGCCCCGTGCCCGCGACGTCGTCGCGGTCGCTGGTCAGGTGGTACAGACCGATGATCATGTCCTGGGTGGGCATGGTCACGGGCCGCCCGTCGGCCGGCTTGAGGATGTTGTTGCTGGACAGCATGAGGATGCGGGCCTCGGCCTGCGCCTCCGCCGACAGCGGCACGTGCACGGCCATCTGGTCACCGTCGAAGTCCGCGTTGAACGCGGTGCAGACGAGCGGGTGGATCTGGATGGCCTTGCCCTCGACGAGCTGCGGCTCGAAGGCCTGGATGCCCAGGCGGTGCAGCGTGGGCGCGCGGTTGAGCAGCACCGGGTGCTCGGTGATGACCTCGGACAGGACGTCCCAGACCACCGGGCGGGCGCGCTCGACCATGCGCTTGGCCGACTTGATGTTCTGCGCGTGGCTCAGGTCGACCAGGCGCTTCATCACGAACGGCTTGAAGAGCTCCAGCGCCATCTGCTTGGGCAGACCGCACTGGTGCAGCTTCAGCTGCGGGCCGACGACGATGACCGAGCGGCCCGAGTAGTCGACGCGCTTGCCGAGCAGGTTCTGCCGGAAGCGCCCCTGCTTGCCCTTGAGCATGTCGGACAGCGACTTCAGCGGCCGGTTGCCCGGGCCGGTGACCGGACGACCGCGGCGGCCGTTGTCGAACAGCGCGTCGACGGCCTCCTGGAGCATCCGCTTCTCGTTGTTCACGATGATCTCGGGCGCACCGAGGTCGAGGAGCCGCTTGAGGCGGTTGTTGCGGTTGATCACGCGGCGGTACAGGTCGTTCAGGTCGGACGTCGCGAACCGGCCGCCGTCGAGCTGCACCATCGGGCGCAGGTCCGGCGGGATGACCGGGATGCAGTCCAGGACCATGCCCTGCGGGGAGTTGCGCGTGGTCAGGAACGCGGAGACCACCTTCAGCCGCTTCAGGGCGCGGGTCTTGCGCTGGCCCTTGCCGGTGGCGATGGTCTCGCGCAGGCTCTCGGCCTCGGCCTCGAGGTCGAAGCTCTGCAGCCGCTTCTGCAGGGCCGCGGCACCCATCCCGCCCTCGAAGTACATGCCGAAGCGCTCGCGCATGGCGCGGTAGAGCACCTCGTCACCCTCGAGGTCCTGGACCTTGAGGTTGCGGAAGCGGTCCCAGACCGTCGTGAGGCGGTCGATCTCCGTGTCGGCGCGCCGGCGGATCTGCGCCATCTCCCGCTCGGCGGACTCGCGCACCTTGCGGCGGACGTCGGACTTGGCGCCCTCCGCCTCCAGCTCGGCCAGGTCTGCCTCGAGGGACTTGGCGCGCGCGTCGACGTCCGCGTCGCGGCGGTTCTCGATCTCCTTCTTCTCGACCTCGATCTGGGCCTCCAGCGACGACATGTCGCGGTGGCGGCCCTCCTCGTCGACCCACGTGATCATGTAGGCGGCGAAGTAGATGACCTTCTCCAGGTCCTTCGGCGCGAGATCGAGCAGGTACCCCAGACGGCTCGGGACGCCCTTGAAGTACCAGATGTGCGTCACGGGCGCGGCGAGCTCGATGTGGCCCATCCGCTCGCGGCGCACCTTGGCGCGGGTGACCTCGACGCCGCAGCGCTCGCAGATGATGCCCTTGAAGCGGACGCGCTTGTACTTACCGCAGTAGCACTCCCAGTCCCGGGTCGGCCCGAAGATCTTCTCGCAGAAGAGGCCGTCCTTCTCGGGCTTGAGGGTGCGGTAGTTGATGGTCTCGGGCTTCTTGACCTCACCGTGCGACCAGGTGCGGATGTCCTCCGCCGTGGCCAGCCCGATGCGCAGCTCGTCGAAGAAGTTGACGTCGAGCAACGTGCCCTTCTCTCTCTTCAGTGTCCGTGGGTCTGACGGGATCGATCCGTTGGCCGGCGGTGCGGGGGGCCGCCGCGTGTGCGGCCCCCCGCGGTCCGTCAGACCTCTTCGACGCTGCTCGGCTCCCGCCGGGACAGGTCGATGCCCAGCTCCTCGGCCGCCCGGAAGACGTCCTCGTCGCTGTCACGCATCTCGATGGACATGCCGTCGCTGGAGAGCACCTCGACGTTCAGGCACAGCGACTGCATCTCCTTGATGAGCACCTTGAAGGACTCGGGGATGCCCGGCTCGGGGATGTTCTCGCCCTTGACGATCGCCTCGTAGACCTTCACCCGGCCCAGCACGTCGTCCGACTTGATGGTCAGGAGCTCCTGCAGGGCGTAGGCCGCGCCGTACGCCTCGAGGGCCCAGACCTCCATCTCGCCGAACCGCTGGCCGCCGAACTGCGCCTTACCACCCAGCGGCTGCTGCGTGATCATGGAGTAGGGGCCGGTCGAGCGCGCGTGGATCTTGTCGTCGACCAGGTGGTGCAGCTTCAGGATGTACATGTAGCCCACGGACACCGGGTCCGGGAACGGCTCGCCGCTGCGGCCGTCGAACAGCCGCGCCTTGCCGTCGCCCCCGACCAGGCGCTCACCGTCCCGCGTGGGACGGGTCGAGGCGAGCAGACCGGTGATCTCCTGCTCACGCGCACCGTCGAAGACGGGCGAGGCGACACGCGTGCCGCCCGGAGCCTGGCGGATCTCCTCGGGGATGAGGCTCGCCCAGTCCGGGGCGCCCTCGATCTCCCAGCCCTGTGAGGCCACCCAGCCCAGGTGCAGCTCCAGGACCTGGCCGACGTTCATCCGGCTCGGCACGCCGAGCGGGTTCAGGATGACGTCGACCGCGGTGCCGTCCTCGAGGAACGGCATGTCCTCCACCGGGAGGATCTTGGAGATGACGCCCTTGTTGCCGTGCCGGCCCGCGAGCTTGTCACCGTCGGTGATCTTGCGCTTCTGGGCGACGTAGACCCGCACGAGCTGGTTGACGCCCGGGGGCAGCTCGTCACCCTCGTCGCGGTCGAAGACCTTGACGCCGATGACGGTGCCCGTCTCGCCGTGCGGCACCTTGAGGGAGGTGTCGCGCACCTCGCGGGCCTTCTCGCCGAAGATCGCGCGCAGGAGGCGCTCCTCCGGGGTGAGCTCGGTCTCGCCCTTGGGCGTCACCTTGCCCACGAGGATGTCGCCGGGCACGACCTCGGCGCCGATGCGGATGATGCCGCGCTCGTCCAGGTCGGCGAGGACCTCCTCCGCGACGTTGGGGATGTCGCGGGTGATCTCCTCCGGGCCCAGCTTGGTGTCGCGGGCGTCGACCTCGTGCTCCTCGATGTGGATCGAGGACAGGACGTCGTCCTGCACGAGGCGCTGCGACAGGATGATCGCGTCCTCGTAGTTGTGGCCCTCCCAGGGCATGAACGCCACGAGCAGGTTGCGCCCGAGCGCCATCTCCCCGCCGTCGGTGCTCGGCCCGTCCGCCAGGACGGTGCCGACCTCGATGCGGGCGCCCTCGTCCACGAGCACGCGCTGGTTGTAGGCGGTGCCCTGGTTGGAGCGGCGGAACTTCGCCACGCGGTACGTGGTGGAGGTGCCGTCGTCGTTGGACACCGTCACCGAGTCCGCCGAGACCTCGGTGGCCACGCCGGCCTTCGTCGCGGTCATGACGTCCCCGGCGTCGACGGCGGCGCGGAACTCCATGCCGGTGCCGACGAGCGGGGCCTCGGAACGCACCAGCGGCACGGCCTGGCGCTGCATGTTGGAGCCCATGAGCGCGCGGTTGGCGTCGTCGTGCTCGAGGAACGGGATCATCGCGGTGGCGACGGAGACCATCTGCCGGGCGGCGACGTCCATGTAGTCGACGTCCTCGCGCGGGACGAACTCCGCCTCCCCGCCCTTGGCGCGCACCAGGACGCGCGCCTCGGCGAAGCTGCCGTCCGCGGCGAGCGGCGCGTTGGCCTGGGCGATGACGAAGCCGTCCTCCTCGTCCGCGGTGAGGTAGTCCACATCGTCGCTGACGATGCCGTCGACGACCTTGCGGTACGGCGTCTCGATGAACCCGAACGGGTTGATGCGCCCGTAGGAGGACAGCGAGCCGATCAGGCCGATGTTCGGGCCCTCGGGCGTCTCGATCGGGCACATGCGGCCGTAGTGCGACGGGTGGACGTCGCGGACCTCCATGCCGGCGCGCTCGCGGGAGAGACCACCGGGGCCCAGCGCGGACAGGCGGCGCTTGTGCGTCAGCCCGGCCAGGGGGTTGGTCTGGTCCATGAACTGCGACAGCTGGCTCGTCCCGAAGAACTCCTTGATGGAGGCCACGACGGGACGGATGTTGATCAGCGTCTGCGGCGTGATCGCCTCGACGTCCTGGGTCGTCATGCGCTCGCGCACGACGCGCTCCATCCGGGACAGGCCGGTGCGGACCTGGTTCTGGATGAGCTCCCCGACGCTGCGCAGGCGGCGGTTGCCGAAGTGGTCGATGTCGTCGACCTCGACGCGGACCTCGACCGGCTCACCGCTGCGGGTGCCCGGCATGGAGATCTCACCCGCGTGCAGGCGCACGAGGAACTTGATCGTCGAGACGATGTCGTCGACGGAGAGCACGCTGTTGGACAGCGGCCGCTCCTGCCCCAGCTTCTTGTTCACCTTGTAGCGGCCGACCTTGGCGAGGTCGTAGCGCTTGGGGTTGAAGTAGAGGTTGTCGAGCAGGTTGCGCGCGGCCTCCTGCGTCGGCGGCTCACCGGGGCGCAGCTTGCGGTAGATGTCGAGCAGCGCGTCCTCGACGCCGGCGGTGTGGTCCTTCTCCAGCGTGGAGATCATCGACTCGTAGTCGGCGAACTCCTCGCGGATCTGCGACTCGCTCCAGCCCAGCGCCTTGAGCAGCACCGTCACCGACTGCTTGCGCTTGCGGTCGATGCGGACGCCGACCATGTCGCGCTTGTCGATCTCGAACTCGAGCCAGGCACCGCGCGAGGGGATGATCTTCGCGGTGTAGACGTCCCGGTCGGACGTCTTGTCGGCGACGCGCTCGAAGTAGATGCCGGGCGAGCGGACCAGCTGCGAGACGACGACGCGCTCGGTGCCGTTGATCACGAAGGTGCCGCGCTCGGTCATGAGCGGGAAGTCGCCCATGAAGACGGTCTGGCTCTTGATCTCGCCGGTGGTCGTGTTCATGAACTCCGCGGTGACGAACAGCGGAGCCGCGTAGGTCATGTCCCGCTCCTTGCACTCGTCGAGCGAGTACTTGGGCGGCTCGAACCGGTGGTCGCGGAACGAGAGGGACATGGAGCCGGAGAAGTCCTCGATCGGGGAGATCTCCTCGAAGATCTCCTCCAGACCGGAGGTGGTCGGCACGTCGAGCCCGCCGGAGCGGGCGGCCTCGACCCGCTGCTGCCAGCGCTCGTTGCCGAGGAGCCAGTCGAAGCTCTCGGTCTGCAGAGCCAGCAGGTCGGGAACCTCGAGGGGCTCGCGGATCTTGCCGAAGGAGTAGCGACCGGAGGTGGTCAGGGCCGAAGTGGTGCCGGATGCGGACGCTGTGCGCGAGGCGGCCAAAGAGGGGTCCTTCCACGGGCCTGCGAACGTTTGAGCACTGTCCCGGCCCCACTCGGTCGAAGACGACCGGCCATATGGCTCTGGGCAGCGCAAAACAGCAGCATACCCGCGGAAGACATGGTTGTCCACACCCCTGCTGCCGGGGTGGTCGCCCGGCTCCGCTCCCCCGCCGGCGGCACTGCCGGGGTGGCTGTCGAGCCGGTGACGAGAATGACCGCCGCACGCGCCGCCGTCAAGGTGGACCCGCCGTCCGGTGCGCGCACGCTACGGCTCGGGCCTCCCCGGCGGATCACGGCGCGGGACGCGGGCGACCTCCCGCGCCGGCCGCCGTGCCGGCCCCGGCGCCCGCTGCCGCGCGGGTCGCGGCACCCGCCGCGGAGCACCGGCTGCGACGGCCCCGGCCGGGGTGGCGGCCGGAACGCCGCGAGGGGCGCCCGGGCGTCGTGCCCGCGCGCCCCTCGCGGGGAGCAGTGCCCGACGGCACGGCACCCGCGGGTGCCGTGCCGGGAGGTCACTTGAGGGTGACGGTGGCGCCGGCGCCCTCGAGGGCCGCCTTCGCCTTCTCGGCGGCCTCCTTGTTGACCTTCTCCAGGACCGGCTTGGGGGCGCCGTCCACCAGGTCCTTGGCCTCCTTCAGGCCGAGGTTGGTGAGGGCGCGCACCTCCTTGATGACGCCGATCTTCTTGTCGCCGGCGGCCTCGAGGACGACGTCGAACTCGTCCTTCTCCTCCTCGGCCTCGGCGGCGGCGCCGCCACCGGCGCCACCGGGGGCGGCGGCCGCCACGGCGACGGCGGCGGTGACGTCGAAGGTCTCCTCGAACTGCTTCACGAACTCGGAGAGCTCGATCAGCGTCATCTCCTTGAACGCGTCGAGCAGCTCCGCGGTGCTGAGCTTCGCCATGGTGGCGTCCTTCCTCATCGTCGTCCCGTGGCGTCGCGCCACGGTCCAGTCCTGGTCACAGCTGTGCTCCGCACGGCCGTGTGCGACTGCGCTCCGCGCAGCCACCCCGCCACCGTGCTGCGCACGGCTGCGGATCCGGGTGCTCGGTGAGCAGCCCGGGCGGGCGCCGTCAGGCGTCCGCGGGCTCCCCGGCGGCCGGGGCGGCAGGAGCACCGGCCGCGACCTTCTCGCGCAGCGCGTCCACGGTGCGGACGGCCTTGGAGAGCGGAGCGTTGAACAGTGCTGCGGCCTTGCTCTGCGACGCCTTGAGGACGCCTGCGACCTTGGCGAGCAGCACCTCGCGGGACTCCAGGTCGGCGAGGGCGGCGACGTCGGAGGCGCTGATCGCGCGCCCCTCGAGCATCCCGCCCTTGACGACCAGCTGGGGGTTGGTCTTCGCGAAGTCACGCAGACCCTTCGCCGCCTCGACCGGGTCGCCCTTGACGAAGGCGATGGCGGTCGGTCCGACGAGCTGGCCTTCGAAGGCCGTGACGCCGGCCTCCTTGGCCGCGATGGTGGTCAGCGTGTTCTTGAGCACCGCGTAGGTGGTGGTGACACCCAGCGAGCGCCGCAGCGAGGTGAGCTGCGAGACGGTCAACCCCCGGTACTCGGTGAGCACAGCCGCGTTGGAGGCGCGCAGCAGGTCTGCGATCTCCTTGACGGCGGCTGCCTTGTCGGGCCGTGCCATGGGCCCTCCTTCCGCTTCTCGGGGGAAGCCGGCCGGCCCCGGGACGCAGAGAACGCCCCGGCGCATGCGCACGGGGCGTCGGGCAGGACTGGAAGCCTGCCTGGAGCATCGTGCCTGCGCGGGTCGCCCTGAGAACGGGACCTTCTGCCACCCGAGGGTGACGACCGGCGGTCTTCGGCAGCACCAGTATGCACGAGCGCGGCGGCCGGGGAGAAATCCGCCGTCACCGGAGCCGCACGCACTGGGGGCGGGGGCCCCCCCCCCC